>NZ_JRPD02000002.1 GCF_000765805.2 Helicobacter muridarum | reverse complement strand
CGTTGGAACAGGTATTGGTGTTTTAGCTGAAGTTATTAATAAAAGCTCTGACAAAACAGGGATTCGTGCGGTAGCCAATGTTATCTCAACATCTGATGAAGCCATTAAATCTGGGACAATGTCTAACATTATTATTAATGGCATTACGCTAGGTGATATTAATAATATCAAGGCTGGTGACTCTGATGGTCGTTTGGTCCAAGCATTTAATGCTGCTACAAACCAAACAGGTGTTGAGGCATACACAGATGAAAAAGGTAGACTAAACCTAAGAAGCATCGATGGGCGAGGCATTAAAATCTCTGTCAGCAAAAACCAAAAAGGTCAAGATGGCAAAGTTGCAGAAGTATCAGTAAAATCTATGAATGGTGGTCAAAAGTTAGATGGTAAGGGCTCTGAAAACTATGGGCGATTATCTCTTACAAGACTAGATGCAAGGGATATTATAGTTATGTCTGCTACCAATGCTAAAAATACCTATAAGGCTTTAGGCTTTGATAATAAACAAATTGCCAAACAAGTTGTAAACTTGCGTGATGCCATGGGAGCATTTAATAAAGATATTAAATCTGCTTCTGGTGCAAACTATAACAAAGTTGTAGCAAGTGGTGGCGCAGAGCTTGGTGCTGGTGTAACAACCCTGCGTGGTGCTATGGTTGTTATGGATATTGCTGAATCTGCAACAAAGATTCTTGATAGAATCCGTGCGGATTTAGGTTCTGTTCAAGGACAAATGATTTCAACTGTTAATAACATCTCTGTAACACAAGTGAATGTTAAAGCAGCTGAAAGTCAAATTAGAGAAGTGGATTTTGCACAAGAGTCTGCTAACTTTAATAAGCTAAACATCCTAGCACAATCTGGTAGCTATGCGCTTACACAGGCAAACGCTGTTCAGCAAAATATTTTGAGGCTTCTTAGCTAATTAATACCTTTGTCCGCCGTTTGGCTAAAGGTGCTCCTTTATGATTCCTTGCTTCCCCTATTATTAGGGGAATTAGGCTATCATATTTAGGAAGTAATAATTCCTTAACTATACTCTTTAACATTACCTCGGATTGCTAAGGAGTATAGTTAAACAATGCTATGACAGTGTATAAATATGCTTAATATTACACTCCAATAAATAAGTTCTGTAAAGTAGAGCCTTTAAAAAGGTTTTTATAACTATAGAATATGAATGATGATAATATAAGTTAAATCAAATTGCTTTTTGTACAATTCTTTAGCAATATTACAAATTAGGAGATCATTATGAAAAAATTTGTTAATTTAACTTTATTTGCCCTGGCTAGTTTATTTCACGTAGAAGCAAAAGATATCAGCAATAGAATCTTCTTGCCATACCTAGGTAGCGGATTGGTTGGTAGTTTTGTGCATGGCAAGGCACAACAGATAAAACCTGTTACATATCCATCAAGTATATATGCAGAGCCCTTAAATACTGAATTTTTATGTCAAGAAAAAACATGTAATATTTCATCTGCTGGTGGTGGGGCTTCTGTAGAAGCCGGCTTAAAAATAAGGCCTATCGTTAAATTAATAGAACTTGACATATATGCCAATGCTGGATTTGTGTATTCCCTCCCGGTAAATATTCCAAATAAAACTACTTTACAAGATGGAAGATATTTGTATAAAAGACCATCGCTATGGAGCAATAACATATTCTTACTCATAAATGCAGAAGTTACTTTACGTCTACTAGGTGGGATTGGCGTATTTGGTGGGGTTGGTACTGGATTATGGTTTACTAACTATAACGCTACATTAAAAGATACATTTAATGATGAAAAAGATTCGGCAGCTAGTTACTCTGATGCCTTGATACATGCAAGTGCTGACATTAGCTATCTTAGCAAAGATATGGAGTTTATACTTAGATTTATTATGCCACTTGCACCAAGCGTAGACCACACTAGCGGAAACAATGGAATCGTTGATTATGAAGAAAAGGCTACATTAAAATATTATGCATTGTCTCTTAACATAAGAAGATTCTTTTAGCTTCCATAAGCTCTTATATTTATTTAAGGTGCAATATATGGCTGCTACACATACAAAATATATGGTGTTAATTACAATCAAAGGCTTATATCTTGGATAGCACCATTATTGCAGATAATATTATTTGGGCATATTACTTTGTTGGAATTGGTGCTTTATTCTCGGTATTCGTTTTTAGCGTAGGATATATGTTATCCTCAACCATGCGTTTTATGCAAGATAAAGTAAAAGCAAATACTTTTAAGATTCATACCAAAAGCACTTCTAGATTTGGTGGAACAGGAATCTTTATTTCATTTATCATAGTAGTAATGGCAGCATTAGAAATTACCTATCAAACCAATTCTAAAAGTGCAGAAACAACACTAACTGATATTTTTGCAGGCATACATCTCTATAATTCAACCGCTATAGTTCTTGCTAGTGGATTAATAAAAGACATAAATAGAGAGATAAACACGTTATTAATGATTATAGTGCAAATAATCGGAATAATGTATTTTGTTGTATCATTTGGATTCCTTATGCCTGATGACTTCACCATCAATAATGCAATCATTGTATTACTATATTGTATATTTATATTCATTAATATCAGCGCTATAAATATTATTGATGGCATCAATGGCAACGCAGGTTTTATATCGCTAATGATATTTATATCTTTATGCTTTGTATCTTCAAAATCGGAGGCGAACTTCTTAATATTTGCTAGCGCGCTAATGATTGGTATCATAATAATTTTCCTTTGTTTCAACTACCCATATAGCAAAATTTTTTTAGGCGATAGCGGTAGTTTTTTGCTAGGTTTTGTAATAGGGGCACTACTCATCATTGGAATCAAATATTACAAATTAGATATATGCTATGCTATAAGCATACTTATATATCCTCTATGCGAAGTAGTAGCAAGCATTGTTACTAGGTGGAAAACAAACAATAATTCTTCAATATATGAACTTCTATTACATCTTTGCGAGCCAAATAACTATCATCTACATTTCTTTTTATACGCAAGATTTGGTAATGGTGCTAGCATACTTATAGCAATTATTTATTGCTTTTTTATAATCCTATCATCAATGTGCTACAAAGATAGGGCAATATTGATTGCTAGCAGCATTGCATTCTGTATCCTCTATATAATTCTATTCCTTATACTTAGGACAAAAAATAAGTATTTATATCTAAATACTTAAAAAACTTTAGTCTAGTTTACTAAATATTTTTAAGTTTAATAATATTATATATTGACTTATTAACCAAAAATAATTAAAATTTTATCACTTAATTTTTTTAAGTGCTAATTTAGAACTTTATACTATAGCTAAGGAGACATATAATGGCTTTTAAACCACTAGGAAAAAGGGTTTTGGTTGAAAGAATTGAAGAAGAAAAGAAAACAAGTTCTGGTTTGATAATTCCAGATAATGCAACAGAAAAACCAAGCATTGGAGTTATTAAAGAATTAAGCAAAGAAGTTGAAAAAGAAGATGAGCTAAAAAAAGGTGATAAGGTGCTATTTGGTAAATACAAAGGCAATGAAGTTAAAATAGATAATCAAGATTTTATAGTCTTAGAATCTGAAGACATCTTGGGCATTATCAAGTAACACACAAAAGCAACATAATTAATTCAGGAGAAAAACAATGGCAAAAGATATTAAATTTAGCGATGAAGCAAGAAATAAAATATATGAAGGAGTAAATGCTCTTAGCAATGCAGTTAAGGTAACAATGGGGCCAAAAGGAAGAAATGTATTGATTCAAAAGAGCTATGGCGCACCAACTATTACAAAAGACGGAGTGAGTGTTGCTAAAGAAATAGAATTGCAAGACACTCTAGCAAACATGGGTGCCCAATTAGTTAAAGAAGTAGCAAGTAAAACTGCTGATGCAGCTGGAGATGGCACAACAACTGCAACAGTATTGGCGCACAGTATTTTTAAAGAAGGTCTAAGAAATATTACTGCTGGAGCAAACCCAATTGCAGTAAAAAGAGGCATGGATAAGGCAAGTGCCATAATTATAGAAGAGTTGAAAAATGGCAGTAAAAAAGTAGGCGGCAAATCCGAAATAGCACAAGTAGCTACAATCTCTGCAAACTCCGATGAGAATATTGGTAAACTAATTGCTGATGCAATGGAAAAAGTTGGTAAAGATGGTGTAATCACTGTTGAAGAAGCAAAAGGCATCAATGACGAGTTGAGCGTAGTTGAAGGAATGCAATTTGATAGAGGATATCTAAGCCCTTATTTTATTACAAATGCTGACAAAATGAGCACAGAATTAGAAAATCCCTACATTTTGATTACTGATAAAAAAATCACCTCTATGAAAGACATTCTACCTATTTTAGAATCTACAATGAAAAGCGGTAAACCACTTCTTATTATTGCAGAAGATCTAGAGGGAGAAGCCCTTACTACTCTAGTAGTAAATAAGCTTCGCGGTGTGCTTAATGTAGCAGCAGTAAAAGCACCCGGATTTGGGGATAGAAGAAAGGAAATGTTAAGAGACATAGCGATACTTACAGGCGGTGAAGTGATTAGCGAAGAAGTTGGGCTTATGCTAGAAAGCGTAGATATGTCTCATTTAGGACAAGCTGCAAGAATCGTAATTGACAAAGATAATACTACTATTGTTGATGGCAAGGGCAGCAAAAAAGCTGTAGATGAGAGAGTGGCACAAATTCGCACACAAATAGAAACTACAACAAGCGATTACGACAAAGAAAAGCTGCAAGAAAGACTAGCAAAATTATCAGGAGGCGTTGCAGTTATTAAAGTTGGTGCACCAAGCGAAGTTGAAATGAAAGAGAAAAAAGATAGAGTAGATGATGCGCTATCTGCAACTAAAGCTGCTGTTGAAGAAGGTATAGTAATTGGTGGTGGTGCGGCACTAATTCATGCAGCAAATAAGATTAGTGGAAGCTCACTAAAAGGAGATGAAGCTATAGGATATGATATTATCCATCGGGCCATTAAAGCACCTTTAGCCCAAATCGCAATAAATGCAGGTTATGATGCTGGTGTTGTAATCAACGAGGTAACAAAATCAAAAGATTCTAAGGTTGGATTTGACGCTAGCAAAGGCGAATATGTTGATATGTTCAAAGCTGGCATAATAGATCCTCTAAAGGTAGCGCGTGTGGCACTACAAAATGCTGTTTCTATATCAAGCCTATTGCTAACAACAGAGGCTGCCATCACAGATATTAAGGAAGATAAACCAGCACCTGCAATGCCAGATATGGGTGGCATGGGTGGCATGGGTGGCATGATGTAATATCAAACTCCCAAATAAATCCAATCTAACTATCTAAAAATATCAAGCTAGGAGAGAAATATAAAAAATTTCTTCTCCATTTCTTAATATAATTCTCCATTTCTTAATATAATTCTATTTTTCTTAAATATAACCAAGAAGCTTAAAAATAGCTATAAATTTATATAAAATTATTGATTATTAGGAGTATATATCTATATGGATAAACTATTAGAACAGCATTTGTATATAAAAAACATAACAAGAATCTTGCAAAAAACAGCTAACCCTATAAAACAATTATTGCTAGTTAATAAAAGATTGAACAAAATTCTATGTGTTTTTGTATTTCTTATAATTATGGGAGAAAATTTAAAGGCCGAACAAAGAAATGGTCTTATAGGTAGAGCTGGTATAGGCGCGAATTATATATCACACAAGGTTAAAACAACTACTATCAGCGGAGTATTAATGTCTGCTGATGTGAATATTGGCTGGATTTGGAGAGATTATGCAAAAATCCTATTATTTGGTAGCATTGGATATGGACCAAATGATATAAAGGGAGACTATCTAATAAATGGTGGTAAAAAACTTACTAAATTAACATACACTGGAGGAGCTTTTGTTAACGTTAGATATGGGTTTAAGGTTGGGTATAATCTTTCTTCAATATTTCAAGCATGGGATCATGCCATATATATTAATGCTGGAATAGATGCTTTAGGCCTTTCCAATAGTCAAATTAGCACTCCTTATTCAGTATCACTTTATACTCAAAATTATTTTATAGAATTAGATGGAAGAAAGGTATTAGGAGAAAAGCTATCAATAGAATATTTAGGGAATTTTAGAATTTCCAATGCAACAGTCTCGCTTATAACTAATAAAGAAGATATTGTCCAAACAAACGGTCTTGATAGTAGAAATATATCTAGCTATGGATTCCAAGTTGGTATAGGTTTAAACTATAAATTCAGCAAAAAGGCATATTTCTTTACTAATCTGCATTTTGAATATCAATTCATAAACAAAGCCCAGCCAAAAACAATCTCAACATTAGCTAATCCCGCATCTAATGGGCTTAATGCTAATGCTACCGATACTGTTCAGTATCTAGATAATAGCACTATGTATACAAGATTGCAATTTGGATTTGGATTCTAGGAAGGGAAAATGAGAAAATTTATATTTATCACAATAACATCTATATTATTAACGAATATATCACTAACTTATGCAAGAGATGGAGTGAAGCTAGACGGATTATACAAATCACTAGGAATTGGCATAGGATATTATCGATATCAGGAATATGATACAGCAGCAAATGATGCATTTGTTATGAAAATGGATATGTACTTGCTAAATATTGCAGGCAATATTGGCTATATAACAAATGGATTTAAAATAGACCTAGCCGTTGATGCAAATATATCATTTGGTAAATACACAGGCGCAATACTAGATGTGTCAAATCCAGACAGAAATGGAACACCGGTCACTTCAATAGATGCCAATTCATTTTATCATGCTACATTGAAGACTGGATATAACATTTTAGAGTTATTTAACATAGATAGTATGTCTTTATATTTGCAATCTGGTGTGAACTATTACTTTAACCGCAATGACGCAGTAACTTTTGAGAGATTGCAAGGTTATGTATCTATTCCCTTCCAATTAGAAGGAGAAATAGTATTAAAACAGTCTTTAGCACTTAATTTCATGGGTGGATTTAATTGGTTTTTATTTGGACATCATTTCACAAATGGGATAAGAGGACATCTAAGTGGTAATATAAATGTAACACAAAAGCAAGGACTTGGAGCAAATGGATATATTGGTATTACTTGGTTAGATGATAATAACAACGCAAACTCAATAAGAATGACGTATGAATACTGGAGCGTAGGAGATTCTGTTCGTGTTCCATTAACAGATCTTCAAAGCAATATAACAAAAGGATTCTTTGAACCAAAAAACAAAACACATATTATTATGTTGCAATATATATGGGGATTTTAAAGCTTAAACCTAGCCAGTTTGTCCATTATAACAATAATATGCTATCTTTAATAATGTTTACTTGGAACATATAACCTAATCTCTGCAAAGTTAGGATAGAATTTTAATTAATGAAGTTTTGGTTGTTATTAGATATAAGGTAAGGAATCTTTTTTGCTTGTCTTTATACAATCCAATCAAAAAAGGATATAAATGACAAAGCTGTTAGCACATATACGATTAATACCAATAGCATTATCTATAATTCTAGCATGCTTTATAAGTGCTTGCTCTTCAGCTAATTGGAAAGCAGAATATTATTCTACTGTCTTGCCTACTTATGACTTCGATACGAATGCTCCAACAATGATTGTTTCTGACCCTTGGGATTTATCCTCAAAATACTATGCAGGAGAGGCATTACTAGCTTTAAAGAAAAGAGGATTTAACAACATATACTTACCAGGACAAATTGATAACTCATTTGTTAGAAATGTAATTTATGTTAAGGTAACAAAGGAAAGGCTAGATCCTGCAAGTAACTATCAATATACATTCAATGCTACTGGAATTTGCAATGTGATTAATGGCGTCCCATCTTGTAGTATAGACACTAAAAATAGTGAAGCTACACAAAGAAGCACAAAACGTGTCGTTAGAGATGCATATAGGGTTACTTTTGATTGGTATGACATATATAAGAAAACTCGCATTTTGTATGTTGTCGGTAGTGCGGCTGTGGATAGTGGATTATATAGCGATTTGAAAGTAATAACAACACTATTAAACGATACCGTAACTCGCATGGAGTTTAGACGACCTGTCCAATATTTCTATGATGGCTCTCTAGCACAAAACAACCATTAATTTATTTATTAAATATGATATGGGCTATATAAAGATAACGCTTATAACAATGCTTTCTATTGCTATAAATTATGATTTACAATACAAGTCAACCAAGTAAAAATTAAGAAAATAATTTAAATACCTTGGTTAATACAATTATATACTTACTACTGAAATCTGTCTTGTGGGTAATAGTTTAAAATAGGCTCTGCCAAGCTATAATGCGGATACTTAATACTATCTAAAACAATTTGAGCCATAGAAAGATTATCAAAGTTAAAGACTAGCGGAGCAAGGAAGTTTATTGTAGAACGTTCTATAGGATTTTGCATAACCATAATATTTGCAGTTAAAATATTCTTACTATTTTCCAAATCAAGCAAGAGCTTTAACGCCATAGGAACCTCAAATTCATACTCTCTTAAGGCGAATGGATTTACTAAAGTAAAAATAGGTGTCGCATCATTTGCATTAGTTAATCTCAGAAAAATATCGTCCAATTTCTCTAACTTCATTTTATCAACATGTTCAAAACCTAGGATCGGGGATTTTACTTCAAAAATCATAATATTCTCCATAAGAATTAGCAAATAAAACCATACTAACGCTCATAAAATAGTATTTAGGTAATCATTTAGCAAACAAGCATTTTACCAAAAACTTTATAAATATGCAAAATATAAACATGAATTTTTTATATAATATCGATATATTTTTTTGGAGTATTATGTTGATATTATCCACTCTTAAATACAATCAAAAATCACCTATATTAGCAACAAAAACCAAGCTTACAAAGTATATAAAATGTCTAGGTTTGTTTTCAAAATACTTACTATATACCTTATATGTTTTATATGTTATAGTCTACATTGGTTGCTCTAAAAACAAAGAAGTTATTTATAATCAGCCAGCGACATTTTGGTATGCAGGCATCTTTAAAAATATTAGACTTGGAAATCTTGAAACAGCAGATAGCTATTTTTCTTCATTACAAAGTGAGCATATAAACTCTCCGCTTATACCAGAAGCTATGCTAGCACTAGGTCAAGCTCACTTAAACAATGAAGAATACATACTTTCAGATTTTTACTTCAAGGAATATCTAAAGAGATATGGAAATCCTAGTAATGCAGATTATATCAGTTACTTAAGGTTAAAATCACATTTATATGCTTTTAAAAACTCCTCAAAAGATCAACAGTTCATGAGCGAAAGCATTGCGTTAATACAGGATTTTATGCAAAAATATCCAAATAGCCGATACCTACCATTTGTGCATGAAATGGAAGTTAAATTCATTTTAGGACAAAATGAGCTAAATATGGCTATAGCTAGGGTTTATGCTAAAAATGGAAAAAAAGACGCTGAAGAAATATATAAAGAAAGAGTGGATTCTATTTTACAGGTAGCTACAAATCCTAAACCATCAAAGATTCCTTGGTATATGCTACTGCTTAATTGGTAGTTATATCTCCGATACAATAATACATAAGGATAAAAATGCAAGATAATCAAATCGTTACATTGCCCGTAATTCTTGAAGATGAGATGTTTGTTTTTCCATTCACTATTGCGCCAATCTTTATAGCAGACAAATCTAATATCGCAGCAGTAAAGATAGCAGAAGATAGGGATAATACTGTATTTGTTGTATGCGCGAAAAACACACATAAAGAAAACGAAGCACCATTCTATGATGTTGGTGTCATTGGTAAAATTATGCGTAAGGTTAGCCTACCTGATGGTAGGCTAAAAATACTTTTTCAGGGTATATCAAAGGGAAAAATAACTGAAATAGTAAATTTTGATCCACTAGAAGCTAAAGTTTCTGTTATTTCCTATAAACAATATAATCAGCATACAATACAAGCCCTGCTAGCTGTATTTCTGGAAAAAGTAAATGCACTAGCACATATTAGCCAAAATATATCCCCAGATTTACTGCGAAATATAGAGAACACAGATGATCCAAATAAGGCAGTAGATCTGGTTACCTCAACCTTAAGATTAAAAAAGGAACAAAGCTATTTGCTCTTTGCTAGTAATGATACTGAAGATAGGTTAATGCTTGCAACCCAAATGGTTATAGAAGAAATTGAGACACAGAAATTACAAAAAGACATAAAATCTAAAGTGCATACAAAAATGGATCAAATTAATCGCGAGTTTTTCCTAAAAGAACAGTTAAAGCAGATTCAAAAGGAATTAGGAATTGATAAACAACGCGATGAGGAAATTGAGCAATATTATGCCAAATTAGAAGATTTGAAACCGGGCATGCATGAAGATGCATACAAAGAAATCAAAAAACAAATAGACAGACTAACTCGCGCACACCCAGATAGTTCTGATGCCAATATGGTGCAAAATTATGTAGAATGGATGCTAGAAATCCCATTTACAAGTATAAGCAGTAAGAAACTAAGTATTAAAAATGTTGAAAAACAACTAAATGCCGATCATTACTCTTTATCTGATCCAAAGCAAAGAATCATAGAATATTTTGCAGTAAAACAACTTCTAGAGCAACGCTCAAAAGAAGATGGGAATCTAGCAAAAGATTCTCAATCCAGCAAAGAATCAATCAACAATGCAACAAAAAAATCAAATTTAAATAAAGCTAACTCCAAACATAACGAAGATAAGAACTTAAATCAAAATGAGCACAACAAGCACAAGGGAGCTATATTGTGCTTCTATGGTCCTCCTGGAGTTGGCAAAACAAGCCTTGCAAACTCAATAGCCATAGCACTAAATAGACCTCTTGTTAGAATAGCACTTGGTGGATTAGAAGATGTAAATGAACTAAGAGGGCATAGGCGCACATATCTTGGCTCAATGCCAGGCAGAATTGTGCAAGGATTAATTGATTCTAAAAAAATGAATCCTGTTATGGTTCTAGATGAAATAGACAAACTCGCAAGAGGATTTAGAGGCGATCCTACTAGCGTGTTATTAGAAATCTTAGATCCAGAACAAAATATAAGTTTTAGAGATTACTACACTAACTTTAGCATTGACTTATCACAAGTAGTTTTTATAGCTACAGCCAATGATATATCTTTGATACCAGCACCTCTTCGTGATAGAATGGAATTTATAGAGATTAGTAGCTACACACCACAAGAGAAATATGAAATTGCTAAAAAATACCTTATACCGCAAGAAATAAAGAATCATGGATTAAGAATAAATGAGGTAAAAATATCCAAAGAGGCAATCGATTTAATGATTCATAACTACACTAGAGAAGCAGGTGTGAGAAATCTGCGTAGAAAGATTGCTCAAATTATGAGAAAAGTTGCCACTAGGATTCTAAGCGGCAAGATAGAATCAATAAGCATTGGCGCAAAAGACCTTCCAGAGTTTCTTAAAAAAACAGTATTTGAAATAGACAAAGCAGATAGAAATCCAAGGCTTGGCGTAGTAAATGGACTAGCATGGACGGCAGTAGGCGGTGATGTTCTTAAGATTGAGGCAGTATCTCTAATTGGCAAGGGGAATTTAAAACTAACAGGGCAATTAGGTGATGTTATGAAAGAATCAGCCTATATAGCATATTCTGTTGTAAAAAATAGACTTGATAATCAAATGCAAATGCAGAATAAGACAAGAGATTCTAAACTTGCCAAAAAAGGAATAAAAAATAGCGAGAATGACAATAGCCATGTAGCAACAGATAATGAAAAAGTTAATAATATAAATATTTTGGATAAAAATTATAACTCACAAGATTACAAAAGCCCAACAGAAAATCTAGATATTCACCTGCATATACCAGAAGGAGCAACACCAAAGGACGGTCCAAGTGCAGGAATTACTATGGCATGTGCAATTGCCTCTATTTTATTTGACAAAAATGTAAAACAAGATATAGCAATGACAGGAGAACTAAATCTTAGTGGAGAAGTATTGCCAATTGGCGGATTAAAAGAAAAGCTAATCGCAGCGTATAAAGCAGACATCAAAAAAGCCCTTATTCCAATAAAAAATTATAAAAGAGATTTAGATGACATTCCAGATGAAGTTAAGCAGAATCTAGAAATAATATCAGTGAAGAATATAGATGAAGTTTTTAAGCAAGTGCTAACTAAATAAAGATAGCTTGGCATTAACAAACATAAAACCTATATTTGTTTGAAAAATGCAATAATAACATTAATCAAATTTGATAGCAATTGCCAAATATACAAAATACAATGTTAGCCTTATGTGTAAGGCTAAATATATCTATATTTGCATTCTTTTATAGAAGTCGTTTGTAGCCTTGACAAAGCCATCAATGCTACCGCAATCATAACGAATGCCATTAAACTTATATCCTATAGTTCTTCCTACTTTTGCTTGTTCTAATAATGCATCTGTGATTTGCAATTCACCATTTATGCCGGGCTTTGTCATGCGCAATATATTAAAAATATCAGGAGTTAAGATATATCTACCAATGATTGCAAGATTTGATGGAGCATTTTCCTTACTTGGCTTTTCAACCATAGATTTTATTTTATAGATTCCATCATCTAAAATATCCGCATCAATGATTCCATATTTATGCACTTCGTTAAAATCTACTTCTTCAATAGCAACAACAGAACAACGATACTTCTCATATATTCTCATCATTTGAGTCAAAACTCCCTCCCCAGCGTTATAGCATAAATCATCAGCTAATATTACAGCAAAGGGATTATGTCCTACAAGCGTCTCACCAGTCAATATAGCATGCCCCAATCCACGCATCTCTTTTTGTCTAGTGTAGCTAAATGTCGCAGTTTCCATAATATTACGTATTTCTACTAAAAGATTCTCTTTTGATGTATTTTTTATTTGATGTTCTAATTCATAGCTTATATCAAAGTGATCTTCAATGCTCCTCTTTCCTCTACCGGTAACAATAGCCATAGTCCTACAACCAGCATCAAGAGCTTCTTCAACGCCATATTGTATAAGTGGTTTGGTTAAAATGGGTAACATTTCCTTTGGCATTGCCTTTGTTGCAGGCAAAAATCTTGTTCCATAGCCAGCCGCAGGAAATAAGCATGTCTCTATCATAACACTCCTCCTAAAATAGCAATTATACAATATTGACATAACCAAATAATGCCTATGATATAATTTTATGAGGAGCGTATATGCAGTTAGGTTTAATGATATTATTAATAACATTTCTTACAACTATTTGTATTGGCAATGAATCTATAGACGAAATCACATACGACATTAAGAAGTTCATACAAGTTTTAAAAAAAGAAGATTCTAAACAGCAATATTCTTATATCCCAGATCATAAAATATTAAATCTTCAAATATCAGATTTATATGATGTAGATTCGGTTAGCCAAAATCCAACTCATATAGAATCAAGTCATAGAGAAAATACTAAATCTACAAATTTGCCAAATAGTTCATCAATAGAATCTAAGACTAAAAATGAAGCAAAACAAGAGATAAATATTTTAATAGAATATAATATAAATTTAACCATTACCAAAACTTACAAACCAAGCAACAAAACTGAGTTAAAAACCCTAATAGAACGTATTGATATTCCATTAGCAAACATTGATACAAGTCTTATTGACGATATGAGTGGACTTTTTAGAAACTCTACAAAGCGCGACTTTCGTGGGATAGAAAATTGGAATGTTAGCAATGTTAATAATATGTATGGAATGTTTGATAAGGCTCAATATTTTAATGCAGAGCTAAATTCATGGGACGTATCCAATGTAAAAAATATGGACTTCATGTTTGCAGGAGCTACTAACTTTAACCAATCGCTTGATAATTGGGATACAAGCAATGTAGAGAGTATGCAAGGAATGTTTAGGGATGCTACTAACTTTAATCAACCATTAAATAGCTGGAATGTGAGTAATGTAAAATATATGAATGAGATGTTTGCAGGAGCTACTAACTTTAATCAATCGCTTGATAATTGGGATACAAGCAATGTAGAGAGTATGAGGGCTATGTTTCTAAATGCTAGTAATTTCGATCAAGGGATTAGCGACTGGGATGTAAGTAATGTAATAAATATGAATGAGATGTTTAAGAATGCTATATCATTTAATAAGTCATTACGCAAATGGAATGTAGAATCAGTAAAACAAGTTCAAGGCATGTTCGAAGGAGCGATAAGATTCAATCAATCGCTCATTACTTGGAATGTGGGACGCGTGCAAAACATGAAGGCAATGTTTAAAGATGCAAAAGAATTTAACCAACCATTAAATAGCTGGAATGTATCTAGTGTTAATGATATGGGAGAAATGTTTTATGGTGCTAGTAGATTTAATCAGCCATTAAGCAATTGGGACGTAAGCCATGTGCAAAACATGAAGGCAATGTTTAAAGATGCAAAAGAATTTAACCAATCGCTTGATAATTGGGATACAAGCAATGTTTGGAATACGAGTGAAATGTTTAGAAATGCTATAAATTTTAATCAGCCGCTACAATTTTGGAGAGTAAGCGATGTGCGATATATGGACTTGATGTTTGCTGGTGCTATTAATTTTGATCAAAATCTGCAGTATTGGACTCCGATCAATGTAATAAGTATGAAAGACATGTTTATAGATTCTGGAATGAAAGATTTGCCCAAATGGCTTAATATAAATAGAAGTAAGTAATTATTTTATTTTTCCAGCTTCTTTTGGTGGGTTAAACATTCGCTTAAGCTCTGCTTCGCTTAAATCTATCCCAAAAATTTGTTTATAAAAATCTTTGCTAAAGCGCAAAAGTGCTATCTCATCAGCATATTGTGGATAATTATGCTCATACAGCCATTGAAGCAAAATAGGCAAATCCACGCTTGGCGCGAATGGGCGATAAGAACCTAAGGGAAATTTATATACTCTTTTTTCCTTGATAGCTTTGATATTTTTCCATAAAGGTGAGGTAAGCAAATCTTTTGGCGTAAGAGTGTTGAAATTATTAATATAAATAATATCTGGATTAAGAGCATAAACCTCCTCAAGTGTGATTTGAGCAACATTTTTACTTTTAATTACATTTTGTGCTCCTGTATTTTCCAATAAATAATCAGCAAAGATTCCACCAACAGAGAATGACTTTTCATTATCGTAACGATGAATTATGAGTGCCTTTGGCTTGTTTGCCTCTTTCTTAGCTTTAGACTCTATTTCTTTTTCTTTCTTTTTATTCAATGTCAAAAATGCGTGCGCCTCTTTCTCTTTGTCTAAAATTGGTGCAATGACATCAAGCCAACCTTTTATCGTCTCATAAGAATTATAATGCCATTTATTGACACTCATTTCAATGGTAGGAATGGCACTTTTTTCATTGCTTCGCAGAGTTTGATATTTGCATTATGGCAAATAAACAAATCTGGGTTTAAGCTCAAAAGCTCTTCAATATTCTCACTATCACCAACCTTAATAGAATCTATATTTGGAAATACTTCGGATACAAAAGCATATTTAATTGCATTTTTTGTTGCTTTTGGCATATATATCAAGCTATTTGCACTGCCCTCAAACATTAAAATAACTGGTGGCAAGGGCCACATACCTCCTGCTACTACAATGCGCTCGGGCTTTTTGCTAATAGTCGTGCTGTATCCTTTATCATCTGTGTGATAAATGGGATATGGTGCGCTAAACGCATAAGCACATAAAAAATAGCGAATATAAAAATTCTCATTACTTTGCCTTATTTTAAATTTATCTCATTATACTTTTGCATTATTGTGCGTGAGTATATCCTCCTCCACCCATTGCATAAAGTTATCAAAAAATGGCTCTGTTGTAGGCATAAATCCCTGCCCTAAGTGAAATTCAGGGTCGAGCGAAGTTACATAAAGATTGCCATTAAAACTATTATCTTTATAAATAATACTCTCATCAAGCTCATTGACAAGAATCTTTGTAGCATTGCTTGGTGGGTAAAATGCTCCGTGGCAATGCCACTTTGCTACATTCACTTCTATCTTGCTAAAAAGTCCGCTTTTTGTGCACTCATCTTGTTTGCTTCCATTAGATTCTATAGCATAAAGCGGCATATCAGCTCCTTGTATGAGCCACCACCAAAAATTTACAGGATAATCTTTCCATATAATATTAGGTAGATAATCCCCCATAATCTCGCCAAAAGAGACAATATGCCCTCCATTTTGCAAATATGACAAAAATTTATCTTTGTGCCGTTCAAGATATTGTGGCTTAAGCCTAGAGGCAAGGACAATATAATCAAACTCTTCTAAATTTATAGAATCTAAATCCAAAAAATGATAGCGATGTGAGAAAAAATGTGCGTATTTGCCGTTTTTATTTGTAAAAAAATATGCGTTAAAAGAAGTACCGCCTGTAATAATGGCATTTTTTAATCGTGGATTCGAAAGATTCTGCTTTGACTTATCGCTTTGAAATGAGAAAAAGTTACTGTGTGAAAGTGTAATTGTACCTTATTATAGAATCTTTGGCAAATTTTTTAGAATCTTGAGACCTTTCTTTAGTGGCTTTATCTCTTAAGGTTTTATAATCTTTTTCTTGCAATATTTTAAGAAGCCATTTGAGAAGATTTACCCCCCATTCTTCTTGCCGTTGTATTATCAAATAATCCAAAACCTAATAAATCTGCATTGGCAGTAGAGAGAATTACACCATTTGTAGAATCTTTATCAATATATCCCACACATTGCCCATCACTATCTTCTAGGAATGTTTCAATATTTTGAGGCAAAGAATTTTTATCAAAATATCCACGATTAAAAAAGCCTTTTACGCCCCTGCGATAATTAATATCATATTCCCCTACACCATCAAAAATAATTCTTCCCGCGTCACTTGAAGTAAATTTGACTACTCTATCTTTTATAGGCATTAAACTTTGTATATAGCCACTAGAATGAGGTAGAATCTTTGCAAAATCACTCATAAAACTAAGAATTACTCCACCATTATTTAAATAGCGTAAAATTTTATCCTTAAAGATATAAAGATACACTTCATCAATCCCCATAGGAAATACCACAGCACAAAAATCCTCTAGATGAGTAGATTCAAAATCCTCATACAAATCAATATGCTTTAAAATATGTTTATATAAAAAATGCTCACTCACACTATTCATACTCAAAATCCCAGTCTCAATATAAGCAATCTTACCAAATGCTAATAATTCCTTATGCTGATAAAAATCCTCAATTTTTGCACTTTTGTACATCTCATAAGATTCTGTCATTGTGCTCATTTTTTATCCTTTGTTTTTTTTTTAAAATGAAATTTTATTGTATTTTCTTTTTTATTTTAATATAATAACTGATATTATTTTTAACTAATAATACAAAAAGGATAAGCTATGAAGGCTATAAGCCCATATTCTATAAGTATTTATGCAGCTTTACATTTTTACACACAATGCTTTGCCCAAGAAGTAACAGAAAATGAACAGCAAGAAAAAATTGCAAACATACACACTTGAAGTTGTAAAAGCACAAGTCTCAATGAGTGATTTGCCCATTGAATTAGAAAGTAAGCAAATTAGCATTATTAATAAAGACACACTACTTCAATCTAGCACAGGTAATATTCAAAGTGTTTTAGAATCTGTGCCGGGCATTGTATATTCGCGCTCTGGTGGCATTAATGGGCAAATCACATTTCGTGGGCAAAATAGCAATAGCCAACGTTCTATTGTAATGATTGATGGTGTGCGCTATTCTGGACGCTCTACTTTAGAGTTTAATACTTTTGACCCTTATGCATTTGAGAGTGTAGAGGTGATACGAGGACCTGCAAGTTCGCTATGGGGAAGTGATGCGCAAAATGGTGTGATAAATTTCCGCTCCCGCACATCAAAATATAATATCAATGGCGATTCTTTCAAAGCCACAGCAAGAATCCGCGCTTTAGAGTATGGCAGCGTAAATAATCTCTTTGGTGGGAGAGCAGAAGTGCTTGGGGGTGGCGGTGGCTGGGATATGCTCATAGGACTTAGCGCAAAGACTGCTGGGGATTATAGTACTCCACTCACATACAATGGTTCAAACAAGGCTAAAAATTCATCATTTAACTATTATGGACTAGATTTTAATATTGGCTATACTAAGGATTCTACAAGGTATTATGTTCAGGGGCGCACTACAAGGGTAGAATCTTGGCGTGCAGGAGGATATGGCGCAGCTCCAGGCTCTAGCTATGGCATTTTAATGGGTGAAAATCCTATTCAAGAATATTATGTGCGATTAGGGCTAAAATCTCATAATCTTAGTTTTGCAGATTCTATGGAATCTTATCTCTATTATCGCCATTGGGATACAGACATTTGGAATAATCGCTTAAACTTTAACAATAGCAATGTAAATATCAATCAAAAAGTCAATGATAATAATTATTTGGGTGGAAGATTAATCTATAATAGCGTCTTAGGTAAGCATAATCTCACCTATGGAGCAGAGTTTGAAAGTGCTATATCACCTACTCAAGTGCGACAGGTTAATCTAGTAAATGGTGTTTCAAATACGACAAATCGCCCTAGCACAAGCACCGATTTTGCTATTTTTATAAAAGATGATTATAACGCGACAAATAATTGGATCCTCTCTGCTTCTGCAAGAGCAGATTATGTGCTTACGACTATTTCTAAAAAACGCTCAAGCACAGAAAATACGCAAATTGCAAGTAATAATCAAATATCTATAGAATCTGCAAGGCTTTTAGATGAAAATAGCATTATTCATAATGGCGCACTCACAGGTTCTCTAGGCTCCGTGCTTTTTTCAACGACTATATAAGCAATGTGATAAATCTAAGCTATAATTTTAAAGCTCCATCAGCTGGAACTCGTATGCAAACTACTCCCGGGGGTAATTCTACACTAACTGCTGCAAACCCTCTCATTAAGCCCGAATATTCCCAAACTGCAGAATTTGGCTTTAGGATCCACAGCAATAATCACTATGCCTCGCTCATAGGATTTTATACCTATTATCAAGATATGCTCACTCTAAGCACTTATCAAAATGCTAATATCGCTACAAGTAATGTCTATCGCTATGAAAACATAGGACGCGCAATGATAGCTGGAGCGGAATTAGAAGGCAGACACGGCTTTTTAAATGATAGAGTTATCTTAAGCTATGTAGGCTCATATAACTATGGGCAAAATCTCACTGATGATAAGCCTATTTCGTATTTAGCACCACTTTATGGGAGAATCTCCCTTGCCTTCAACTTCCACAAATGGTATTTTAACTTTACCCAAAGAGGTTATGGAGCAAAAACACGTATTGATTCTAGAGAAGAGCACAAAACTACTGCTTATACAATGACAGATATTTTTATAGGGCTTAAGCTCGGTGGATTCAATGCAAAATTGCAAGATATGGAGTTATTACTTGGGGCAAATAATCTCTTTAATGTAGTTGGCAGAAATCCTGTAACAACAGAAAGTATAGCTTACGCTAGAACACTCACAAATCCTCTTGTGGAGCCGGGTAGAAATATATTTGTAAAATATATTTGGAATTACTAAATGATATTTTTAAAAATATAAGTCTTTATATTTTGGGATTTGTCTCTATTATTATATGCGCTATTTTTTCCCTAAGTATAGGCAGATATGAGCTATCCTTTAGCGATGTCATCGCAGCACTTTTGGGCTATGGCGATGAAGTTGAGACAAATATCATATTCTCTTTTCGCCTCCCACGAATCCTGCTAGCTATCGTAGTAGGAGCTGGGCTAAGCGTAGCTGGAGCAGTATTTCAAAGTCTCTTTCGCAATCCTCTTGCTACTCCCGATATTTTAGCCGTTACAAGTGGAGCAAGTTTTGGTGCTGTGCTAGGATTACTTCTAGGCTTAAGCGTAAGCTATATTGGCATTGTAGGCTTTATCTTTGGTATCGTCTCATTAGCACTTGTCGTGCTTATAGGCTATAATAGAGATATACCCTATGAAACCACCACAATGATTCTAAGCGGTGTAATTATCACTGCTTTTTTTCAAAGTCTCATCGGTATTGTCAAATACATCGCCGACCCGCAAGATACACTCCCTAGTATCACATATTGGCTTTTAGGCTCATTAGATGTGAATCTTTTGCCACATACTATTCTTAGCATACTTGGCATTACCCTAGGAGTTCTTATTCTCTTTATTTTGCGTTGGAAGTGTAATTTGCTTATGCTCCCCGATGATGAGATAAAAAGCCTAGGGGCGAATCTAGCTACCTTGCGCATTGTAGTCATTCTTATAAGCACGATGATTATTACTTGTGCTGTGAGTATATGTGGCGTGATTGGCTGGGTAGGCTTACTTGTCCCACATATTGCAAGATTGCTTATAGGGAATGACAATGCACGACTTATCCCGCTAAGCATTATCATCGGGGCTTTATTTTACTCATCATCGATACACTCTCACGCACACTCTCAAGTGAGCAAATACCTATTTCAATCCTCACTTCACTTGTTGGTGCACCATTTTTTATTTATATCTTGCGTAAAAGCACGAGGAGTTAAGCGATGTTTGCACTACATAATGCGTGTTTTACTAGAAAAAATAAAGAGATTTTAAAAAATATTTCCTTGTCTGTGCAAGAGGGTGAAGTGTTAAGCATTCTAGGGCGCAATGGCGCGGGGAAACGACTTTGATTAAATGTATGATTGGATTCTTAAAATGGAGTAAGGGAGAGAGTGTGCTTTTTGATAAACCGCTCAAACAATACTCCCATAAGCAAATATGGCAGATCATCTCTTACGTGCCCCAAGCAAAAGCGCATATTTTTAATATCAAAGTGCTTGATATGGTCTTGCTTGGTTGTAATCCTTTTATAATACTTAAGCCAAACGCGCAACATTTAGCATTGGCTAAAAATACTTTAGAATCGCTAAACCTCACGCATTTACAGATAAAACTTGCTTTGAATTAAGCGGTGGAGAGCTTCAAATGGTGCTTTTTGCAAGGGCATTGGTAAAAAATCCAAAGATTCTAATCCTTGATGAGCCAGAATCTAATCTTGATTTTGCTAATCAAAAAATTATATGCGAAAGCCTTAAAAAACTCTCTCAAAATGGCTGTGCCATTATCTTAAATACACATTTTCCAGCACACTCTGCTTATCTCTCTCACAAAGTCCTTTTACTTCATAAAATAGACAATGTATGCCAAATGCATTCTAATGCAATCTTTGGTAATGCAAAGGATATACTTACACAGGAGCATTTAAGCACACTCTACAATGTGCCTATTTGTATAGATTCACAAAACTATGATGAATATGTGCTAAGGATTTAGATTCTATTTATTTTGACATAATCCCTGCTCAAGATAGCTTTTTTGTGTTTTTAATTCTTTATCATAATCTTTTACATTGCTCTTGTCTCCCACCTTACGCATTCTGCTCTTAAGAAAAGCTTTGTTTGTAGCAAGGAGACTTCTTTGGGATTCGTAACCATTAAGTCTAATCCCTGCAATATCTAAAAGTGTGTGCATTAAATCATCATTCATATATTTGGTATTTTGCGCCCTTTGTATGCGTTTATAAAGTGTGGGGCACTTTTGCATAAAGGTATCACTTACATAGATAATAAGAGGAATCTCCACCATAAAGCGAGAGATTTTAGAATCTGAATGTCCTATGAAGTTACGCCAATCATAGATTTCCTCGCCGTGATCACTAAAATAAATCATTATCTATCGCTGGATTTAAATCGCTTAATAATCTCACTTAAGATAAAGCCATATAACACAGCGGTGATTTGGGGTTTATTCGCAAAGTCTGGTGCATTTATATCACGCGTATTGAATCTTTTAAACTATCAAGGCAGCTATTTTTCATATTGTGTGTGAGTTCTCATAAGGTGTAGATAAAGGAGTTTTGTATTTTTTGTGGGGAAGCGATATACTATCAAGCGAAGGCAATATCGCTTCATCGGCGCGTTTAAGAACGCTCGCTACTGTATTGCCAAACATAGAAAGTTGCTCTTGATTTGAAATCTAGTGCTGTAATAACCTCTCAATTTAAAAACATCGATAATATTTAAGTATTCATGCCATTCCATTTGTGAATCTGTGTTTGCTAAAGTAAGTGAAGGAGAAGGATTGATGTGTATGGTCGTATCAAAATTATATAGCATAAAAATTTCTACGATAAAGCAAGTGCGTTGCTACACCAAGCAATACGGCCAAAAATAGATTCTGTAACGCACTTAAATATGTCCAATAAATCAAACTTAAAGCAAGATATGCGTGAGACAAAACATTAAGATTTTATATCCAAAACTTAGAAAGAAATAAAAATCAAGGCGTAATAGTGCGAGCAGAAAAGCATAATAAAATTAAGTCAAAAAGGTTTCAAAAAGATGTGGAAGAATAACTTGTCATAGAATGGATTAGAAAAGAGTTTTGAAATGTTTTCATTCATTCTTTGTTCTTAATACAACTTATTAAAATTCTTGCATATACTAAGGCGTGGTGATCTAGTTGAAATATCAATATATATTGCTTTGCCTAAAATACGCTGTGTAACGTCATTGCTTATTTTGCCAATTATTTATTTTGTTTAAGATTTTAAATTCTTACACAGATATTTAGTTGAACTTAGCACTCATACCAGAATTATTCTCTGTATTTTGTAACCATATAAAGACATCTACAACTGCCTGATACAATTCAGGAGGGACATTGCTATTTAAATCCATTCTAACTAAGGAATCAACTAACTCTGCATTGCAAAATAAAGGCACATTAAACTCTTGTGCTTTTGAAATAATAGCTTCAGCTATCTTGCCCTGCCCGCTAGCAACAACCCTAGGGGCATAATCTTTTAACTCTTCGTATGCTAGAGCAGCCGCCTTCTTCCTCATAAAAATCTCTCAAAACAAAATTTATAAATACCAAAATATTATGTCAAAACAAAGGTAATGCAACAAAATTGACTGCTAAAATCTTATGTATAAAATCAAATCAGTCTCGAGGATGTCGCAAAACAATTCTGCCCTTATCAAGGCTATAAGGTGTAAGCTCTATTTGCACATTATCACCAGGCAATATCTTGATATTATGCATACGCATCTTACCTGAAATATGACAAAGCACAACATGCCCATTTTGTAGCTCCACTCTAAAAGTTGTGCTAGGTAATGCCTCAATAACCTTTCCATCTACTTTAATTACATCATCTTTTGCCATATTATAACTCCGTAAGAATTCTAGCTCTACCATCTATAATCGCAACTGTATGCTCATGGTGAGAGGTATTCAATCCATCCTTGCTTACGACAGACCAATTATCGCTTAATACAACAGGCTCTCCACTCTTTTGACATACCATTGGCTCTAAACAAAAAACCATACCATCCTTAACTTTAGGTCCAGCAATCTTCATGCCACTTTCTAAGTAGTTTGGGATACTTGGCTCTTCATGAGGTTTTGTACCTATGCCATGTCCACAATATCCAAACAAAGGCAGAAAACCCCTGCTTTCAATATTTTCCTGTAAAATTGCACTTATTTCTTTAAATCTCATGCCAGACTTTATTGAATTGATAGTGTTCTCAAGAGTGCACAAAGAACAATCCATAAGCTTCATATCTTGATTTGCTACATTCCCCACACCAACAGTAATAGCACCATCACCATAATAATTCTTATATTTCGTGCCAATATCAATACCAACAATATCACCGTTTTTTAATCGATAGTCAGTAGGAATACCATGTATTACAACCTCATTGACAGAAATACAAGCAGAATTAGGGAATCCATATAAGCCTTTGAAACTCGGTATAGCACCTAATGACAATATCTTACTTTCAATTGCACTATCAATCTCTAATAGACTTATACCATCTGATATAATGCTCTTAGCATAGTCAAGAGTAAGTGCCACAATTCTACTAGCTTCTCTTAAAATTTGTATCTCTGCCTTGTTTTTAATTGAAATACCCATTTGCTAGATTCCAACTACACTAAGAGTTTTATACTTGCTTGTATAAAGTTGAGCTTCAATTTTTCTCATAGTATCAATAGCCACTTGGACTACAATCAAAACAGATGTGCCGCCAAAGATAAAGTGTACGCCAACACCCTTTAATAGTAACCAAGGAACAGTAGATATAATAGCCAAATACAGTGCTCCCCAAAAAGTTAATCTGCCAGCAACTGTGTTTAAATATGTGGAAGTATTCTCTCCAGGACGAAGACCGGGTATATAACCATTTTGACGTTTAAGATTGTCTGCTATATCCTTTGAATTGAACACTATAGAAGAATAAAAATATGCAAAGAATATTATGAAAACAAACATCAAGACATTGTAAGAAGTAGAAGTTGGATTCATATAAACTGCAATCTTCGCCCAAATAGAATCAGCGGGTGCTTGCTCCAATATAGTAGATGGGAAAACCAACAAAGCAGAAGCAAAAATTGGTGGTATCACTCCGCTTAAATTTATTTTTATAGGTATATAATTCATGATTCTCTTATTTTGATTCTGCATTATTACTTTTCTCGCGTAAGATATTGGAATTCTCCTCTCAGCTAACTCTATATAGATAATTACAAACACCGTTATCAATATTACCGCGACCACTATTATAAGGTCAAATACACTTCTAGCATTAACGCTAACAGCCTCAAACTCAGAAGCTATAGCACTTGGAATACCAGATACAATACCTGCAAAAATGATTAGGCTTATACCATTTCCTATGCCACGCTGTGTAATTTGTTCTCCTATCCACATAAGCAACATAGTCCCAGTAAGCATAGAGAATACAGACAAAGTAACAAATAAAACCTTATTGTCAAGAGTTATAATATTCCCACTACCTATACTATTAAGCCCATAAGATACGCTTATAGCTTGAATGGCAGTAATGAATATAGTGAGATAACGAACAATCTGCATATATTGCTGCATTCCATCACGCTCTTTTTTCATCTTGCCAATATTACCAAATGTAGCAGATAGCAATTCCATTACGATAGAAGCTGTTATATATGGCATGATTCCAAGTGAAATAATACTTACTCTCTCCAAAGCATTGCCACTAAACATATTAAACAACCCAAGCGCATTGCTAGCATTAATATCAAAGAATTTCTTAATCTCTAGCGCATCAACTCCAGGAATTGGGACATAAGACAACATTCTATAAGCAAATAAGAAAGCTAAGGTGATAAGAATTTTATTTAGGATAGATTTATTCATTAAGACTTCCGACCATAATTTAGAAACTAGAACTAGATTTTATAATCTTGAGATTTATTCACCTAATACTTAATTTACGTGCTTAGATGAGCGACTTGTTATGACGTTTCCATCTGAGGCAATCTTTTGACTAAGATTAACTGCATTTTTTCCTATCAACTTAACTTGTTGAACATATCTTGGAATATTGTATACACTTCTAATAGAATTCAATGTAATAGAATCCAAGCCACTAAGCTTAGTTTGCTTATCTACATTAATCACATATGGCTTAACCACCATGGAAGTAAAACCAACTTTTGGCAATCTTCTTTGTATTGGTTGTTGTCCACCCTCAAAGCCTCTTTTCATTTTATAGCCTGCTCTAGCTGTTTGTCCTTTACCGCCACGAGTAGAAGTCTTTCCCATGCCAGAGCCTTGTCCTCTGCCTACTCTTTTAATACTCTTTATACTATTTTTAGCGGGTTTAATATTTTCCAACATGACCCTATCCTTAATTGTAATTTTTAAGCATACAAACTATGCCTTTATTTTTGTTAGAGCTTCTATGGTAGCGCGCACAACATTATATGGATTATTTGAACCAAGCGACTTCGTCAAAATATCCTTTATGCCCGCAAGCTCTATAACGGGTCTAGCACTACCACCAGAAATAACGCCCGTTCCTTCACTTGCTGGTTTAAGAAGAATCCTACTAGCATTATATTTATACTCAATATCATGGGCAATAGTAGTTCCTCTTATATTCACTTGCACAATGTTCTTAAAAGCATCATCAACAGCCTTTTTAATGGCATCTGGCACTTCCTTAGCTTTACCTAATCCAAAGCCAACCAATCCATTCCGATTGCCTATTACTACAAGAGCATTAAATCTAAATCTCCTACCGCCCTTAACAACTTTTGTAACCCTGCCTATATTTACCACAACCTCGCTAAACTCTTCTCTATTGATTTCCATCCAACATCCTTAAAATACTATTCCATTACTTCTCAGATTATCCGCAAAACACGCAACAACACCATGATATAGATAACCATTTCTATCAAAAACTATCTCTTTAATCTGATTAGACAATAATAACTTAGCAAACTCTTCTCCTAGTTTTTTGGCATCTTCTCTATTATTGCCAAGATTATGAGACTTAGAACTTATAGCTGCTATTGTGCAGCCATTTTTATCATCTATTGCTTGTGCATAGAAATATTTATTTGAACGAAATACACTAACCCTTGGTCTAATAGCATCTCCGCTAAAACAATCTCTTATACGTAACTTCCTCTTTAATCGTAAGATTTTTTTCTTTTTTAAAACTTTAGGATTCATTGTATGACTACCTTTAATTATTTCTTAGATGTCTTGCCTGCTTTGCGCAAAATAACTTCATCTTTATATTTTACACCTTTTCCTTTGTATGGCTCTGGTGGTCTAAACTCTCTAATTTCAGCAGCAACCTGACCTACTTGTTGCTTATCACTGCCATTAATAGTGATATTATTTTTTTCTACTGAAATAGTAATATTATCTGGAATGTCATATTTAACAGGATGAGAAAAGCCCAGATTTAGCTCTAACACCTTTCCACTAACAGATGCTTTATATCCAACACCATTAATCTCTAAAATTTTGCTAAAACCATCTCGCATACCAACAACAATATTATTAGCTAAAGCGCGATAAGTCCCCCAAAAAGCACGAGATTTAACTTCATCATTGATCTTAGAAAACACAAGCAAATTAGAATCTAAATTTATTCCAACCCTACCATAAGTTTCAAGCTCTTTAGTCTCTTTTTTTCCCTTAAAAATAATCTTAGTTTTATCTATTTTAACTTCAATATCACTAGGAATAGTGATTGGTTTCTTCCCTATTCTTGACATAACTATCTCCTAATAATTCCATATCACCATATACTACAAAGAGCTTCACCGCCAACATTTTGCTTATATGCCTCATCATTTGAGATTACACCTTTACTTGTACTAACAACAATAATACCATACCCGTTTTTAAACCGTTTAAGATCATCACGAGACTTATATACTCGTCTCCCCGGTTTACTTATTCTTGTAATCTCATTAATAGCTGGGACACCCCTATCATCATATGCAAGTTGAACAAAAATACTTTGTTTAGAATCCTTATCGTTCACCTTATAGTCTTTAATAAAACCTCTTTCTTTAAAAACATCTAAAATTCTTGTAACAATTTTTGCATAATAAAGCTCTGTATTATCGAGCCTTCTCATTGTTGCATTTCTAATCCTAGTTATAGAATCTGCAATAATATCATTCACCATATAAACTCCTTAAAACCTAAATCTAGTTTTATCTACCAACTTGCTTTTCTAAGACCAGGAATAAATCCTTCATTTCCCATCTTACGCAAACATACTCTACAAAGAGAAAAGTCCCTATACACAGAATGAGGCCTACCGCATACTTGACAACGAGTATACTTTCTAACTTCGAATTTTGCCTTTCTTCTTGTTTTTTCTATCATAGATTTTTTTGCCATTTTATCTCCCTTTTGCAAAAGGCATACCAAGTAATTCCAAAAGCCTAAAAGCGTATCTATCCTCTTGTGTAGTAGTAACGATGGTAATATTCATACCATGAGTTACCATAATATCATCATAGACAACCTCCGGAAATACAAGTTGCTCATTTAACCCAAAACTATAATTACCTCTACCATCAAATCCATTGCGAGAAACACCTCTAAAATCCCTCACTCTTGGCAATGTAATCACAATAAGTTTTTCAAGAAAGTTAAACATATTATTATTTCTAAGTGTTACTTTGACACCCATTGACATACCTTCACGCATCTTAAATCCAGCAACAGATTTTCTAGCTTTAGTTGTGATTGCTTTCTGTCCAGCAATAAGAGAAACAGTATCCGCTATATTTTGCATAATCTTTGCTTCTTTTGCATATTCACCCGCACCAACACTAATAACAACCTTTTCTAATCTTGGTAGCAAATGTGGGTTTTTAATGCCAAAATCCTGTGCTAGCTGCTTTGGTATCTCTTGTTTATATCTTTCTTTCAATGCATACATAAAGCAATACCTCCTAAGATTTCTTCACATTGGAGATATGAATCGGCATCTCCTTGCCAATAAAGCCACCTTTTTTGTTTTCTTCAGTTGGCTTAATGGCTTTCTTTGCGATTTTGCAGTCTTTTACAATAACCATATTTTTCTTTGGTAAGACAGAAATTACCTCACCAGTCTTACCTTTATCATCACCAGAAATAATTGTGACCGTATCACCTCTTTTAATCTTAATCTTATTCATCACAATACCTCCGGAGCTAAAGAAATAATTTTCATAAAGTTGGCATAGCGAATTTCTCTACTAACAGGTCCAAAAATACGCGTCCCAACAGGTTCTCTCTTTGCATCCAAAAGGACTACAGCATTATCGTCAAAACGTACAAGAGAACCATTCTCTCTATGGATTTCTCTTTTTGTCCTAACAACCACCGCTTTTAACACTTGATGTTTTTTTACCTTACCATTCGGAATAGCTTTTTTAACAGAAACAATAATAACATCACCAACTGATGCATAACGCCTATGACTACCGCCTAAAACCTTTATGCACATTACCTCTTTTGCGCCACTATTGTCTGCAACATTTAATCTTGTAAAACTCTGAATCATTCTGATACTCCAAGTGTAACAATTTCTTTTAACTTAAATGCTTTTCGTTTTGAGATAGGATTACATTCAATCGCAGTGATTACATCACCTACCTTAGCCTTATTTTCTTCATCATGAATAATGTATTTCTTGAATCTCTTTACAATTTTACGATATTTAGGATGCACAACTCTTCTCTCTACTAACATAACGGGACTCTTATCTCCAGCAATACTAACGATTTTTCCTTGTACTACCCTCTTGTGTGCACTTTCACTGCCCATCAAATATTCCTTTAAAACAATCTAAATTTATTAACTCTATTCTAACCTCAAGAATCCAGCACTGCTTTCTGTGAAATAGCAGTAGAAATCCTGGCTATATCTTTTCGAATAGAAGATATTTGGCTAGTCTTAGTAAGCTGCATAGTCTTAAGCTGAATCCTCAATGCAAATAACTCTGCCTTCTTATCTTTAAGTAGCTGTTGTAATTCTATTAAGCTCTTATCTTGCAACTCAGTATATTTCATTTTCGCTCTCACTTGTAATAATTTTCGTCCTAAAAGGCAATTTACTTTGAGCCAAAGCCAAAGCATCTCTAGCAGTAGCCTCATCAATTCCGGTCATCTCATATATAATTCTACCGGGCTTAATATTCATAACCCATTTATCAACACTGCCCTTGCCTTTACCCATTCTAACTTCAAGAGGCTTAGCAGTAAGCGGCTTGTCAGGAAAAACTCGTATCCATACTTTACCAGCCCTTTTAACATGCCTAGTCATAGCAATCCTAGCAGACTCTATCTGCCTAGAGTCTATCCTACCATGCTCTATAGCTTTTATAGCAATATCTCCAAATGCAAGGCTATTGCCTCGAAAGGATTTTCCCCTATTTCTGCCTTTCATTTGCTTTCTGTATTTTGTTCTCTTTGGTAACAACATGACTACCTCCTCTTATTTCTTGGACGAGAATCCTCTCTCTCTGACTGTATTCCCTTTTGTAATATCTCGCCCTTAAAAACCCAAACTTTAACACCTATAATTCCATAGGTTGTAGAAGCTTCTGCAAAACCATAATCAATTTTCGCACGTAATGTATGCAATGGAACTCTACCTTCCATATACCATTCTGTACGAGCCATCTCCGCACCGGCTAGGCGACCCGAAACCTTTACCTTGATTCCCTTGGCACCAGCTTTCATAGCCTGCTGCATAACCCTTTTCATAGCCCTTCTAAATGCAACTCTTCTTTCTAGTTGCATAGCTATATTTTCTGAAGCCAATTGAGCATTGGCTTGTGATTTTTTAACTTCCTTAATATTAATAGAAATATCGGTCTTGACGAGCTTTTTCAAGGTCTCCTTTACTTTCTCAATATCTGCACCTTTTTTACCAATAATTAAACCCGGTTTAGCAGCTACAATATTTACACGAAGTTTTGATGCCATTCTTTCTATTATAATCTCACTAATACTAGCATAATAAAGCTCTTTTTTCAAGAACTTACGAATAATATAATCTTCACCTATTCTCTCTGATGTACTCTTAGAATCTGGAAACCATCTAGAAGTCCAATTCCTATTGATTCCTAATCTTAGTCCTATCGGATTAACTTTTTGACCCATCTATAACCTCATCATATTTTAAATTTCTTGACTATTTACTTAGAACTACGATCTATTTCACTTACCTCTACAAAAATATGTGACATAGGTTTACGAATTGGAGTAGCCCTACCTCTAGCTCTAGGCATAAAACGTCTCAACACTGGACCCCTATCAATACGACAAGAAGTAACTTCAACATTCGAAGCATCATATCCGCCATTTGCTATAGCTGATGCCACCGTTTTATAAATAGCTTTAGCAGCCTTATTGGGGGTAAACTCCAGCATAGCTAACGCCACTTCTGCGTTTAACCCCTGTATTTGCTTTGCAACCAATCTTGCTTTTGTGGGAGAGAGCCTTGCATATTTTAAAACTGCTCTGCTACCTCGTGTTTCGCTTTTATTGCTCATACAATCCTCTTCGCATATTATAAATTATTTACCAATCTTTTTCTGAACACTGCCCTTATGCCCCTTAAATGTCCTTGTAGGAGCAAACTCACCAAGTTTGTAACCAACATGATTTTCAGTTATATACACAGGCACAAATAGCCTGCCATTATGAACATTAAAAGTCAGTCCTATCATCTCAGGAAGGATTGTACTTCTTCTTGACCATGTTTTAATAGGCTTATTATCTTTTGCTTTTTTAGCCTTCAAAACTTTCTTTTCAAGATGACCATCTATAAATGGACCTTTCTTTATCGATCTTGCCATCAAATATCCCTTATTTCTTTTTTCTTGAAATGATTAATCTATCACTTGCCTTTTTACTTCTAGTCTTATAGCCCTTTGTAGGCATACCCCAAGGAGAAACAGGGTGCCCGCTTGAGCCGGTTTTTCCTTCACCACCCCCATGTGGATGATCAACTGGATTCATGGCACTACCTCTAGTTTGTGGACGAATACCCCTATGCCTATTTCGACCAGCCTTACCTATAGATATATTAATAAAATCTTCATTACCAACAACTCCAACAGTAGCCATACATTCTTCTAAAATATAACGCATTTCGCCACTAGGCATACGCAATATGGTATATTTGCCTTCTCTACCCATAACTTGAGCATAAGAACCGGCACTTCTAGCAATAGCACCACCTGCACCAGGATTCAATTCGACATTATGAACAATAGTTCCAATAGGAATGCTTTTTAGCTTCATAGCAAAACCAACCTTTATGTCAAGCCCAGAATCAGCAGCAAGCACCAAACTACCAATACGCAATCCATTTGGCTGGATAATATATCTCTTCTCACCATCTTTATAATTAATTAGCGCGATACGACAATTTCTATATGGATCATACTCAATAGCACTAACTCTACCTTCAACATTAAACTTATTACGTTTAAAATCGATGATTCTATATAGCTTCTTAGCACCACCTGATTTATGTCTGCTAGTAATTCGACCAGTATTATTCCTACCTGCACTAATAGGTATCTTCGTAAGCAATCCTCGTACAGAAGGCTTTGATGTAATATCCGTAGAACTAAGATTAGACATGAATCTTCTACTAGGGGTATAAGGTTTATAGGTTTTAATTGCCATCATAATCTCCTAATAACTATACAGAGAGCGAATTAATATCCGCACCCTCTGGAATCTTGACATAAAATTTCTTAAAGTCTGATCTCTGACCCAACCTACCTTTAAAACGTTTTGTCTTACCATCTTGACGCAACGAATTTACTCTAATTGGAGTAAAACCAAAATAACTTTTAAATATTTCTTTTAATTTATTCTTCGTCATTCGTGTAGAAGTTTGGACAACAAGCACACCGCTTTCTTTTAATTCTAAAGATTTTTCCGTGTATAAAATCGTTTTAATGTCTGTTATATCTGCCATCTCAACCTCTTTTTATAATCTCGTCAAAAACAGCTTTCTCTATCATAACGCTCCTAAATGCAGCTATAAGATAGGCATTCAACTCGTCTGCATCAATCAAATAGCATTCTTGTATATTTCGAAATGCAAGGAATGTTCTTTCATCACTTTTTTGTGCAACAAATAGCATATTCTTTTTATTAAAGGCTTTAAACTTTGCATAAGCTTCTCTAGTCTTGCCGCTTGGAACACTTATGGAATCAACAACAAACAAAGAATTAGAATCTGCCTTTTGTTTAAGTGCAAATTCTAAAGCGAGCTTTTTTTGTTTCTTATTTATCTTAATAAAGTAATTCTTAGTATTGTTTGGACCATGACTAACACCACCACCAACAAAAACCGGTGATGTAATACTCCCAGCTCTAGCTCTACCTCCACCTTTTTGCGCCCAAGGCTTTTTGCCACCGCCACTAACCATACTGCGATTCTTAGCTTGAGCATTATTGGATCTAACACTAGCAAGATAAGATTTTACGTATAGATATAGGTTATGTTCCTTGATTCCATTATAACGTTCTGGCAATTCAGACACGCCACTTTGCGTCAACCCATCATTTAATAAAATTGCCTGACTCATTTTCTCTCCCTTCTATCTAAGATAATAATTCTTCCGTAAGAGCCGTTAAATCCAGACACAGAGCCTTTTAATACAAGAATATTATTCTGTTTATCAAATGACACAACATCACTTTGAACACTTACTTTCTCATTCCCATAATGGCCAGCCATCTTTTTACCTGGTTGAACTCTACCTGGCCACTCTCTATTGCCAATAGAACCTAGCCTTCTGTGGAATCTACTTCCATGAGAGCTTGGACCACCTTGAAAGTTCCATCTCTTCATAGCACCACTAAAGCCTCTTCCTTTTGTCTTAAAAGTAACTTTTAGCCTCACTCCCTCATTTAAAGAAGATGTATCAATATCTCCTTCTATATCCTGATTAATTTTAAGCGTAGCAAAATGATTATACTCTTTGCTAAGATTATATTTTTTTTGATTACCGGCAATACTCTTATTAAAGCTTTTTCCTTTTGAATAAGCAACCAATGCTGTCCCATCTTTAATTTTACATACTTTTGCAGAGAGAACCTTTAAAAGAGTAACCGAATAACTAGGTATTGTAACAGTTCTGCTCATTCCAATTTTTTGGACTATAAATTCCATATTTACTTACCCTTTTCAAAATAAATTAAAAACAAATAATTCTTAAACTTACAATTAACGCAATTAGGTGCTTGTATTTTCGCTACTTATCCATTGACATAACTTCTACATGAACTTCTGGAGCCAAATCAAGCTTCATAAGGCTATCAACTGTATCTCCTGTAGCGGACATAATATCTATCATTCTGCTATGTATTCTTATCTCAAATTGCTCTCTAGAATCTTTATTAATATGTGGAGAACGCAACACAGTATATCTTTTTTTGCGAGTTGGGAGAGGAATTGGTCCTATAATTTCAGAACCAGTTCGTTTTACAGCACTCACAATAGCAAATACTGAGCGATCAAGCACCCTATGGTCATAAGCCTTTAATCTTAGCCTAATTTTTTGCATAACTTTCCTTCAATGTATATAACATGTAGTCAAAAATTCAAATTATATTATTCATAAAAACTAAGTTAGAATCCTAACAAAATAGGAATATAAAGTCAATATTAAGGTATACAGATGTTGCGATTTTTGTCCTTTATAAAAGGAAAACATAATATACAAAAAATATAATAAAAAATGGTTATTGTATATATTTAAGAAAGTGAGTTATCTTGCAAAATAGCAGAAATTTGGCTTAAATCTCTTATTTTATGATAATGATATTTACTATTTAAATCTCTCATATCACTAAAATCATCAGGTTTCCTCTGCAGTAAAAAAAGATTCGATAATCCAGCATTATAACCAGCCTCTACATCACTTATATTGTCACCAACTATAAGGCATTTACTCATATCCAAAGCGAAAGTTTCTTTTGCTGCTAACAGCATACCAGGAGATGGTTTTCTCCTAATAGAATCTTGAAGTAGTGGACAAAAATAAATCCTGTCAAGATAAAATCCTAGTCGATCATAAATACATCCTTGCATATAACAACTTAGAATCAAAAAATCCTTGATTGTATATAAACCACGTTGTATACCAGACTGATTTGTAACAACAATTAACTTATATCCATGCTTTTTAAATTGTTCTGCACAAGAAAAGAAATCCTCATAGAATCTGAAATCATCAATCTTGTGAACATAGCCTAGGTCATCATTAATTACACCATCTCTATCAAAGAAAATTGCCTTATTAAACTTCATAATTAACCACCACAATCAGAATAAATTGCCCTATTGTCGATTATATTAAGAGGTTTATAATTCTGCATCTAATATAGATTATCAAAGTTTTAAATTAATTTAAATAATGCTGAATGTAAAATACATTTGTATAAACAATCGCCACCTAAAATAAGCTTGAGTTATTACACTCGCCTTTTCTCTATGATTTCTTTTGCAATATTATTTGGAACTTCTCCATAATGATCAAACTCCATGCTATATGTCCCACGACCCTGAGTAGCGGAACGTAAATCAGTAGAGTATCCAAACATTTCAGCCAAGGGGACAAAAGCATTTACTATCTTTAAGCCCATTCTATCGTCCATTGAATTAATTTGTCCTCTTCTACGATTCAAATCACCAATAACATCACCCATATATTCCTCTGGAACTTCTACTTCTACTTTCATCATAGGCTCTAAAAGAACAGCATTTGCCTTACGACAAGCATCTTTAAATGCCATAGAACCAGCTATCTTAAATGCCATTTCACTAGAATCAACTTCATGGAAACTACCATCATAAAGCGTTACTTTACAATCCACAACAGGATACCCAGCAAGCACACCACTTTGCATTGCTTCTTGTATTCCTTTATCAACAGCTGGTATATATTCTTTTGGAATAACCCCGCCAGTAATCTCATTAATAAACTCATAACCAGTCCCAGCCTCTTTTGGTTCAAGTCTAATATGGACATGCCCATACTGTCCTCGCCCACCAGATTGTTTTGCATACTTGCACTCTTGCGTTACGCTACTTCTAACAGTCTCACGAAATGCAACTTGTGGTTGACCGACTTCAGCCTCCACTCTAAACTCTCTTTTTAGCCTGTCCACAATAATTTCAAGATGTAGTTCGCCCATACCACCTATAAGAGTTTGGCCAGTTTCCTCATGAGTACTTACTCTAAAGCTAGGGTCTTCCTCTGCTAGCTTGCCAAGTGCTACTGCCATTTTTTCTTGATCTGCTTTTGTCTTTGGCTCAACAGCAATATGTATAACGGGCTCTGGAAACTCCATACGCTCTAATATAACAGCATTTTTTTCATCGCAAAGCGTATCTCCTGTCAAAGTCTCCTTTAATCCAACAAAAGCGCATATTTCACCTGCATAAACTTCCTTAATATCTTCACGCTTATTAGAGTGCATTTTAAGAAGTCGTCCTACTCTCTCTTTTTTACCTTTAGTGGAATTATATACATAACTACCAGATTCCAACTTACCGCGATAAACACGAACAAAAGTAAGCTGACCTACAAAAGGATCTGTCATAATCTTAAATGCAAGCCCAGCAAACTCACCATCATCTGTAGATTCTACTTGAATTTCAGAATCAGTTTTAGGATCAATACCTTTTATCTCACTAACTTCAGTTGGAGCAGGTAAATAATCTACCACAGCATCAAGCAAAGTTTGAACACCCTTATTTTTAAAGCTAGAACCACAAAGCATAGGAATCAAACTCATATTGTGACAACCAAGTTTAATACCAAGTTTAATATCTTCTACGCTCAATTCTTCTCCGCCAAGATACTTTTCCATCAAAGACTCATCTTGCTCAGCCGCAGATTCCAAAAGTTTATCACGATATTCGTTAGCCTTATCAACTAAATCAGCTGGAATATCTTCAATGTCGTATTTAGCTCCCATTGATTCATCATTCCAAACCACTGCTTTCATCTGCACCAAATCAATAATGCCTCTAAATGAATCTTCTGAGCCAATAGGAATACAAATAGGAACAGGATTTGCCTTTAATCTTTCTTTAATTTGGGATTCTACATTATAAAAATTAGCACCAATTCTGTCCATTTTATTCACAAAAACCATACGAGGAACACCGTATTTATTAGCTTGCCTCCAAACAGTTTCACTTTGAGGCTGCACACCACCAACAGAGCAAAACACAGCAACTGCACCATCCAAAACACGCATGGAACGTTCAACCTCTATAGTAAAGTCTACGTGTCCTGGAGTGTCAATCAAATTAATTTGGTAATTCTTCCAAAAACAAGTAGTAGCAGCTGAGGTAATAGTAATGCCTCTCTCCTTTTCTTGTTCCATCCAGTCCATAGTAGCCGCACCATCATGAACCTCACCAATCTTATGACTAACACCTGTATAAAATAGAATCCTCTCTGAAGTAGTCGTTTTACCTGCATCAATATGGGCGGCAATACCAATATTTCTTATTCGACTTAGTGGAGTTTTTCTAGCCATTATCACACCTCAATTACCAACGGTAATGCGCAAAAGCTTTGTTAGCCTCTGCCATCTTATGAACATCTTCTTTTTTCTTGAAAGCAGCTCCCTTATCATTAGCTGCATCTATAAGCTCATTTGCTAATCGCTCTACCATTGTCCGCTCATTTCTCTTACGTGTAGCTTCAAGCAACCATCTAATAGAAAGACTTTGTTGCCTTTCTGGTCTAACCTCTACTGGAACTTGATATGTAGCACCACCAACTCTTCTGCTTCTAACCTCTACCAATGGACGAATATTAGAGAGTGCTTTTTCAAAAACTTCTATACCTTTTTCACCATTTTTTTCTTCAATTCTATTAAAAGTGGCATATATAATCTTTTCGGCTACACTTCTCTTACCATCATACATCATTTTATTTATAAATTTAGTTACGACCTTATTATTGTAAATTGGATCACCCAAAACCTCTCTAACTGGGGCTCTTCTTCTTCTCATTGAATTGCTACTCCTATTCTATGTGTGTAAATTATTTTTTTGCATCCTTAGCTCTTTTGGCACCATACTTACTACGTGAAACTGAACGTTTGCTAACACCAGCCGTATCCAACGCTCCTCGGACTATATGGTATTTCACACCTGGCAAGTCCTTAACACGTCCACCGCGAACTAGAACAATAGAATGCTCCTGCAAATTATGCCCAATACCCGGTATATAGCTAATGACTTCAAATTTACTAGTCAAGCGCACCTTAGCCACTTTTCTAATAGCTGAATTTGGTTTCTTTGGAGTTGTAGTATAAACTCTTGTGCAAACTCCTCTTCTCTGAGGACATTCAACTAACGCTGGCGATTTAGTTTTCTTAACAACTTTCTTTCTTTCTTGGCGAATCAACTGATTAATCGTTGGCACACACATCCTTTAATCTTAAATTTTAGAAAATAATCTTGCCATTATAACTAAAGTGTAAAAATACATTATAAATTTTCTTTACTATGCTTAATTAATACACTTTTATCCTTATACAACCCAGTCCCAACTGGTATCATGCGACCTAAAACAACATTCTCTTTTAGATCTTCTAGAAAATCTTTCTTAGCCGCAATACTAGCTTCTGTCAAAACCTTTGTAGTTTCCTGAAAAGATGCGGCAGAGATAATAGAATCGCTACTAATTGCAGCCCTAGTAATTCCTAGCAAAACTGGCTCTGCAATAGCTGGATTACCACCTTGCTGCAGTATTTTCTCGTTCTCTTCTCTGAAGTATCTCTTACTTACCAAGTCTCCTTCTATGAACTTGGTATCGCCACTATCTAGAATTCTAACCTGTCGTAACATCTGTGATACTATAATCTCTATATGCTTATCGGCAATACTAACGCCTTGCCTACGATAGACTTGTTGCACTTCGCTGACTATATACTTGTGCAACTCCTTCTCTCCGTTAATTCGTAAAATATCATGACTGCTCATAACTCCATCGCTTAACATCTCTCCAGCATGCACGAACTCACCTTCACGAACTAGGATCTGTTTCGATTTATCAACTAGATATTCTGCTTTTCTGCCATCATCTGAAGTAATGATTATCCTCTCCTTTCCACGCACCACCTTACCAAAGCTAACATAGCCATCAATTTCAGCCAATACTGCAATATCTTTTGGTTTTCTGGCTTCAAATAATTCTGACACACGAGGAAGACCACCAGTAATATCCTTAGATTTAATGGTAGCCTTTGGAACTTTTGCTAATAAATCTGCTGTTTGCACGTCTTTGCCGTCATCAATCAAAATAACGCTCTTTGGCTCTAGGTTATAGCTCTTTTCATTGCCATTAGAATCTTGAATTATGATTGCTGGTTTGTAGCCTTGTGGAATATACTCTTGAACTGTTAAAGACTTAATGTGAGTCTTCTCATCTTCTTTTTCAATAACTGTCGTCCCCGGCACAATATCAACATATCTAGATACACCAGAAATATCAGAAATTATTAATGTGCTATAAGCATCCCATGAAGCTATAAGACAATCTTTTTCACTGTTTTTACTAGCTAGTTTAGTTGTCTTATTAACATTTTCATTGTCTTTTACCTCAATCTTTGAACCTCTAGCAATATAATGTCTATAAGCTTCCCTATCATTAGAATCTGCAATCACCGCAAAAAGTCCCTTTTCATTTACTACCATACCATCTGTAACATTCTTAAAACGTTCTAACTGGTCAGATTGTAATTTATAATATTTCACAATACCATCAGCCTTAGCATAAATATCTTGTGGCACAGGCTCATTATCGCTGATATGCAATTGACTTGCATGTGGAATTCTATTTGGAATATTCCATCCTTCTTTGATAATATCTGCAATGCTACCACCCTCTTTCACAACATATCCAGAACTATGTGGAATATAAACCTTACCCTCAATCTTACCAATAACGCCTGCTAACTCTCTAGGAGTAGCAATATCACTTTTATTAAGCTCATATTTTTTCTCTTCATTTTCGCCTTTGAGAATCAAAATAACCCTATCGTGTACGCTATCTACTTGCAATGTTCCACAAAATGGTGCTTTAATTTTTGGTTCAACAAGCAATATACAAGCATTTCTTCTATTAGAGATTATTGTTTTTCCTTCTCTATTAATATAAGTTTCTATATTATAATAACGAATAAAACCTTCTTTCTCTGCTATAACTTGACTCTCTTCTTGACTCCTACTAGCCGTCCCGCCAACATGGAATGTCCTTAATGTAAGCTGCGTTCCTGGCTCACCAATTGATTGTGCAGCTATGATACCTACCGCATCACCAGATACGCTCATTTTACCCTCGCCAAGGTTTAATCCATAGCATTTTGCACAAATCCCTCTTGGTGCCTTGCATGTCGTAGATGTGCGTATATTTACAGAACGCACGCTAGAGTTTTTTACTTGCTCGGCAATCTCCTCGTTAATTAACGTTCCCTCTTGAACTAAAACCTCTCTAGTGATTGGATCATAAACCTCAGTAGCAGCCACACGACCAATAATCCTCTCTTGCAGTGGCTCTATCATCTCATTACCAACTGCAATATCAGCAATCTCTACACCTTCATGGGTGCCACAATCTTCCATTGTTATCTTCACATTTTGACTAACATCAATAAGTTTTCTTGTCAAATAACCAGCATTAGCTGTCTTTAGAGCAGTATCTGCTAAACCTTTTCTTGCACCATGAGTTGAAGTAAAATATTCAAGAACATTCAACCCCTCTTTAAAATTTGAGATAATAGGTGTCTCGATAATACTTCCGTCAGGCTTTGCCATTAGACCCCTCATAGCTGATAATTGTCTAATCTGTGTAGCACTACCTCTAGCTCCAGAATCTGCCATCATATAAATTGGGTTAAAGCCGCCTTTATCTTGCTCTATGATCTTCATCATTTCTCGTGCCATCTTGTCATTAGTCTCTGTCCAAATATCAATTATCTTATTATATCTCTCTTGAACAGTTAGAATACCCTGGTCAGCTTGGGCTTGAATCTGCCTTACCTTTTCCTTAGAATCCTCTATCATTTTTTGCTTAGATTCTGGAATGATAATATCAGCAGCAGAAATAGAAATTCCTGCTTTTGTTGCATATTTAAAACCTAAATCTTTAAGATTATCAAGGAAGGTAGCAGTTAAACCTACACCGCCCTCTTTATAAACACAATCAATAAGATTTGAAATATCCTTCTTTTTCAATACTCGATTCCACAAATGTGGCAAAACAAAATCTGGCAATATGGATTTCACCACCATTCTACCTGCAGTAGTGATTACAACATGCCCATCAATCACAACCCTAATGCTGCTATTTATATCCAATTCACCAAACTCAAGTGCTATAGCTATCTCATTAAAATTAGAGAAAAATTTATGTTCACCTTTGGAATCTGGCTTCTCAAGACTCAAATAATATAAACCTAAAACCATATCTTGACTTGGCACTACTACTGGCTTACCACTTGCTGGCAATAATATATTCATAGAGCTTAACATTAAAATTTTACATTCTGCTATAGCTTCTTTAGTTAAAGGAACATGAACTGCCATCTGGTCGCCATCAAAATCAGCATTGAAAGCAGAACACACAAGCGGATGTAACTGTATAGCCTTACCATCAATTAACTTAGGGTGAAAAGCCTGAATTGACTGCTTATGAAGTGTTGGAGCACGGTTAAGCATAACAGGATAACCATCAATTACTTCTTGCAAACACTCCCAAACTTCGCTTGATTTTTGATCTATCATTTTCTTGGCTTGCTTAATATGCTTTGCATAACCTTTCTCTTCAAGCTTTGCTAGCAAATGTGGCTTAAAAAGCTCAATAGCCATATTTTTCGGTAGCCCACACTGATCCATTCTTAGATTTGGACCTACAACAATAACGCTTCTCCCAGAAAAATCTACACGCTTACCAAGTAGATTCTGTCTAAATCTGCCTTGTTTCCCTTTAATAATTTCTGATAAAGACTTAAGTGGTCTCTTATTTGCACCTTTAACTGCATTAGAATTTCTTCCATTATCAAATAATGCATCAACAGCTTCTTGCAGCATTCTTTTTTCATTACGAACAATTATTTCTGGCGCATCAAGCTCCATTAATCTCTTTAATCTTTGATTCCTATTAATAACTCTTCGATACAAATCATTTACATCACTTACAGCAAACTTGCCGCCATCAAGTGCTACAAGAGGTCGCAAATCAGGAGGTAATACAGGTAAAACAGTGAGCATCATCCACTCAGGTCGATTTCCTGAATTAAGGAAGCTCTCAACAACCTTTAATCTCTTAACAAATGATTTCTTCTTTGCTTCGGAGCTAGTAGATGCAATATCTGATTTTAAAGATTGCAACAACACAACTAAATCAAGCTCCTCTAATAACTCCTTAACGGCAGCACCACCCATTTGTGCTTCAAAGCCAGTATGCTCAAAGCAACTATTAATATTCTTAAATTGCTCCTCATTTAGAACATCATATTTCATAACTCTCTTTGTAGCTTCATTATCATAAAATGCATCACCAGCATTTTTTACAATATAAGCCTCATAATACAAAACACGTTCTAAATCTTTCATCTTCACACCCAGTAAAGTCCCTATCCTGCTAGGCAATGAATTTACATACCAAGTATGTGCAACAGGTGTTACAAGCTCAATATGTCCCATACGAGAACGTCTAACTTTTGCAGTAGTTACTTCCACGCCACATTTTTCACATACTATATCTTTATAACGCCCTTTTTTATACTTACCGCACTGACATTCATAATCTCGCACAGGTCCAAATATCTTTGTACAAAAAAGCCCATCGCGCTCTGGCTTAAGAGTTCTGTAATTAATTGTCTCTGGCTTCTTAACTTCACCTCTGCTCCATGAGCGAATCTTATCTGGACTAGCTAAAACAAGTTGAAATGCACTAAAATCCCTTGGTCTATCTTTCTCATCTTCTCCAACAACTAGGGGCTTAATAAGTCCAAACTCATCAACTTTGTCGCCATATACATTAACATCAAGGGCTAATGATTGTAATTCTTTAGTAAGAACATAAAAAGTCTCTGGAATTGCAGAATCTCCAACGGGAAATCCCTTAGTAATTGCCTCATAGGCTTCTTTTCTGCCATTTACATCATCCGACTTTATAGTAAGCATCTCTTTTAAAGTATGTGCAGCACCATAAGCTTCTAATGCCCAAACTTCCATTTCACCAAATCTTTGACCACCAAATAGTGCCTTTCCTCCAACTGGCTGTTGTGTTACAAGTGAGTATGGTCCTGTGCTTCTTGCATGGACTTTTTCATCGACCAAGTGGTGAAGTTTTAGCATATACATATAGCCAACATTCACACGCTCTTTAATTTTTTCGCCAGTCTTACCATCGTAAAGTGTTGTTTTACCGTCAATATCAATTTTTGCCATTTCAAAAAGCTTGTTGAATTTGTCTTGAGATATTCCCTCAAACACTGGTATGGCAAATTTCACACCATTGCTCCAATCCTTGGCATAATTTAAAATCTCTTCTTCACTTGCATTATTTAAAACATCGATTATCTCCTGATTCTCATTGACTAGCTTTGCAATCTCTATAAGCTTAGTTTTAAGCTCTTGGCTAAATTTATATTTAGAATCTTCTAATTGCTGCTCAATTTGCTCTCCCAAACGCTTTCCAACAAGCCCTAAATGCACTTCTAGAATCTGACCTATGTTCATACGACTTGGCACACCAAGTGGATTTAGAACAATATCAACCGGTTCGCCATCTTCTGTATATGGCATATCAACAGCTGGAACTATATTGCTTACTATACCCTTATTGCCATGCCTACCTGCCATCTTGTCGCCAACTTTTAATTTACGTTTTGTGGCTATATAAATCTTAACAAGCCTTACTACTCCATTTGGAAGAATATCATCTTTCTCTAGAATAGACAATTTTTCTTCATGCTCTACTCCTAACACTCTTTTTTGTTCTAGGAAATTATTCTTAATTTGCTCATACTTGTCTTGAATCTCCTTTGAATAGTTCTTGATAAGAGAATTAAGCGCAAACCGATTAATGTCTTCCAATTCCTCTTTTGGAATCACATCACCCTTTTTAAATTGTTTATCGTTAATCTTTGCTTCCGAGCTTAGTTGCTCCTTAGATAACATAAAAGAGATTCTAAGCATTTCTTCCCTATTAAGCATAGTAAGTTGCTCATGATGCTCTATATCAAGATTAGACTTCTCTTCTTCATATGCCCTCCTTGCGCGAGCATCTTTTTCATATCCTTTCTTCGTGAATATCTTAACATCAACAACATAACCTTCCATACTTTGTGGACAATACAGAGACTTGTTTACAACATGCCCAGCTTTCTCACCAAAAATAGCTCTCAATAACCTCTCTTCTGGAGTTGGTTTAACATCTCCTTTTGGAGTTACTTTGCCAACTAGAATCATACCGCCTGTTACATATGTTCCAATCTTGACGATTCCGCTCTCATCAAGATGAAGTATATCCTCTTCACGCGTATTTGGAATATCTATGGTGATTTCTTCCACGCCATGTTTAAGCTCTCTAGCTTCAATCTCTTTCTCATAGATATGAATAGAAGTAAAGGCATCGTCTTTAATAAGCCTCTCACTAACTACAATAGCATCTTCAAAATTATATCCATTCCATGGCATAAATGCTACACGAATGTTTTTTCCTAAGGCAAGCTCACCGTTATCCATACTAGGACCATCAGCAATAATCTGACCTGATTCCACTCTGTCGCCTATCTTAACAATTGGTCGTTGAGTAAAACTGGTGTTCTGATTAGTGCGCATATTTTTTTGCATTGAATAACCGTCTATATACGCTCCATTCTCATTCTCACCTAGTATATAAATATTCTTTCCATCTACCTTTTCTATCACTCCAGACTGCTTTGCTTTTATAGCCTCCCACGAATCTCTAGCGATTACCCCCTCAATTCCCGTACCAACAATTGGCGCATCTGGCTTTAATAATGGAACTGCTTGCCTCTGCATGTTAGAACCCATAAGAGCACGGTTCGCATCGTCATGTTCCAAGAATGGAATAAGAGAAGCTGCTACACCAACAAGCATTCTAGGACTTAGATCAATAAGTTCCACCTCTTCAGCTTTACGCAATGAAATCTCACCACCACAGCGAGTCTCTATTAATCCACCAGATATTTTGCCCTTGGAATCTATCTGCGTGCTAGCAGGCGCGATAATCTTACCATCTTCTTGTATAGCTGTAAGATATACAATATCATCAGTTACCTTACCATCTACAACTTTTTTATAAGGAGACTCGATAAAGCCTAAATCATTTACCCTTGTATATGTGGATAGTGTGTTAATCAATCCGATATTTTGTCCTTCAGGAGTCTCAATGGGACATATCCTACCATAATGGGTTGGATGAACATCTCTTGCTTCAAATCCAACTCTCTCTTTTACCAAACCGCCTTCACCTAGGGCAGACAATCTTCTCTTATGGGTAATCTCTGACAATGGATTAGTTTGGTCCATAAATTGAGACAGCTGACCGCTGGCAAAAAATTCCATTATAGTGCTAGTAATCATCTTGGAACTAATAAGATCATGTGGCATTACATTATCAAATGAAGTCTGCTGAGTTAGCTTATCTTTAATAGACTTTTGCATTTTAACGAGTCCGGTATGTAGTTCATTTGCTAGTAACTCTCCAATAGCACGGATTCTTCTATTGCCCAAGTGATCCCTATCATCAATTCTACCCTTACCGTTACGAACAAACATGAGATACCTAACAGTCTCAATAATATCATTATATGTGAGCACTGTAACATAATCAGGAATGCTAAGATTTAACTTATGATTCATCTTCATTCTACCAACACCAGTCAAGTCATAACGAGATGGATCAAAGAATAATTGCTCAATAAACTTTTTTGCAACCTCTTTTGTTACTGGTTCAGCAGGCCGCATTACTTTATAAATTCTAATAGCAGCCAAATCAGTCTCACTATCAATCTTTTCGGTTTGCCTAATTGCCTTAAGATTCTCTGCATCAGCAAGGAAAGAGTTAATAATTGAGTTATCATATCCAGGCGCAGTATCATTAATGACTTTAAATTCTTTTATATTTAAATCAGAAATTTTCTTTAGATTTGCTTCATTTAACACCGATAAAGAATCAAGGATAACCTCTCCGCTATCTGGATGATACAAAGGTTCTGCAAGATAAGACATCATGAGGTTTTGTATGTTATACTCTACCTTATCGTATTTGATACCTTTCTCCTGCAAATCTTTCTTGCGTTTAGCACTAAATTTTTTTCCGCTTGGAAGAATCAATTGCCCCTTGCTATTCTTAAGGTCATAATCTAAGATTCCATCTAAGTTAATGTTATCAAAAGGAACAAAAAAACTATTATCCTTTACGCTTATATTAAGAATGGAGTAGAACATCTGAATAATTTGTTGCTTACTATAACCAAGAGCCCTAAACAAAATTGTAACAGGGATCTTCCTTCGTTTGTTGATTCTCACATACATAATATCTTTTGAATCATATTCGAAATAAAGCCAAGCACCCATATTTGGGATAATCTGTCCTGTATAAATGAGCTTATTAGCAGAGGTATTTGATTCCTCCTCTTTAAATATTACGCCCGGACTTCTGTGTAATTGATTCACAACAACACGTTCAACTCCATTAATAATAAAAGAAACTCTATCTGTCATTAATGGAATCTCACGGACATATATAGTCTGCTCTTTAATATCCTTTACTCCTATTTGCTCGCCTCTTTCATCTTTATCCCATAGAATCAATCTGACTTTAACCTTGAGCGGAATAGAATATGTAAGTCCCCTTATCATTGTCTCTAATATAGTATACTTTTGTTTACCAAACTCACAACCAACATACTCTAAGGTAACTCTACCAGCAGAATCCTGAATAGGAAATATGGACTTTAGAACTCTCTCTATTCCACTTTCCCTACCATCATAAGAATATAAAAAGGAATCATAGCTTGCTTTCTGCAACATCAATAAATTAGGAACTTCCAACTCTTTTTTATTCCTAGAAAAATCAACTCTCAACCTGGTGTTTGTTAACCTTTTGCCCATAACTACAACCTTTTACTCATTATTAAAACCAAAATACTCTACATGCCCTAACATGCCACATACGGCTTATAGAATACTCTAAAAAACATTTGCTAAGCAATTATGAGTAGATCCAAAATTGCTTAGCATCAAAGCTATATGCTGTTAATTATTACTAAGGTTAAAAATTACTTTACTTCTACCTTCGCGCCTGCATCTTCAAGCTTCTTTTTAAAGTTTTCAGCATCTTCTTTGCTTACCGATTCCTTAAGTGTATTTGGTGTTTTTTCTGTCGCATCTTTTGCTTCTTTCAAGCCTAATCCAGTAATCTCTCGAACAGCCTTAATAACAGCGATTTTATTCGCACCAGCATCAACAAGTACAACATCAAATTCAGTCTTCTCTTCAACTGCAGCAGCTCCACCAACTGCTACTGCACCCGCAACAACAGTTGGCACTGCGCTAACACCAAATTTTTCCTCAAAAGCCTTTACAAGCTCTGATAGTTCCAAAACTGATAAATTACCAATATATTCTAATACCTCTTCTTTTGAAATAGCCACACTAAGCTCCTTGTTCTTCTTTTTGTTTTTTTAAATTATCTAATCCTGTAACGAAATAGCGCGCTGGCGCAGTCCAAACTGAAAGCAACATTCCAATTAACTCTTCCTTGCTCGGTAGTTTAGAAATAGCTTCAATATGCTTTGAATCAACTATTTCACCTTCAAAATAACCAAACTTCACTTTAAAGTGATCACTATGAGAATCTTGAAATTTATAAACAATCTTAGAAAGAGATATTTGATCATTAGACCAAATATATATATTTGTATCTTTCAATTCTGATGGCAAATAACCAGCTTCTCTTAAAGCAATACTAGCAAGTTTATTTTTTATAACTTGAACTTGAATATTCGCAGCCCTAGAATCCCTACGAAGAGACTCTAAGTGTTTGACATTTAAGCCCTTATAATCGCAAATAATCATAGCACTAGCATTCCTAAAGCTTTCGGTCAAATTTACAACCAATTTTCTCTTGTCTTCTCGTGTCATATTTCCTCCTTTCAGACATCTAACCTATACGGGGTAAATTTTAAGCTAAAGCCCCAGTAGTCTTCAGTCCCAAGATAAAGCAAAAAAATCATACAAGCATATTACTAGCATCATATCCTTATGTTAGCACTATGAGATACAACACAAACTATAAATACAGTATATGGATAAACTACTTAATGTCCATAAGCTCTTGAGAATCTAACTTGACTGCTGGACTCATAGTTAGTGAGAGATTACTAGAGCGGATATATCTGCCCTTAGCCGTGCTTGGCTTTAATCTATTAATAACTTTAATAAACTGCACAAGGTTATCTAAAATCTTATCTTCTGTAAAGCTTGCCTTACCAATAGGACTATGTATATTGCCCTTTTTGTCCACACGAAAATTCACTTGCCCATTTTTTGCATTATTAACAGCCTTTGCTACATCTAATGTAACAGTGCCTGTTTTTGGATTTGGCATAATTCCTTTTGGTCCTAATATCCTACCCACCTTACCAACAAGAGGCATCATATCTGGAGTAGCAATAACTATATCAAAATCTATATTACCTCCCTTAATGCTCTCCACTAAATCTTCATCGCCAACGACATCGGCTCCAGCTCCACGCGCTTCATCTGCTTTTATATCTTTAGCAAATACAGCAACGCGCACCTTCTTTCCTGTGCCATGTGGTAAAACCACCGCTCCACGAATCATCTGATCGGCGTGACGAGGGTCTACTCCTAACTTTAAACTTACTTCAACAGTCTCATCAAACTTCGCAGAAGCTAAGGACTTCACGGTATTAACACCAGCTTGCATATCATAGATCTTATTAGAATCAACTCTTTGTGATAAAATTTGTAATCTTTTTGAAAGTTTATTTTTTTTCATCAGGTGTCTCCAAAAATTAATCTACTATTTCAACGCCCATGCTTCTAGCACTTCCGGCAACTATCCTCTTTGCTTCTTCGATATCAAAGGTATTTAAGTCTTCCAACTTTGTTTTAGCAATCTCCTCTAGTTGAGACTGTGTTAACTTAGCAACCTTATTTTTCAAAGGATTATCAGAGCCTTTTGATATATTCACACTAGCCTTAATCAAATCAGTAACAGGAGGCTTTTTCGTAATAAAAGTAAAACTTTTATCTTGATACACAGTAATAATAACTGGTATGTTAAAAGAACCCATATCCTTAGTTTTCTCATTAAAGGCTTTACAAAACTCCATAATATTAACGCCTCTTTGTCCTAAAGCAGGTCCTACTGGAGGAGATGGGTTTGCCTTACCAGCTGGAATCTGCAATTTTAATTCTCCGACAATTTTCTTTGCCATACTTAATCCTTATAATAAAATTAAATTAAAATATCACTTCTAGATAAAAATCAATAATTAAACGTTTATTTAATAATCCAATAAAGTAAGCTCAACAGCCTTAACTAAAATCTTTCTCAACTTGAGCATCATTAATTTCTATTGGAGTATTTCTACCAAATATAGAAACGTTTAATGTTAGTTTCTTATTTTGCATATCGTAACTCTCCACAATACCAGTAAAATTAGCAAAAGGTCCTTCTGTAATCCTAATAACCTCACCAGTAGCAAAAGAAACTTTTGGTCTAGGAGCTGGTCTATTATGAACTTTATCTAGAATATTATTAATGTCATTATCATTCAGTGGTGTGGGTTTCTTACTTTCACCAATAAATCGCCCTACTCTTGGTAAAGACTGAATCATATGCCACAATTCTGTGTCTAAATTGATGTGGACAAAAACATATCCGGGGTAAATACTTCTTTGAACAGTTTTCTTCTTTTTATCTTTAATTTCAAAAATATCTTCAGTTGGAACAACAATGGCTTTCAATCGATGCTTTGCATTATTTTGTTCAATAAGATTCTCAATAGCTTTTTTAACTGACTGCTCGCTTCCGGAATAGGTCTGTATTGCATACCACTCAAAATTCATTGGAGTTCCCCATTTTTAAGATATTGTATTTCCCACTATAAAACTTAAAATAACATTAACAAGTGCCAAAAATAAAGCGACTACAGTTACAACAATTATCACTGAAATATATGCATTTCGTATTTGTTCCTTAATTGGAAATATAACTTTTCCTAGTTCATCTTTAGCTTCTCTATAATATTTCATTAATTTCATTCAAAAAACCTTTAGAATCGTATTCTTTCACTATGTTTAGATTCTAAAATAAAATAATTAACCCTAAACATTAATTACTTACAATTATTTGGCAGGCCAGGAAGGACTCGAACCCTCAACTTCCGGTTTTGGAGACCGATGCTCTAACCATTGGAGCTACTGGCCTATCTATATGTAATACTCGTAAATCTCATAAATATTAATCATAAGATCTAACAAGCATCAACTAATAATATCAAAATCAACTAGTCTTTAACTTTACCTCTTTATGTAAAGTATGTTTATTTAGTCTTGGGCAGAACTTTTTAAGCTCCAGCTTTTCTGTGTTTGTTTTTACATTTTTTGTAGTGCTGTAATTAATATCACCGCATTCTGAACACTTAAGTCCAATCTTTACTATATTTGCCTTAGCCATATCAAGACCTTAAATAACCTACTCAATAATATTGGTTACTGCGCCTGCACCAACCGTCTTACCACCTTCACGAATTGCAAATCTCGTTCCAAGCTCCAAAGCAATAGGATTGAGCAACTCAACAGTTATCTTAAGGTTATCACCGGGCATAACTAAATCTGTGCCTTCTGGCAATAAAATAGTGCCTGTAACATCAGTAGTTCTTACATAGAATTGTGGTCGGTAATTATTATGAAATGGAGTATGTCTACCGCCTTCTTCCTTTTTCAAAACATAAATTTCAGCTTCAAATTTCTTATGAGGAGTAATTGAACCAGGTTTACAAAGAACCATGCCTCTTTCGACTTCTTCTTTTTTAGTTCCTCTTAAAAGAACGCCAACATTATCTCCTGCTTCGCCTTGATCCATTTCCTTACGAAACATCTCTACGCCTGTTACGGTAGTTTTTTGAGTGTCTCTAATACCGACAATTTCAACCTCATCACCAACTTTTACTATGCCTCTCTCAATTCTGCCCGTAACAACAGTTCCACGCCCAGCAATAGAAAATACATCTTCTACTGGCATAAGGAATGTTTTTTCAACGTCTCTTTTTGGTGTAGGAATATAATTATCTACTTGCTCCATGAGATCTAATATTTTTTGCCCCCATTCACCCACATTACCAGCTTTTGCTTCTTCTAAAGCTTTTAACGCTGAACCACCAACAATAGGCGTATCATCACCTGGGAATTCATACTCATTTAGCAAATCTCTTACTTCCATCTCAACTAACTCAAGCAATTCTGGATCATCTAGCATATCTTGTTTATTCAAGAAAACAACAATATAAGGGACACCAACTTGTCTTGATAAAAGAATATGCTCTCTTGTTTGTGGCATAGGTCCATCAGAAGCAGATACAACCAATATAGCACCATCCATTTGAGCAGCACCTGTAATCATATTCTTAACATAGTCTGCATGTCCCGGGCAATCAACATGGGCATAGTGTCTATTCTCTGTCTCATACTCAATATGAGAAGTAGCAATAGTAATTCCTCTTTCTTTCTCTTCAGGCGCATTATCGATATTATCATAATCTTTAAGCTCTGCTAGCCCTTTTGTAGCCAAAACAGCTGAAATAGCAGCACTCAAAGTTGTTTTTCCATGGTCTACATGACCTATTGTCCCCACATTAACATGTGGCTTATTTCTATTAAATTTCTCTTTAGCCATAATCGTCTCCTAACATAACTCAATAATTAAACAAACTAAAAATCTTAAAAAATCATTAACAAACAGACTGGAGCCCACAAGCGGGATTGAACCGCCGACCTCTTCCTTACCAAGGAAGTGCTCTGCCACTGAGCTATATGGGCACAAATAACTGGAATTGTCAATATATAACGGTGAATAAATCATGAAGAATTCAAACTTATTCAGCTCCCAGTTGCTTCACTTCAAAAAAAACATGGAGCGGGAAACGGGGCTCGAACCCGCGACCCTCAGCTTGGAAGGCTGATGCTCTAGCCAACTGAGCTATTCCCGCTTGCTCCAAATTGCCATTATAAGTGGTGGTGAGTCGTGGATTCGAACCACGGAAGTCGTAGACAGCAGATTTACAGTCTGCCCTCGTTGGCCACTTGAGTAACTCACCAAATACTCTAAAGGCTGGTCAAACACTGAACTTAATCTCAAAAAAATCATTAATAATGATTTAAATCTGAGTGAAAAAACAAAAAATGGAGCTGGTTAAGGGACTCGAACCCCCGGCCTGCTGCTTACAAGGCAGCTGCTCTACCAACTGAGCTAAACCAGCAGCAAATATTAAAACTAACTAAAAATCGAAGTCAGAATTATATATAAAAAAGTTTATAAAGTCAAGTAGAGATAATTAAAATATATTTTATCTTAAATGATAGATTCTAAAAAACTATTTCTGATACCAACAATTTAATTGATAATGCAAAACACAAGAAAGTTAATATCATTCAAATCTACAGGCTTAATATAAGATTTAAAAAAACAAAAGCTAATTTCTAACCTAAGCACAGTCCATATGCTACATAAAAAAAATCTACATTACATACTTGGCATAACTTGGTGCTTTACTACTAGCCTTACTAAAGTCTACATACCTATATGCGTTTGGAGATTCTAATAGCTTCTTTGTCAATAAATGGTTTAACTTATGGCTACCAGCAAAAGAAAAATATCCTCCAATGAAGTGCATACCAAGCAAACACATATCTCCTAAAGCATCTAAAATCTTGTGTCTAACAAATTCTTCCTTATAGCGAAGACCACCTTTATTTAAAATCTTGTTTTTATCCAGCACAATACAATTATCAAGACTCCCACCAAGCCCCAATCCCATAGATCTTAACTGATTCACTTCATGCAAAAAACCAAATGTCCTAGCACTAGCGATCTCTTCTTTGTAGCCTTGAGTAGTAAAAGTAAATCTATAGTGCTGCTTTTTAATTGATTGATGCGAAAAGTCGATGGCGAAATCAAATATAAGGTTATCACTTGGTTCCAATCTAACAAACTTATCACCATCTTGAATAGAAACATTCTCGATAATTTCAATTACTCTTTTTGGCTCATCTAACTCCTTGATTCCAGCCTCTTCAAGTAACATGCAAAATCCAATACTAGAACCATCCATAATTGGCACTTCTTCATTATCCAAAACAATGCGCAAATTATCAATCCCATACGCATAAACACTAGAAAGCAAATGCTCAATCGTAGAAACCTTGACACCATTCTTGCCTATTACTGTTGCCATTGTGGTGTCAATGACATTTTCCACACAAAGCGGAATACTAATGCCAACATCACTACGATAAAAAACAATTCCGCTATTACTGGGCAAAGGCTCTAAAATCATATTTACTGGCACACCCTTATGAAGTCCAATACCAACAAGCTCAACTCTTCTTGCAATAGTTCTCTGATTCATTTCTAATCCTTTGCTATCTTTAAGTGTATTCTGCAAGTGCTATAACTTGTATTGTAGCATTTTCTATGAAAATCATTCTTATTTCATTGCTCTCTTTTAAATCATCAAGCATTTTTCTTTCCAAATTTACACCACCAAGACTAATCCTGCCCATAGTAAATTGCCTAATAATGATGTATTCTCCTAAACATTCTAAATTTCCCTCGCATTTTCCATATATTTCCAAATTACCATAGCTTTTAATGGAAGCTCCAGAATTTATTCCTTTTAGAAAAATATTATGAGAATGCAACACGAGATCTTCTCCACTACGAATAGGACGTTTAAAAATCCTGTATGGAAGAAGACTTAAATTATTAGGAGTTTTATATTTTGCTTTGGAATCTAAACTTCTTACTTCCATGTCTGCAGATTCTACACTTCTGCCATCTGTGCAAACAAAACTCATAGCATTGCTATTGATAGAATCTGTTCTAGATTCTAAATTAGAATTAAAGCACAGAGCTTCATTTGATGTTTGGTGCGATAAGTTAGATTCATTGCTATAAGACTTAGTCCCTGATATAATCGAATCTAATAGTGCTTCTGGCTTCTTTGAATCAGATGGATTCTTAAAATGATTTGTATTTCTAATGACAAAATAATTAATTTGCAATTCTTGTAACAGAGATTCCACTTCCTTACTAAGTGCCACGTGGAAAGCTAGACAATGGGTTTTCAAGAGATCTTTATTGTGCTTAATATAGCGCACAATCTCTTGCGTAGTTCCATCTTGAAACTCAAAAACAGTCATTCTCCTCTGTCTTGTCTTAACCATAAATCCTCATTAATTAGTTATTAAATGAGCGCAAGGATTCCACCCCATTAATGCTTAATGTAGGAATATCGGCAATTTTATTATTTAATCCAGCAAGCACATTTCCATGTCCAAGCTCAATAAATTGTGTAATGCCCATATCCTTTGCTTTTAACACAGATTTATAATATAAAACAGGTTTAACTAATTGCTCTGTAAGAAAATATAGTGCCTGCTGTTTGGTAGAATATAGATCTAAATTAGAATTAGAAATGACATGTACTTCAGAATTTTGCAAGCTCACATCAAGCAGCTCTTTAAATGGAATAACGGCATCTTGCAATAATGGACAGTGACTAGCTACATTCATCTTCAATAACATAGCGCGCTTTGCACCTGCTTGCTTGCACTCCTCAGCAGCAACTTGTAAATCATCTTTTATGCCAGCTAATACAGTTTGTGTCTCTAAATTATAATTGGCAGTCCAAACGCGCAATCCTCTTTGCTGTAAGTTTTGACAAAGAGATTCTATATCTTTAGACTTAAGCCCCAAACAAACCAACATTCCTACTTCTTCTGTTTTACTATCTTCACTAACATCTTTTGCAAGGCTAGCTTCAGAATTTATAGAATTTGTCTTTAATAAGCCATTGCAAGCAGCAAACATAAGTTCTCCTCTCTTATAAGTAAGCGTTATTGCATCATCAAAATTTGTTGATCCATTTAAACAATATGCACTTACTTCGCCCAATGAGTGCCCAAAGCAAATATGAGGGATAATTCCATATTCTTGCTTTAGAATCTCATGTGCCATAGCACTCACTAGAAATATTGCTGGTTGTGTATATTGAGTTTGGTTGAGTTTGTCTTCATCATTGTCTAACAGGTTAACCATATCAATATGCAAACAGTCGCTAGCCCTTTGGATTAATTCTCTCGCTATAATAAAATTATCTCTAAAACTCTTCCCCATACCAAGCCCTTGAGAACCTTGACCAGGATAAATAAAAGCAACTTGATTTTTAGAATCTAACATAAGAAATTATCCCCCACAAATTGAGTATTCTGCTTAAAAATATCGGATTATAACTAAAAACTCTTGAAATTTCCGCTAAGAATCATTAAGCAATGTTATGATTTATTTATATAAATGATATAAATAAAATTGATTCCATTGCACTAATATTTATTTAATATAAATATTTAGATTTATCTTTATTTATCAAAATTATGATACAATTGCTAAATTTATGCAAAAGATTAAGGAGCAATAATGGCAAAAAAAGTATTTCAAACTGAAATTAAACAACTATTAGACTTGATGATACATTCACTATACTCCAACAAAGAGATATTCCTAAGAGAACTTATCTCAAACGCTAGCGATGCATTAGACAAACTTAATCATCTAACTATAAGCGATGATAACTATAAAACAATGGAATTCAAGCCAAGAATAGATATTAGCTTTGACACTGAAAAGAATATATTGCGCATTGCTGATAACGGCATAGGAATGAATGAAGAAGACCTAAACAACAACTTGGGAACTATAGCTAAAAGTGGCACAAAGAGTTTTTTAGAATCTCTTAGTGGAGATAAGAAAAAAGATTCCAATCTCATTGGACAATTTGGAGTTGGCTTTTACTCTTGCTTTATGGTAGCGCAAAAAGTAGTAGTAAATACCAAAAAAGCACTAGATTCTAAAGCTTGGACATGGATAAGCGATGGTAGCGGTGAATATGAAGTTCTAGAATCTACTAAGGAAGATTGTGGAACAGAAATATCACTTTATCTTAAAGATGATCAAAAGGAATTCACTAGCCGCTGGAGTGTAGAAAATATCATCAAAAGATATTCAAATCATATTCAATTCCCAATTTTCTTACACTATACAGAAGAAAAAACACAAGAAGAAGGCAAAGAGCCAACGAAAGAGCACAAAGTAGAACAAATCAATAACGCAAAAGCATTATGGACACTAAACAAAAGCGAATTAAAGGCAGAGGATTATGAGGAGTTTTATAAGACTATTTCCTATGATAGAGAAAAACCCATCAAATATGTTCATACGCTTGCTGAAGGCAACTTACAATACAAAAGTTTATTTTATATACCAACTACACCACCCATTGACATGCAACGCATGGATTATAAATCAAATGTAAAACTCTATGTAAAGCGAGTTTTTATTACTGATGATGATAAAGAGTTATTGCCATCATATCTTAGATTTATCTATGGAATCATTGATAGCGATGATTTGCCGCTTAATGTGAGTCGTGAGATTCTACAAGAAAATAAGATCTTAGAGCAAATCAAAAATGCTTCCATAAAGAAAATACTTAGCATGATAGAATCAATTAGCAAAGATGAAGTAGTATATAAAGATTTTTATGCAAAATATGGCAAGGTTCTTAAAGAAGGGCTTTATAACTATGGCGAAAACAAACAAAAGATACTAAATCTAATGAGGGCATATTCATATAACAAAGGAGAAAATATTAGCCTTAAAGAATATAAGGATAATATGAAAGAAGGGCAAGATAATATCTTTTATGCAATAGGTAAAGATTTAGATTCCATAAAAAATAATCCTGTGCTTGAAAAGTTCAAAGATTATGACATATTACTATTTGCTGATGAAGTAGATAATTTTGTGATTCCGCAAATTGAGGAGTATGAAGGAATAAAATGGCTTGATGTAACCAATAAAAACGCAAGTGAAAAGATTCAAATTGATATAAGCGAAGAAGAACAAAAAGAATTCGCTGAGTTAATAGAATCTTTCAAAACACTAAAAGATGTAAATGAGGTAAGACTAATTAACAATATATCCTCCCCTATAGCATTAACAGATGAAAATTCTCAAATGAGCTATATGGAACAAATCATGCGACAAATGGGGCAGGAAATGCCAGAACCAAAGAAAAACATTGAAATAAATATCAAGCATGAGCTAATACAAAAAATCAATAAACTAGAAAAAGATTTACGTGATAAATATTGCTTAGTGCTTTTTAATGGGGCAAAGGTTCTAGAGGGACAAAGCCTTAAAGATTCCAAAATATTTATTGATAATGTGAATGAATTATTGCTTAAGAATCTAGCATAATAAAATCTAAAATAAAAGATTCATGACATATAGTATTGATAGATATTAATCTAAGTTCTATTAAAGTTATTGAATAGATAAATTTATCATATTATGAGCATATTGATTATTGGGTGTCTAAAAATTATGTATTAAAAGGACAATAGGCTAGATATAGAATCTAGACTTAACCATATTCATACACGCAAAGTAAGCATAATAAATTGTGTTTCCAAACACACCAAATATAGCCTAGTCCATTGCAAAAATCAATATCCTCACTTTCTTAAAACATAGAAACAACCAATATACATTATAAATATCCAATAAAACGATTAAAATTAATAAGGAATTGGAAAAATATAAAATACACCAAAATTAAATTGTGATGTCTAGAGTGGACTATCATTATAAGTGCAGGGCAAAAATTCCCCTACAAACTGGAGGATAACCCTCCTCTGTGTGCTTAGACCCTAAAAAATCGCCTAAACTTTGTTTGTTTATAAATCCTGTGCTTCTTTGCTCATTGTTATCTGTATAAGATAAGCTTATTAGTTCGCAATCACTAAAACCAGCCCTTAGAGAAAGATTACGTAATGCACTTGGGCTAAAGATATAAAATACATTATTCATTTTGGCATAGGTTGGATACGGAAACAAGGCGATTGGAGAATCTTCCTCGATAATAAGTGTCTCTATGATTAATAATCCGCCTTTTTTTAAAGCTTTTTTAAGGCTTTTTAATGCCTGAAATGGTTCAGCCCTATGGTATAAAACACCCATACAAAAAATACAATCAAACTTTTTATTAAGTTTGTATATATCTTGCACGCCCAATAGACGATAGGAGACATTATCTAGTTTAGTGAGCTTAAGAATAAGGTAAAATTGCAAAAAAAATATCCCAACAGGATCTATACCTAAAACGCTCTTTGCTCCTCGCAATACCAAATCAAACATATAATATCCGTTATTACAACCAACATCTAAGATATCCTTGCCTGATATTTGATAATTTAATATCTCTAATACATTTAATACAGCTTTCATTTTGATATGGCTTTGCCACTCAGAATCTATAAAGATAGAATTTCTCATATCTAAATGATTGGCATGTAAATAAAATGGCCCCTTGCGCCAAGGCTTTAACAACAACACAATATCATGTAATGACTGCAAGTCTACATCATTTTTGGATAAATCAAAAACAACATGCACTCCATTTTGTAAACTATTATCAAATTTTGTTTGAGGCATTTGTGCCAAGCCTAAAGTTTTTTTTATTGCATCTAGCGAAACTTCAGATTCCAATCCCCATAAATACGCGCTAAGTTTAGAATCTACAATGCTAAAACAAGATTTTACATCAAATTTTAATTTTTCTATTTTAAGTAAAATATCTGCATTACTAGGAGATTCCAGAATAGATATTTCTTGTGGAAGGAAATCTCTAGTTAGATTCCCATAAAGCGAATCTGACATGATCAAATTTTGCATATCTATTGTCCCATATCAAACAAATAATGTTGTGCTTTTCTTTTGTTATCAAACCTGTTAAGAGATTCTACTTTGATAAAATCAGCCCTTGAGATACCATAAACAACAGCCATATCAAATGGGGCTTTACATAGAATTTGACACAAATGCTTATTATGTGCAAATGTTAATTTCATATGATTATCTGTGCTTTTTGTTACATTTTTACTTGATATATTATTAGGAAAAAGTGAAAGAAGTTGTAAATGTCTAGCTTGCAAAGCAAAGTATTGCGTAAGCATACTATCAATATAATATCTCTGAATATTGGGTAAAATTTCTTGAATTATCTCTTGGGATTCCCTACTAAAATGAAAATCTTTTATATCTAAATTAGCAAAGGTAAATAGATTTGGATCTTTGCAAAAGATAATAGTTTTTGATTTATATTGATTGGTAGGGAAAGACTTGTTAATTAAAACTTCAAATGATTCTATATGTTGCAAAGATTTTAGATTCCACAATAAATTATCATTAAAATAACTACAATCATATTGGCTAAATAGCAAAGCTCGCGTAGGCAAAGCCACTTTAGTTGTCATATTGCAATATTTATAAGCTTCGCTAAGTGCAGCAATAGCACTCTCAAGATATGGCATAAATATAAATGGCGCACCAAATGTGTAGGAGATTCCATGATATGAAATGCGAGATTCAAGCAAGCTAAAAGACAGCAATCCAAGCCTAGAATCCGCACTATTGCATACAGAAACGTTCCTTATTGAATCGTTAAAGATCTTTTGATATTGATAGGAGTAGGACTTTTGTATGTCCATTTTTGATAAAGCATCAAGACTAGCAAAAACAACTCTATTGGGTGAAGACCGTGCATAACCTGATGTTTCACCATGCAGCTTATATTGCATGTAGAAAAAATGAATGGAATCTGGTAAGGAGGTAGCATTACAAATTGGCAGCTGTGGAGCAATATATTTTATAAAAGAAAGTTCTAATCTGCTTACAAGTATTAATCTTAGCTCTAATTCTCCAATGAAGTAACGCACTAGTCTCTTTATGCTTAAATTAATATCATCTACGTTAATCCAAGCTATTTCATTGTCAATTATATCAATATCACCCTCAAAGACTATTCCATATGCACCTCGACTAACTGCCTCTGGAATATCTTGTTTATTAATTGCAAAAAAAAGCATTCCATTCATAGATTCTAGTTTTGTGCTATTTATACTAGATGTCATTCCATAAAAACAACTAATGTAGGGTTCATTAATCAATGAGCCATACAAAATATCTAATGCCTTACCCAACCTCATGACATTCCTTAGATTATTGAGTGTAGCTACGCTAACTAATAGAATCTAAAATAGCGATTTTATCTCATAACCAAAAACAATTATTATAAATTCCACTCATCTCGCATTTCAAGAAATTCTTGAACCTGCGATTTTATATCATCATATACAAAACTTTCCTTAAAGCCATCCATGCGACCACCACTTGCATTTTTATGTCCACCACCATTAAAGCAAGATTGGCTAAGAAGGCTGACATCACATTTGCCATTGGAACGCAAGCTAACATTGCCCCTATTGCCTACATCAATATAAAAATCAAATTCAGCATTATTTTGTAAAAATAGATTTGCTACAACAGAAATTCCACCCATGCAGTAGCTCAAAAATCCAATTTTATCTTCATAAAAAACTTTACATTTTTCCTTTCGTTCTTCCAAAAGCTTAACTAAAGCACGAGAGACAATATTATCCATTGTTTCTGTGTCCTTGTTTCCACCTAAAGCAGCTTTTTTTAGAAAGAACAGCTCATTATCAAAGCCAACTTCATCAAATGCCCTACCATCAATTAAGCCACCATATTTAGAATCATATGTTTTAAGAAAACGCGAGGTTTGTTGTAATAAATCAAGCTTATACTTCCTATGTTCAATATCAAACATAAAACGATTAATCTCGTTGCTAGTTGCTATCATACTCATAGCTACCTTACCAAATTCGAATCCAAAGCCATCTTCTAGCCAAATATCAACAGAATTAATCATTTCTACTGTAGGTTTTAGCCACTCTTGTGTTTTAGATTCTAAACCAAATCTATTCAAAAGATATTCATATGTGATTTTTGTCGCACAACGATTTACATCCAAATAATACCAATTATAAAGCTCGGCACTCTCTTCGCCTGTTGCATGGTGATCTAATAATATGATTTCAATATCCAAATTAGCTAATTTTAGGCTAGCTACTTGCTCATTGAGAAATTTTGACTCGCTTGTTGTTAGATTCAAATCAGTAATAAGAATAATAAATTTTTGTTTGGAATCTGGATTTTCATTTGTATCAACCGACACTTGTACTGGTTTACCAAACAACATAGTAGTAGGATTAGAATTCCTCTTGTAACTAGAAATAGAATCTAGTATTGCATTCAAGCGAGAACCAACTTCCCTGCCATAATTCGCATTATAAAACGTAATATCTTTAAAAAACTCCCTTGAAACAAGTTGGCAACCATAACCGTCTAAATCAATATGCGAGAGATGAAAAACCTTCATAAGCACTTCTTTAACACAAAAATTAATGAATAATATTATAACTAAGATTTTTTTATAAAACTAAAATTATGGAATATCCCAAGCGGTCTTTAAGAAAGTCTTGCCAGATGATTGACAATAAAGATAGTGGCGGAACAGACGGGACTTGAACCCGCGACCCCCTGCGTGACAGGCAGGTATTCTAACCAACTGAACTACTGCTCCATATTTATTAAATAATAAGCTATAAATACTTTATATATAATGGTGGTCGCTACAAGACTCGAACTTGTGACATCCACCTTGTAAGGGTGGCACTCTACCAACTGAGCTAAGCGACCATCATACCAAAAAATTGGCTAAAACATAACAATACTTGAACGCCAAAATTCAAGTGGTGACCCCTAGGGGATTCGAACCCCTGTAGCCACCGTGAAAGGGTGGTATCCTAACCGTTAGATGAAGGGGCCACAAACACAAAAAAATAATGGCTACAAAATGGTGACCCGTGTTGGATTCGAACCAACGGCCCACTCCTTAAAAGGGAGTTGCTCTACCGACTGAGCTAACGGGTCGCCCTGCAAAAAAAGACTAAAATTATACATGCATTTCATTTAAAAGTCAAGATTCTATTCTCAAATATTTTTAAACTTGCAAATACTATGTTTAGAACGTCCCATTTGCATGGTAACCAAAATTCCATTCATTTGTTTGTCAAAATGCTTAAGATATAAAAATGGTGGAGTGTAGGGGGATCGAACCCCTGACCTCAACGCTGCCAGCGTTGTGCTCTCCCAGCTGAGCTAACACCCCCCTCCCCCTTTTTTTACATTCACTAAAAATAAACTATATTAAGGATTATAGCAACACGTTACTTAATATTAAGTTTAAATACTCAGCAAATATACTACAAAATGTCTCAAAACAAAAATTATATTTTAAGGATTCTATCCTAAATTTTGGTCAATTGGGTTTATTTACTTCATAGCATTAAAATTATGAGGTACAAAGAAGGATGACAGGAGATAGTTATTATGAGCAACTTTGAGACAATAATAGGACTAGAAGTCCATGTGCAACTAAACACAAAAACAAAAATCTTTTGCTCTTGTGCAACCAGTTTTGGAAACAAACAAAACACAAATGTATGTCCTGTATGTCTAGGACTACCAGGAGCACTGCCCGTGTTAAATAGAGAAGCCGTAAAAAAAGCTATCGCCTTTGGAGCAGCAATTAATGCTAATATTAATCAAAACTCAATATTTGCGCGAAAAAACTATTTTTATCCAGATTTACCAAAAGCATATCAAATAAGTCAATTTGAAATCCCAATTGTAGGTAAAGGGAGCATTGATATAGAAATTGATGGTAATTCAAAGGTAATTGGCATAACACGTGCTCACTTAGAAGAAGATGCAGGCAAGAATATACATGATGGCAACATATCTAAGGTGGATTTAAATCGTGCTTGTATACCGCTCTTAGAGATAGTAAGCGAACCAGACATGAGAAGTAGCCATGAAGCAATTGCATATCTTAAAAAACTTCACTCTATAGTGAGATTCTTAGAAATTAGCGATGCAAACATGCAAGAAGGAAGCTTTCGATGTGATGCCAATATCTCTATTCGACCTAAGGGAGATAAAAAGCTCTATACTCGCGTAGAGATTAAAAATCTAAATAGCTTTAAATTTATCCAAAAGGCAATAGAATATGAAGTGCAAAGGCAATGCAACGCCTTTGAATCCAACACATACGAAAAAGAAATAGTGCAAGAAACAAGACTTTTTGATACCCAAAAGAATATAACAAAATCTATGCGAAACAAAGAAGAAAGTGCTGATTATAGATACTTCAATGATCCAGATTTATTACCTGTATTCTTAGATCCCGATTTGCTTAGAGAGGGAAAAAATATACCAGAATTACCTGATAGCAAGATACAAAGATATGCTAAAACGCTAGGCATAAAAGAAAGTGATGCTAAAATTATTACACAAGATATTGATTTTGTAAAATATTTTGAATTTCTTGTTAGCTCATCTATTCAGCCAAAAATAGCGTGCTTTTGGTTAACAGTTGAGCTGCAAGGAAGACTAAAAAATGGAAATACCATTTCTAGTTGCGGAATTACAAAGGAAATATTTTGCACATTATTATTGAGATTGCAAGAACAAAAAATAAGTGGCACAGGAGCAAAAACTCTACTTGATAATCTAATACAAAACAAAGGCGGCAATGTAGATGTTCTTATTGATAAGCTAGGGTTACAACAAATTAACGACGATAATGCTATACATAAAGTAATTGACGAAGTCCTTAATGATCATCAAGATAAGGTTTTAGAATATAAAGCTGGAAAAGAAAAGATGCTAGGCTTCTTTGTTGGGCAAGTCATAAAACGAAGTAAAGGAGTAAATCCTGCAAAGGTAAACGAATTAATTACAAAAAAACTAAGTTAGTCCCATTTTCTTAATAATATTAATATTATTATTGTATAGATGTTAATAAATGATTCTATATCTTTGGAATCAAATTAACTATAAATAACAGCAATATTCTTGCTATAAATCAAGAGTTAAAGGATAAACTTGTATCCCAAGACACTCAATGAAGATTGGTGTGAATTTTTAGATGAAGAATTCTCTAAACCGTATTTCACAAATATTATTCAATGTTATAAACATGCACAAAGTAAGAATCAAATTATTCTTCCTCCAAGAGAACTTATTTTTAATGCCTTTAATCTTACTCCTGTTGACACGGTTAAAGTAGTTATATTAGGGCAGGATCCATATCACGGAGTATTTATGATAAATGGATCCAATATTCCACAGGCAATGGGATTAAGTTTTAGTGTGCCAAAACAAGTTCCAATACCACCAAGTCTAAAAAACATTTATAAAGAAATATCACGAAGTTTGGGTATCATCATGCCAAATCACGGAGATCTAACCGGCTGGGCAAAGCGAGGAGTATTGCTTCTAAATGCAATATTTACAGTAGAACAAGGAAAAGCTGGCTCTCATAAAGACTTCGGCTGGCAACAATTTAGCGATTCTGCTATTGCTAAGATTTCTAAGTATCACGAATGCGTAGTCTTTATGCTTTGGGGAAATTTTGCCAAAAAGAAAGCAAACCTAATTGATCCTTATAAACATATTTTACTTACTGCCCCACATCCAAGCCCATTAGCTCAAGGCTTTATAGGTAGCAATATATTTAAACGCGCCAATGAAGAACTTATAAAAAGAGGAAGAGAGCCTATTGATTGGTCATTATGATTTACAACAAATTAATTCAATTATTGCTTGGGAATTATCAAAAAGTCATGTAATATAAAAATCTATTACAATAAGTTAAATAGGAGTTGATAAAAAGTAGTCAATAAAAGTTGAGAACGAACCCTAAAATGATCTTATTAAATTAACAAGCAATATAAAATTTAGCACTAAAACTTGGTCTATAGAATCATCAATTATTAAAAAGCCAATGATAGAAAAAAACCTTTTTTGTTTCATTATCTCCAAAAAACTTAACATCAACCTCAAATCTTGCCTGATAAAAGCCTTTCAATGGCAAGGAAAAGGAATCTGACTTAAAAATTATATCTAAATCCCCAAGATTCTCATCTTCGTAAGGATGCAAAGATACTGCTATAGATTTTACATCCTTGCTATGATTGTCTAGTCTCACAAAATCAAGTTTAATTGATTCTATTAACGGATAAGCCTGTAAAGAGTGTTTAATATCTTTAACAAAAAGTAAGAATAAAACATTCTCTTTTTCAGTAAGCCTAATATTGTCTTGTGGGGTAGTTTTGGGAGCGGGAGGCTTCACATAATACGGATTATTAATTTTATACAAAGAATCTATTATGGGAAGATTATTAATCCCAAGGTATGAGGTATAAACCCCCTCGAACCGATTCTGAATATTCATAAGCTCATTAATATTTTCATCAACAAATAACTTCTTGTAACCAAAGGCAGAATCTGGAGCTATACTCTGAATAGAAGAAATCCTAACAGACGCAGTAATTAAAATAATTCCTAAAAAAATAATTAACAATATACCTAGTGGCCAAAGTGTACGTTTATTTTGCAAATTTATCCTTTATTTTGTTAAAAAGTCCAAAATATACAAACAAAAATAAGCCAACAAGAGAAAACAACATAATATAAATCACAGATCGAACACCATCGCCTGGTCTTTGCATTGGCTTAGGTATATCCAGATTTATATTATAGTGTGAAGATATAGCGTGAGCAGTAGCTAAATATACATTAGAAACACCTGTATTAACTCCCTCTTGATATTCATAGGAATATACATTTGTAGCAGGAAGATACGGATAGGCATATTCATCAAGCAAAAAGTCTGTATCTAAAAAGCTCACATTACTCTTTAAAGTAATATGATGATCATTATAAAAAATGAATAAAACAGCATAGTTATCTTGAATTTTTGACAAAAAATTATTCTCATATTCACGTCTTAACCTAAACTTATCCCCATAACCTAATTCATTAGGAACCGTATCATCTACATTAGCATATACACCTGAAGAAGTTATTCTAGAAACACTAACCAGGAATTTAAATCCTGTTTTTTCATAAATATCACTAGAAACATTTTCAATTGATCTTTTCAAAAAATCGAAAAGTAGGTTTTCATCATCCAAAACATATATGACATCATCTTTTTGCTTAGGAAACACATTAGATAAAAGTAAACCTGAGAATAAAGCAAAAAAAATAAAACAACTACGTAACTTTAAAAAATTAGTCATAATATCATATCGTTAAATTGGATAACGCATTTATCATACATATACAATGGTTTATACAGCATGAAGATATTCATAAGGCGACAATGTTAACACAATAGTCAATACGGCAGCACCAACAATAGTCCAAGCTACTAACTTCTCAAATCCTGTAAATTTCATAACAATCTCCTTATTTTTCAATAACCTTAAATGCTTTGCTATTTGCAGCATCTTTTTTCTTCAAGCTTTGAGTATCAATAGTATAAAAGGTAGTTGAAGTAGATTGTTGCACTCGTATAGCATTGTAACCAACTATGATAGCTGCACCCACAACAAGCAAAACTGCCAAAATAAAACCGACTAAACTATTTAAAATATTAATAATTGCTTGCATTTCTACTTCCTTTACTGAATTTTATGTCTAGAAGCTATGAAAGACTGCAGTGCTTCTATTTCTTTATTACTAAAACCCAAATATTCAAAGGAAGGCATAAATCCTATACTTCCCTTTTTACCATATTTAAGTACATTTGCTAAGAAATCCGTTTTTCCATAATCTTGCAAAGAAGGTCCTACCCCTTCTATTCCTTCGCCATTATCGCCATGACAGCTAAAACATGTTCCATCGCCATGGTAAAGCTCGTTGCCATATTTAACCAATTCATCATCATATGAAACCTTAGTATCGCCAACGATTTCTTTCATAACATAATGAGCTAAGGCTTGTATATCCTTTTCCTCGCTAAGAAGACCCTCTGGCATTCCACCATATTCTTCTCCTTCATTATTTTTCAGTCCTGAACTACCATATCTAATAGTGTCCATAATGCCATCAAGCTTACCCCAATGAGTAAGATTTTGCGCTTTCCCATCAATGCCCTCTGCTGTAATTCCGTGGCATTGAGCACATTGAACAAGGAATATCTGTTCTCCCATTAACTTAAGTTTTTCTGAATCCAAATTAGCATATATAGAATCAAATTTTCTGCTATACTCTTGAGACTCCTCATTATATTCACCAATTTGAGAATAAGAATTAAGAGGGTAACCAAGCAAAATATACCATATCGACCAAAGAGTAACCCCAAATAAGGCAAGCAAGTAGCCAATTGGAACATCATTGCTAAACTCTCTAATGCCGTCCCAACTATGACTAGTTAGCTCACCAGTATTAGTTTCTGTTCTCATCTTGTTGATATAAAACCAACCCACAGCAATAGTCAAAAATAAAATAATTGCTGCACCAATCAAGCCTATTAAATTAATATGGTCACTTAACCAACTCATCATCATCTCCTTTTACTATTATTGTCTTTTACTTCAATAGGCTCATCATCTAAAGAGTCATTAATCGCCAATTTTCCATATTTCTCATAATCTATTTTACCAGTAGCTTGGGCTCTATAGAGGTAAATAATATAAGAATACAACAAAATACTAAGAAAAATGATAGAAAACAGATAAGCCGCATTAAAGCTTATAAGATCGAATCCATAAATTTCAAGACTCATAACATGCCCTTCTTAAGTATTAAACCCTATAAAGACTACTTAACTATACGACTTGAACCTAAACTATTCATATATGCAATCAAAGCAACTATTTCAGTTATTTTTCCATTTCCACTATTAAATATTCTAGCAGTGGGTTCATTCTTCATATCCTCTACAACATTACCTGCTTCCTTAACGAATTGCTCCCAAGCTTCGGTTATGCTACCCAACTTAACACTAGTTTTTAAACCCTCCACATCATAGGGAACATTAAAAACTTTCTTTTGGGTTAGAGCTTCGGCATAAGCAGTCTCAAAGTCTATTTCTTTAGTATATAAATGAGCATATTTAGGCATTATAGAGCCCTGAACAACAGATGTGGGATCATACATATGATTAGCATGCCAGTCACTACTTCTACTATCCCCTACCCTATGAAGATCTGGTCCAGTTCTTTTAGAACCCCAAAGAAATGGTCTATCATAAGCATACTCGCCACTTAAACTATACATTCCATATCTCATAACCTCGCTTTTAAAATCACGAATAAGCTGAGAATGACAATTATAACAACCTTCTTTCATATAAACTTGTCTGCCTGCAGTCTCAAGGACTGTAAGAGGACGTAAGCCCTCCAATGGCTGCGAAGACTTTCTAAAGTCTGGGATAATTTGAATCAAACCAGCAATAGAAAAAACAACCACAAAAGCAATCGTAAAGAAAAAAGGGTTCTTTTCTAACCAAGCAAACATTCGACCTCCTTAAGATGCCATAGGAGTAGCATATTGTGGTTCTCGCTGAATCTCCTTAGCCGCAACAATAGACATGATTATATTATAAATAAACATAGCAAAACCAACTAGGTACAACAGCCCGCCTATTCCCCTCAATATAAAGAATGGCTTTAATCTTATAACAGTATCAACAAAGGAATACTTTAATTGCCCAAGCTCTGTAATATCTCTCCACATCATTCCTTGGACTATACCTGCTGTCCACATGCTAGAGAAATAGAAGACAATCCCTATTGTCATAATCCAGAATTGAACTTCAATCAATTTCTTGGAATATATCTCCCTGCCAAATAACCTAGGCGTCATGTGATATACACCAGCAATAATGGTAAAAGCAACCCAACCTAGTGCCGCATCATGCACATGTCCAATTATCCAATCTGTAAAATGCGCTAAAGCATTTACAGATTTAATAGACTGTATTGGCCCCTCTAAAGTAGCCAGCATATACCAAGTAGAAGCAAGTACTAAAAACTTAATTAGTGGAGATTCTTTTAAAAGATGCCATTGTCCTCTCATGGTTAATAACATATTTATAGCTGTACCCCATGAAGGCAAAATAAGAACAACAGAGAATACAGAGCCTAGGCTTTGAACCCAATCAGGAACTGTAGAATATATTAAGTGATGTCCACCAGCCCAAATATAAACAAACATAAGACTCCAAAAAGAAAATAGGGTGAGCTTATAAGAAAATACAGGTTGTCCTGACTCTTTAGGAAGAAAATAATATATCAACCCAATAATACCTGATGTAAAAACAAAAGCAACAGCATTATGCCCCCACCACCATTGTATCAAAGCATCATTAGTTCCAGCATACATAGATATACTATACCAAATGCTACCAAAACCTGTAACTAATTTTGTAGGAACTGACAAATGATTAAATATATACAATACGGAAATAGCAGTAAATGTAGCAATAAAATACCACAGAGAAATATATATGACTTTTTCTTTGCGCACAGCCATTGAACCAAATAAGCTTGTTCCCCACAACACCCAAGTAAGAACTACAAGTAGATTCACTATCCAAGGCAACTCCGCATATTCCTTAGAACGAGTAATTCCATTAAAAAGAGTATATAAAGCCAAAACCAAAACTATCAAATATACCAGAAAGTGCAATAAACCTACTAATCTTAAAAATGGATGCTCATGATAAGTAATCTTAAGCACTCTCTGCCCAAAATAATACCAACCAGCCCATATGCCGCTAAGAGTAAAACCATAAATAATTACATTAGTATGCAAAGGACGTAGTCTACCAAATATAGAATACTCTCCAGCAATGTAATTCAAATCTGGGTCCGCCAATTGAAACGCCAATACAACGCCTATCATCATACCTACAAAACCTGTGGCTATACACACAAATAAAAATAGTTTTGCAAGCAAATAGTCATATTGCTTAATGCCATCTTGCATACTCCCCCCTTTATGTAAAACATAATCTAAACAGTATTAAATTGTAGTATTTGATTTATTAGTTATAACTTAAAAACAGCAAAATTACCAAATCAATATCAAATATCATAAAGAAAGTATCCGCAAAATATACAAACTAACAGCTTTTTAATTAAGTACTATAATATGCAAAAAAGACCAAAACTTTAAGTTAATCATAAATTAATAAAATATGACACTAAATAATATTTTTAAATTATGTAAAATAAATTTTAGTAAAATCTACATTCATTAAATAAATCTAAAACTTAGGGCTAATTTTGATAATGCTAAACAAATATTTGTATTACAAACCGCTAAGAGCAGCTATACTCATATTTTTAACATTTAATTTGCAAGTTGGAGTTATATATGCAAGTTCTCTATTCGATAAAATCGAAGCTTCCAAACGCGTAGCAGAGGCAGAAAAATCATATGAAAACTATTTGAAGCTCTTGGAACATGAGGGCACATATATGATATATTATTACAGTTTCCAACCACATGGAATATATGGAGGTAATATACCTGGTGAACTTAAATTTCAATTAAGTATAAAACTGCCAATTTGGAGAGGAGCATTTTGGACTAAAGGAACATTATTTTTCGCTCATACTCAAACTATGTTTTTCCAACAATTTAATCGTCGCCTTTCAAACCCTGTTAGAGATACAGACTATAAACCAAGTATATTTTATTCTTACCCGGGAAATTGGAATTTTCTAGGAATAACATTAAAGGAGTTAAGGCTTGGCTTAACACATTATAGCAATGGTATTGGCGGAGAAGAGTGCATAAGAAACGATTTAGATGATCCAACTCCTAGAGATTGTCGCTCTAGGAGTGCTGGAAATAGAATTATATTTGAAACAATATTAGAATATCCATGGAAATCCCACGTCTTTGGTGCTCAAATTAGTCTTTGGCCATACATAAGTTATAGGAGAGATAATCCTGATTTGGCAAAATTCATGGGATATGGAAACCTAAGGATTTACTACAAATATGACAGACACTTTGCTGAAATACATATAAACCCTATATTCTCAAATTACGCTAAATATCATGGATCAATTCGCTTAGGGTATGCATTTAGATTAAATAAATTTATATCCATATATGGACAATATTTCTATGGATATGGAGATAACCTTTTTGAATACAATATAATATCTCATAGGCTTGGTATAGGGTTACGAAGCTCAATATACTGAGGTTACAGCAATCCAATGCAATATCACAAGAATAATAGCAATAAGTATTTATGAAAGAAATTAGATGATACGATTTAAAGATGTTGTAAAAATTTATCCTAACGGATTTTCTGCAATTAAATCCCTTAACTTATCTGTGTCTAAAGGAGATATTGCTGGAATAATAGGATACTCAGGAGCAGGCAAATCAACTCTAATCCGACTTATAAATAGTTTAGAATCACCTAGCAGAGGCAACATATATGTAGATAATATAGACATTACAACACTTGGAGAATATGAATTACAAAAAACTAGACAAAATATTGGCATGATATTTCAAAATTTTAATCTACTATCATCTCGTAATGTATTTGGCAATATATCTTTTGCGTTAGAAATAGCAGGATGGAAGAAACAAAATATTGCAACAAGAGTAGAAGAATTATTAGAGCTAGTAGGATTAGGCGATAAGGCTAAATTCTATCCTGAGCAGTTAAGTGGGGGGCAAAAGCAAAGAGTAGCAATAGCTAGGGCATTGGCAAATTATCCTAAAATCCTTTTATGCGATGAAGCAACAAGTGCTCTAGATACAAAAACAACAAGATCAATACTAGAATTGCTAGCAAACATTCACCAAAAACTTGGACTAACAATTGTATTTATTACACATCAAATTGAAGTTGTGCGTCAAATATGCAACAAGATGTATGTAATGAGCAATGGAGAGATTGTTGAGGAAGGTGATGTAGTGAATATATTTGCCTCTCCAAAACATGTAGTAACAAGAGAGCTATTATCATTCTTGCCAGTAGTGCCGCTAGAAGAAACGCTTACTCAAAATAGGAATAATGATGAAGAAATTTACAAAATTTCTTTTGTAGGCAAACATATTCACGAGCCTCTAATATCAGAAGTAATAAGTAAATTTAAAATAAAAATGAATATATTGGCTGGAAATATAAGCACACTGCCAGACACTGAGGTAGGACATTTGTTTATCGCCCTAAACAAGCATGAAGCAAACAAAGAAGAAGCAATAAAGTATCTCATGCAAAAACAATTAATTGTTGAGATAGTTTAAAAAGCAATCAATATATAGAAGATATACATAATAATACCCGTTGCTACTATTATGATTTATCATTGGCATTAGAAGAGCTTATTGACACTTCGCCTCCAACTTGTATTTTCTTTAAATTAGTAGTAATAAGCACATCGCCTTCTTTTAACCCATCTGTAATTAGAATCTCATTGTTCTTTAGTGTTTTTCCAAGCGTAATTCTAGCCATGCTAGCTTTGCCATCTTTTAAGAGATATACATAGCTACCATCTTTATCCTGCATAATAGTATTTTGAGGAATAGCTATGGAATCTTTTGTCTCAAACCCCTCTAGCCTAACTCTCACGAATTGATTTGGTAAGAGATTGTATTCATCATTATCAATAATAGCCCTAGCCTTGATCGAAGAAGTTTGAGAATCAAGAACACTATCTATAAAATCCACCCTGCCCTTTTTATCATACACAACACCATTGCCCCAAATCAAATCCGCCAAAATATTTTCTTTTTGTAACCCACGCATATAATAAAAATCATTACTAGGAATAGAGAATTCAATATAAATAGGATTTAGTTGAGTAATAGTTGCAAGAACATTGTTACTACCGCTCCTACCTACAAGGTTGCCTATATCGTAACCCCTCATTCCAATCCTACCGCTAATACTTGCTACCACATCCGTATACCCCAGATCAATCAATGCATCATCTAAGGAAGATTTTGCATTGGCAACGCTAGCTTGAGCAGCCTGATAATTATATAGGCTGTCGTCATGTTGATCAACAGTTACTACTCCCTGCTTGTAGAGCTTGTCTATTCTAGTCCAATCTTTAGTGGCCTTATTAAGATTTGCAACAGCTGATTCATACTGGGCTTTAGCCATATTTACTTTTGCAGAATACCGTGTAGAATCTATCTTAAAAAGCCTAGTCCCCTTCTCGACTATATCTCCCTCTTTGAAATTTTGCTCTAACAAAATTCCTTCTACTCTAGCATAAATATCTGCACTTTGAAGGCTTTTTAGTTTGGCTGGATACTCAAAGTCCAACATAATATCGCCTGAATGAATTACATAGGTATTAACAGGTACTGCTGTGGGCTTACTTTGCTGATTTTCTTCTTTGGAACATGCAGATAAGATAACACAAAAAAAAGCAAGCAAGTATCCAAAATAACGTAGGACTATGCTTTGATTTAATAAAGACAACATCTATTTCCCCTAGATTCAGTGAATTATAAAAACAATGCATTAGGTATTTTCTATAGATCCTTAGTTTTCAATTTCGTTGGTTCTATCTTGGCTGCACCACTTAGGAGCTTAATATCGTCTTTTTGGGCATTTCTTGATTGACCTAAAAATATACCCTTTCTCTCAACAACAAGCTCGTCAACAGTAATCATTCCTTCTAATCTGCCACCGGGCATAATTTCCACAATCTCTGCTTCAACATTGCTAACTACCTTTCCGCTTACAATGACTTTTTGAGCAAAAATATCACCTATTATTACACCAGTTTTCCCAATCATAACTGTATTTTTAGAACGTATAGTCCCTTCAAATTCACCATCTATTGTTAGATGATAATCAGTATTTATTTCACCCTTAAACTTAGTGTTGGATGCGATAACTGTTGCGACATCTGCCTCATCCCCATTAGACTGTTTATTAACTCCAGCAAAGAATGCCATGGTACTCTCCTTTCTTTATCAAAAATTAGATTAAAATTTTGCATATCCCAAGAAACGAAATTCATAGGATCAATTGGTTGCCCTAAGAATCTAACTTCATAATGTAAATGCGGTCCCGTGCTGGTTCCAGTAGATCCAGTAAGAGCGATAAGCTGACCTTTTTTGACAAACTCCCCTCTTTTAACTTTTACATCATTTAGATGCGCATAACGGGTATGAAAGCCAAACGAGTGGGATATTTTCACAAGCTTACCATATCCACCATTATCAACACTTTTAGCTAAATCTACTATTCCATCCGCAGTGGCATATACTGGAGTATTCATAGGTGCTATTATATCTACTCCAGCGTGCATACGGTAAATATGCAATATAGGATGATGCCTCTTGCCATATGGAGCAGATAAACGAAGAGGTATTTGCAATGGACGTCCATTAGGTATAAAATTCATTATAAAATGCTTTTGCGCAGTAGCCATAGAAGTAGCATAAAACTTATTTATTATAAAATAATCTACATTATTTACTAGTCTATCATCATACATAAGTCTACAGGAATCATTAAAAACATTTTGTGGTATTATAGTCATATTGTATTCACCATCTCTAATAAAGCCATTATTAATATTATTAAATCTAGCACCCACCAAAGCAAATTCTTCGTTTTTGGCTTGCACTGCCATTTTAAGCCATTCGTTATATTTGCGCACATCCATATATTCTTCATTTAACACTATAATATCATTCAACGCCCAAATCAAACTCTTTATATCTATATCAGAACTTTGATTCAGTTCAAATATAGATGAAAAGCTCTGTTTATCCCAATTAACAAACAAAGAGGTATCTATATCATCATTTAAAAACCTTACCTCATAATATAGGCTTATATGATTCTTACCCGGACTAGCTACACTAAGCCCTAATACATCCCCCTTGCTAACAAAATCTCCTTTTCTTACTTTCACTTTATCTAGATTCATATATATAGTGCTAAATCCATGTGCATGTGCAATTCGCACAAGATTCTTATAGCCATATTTTTGATTACCGTCATGAATAAACTCTACAACACCAGCAGCAGTAGCCAAAACAGGTTCACTCTTAGGCGTATAGTAATCATATCCAGAATTTAATATATCCTTTACAGGATTTGAATCATATAATCTGCGCTTGGCTCTTTGCTTCATCTCAAATAAATCTAGTGGATTGCCATTTGGAATAAATTGAAATATCATGGACCTTTGAACATTGGTTAGCCTGTCTAAATAAAAATCATCATAACTTATCTTATCATTATCGTCTTTGATACACCAATTATACAAGTCTCCATCATTGATTCTTGATATAGGGAAGTATTGGGATTCGTTTTTTATATTGGCTATATATTTGGTATTATTGGAAGTATCTTTCTTTACAATCATTGCCATAACAAAGTATCCTCCAATTACAACACAAAACAATCCTGAAATACCATACACAACTACTTTTTTTACAATCTTTGTAACAATAAATGGCTTCAAAATAGTTTTATTGAGAATAAACATCAAAAATCTATTTTTTTGAGCCATTTACCTTATACCCCTCACGGTTTTGATACCAAAGTAAAAAACTCTCAACCAATGAAAAACTTCCAAAGACCAGATATTTTTTATCTGAATTAAAAAAACTAGTCATTGATTCTACCAGACATTTGCTAAAATGTAATAAATTTTGTTCATAAATGCTAAAAACCTCATAGCCAATCCCCAGTCTATCAATATCTTTTATAATTGACTCTTGAGGTAAAATTCTTTGATGTTCCACTGCAAAAATCACAATCTTCTCCACGTAATGTTGAAATATTTCTAAAATTTTTGAAACTTCTTTACCCTTGTAACTGTTATAGATTAAGATAAATTTTTCTCCATTACTAAACCTTAACATTTCATTTAGTGCAGCTTGTGCAGCCATCTCATTATGTCCTACATCTAACATTATTTGTGGGTTAAATATCTCACACCTAGCCCGTAATTTAAGGGGCGAATTGGTAAGATTTACTTTCTTGACATTTATATTAATATATTCAACCACAAGACTTACTAAAGCTAAATTTTCCTGCAAAAACATAGGCAAATCATTCTTATTGCTAGATAATCGCACTAATTCATGTTGCATATCGCTAGGTCTTAGATAAGAAATATCGCCAAGCTTATTATTAGCATAATATCCACTAGCAACAACTGATCCAAGATTGGAAAATATATTAAGCACATCGTTATCTTGAAAATGCACAAAAATTCTGCCTTGCGCTGCGCGAAGCTTAGTTATTGCAATGCTTTGTAAATCATTTCCCAATAGATCTTTATGATCAATTCCTATGCGCGTAAAAATTGTAACGTCATAATCTAGCACAGAAGTGCTATCGTGCTCTCCGCCAACTCCAGCTTCCATAATGAGAAAATCGCTATCCTCTCCCAACACAAAAGCTAGGAATGTTGCATATTCAAAATAACTAGCCCTGTTAATAAAATCAAATTGCTGTAAAAATAAATGTGCCTTTTGCAATTTATCGCAGTCTACAACATGATCGTCAATATAGAATCTCTCTGAAAAGTCCAATAAGTGGGGGGAAGTAAAATGTAATATTTTGTAGCCCGATTCAAATAAACTTTGTGCCAAAAACCTACCTGTGCTGCCTTTGCCATTTGTGCCTATAATGTGAATATTAAATGATTTCAAGTGTAAATGTGGTTTTAGCAAAAAGAAAATTTCTCTAGCTCTTTCTGGCTCAAAGTAAGTATATTCTTGCTCTTTTAAAACCATATAATCATAGATATTTGGAATCTCATCTAAACTATTTTTCCCACAATGGCTAATACTTGCGAAATCATTCAACATAACGCTTCCTTGCAATTAAACTATCAATATTTAAGTCTACAAGATTAACAAAAATTACTAAGCTTTTTATGCTAGAATAAAGACCTTTATGTAATTTTCATCAAGCCACAAAAGGGGGCTAGCTTGCATAATATTTACCACAGATTTATTATACAAATAATATGCTTCCTACAATATATCAAATTCCACAACCTTAAAATATGGCTTAAGGTTGTTACCATATTATTTATATCTATATCTCATGCTGAACAAAATTCAGTCCAAGATTCTGTGGAGGTTATTCGCATTGGTCCAGATTCTACTGTTTCCTCAACCACCACACAGCCAAAAAAACCAAAAAGCTGGGAAAATCTTGATGTATTAAATGTATATGAGATTCGTGGAGTTCAAGATTCTAAAACAATGCAGAACCCAACAATAAAACAATCCAAAGCAAATCAACCCTCATATACTGTTAGTGATGAGCTTAAACATATGATAACAAGATGCACTAATAATGACAAAATAGCCTGTCAGCAAGCACTAGCTTTTGCTGATAAACATTCAACCCAATGCAATCTAAATAGCACAGAAGTATGTCGCACATATGCAAGTATATTTCTCATACATAACCAACGTCAAAAAGCACTTAATGCAAGACAAATAGCTTGCAATGGAGATAATGCAACAGCATGCATTGAAGCTTGGCAGCTACACAAAACGGGCAAAGGAATAAAAAAGGATTCAAAGCAAGGCTTTGCATTACTTAAGCGATCATGTGATTTTAAAAATGCTGATGCTTGTTATGAGCTAGCTGAAACATATCGCACAGGAATAGGAGTGGAACTAAATCTAAGAAAAGCAAAGGAGTTATATAGCAAATCATGCGACTTAGGAAATTCTGATGCTTGCGATGCGTATAACGAGTTTTTATAGAAATAGAAACTTAAAAATATCTAAACTCAATATGAAATACTAATAATAATCAAGTGGTATAGACATGCTTAAACTTTGCTTTAGTCTAAATTTACAAACCAAATAAGATATAAACTACTAAATTGCAAACAAGACAGTGACAATATTGCTATGTCGCAAGGTTTATTAAGTCAATACAAATAAAAGGGAGGATTCTATGTTATTTAAACGCAAAAGACGCACTCGTATGAACAAAGTAACCAGAGATATGTTGAGGGAAAATCACTTAAACATACAAGACTTCATATACCCGCTTTTCATAGTAGAAGAAAGAGAAGCTAAAAATGAAATGAAATCTATGCCCGGTGTATTTCAAATGGGGCTAGATAATATCTTAAGAGAATGCGAGGAACTACAAAAACTTGGTATCTTTCATGTTTTATTGTTTGGAATTCCAAATAATAATAAGAAAGATTCAAAAGGGAGCGAGTCATATAATGAAGACAGTATTATCCCAAGAAGCATTAGAAAGATTAAAGGTGAATTTCCAAAAATGTTTATTAGTGCCGATGTGTGTTTTTGTGAATATACGGATCATGGGCATTGTGGAATTATAGATACAAATCTAAATACTGTTCACAATGATTATACATTACAAATACTTTCCAAACAAAGTCTAGTATTAGCACAAAGTGGAGCAGATATGCTAGCACCAAGTGCCATGATGGACGGACAAGTATTTACAATGCGAAAAACCTTAGATTCTAATGGATTTGCCCATATCCCTATAATGAGTTATTCCACTAAATTTGCTAGTGCATATTATGGTCCATTTCGCGAAGTAGCTCAAAGCACACCTAGTTTTGGAGATAGAAAAAGTTATCAGCAAGATCCATGTAACCGTAGAGAAGCAATTCTTGAAAGTCTTAATGATGAGGAAGAGGGGGCTGACATTTTAATGGTAAAACCAGCTTTAGCATATATGGACATAATTCGGGATATCAGAGAAAAAAGTCTATTGCCAATAGCAGCCTACAATGTGAGCGGAGAATACGCCATCTTACAGGCAGGTAAAAAGCTAGGAGTAATTGATTATGAAAAAGCAATGCTAGAAACTCTTTTAGGCTTCAAGCGTGCAGGAGCAGACATCATAATTAGCTACCATACCAAAGAAGTAGCAAAGATTTTAAACCATTAACAAGCCCAATAATACAATAATCAGTATATATCAGAGATTATTCAATCAACACAGAATGTAATATTCAATGGAGAAAACGCACTACAAGATACAATTAAAATAAGAATAAGCTATCTTCAAGTTTGCTTAAATGTCTTCATGCTTTTCCACTCAATGGGAATCTTTAGCTCTATGTTTGAAGATGTATTAGGGAAATCATACCTAGCCCTATATAATGTCTTCTCAACTTCGCTAAATATAGTAGTCTCACTCAATCCATCTGTCTTATGTAGTATATTTATATTCTTTAGACTTACATCTTGGCTACATATTACTATGCTGGCCACAACACTTGCCACATATCCATTGTCTAGCCATTCCCTTGGATAACGTATAGCATTGTTTACAAGATAACGATATAGGGCAAAATTTTGCTCCACTTGGGTAAATTCAAGACTCTTTTGTATGTTATATGGGAACTTAGCCCACTTTCTCTCTTCGATTTTTTCTGCCGCACTACTTGCTAGCATTGCCAAAACAATATCCATATTCTACTCCCTATCTACTGCTTCAAGCTTAATAATGTATTTAGAATTTGATCAGATGTTGTAATAGCCTTTGAGTTTGCCTGAAAGCCTCTTTGCACTACAATTAATTGTGTCAAAGCCCTACTCAAATCCACATTACTCATCTCAAGTTTAGAGCCGCTAACTCCACCCCTGCGACCTGTATTTGCTGCACCAACAATTGGTTCTCCGCTATTGCCTGTTTCAGAAAATATATTATTGCCCTCTGCTTGTAACCCAGAGCTATTAGAGAAGCTAGCAAGTGCCACTTGAGCTAAAGCCAATGTTTTGCCATTGCTAAATGCACCAAGTAATGAGCCATTAGAATCAAATCTAACGTCCATCAAATCGCCTGCATTATAGCCATTCTGTCCAATATTATATGTTTCGGAACGTTTATCCACACTAGTTAGCCCATCAAAGGTTTGATTCTTACCAAAATTAAGTTCAATTCTTTGCGGGGCTTCAGAGCCATTCTTAGGATCAAATTGCAGCATAGGAGGATTCATGCCCGCTAAACTTCCATCATTGTTAAAAGAAACTCTGCCGCCCTCAAGAATATTTGGATTGTCCGGGCTACCTCCAACAAATTGTGCTGGCTCTGGAACAATAGCCCTAAATGTCCATTCCTTGCCACCACTTTTTGTAAATTCAAAACGAATAGTATGTTTACTTCCCAAACTATCAAATAAATCTACACTAGTAGCATGCCTGGCATGTGTTAGCTTGCCGCTAGCTACACTGGCCCCACCCTCAATAAGCGATGCCGTATTTAACGCCCTCATAGTATCTCTTAGTAGAATGTTAGTGGAAACCTGCCCAGAACTGTATGCACTAGCAGTTATTTGAAGATTATCAGTTGTGCCATCATCATTGTCTTTATTTTGAATCTCAAACATACCATATCGATTAAGAGTTACGCTAACTGTTGCTGTGCTATCTTTGTATGGGACACCAGGCGTTTTAATCATGTTGGCATCATATTGCATTAACGCACGTAAATCCTCTGTGGTTTTAAATTGCCCTGTTGTAGAATCTGGATCATTTGACTTTGTATAGCGATATCTAAATGCTGTAATATCCTTATCACCCTCTACAAAGTTGGAAAATGCTCCTGTGCCGCTTTTGGTAATAACAACGTTTTTTGTATTAACATCACCGTCCATTTCATTTCGATTCTCAAGCCTTAATTGTCCATTATCAACATAAGCTTCAATACCGGTTTTATCCCTTACTGCATTGATTGCTGATACTGCAGCAGATATTGTGCTGGTTCCAGAAAGAGCAGAATCGTTTGTAAAGCTAACTTTTTGCCCATTTATAAAAACTACACTTGGCTCCTTAGTAGCTACTACATTATTGGTAAGCCTAGATGTTCTATAGCTCATCCAAAATCCTTGATTTTCACCAATGGCAAAGGAATCTCCATCAGCATTAAACAATGCCCCAAAGTCTTCTCCCAATTGAGTAAGATTGCCCTTTGAATCATATTTAGGGCTAATCCCGTCTGCTGCAGTATACGTAGTAGAATCTAATGCAGAAACATTTACAACATCATCTACATGTCGTCCTGCACTCAAATTTGCCCTTAAAATAACCTTACTTGTAGGGCGAGCAGGCATAACCATACCAGGATCTACTTGAATGCTCTCAAGAGGACCAGTGTTATCAACCTTGAAAAACTCGTTCTCTGTCATCGTAGAACCAGCACCTTGGTCTATCGGGGGTCTATTCCAACCCTGCACAACAAATCCGCCGTTTGTTACTAAATTCCCTTTAGCATCAAACAAAAATTCGCCATCTCTAGTGTAGTTTTTCGTTTCACCTCTATCCCTACTAATGATAAAAAATCCATCACCCTCAATAGCTAAGTCTGTTTTTACATCTGTGTTTTGTGTGTTCCCCTGTGAAAATACTTTTGTAGTGGCATTGATTCCAACACCCATACCAACTGAAAAATCATTTTGACCTCCTAGTCCATTTTTATAGGGGGAAGTAGCTATCTGTTTGACCTGTGACAACATATCTACAAAAGATGCACGAGAATATTTAAAGCCAACTGTATTAACATTGGCTATGTTGTTGCTCTCAACATCTAATGCAACTTGATGAGCTTGCAACCCGCTAACACCTGACCATAATGACTTTAGCATACAAATCCTTTAGAGTATAGTTTGAGTGGTAGAAGCAAAATTGATTCCAATTGTAAACTTAATAGCACAATTTGAATAGTTATCTTGAAAAGTTGCAATATATATTGAAAGCAAGTCTGAACTAAAAACTATAAGATGTAATATAAATATAAAACAAAAATTTAGCCCACCACATCAAGTAGCCCCCACATAGGACTAATAATGGCAAAGGCAATCCAAGCTACAAATATCCCAATTAGCATTATTGCAACAGGTTCTATTAATATGGAAATATATTCCAGGGCATTGTTATATCTCTTCTTATAAAATTCTGCATTAAGCTCTAATGCCTTGTGTAACTTTCCGCTTTTTTCTGCACTCTGTATTAGACCCATATTAGCAATACCAACCTGAGAATCGTGCAAAGATTGGCTAAATGGTATGCCACTATTAACAGAATCTAACACAAATGATATTTCATGTCTTAATATAATGTTTCCTACCAATTTGTTACAAATGCTCAAACTCTCATCAAATGGAACTTGACTTTTTAAAAAATAGTGCAATCCTAAAAAATATCGATATAACTCATAATCTTTGATAATATCGCGCAAAATGGGACAATTAAGTACTAACCTATCTCTAATTAACTTGCGACTAAGAAAACTCCAAGCTATGCCAATTATAAGCAAGATAAAAATTAATATCTGGACATAATAAAGTGACACAGCTTCTCCAATGTATATAACCATGCGAGAACTAAGCCCTAATGTCGCACCCATATCTTTATAGATTGAAGCGAATTGAGGAATTACAAACAAGGAAACAGTCATGAATACCAAAAATGTGGAGATTATCAAAAAGCATGGATATATTAGGGATTTAAAAACCGCGCGATAAAACTCACCTTGTTGTTGTATCTCTTTAGCACATAGCTGGCACATTTCTTGCATTTTTCCGCTTTTTTCCGCAATATGAAATAGTGCTACAACCAAGTCTCCACAAAGCTTTCTATGCTCATCTATCGCGCTTGTGAGAGGGTTACCTTTATCCAAGGCAACTTGCATACTATCCACAAAAGCAATATTTTCTTCATGGATAAGATTGCTTTTAATAGATTCTAAGAGGTCTAACAAACCAATACCAGAATCATAACCAAAACCTAACTGCCAAAATATTGTCTCTAGCTCTGTTATGCGACTAATAAAATTGGATTTCATGTCCTATTCTTTAACATACTGCTAAGTATTATAATAAAATATACATCTTACTAGAGTTTAGAGTTAATGCAAATCTTTATCTAGGTCTCCATCGTCATTGATATACACATCAAACATTTCAGAGTCTTTAGCAAAGATTCTTTTCTCTGAAGGTGGATATCTGCGAGTAAGGACAATAATATTATTATCTTTCCAACCCGATTCTGTTGTAACTTTTGCTTCGTTTAATAGCTTCTCTGTATCTTCTCCCTTGTGTGCATTTTCTACAAGCACTTTTTGAAGTTTATTGGCATAGTCTTTTTGCTCTTTAATCTGCCTAAGTAACATTACATAAAATCCCAAAGTCTTCTTAGTTCCAGCCTCAAGCTCGAATCCCTCTTTCTTGCTACGATCTATAAGAGGTCTTAGATTCTCTATGATTGGCTTAATCTTATGTAGCTTATTGGCTAAAGACTTACAATGTGCTACCCTAGCTGCAATATTGCTCCTTAATAATGCATCTCGCTGAATAATAGTAGATAAAATCTGCCTTTGCTGCCTATCAGCAAATATATCAAAGCTTATTTGGTTTTCACTGCCATGCACAGCCTTTAGGTGGAGCTTTCTGCTAAATTGAATAGAATTATTGGAATGCATCTTAGAGATTACAACATCGCTACCCACAATCCTGCCCCCCTGGGTATTAAGAACATTAACATTTTTGCCATATATCTTACCACCCTCTAAATTATCTACGTCAATACTATTGCCATGCAATATACCCTTATGAATGGTAATGCTAGCTTCTTCAGCATATATCAAGGCACTTTGATGAGTTTGTCCACTAATATTTAATTGCTTACTGCGAATAACAACTCTTTCTCCTATGTTGCCTTTTATATTTACTACTTCAGCTTCTATTATAGCACCTATTTGCACCGCATCTTTAGAATTGTCCTTACAATCAACATCAATTTCTATTCCTTTAAGATATCCGCCAAGTATACAGCCCGTCTTAACGCTTACTTGTTGTAAAGTTACAATATCCATGAGGCTTATATCCGTTTCACCTAGACGAACTATCCCCTTATCTTGAGCCTCATATTTGACAACCCCGCCCTCTTCTGTTTTTTTTATACCAGAGCCTGCTTCTGGTGGGACTTTATATCGAAAGTGCATTCCAGCTGCCTGATGATCTTTGGAAACCTTACCATTATTATCATCTGTTTGCTGTGGAGTATTCATGGAAATTTGTTTCATATCTATGAATTCACCTTTTAGGTTTCTTCCTGACACAACAATTGGATCTTTCAAGAAAAACCCAATAGGCTCACCTTCACTAACAGCATATAACGCCCCTAAAATAGCATCTTCTTTATTTTCCTTGCACCATCTCTTTTTTAAGAGATTGGTAAAACCTTTGTGTGTGTTAGATGGTTTGGAGCGTAAGAAAGTAAATCTCCTCTCCTCTACAATAGTGCAAGGAGGATTGAAATTATCAGCAATAATTTTTTCTATACGAGACCTCATAGACTTGCGACTTACGATAATTACTTTTCTTTGTATAAGAGAGGAAATAATGAAATCTGATAATTGGGGAATATAATTCTCACCATCATCAACTAAGAATCCTTCTTTTAATATAAGCGTTGCTTCTATGTGTCTGCCATTAAATGTGAAACTTAATTTGGAGAAATCATATTCACTTGGAGTAACCTCTACATCAAAGATTTGATATATCTCCTCTTTAGTCTGGTCATAGTCATCTTTAAAAAAAGATTGAGGTAGCTCTGTGTCATCTTTCTTAAGCAATGTTCGAACTGCCGTCACGTGAAAATTACATTCATTAAAACTCAAGTCAGAATCTGTACAAAACTGCGCTAGCTGCCTAGTCCAATCTTTGATTCCTCTAATCTTCTTTGTTGAAAAAAATTTCATCAACACCCCAAATGACATAAAAATTAAGCTAAAATATGAAGTTTTTTCTAAAGCCAACTTCAAAGATATTAATATTCAACCTTGTTAACATTCTACCATTTTTTGAGTTAAAAGTGTAATTTTCAATGTATAAAAAAGATTCGCAAGACAATCTCTATGAGCATATAAACAAATCCATATCCAAAAGATCAAATCCTCCTAGAAAAAAAAACAAACTCACTAAATTTTTCTTAACCAATGCAAGCGGTATCTTCATATCTAGAATCTTTGGTTTTCTGCGCGATGCCATGCAAGCTTCCATCCTTGGCACAAGCATTTATAGTGATATTTTCTTTATTGCATTTAAGTTTCCAAATATGTTTAGACGAGTAGTCAGCGAAGGAGCTTTTGTGCAAAGCTTTTTACCATTCTTCCTTAGTGCCAAAAATAAGGGAGCTTTTAGCGTTAGCATATTTAGTATTTTTATATTTTTGCTTTTTATACTCACAACATTAGTGATGTTATGTGCACCATTTATCACTAAGATTCTAGCACTTGGGTATGATTCATCTAGAATCTCCCTAGCCCTACCGCTTGTAAAAATACACTTTTGGTATCTAATCCTAATATTCATTGTAACATACCTTAGCACATTGCTACAATATAAGCATATCTTCTGGGTAAATGCCTACAATACAGTATTGCTCAACCTGTCTATGATATTTTCTATGATATTTGTTCAACTCACGCAAATAGAATTATTAGAGGCTGTATATATGTTAAGCTATAGCGTGCTTATTGGTGGGGCATGTCAAATTCTAGTTCACTTCTACCCCTTATATGCCTCAAAAATGTGGCGACTACAATATGTTGGACTTAAGAGACTAAGACAATGGAAACAACAAGGCAACCTTACATTCAGAATCCACAAAAAACCATTTGGAATTTACTTTGGTAAATATGATGATTTTGCCGCAAAACAAAATTCTTTAGATAAAAGTATGTATATCAGAGCAAAAAGAAATATTCTTAGATTATTGTCTGATATAAGATTTTTTTTTAAAGCTTTTATACCAGCTATGCTTGGTGCTTCAAGCGCACAAATCATTGCTATTATAGATTCTAGTCTTGTAACATTACTGCCAAATTCTGATGGAGGTGTAAGCATATTAAATTTTGCTAATCGGGTATTTCAATTGCCACTTGCCTTATTTGCGATAGCCATTTCTAGCACTCTTTTTCCAATGGTAGCAAAGGCAATAAAAAATGGAGATTCCAAAGAAGCAATGCAAAATCTCAAAATGGCATTCTGGTTTCTATCTATCGCTCTCACAATATGTGTGCTGGGCGGATTCATGCTTAGAAATGAGATTATTTGGTTACTCTTTGAAAGGGGCAACTTTACAAGAGAGGACACAATCCTAGTAGGCTATGCTTTTATTGGCTATATGGTAGGGCTATTGCCATTTGGTCTTGCAAAAATATTTTCTCTTTGGCTCTATGCTAACAAACAACAAGCAAAAGCAGCAAAACTTTCTGTGATTTCACTTTTAGTAGGAACTACTTTAGCTGGCATATTTATACTAATAATACGCTATGTAGAAATAACAAATGGAATTATTTGGGAATTAAGATATTTTTTCATAGCATTATCTGGTAGTATAGGTGGAGTTGTTTTGCTTTTACTTACTATCAAAGAATTTGGTATCGCCAATTTTTCAGATATAATTAAACATAAAAAATATAGCCTGATACTTTTTGTCCTGCTATGCGCTACATTTATAATATTAAAAATTTTTACCTATTTCGTATCTATTGACAACCAAGGAGAAACATGAAGATTTATGATTCCCATCTAAAAGAAAAGGTTAATTTGGTTCCACTAAAGCCTGACGAAATCAGAATCTATGTTTGCGGTCCAACAGTTTATGATAACGCACACTTAGGACATGCTAGAAGCGCAATAATTTTTGACATATTGGCAAGATTCCTAGAGATACTAGGATATAAGGTAATAATGGCAAAGAATTTTACAGACATTGATGATAAGCTAATTAATAAATCCTTGCAAACAAATATTCCTATAGATAATCTAGCACATACATATATACAAAGTTATTTATCAGACATGCAATCCTTAAATGTGCGCCGTGCAGATATTGAGCCAAAAGCAACAGACTTTTTAGAATCTATTTCATCATTTATACAGGTTTTACTTGATAAGCAAATAGCATATAGACTTCCAAATGGGGATATTTGTCTTGAGGTTGCAAAGGATTTAAAGTATGGAAATCTAAGCAATCATACACACGATGATAACACCATACATAGAGTAGCTGTTGAAGATGGCAAAAGAGATTCAAGAGACTTTGTGCTATGGAAGGCATACAAAGGAGAAGGTGACATAGGTTATGAGAGTATTTTAGGCAAAGGTAGACCGGGCTGGCATATAGAATGCTCGGCTATGGTAGATTCTGTGTTATCATATAATGATAAACAATGTTGCATTGATATTCATGCGGGCGGCGCAGATTTATTCTTTCCTCATCATGAAAATGAAGCAAGCCAAACTCGTTGTTATACCAATAAAGAAATTGCAAAATATTGGATGCACAACGGATTTGTTACAATCGATGGCGAAAAGATGAGCAAGAGCCTAGGAAATAGCTTTTTTATTAAAGACGCTTTAAAATCCTATCATGGTGAAATAATACGAAACTATCTCTTAAGCACACATTATAGATTACCATTGAATTTTAATGAAATTGATTTATTGGCTTCTAAAAAGAGATTAGATAAGATATATCGCTTAAAGAAAAGATTAATATTTACTCCAAGCATAGCAATAGACATAAAACCCAAACAAGGTGAGCTAAAACAATTATTAAATAAATGTGATGAGACATTTAGGGAGAATTTCATATTGGCACTAAGTGATGACTTAAATGTGTCATTGGCATTAAGCGTTATTGAGGAATTCTTAAAAGAGGCAAACGAATATCTAGATTCCAATCCAAAAGATAAAGCATATAAAATTAAAGTTTGCGCTAACTTGGAGCTCATAGATATTGTATTTGGCTTGGGTAGTCTAGACTTTTTGACATATTTTCAACTAGGGGTTAGTGCTAAACAAAAAGAATATATTGAAGATTTAATTAATAGGCGCACCAAAGCAAAGCAAAGCAAGGATTTTGACTTAGCCGATTCAATTAGAAAGCAGCTAGAGAAAGAAGAAATATTATTAATGGATAAAGCTGGTGGAATTACAGAATGGGAAAAACTATAAAGAAAATATAACCATAAACACTTAAGCCCACCCCAAAGCTAAGATATTGCATCTTAAAATATAATTTTATTTGTCGATATAGATATTGGAATGTAAATTTCTTATTAACTAAGATGCAATTACCATTCAAGGAGGGTACTATGGCTGGCAAAATCACTTCTCTTGGGCTTGGAAGCTCCGTATTAAATGCTGATGTCATAGATAAGCTAAAAAAAGCCGATGAAGACAACTTAATAAAGCCTGTCGATAAAAAATTAGAGCTTAACCTAGAAAAGCAAAAACAACTTGTAGAGATATTCACTGCACTATCCACGTTAAAGGGACATACAAAAAGACTATCAGACTATTCAACATTCTTAAATAGAAATGTGAATGTATCTGGCGATAGCATAAAGGCTACTGCAGCAGCAGGGATTCCTATACAAGACATAGGCATAGAAGTTAAAAGGCTAGCAAAAAGTGATATTAATGAAGTGGGAACAAAATTTTCATCAAGGGACGATGCCTTTAGCAATGAGGATACCACGTTAAACATATACTCTAATGGCACAAACTACGATATACAAATTAAAGCGGGCATGACACTAGGAGAAGTAAGTCAAGCAATCACAGATTCTACTAATGCCAAGATTATTGGTGTAATAATGAAAACAGGCGGACAAAAGCCATATCAACTAATGATAAATGGCAAAGAGACAGGAGAAGATAATAGAATCTACTTTGGCACGGTGCTAAAATCAGAACGTGTTAGCGACTTCCCATTCAAGCTAAATGGAGAAAAAGATTTTTATGTAGAAATTAAGGGCAGCAATGGACAATTGCAAAAAATTTCACTAGATATTGATGTAACCGACTCAGTATCTGATGCACCAGAATTTATTCGAGAAAAGCTTAGGGACGCGCTACTAACAAATGAATTTACCAAAGAACTACTAGAAAATGGAGACATAAATATAGGACTAGGAGATGGTGGTAAATCTTTAATCATAAATGATAAAAGGGGATACAAAGTAGCAGTAGGTGGAGAGAATATAGGTAAACTGGGGTTCTCACAAAAGGAATCTCAAACAAAAGATCTATATGATGGAACTAATGCGGTAGCAGAGGGACTATTAAGCGGTTCTTTTAAAGTCAATGGAACAGAAATTAAATTAGAAGAAATAACCAAAAAAGAAAATACCGCAAAGGAAAATGCAGAGGCCATCGTAGAAGCATTAAATAAAATTGAAGGCATAATGGCTGCTACCAAAGATGACAAAATCACGCTTAACTCTCATAGCACAACAATCGATGTAACAGGAGAAGATTCCGTATTAAATAGCGCGGGGTTAAAGGCGGGGAAATATACAGACTTTGCCGTGTTACAAAAGAACGTGTTAAAAGCAAAGAATATTCAAACAGCATCAGATTCTGAAATGAGCTATAACGGTGCCACAATCAAACGGCCTAGCAATACCGTCGATGACATCATAAGCGGCTTAACTATCAATCTGCAAAAAGTTTCTGAAGAAGGTAAGTCAGATACAATTAGCATAACACCTAGCACAGATGAGATTCTAAAAGAAGTGCAAGAATTTGTGAAGGTATATAATGATACCGTGCCAAAGCTTGACGCTGTTACAAAGTTTGATCCAGATACAAAGAGAGGTGGTGTATTTAATACGGAATCAATCATAAGAAATATAAGACCAAATCTAAACCAAGCTATAACACAACGCATAACAAATGGATTAGATGTCAGAAGCTTAATGGATTATGGGATATCCCTTAATGACAAAAGCGTAATGTTCCTAGACGCAGGAAAACTAGCAAGTGCAATTAGTGCTGATCCAGAAAAAGCAAAGCAAGTATTCTATGGAGGCGAAATAAAAGATAGCTCGGGAAAACTTAATCAATATGATGGAGTTTTTACAAAAGTAAATAAAGTTCTAGCCGATTTAGTAGAAGGTGGAAACGCTAAGTTAAAAACCTTTGAACAAACACTTGAAAGAGAGTTAAAGAACTATAATTCCGAAAAAGAAAAGGCAAAGAAAATGCTAGATGCTAGATATGACACTATGGCACAACGATTTGCCGCTTTTGACGAACAAATAGCCAAAGCTAACAATTCTTTCAATGCTGTTCAGATGATGATTGACCAAGCCGCCGCAAATGACAAAAAGAAATAAGGAGTAAAGCATGAGAGCCTTTAATGCCCACAACATGTACCAGCAAGCCTCTGTTAGCGTGGAAAGTCCAGCAAAGCTAATAGAAATGCTATATGAAGGTATCTTAAGATTTTTAGGTCAGGCAAGAAGATATATGGAAGAAGAAGATATAGATATAGAAAAAAAGATATATTATATAAATAGAACTACTGATATTTTTACAGAATTGCTCAATGTATTAGATTATGATAGAGGCGGCGAAGTAGCTGTATATCTTACTGGGCTCTACACACATCAAATAAAGCTCCTAACACAAGCAAATATGGAAAACAATGTTGAGAAAATTGACATCGTTATGAATGTTGCTAGAGGCTTGCTAGAGGCTTGGAGAGAAATTCACCAAGAAGAATTAGGAAGATAGCATACTAGATATTTTGCGAAAAATTTGAATACACCAAACTTATGGCTATGAAATAGACTTAATAGCTATGCAATAGCTAACTTTAAAATATTTAAAATCAAAATCCCACATAACCACATATTAATATCAAATTAATAAAAACACAATTAAAATAAATAATATTTGTAATACATCTATGATTTTAATCATAAAAATCTGCGAAATATCGTTTAGAATCGAGATGATGTTAGAATCTTTTGGACTTTATTTAAAAATCCTATACATTGTTTAAGTAATTTTTTATATTTTATACACTTATACAAAGTCATATACATAAGCTAAAAAGTGCAGCAAGACATAATTTCAAGGGTATTGAAGCACTTTTAAACATGAATTTATTTTTTAAAGGGTCTATAAATCTACAAATGATATACAAATAACTGCTTTCATTTAGCTTTTTGACATAATGGTGCATTTTTATAAACATTATTCGATACAAGAATGCTAGAACCCACACAACTGCAAAAATGTGAGATTATACGAGTGGTTTTGATAATATAAATTATTCATGTTCCAATGCTATATCCGTTAAAAGCCATACGGATATGGTAGGAACAATAAACAGTTTACAGTAACGAGATAAAAACAGGTAAGCATGTAATTAAACAAGCAATAGATTTAGGTGAATATAAAATTAAAGTCTATAGCGCACAAATCCTTCAATTTGATTTCATCCATGGATTCACAATATAAAGACAAAAGATTATTGCGCTTCTTGAAACACCAATAAGCAGCATAGAACCGATAGAACTGCCCATGTTACTTAATATAGCAGGAGTTTTGCAAAATCCAATTGGCAACTTAATATTGTTATGTTTTTTTAGAATCTTAAATGTGAACCTATTTGATATTTAACTTACATTACGATTTGTAGTATTTTTAAAACTCACTTGCTTAAGATGAATATATCTACTATAAGTAGACGAAGTAACCATAGAATTAAAGATTTTATAATATGCTCTAGATTTTAGTAGAGCGACATACCGGACTCAAGAGTTAGTGTAAAATCATTATTTGATGGATATTGGAATTGGTTTATCATGTCAAAAGATTTATTGTAGTGATAGATTCATTTTAATTTTGTGTAATCGTTATTTCTACGATAGATTAAACCAACAAAAAGCTCAGGTCGGTGACCATGATTTCCCATTGCTAGCATACTAGATTCTGCTAAGCTATAACGTTTGCCTATATTGTAGGCATATCCAGCATTATGCTCTATACTAATTCTATCATCTATCATATAACGAGCAAATATATTTGCACCTAAGAACAAGCTGCCGGTTGTAAATCTTTTTTAATTAGCATCAGTATATATTTCTACTGGATATGCAAAAGAAATAAACAAAGGGTTTTTAATGTCCCAAGATTATATCCAGAATGTATTGTAGATGTAGCAAAGCCATTTTGAATCTTTATATTTACAACTCCAAATGCTAATTCAATGCTGACGTATAAATCTTTCCAATAATATATCTCCTGAGATGTATAAACCATTATCTGCCAAATATTTCATTGTGGTAGCAAATGTGCTGTAATACCAACCTATTCTAAATCTAGGAATGGAAGCATAGCTTTGCGCAACATCTTCATACCTAAAGCGCATGTTTATTTAAAGTATAGCAATGGATATTTTATATTAACACTTCTTTGTTTACCTTATGTAAAAATGTGCAGCTATATAGCCAAGATAATCCACCAAAAAGAATCCTCCTTTACAATTGGACTCCAAATTCACCTTTGGTTTTTATCATTTCTTCATTTGATAATATTTCAACATCTACCGATTCATCTCCAAAAAGGAACTTATAATCTGCTTGTTGCGACGTATTCATATGGTTAGCACTAAGCAATAAGGTGTTTGATACGAGAAAAACCGATGCGATAATGCAAACTTTTATAATCTTCATAATGTATCCTTATCAGGAATGCCTGCAATATTAGGCTATTTTGACTATATTATAATTGTTACATGTATTAAACCATACTTAAATTACAAAACGCAAAAATACATCAAGCTACATTAAATAAAAAACCAAATGTTAAATTTCATTTTACAAATCGCTATAGATTTAGTTGGATTTAAAAATATTTGCAAAATATATGCATTTAATTTAAGACAAAACATCATTAGAAATTTGCCATATCAAATATAGCAGAATATTAGGCTCTTTTAAGCGCAATAGCCTCTTTAATCAAGTCATCAGATGTTGTAAAAGCTTTTGCATTCATAGAATAACCTCTCTGCATAAGGATAAGGTTAGTTAAAGCATCTCCAACATCAACATTGCTAGTTTCTACATATCCTTGCAAAACCTTGCCCTGTTTTAGATTAGAATCATCACCCCACACAAGCTTTGGATTCCCGCTTTGTTGCACAACTTCACCATTTACTGTAGTTGGGTTAAGAGCAAAGAGATTTCCACCTACTTTCTTTAACCCACGATCATTAGCAAACATGGCAAGCCCTACTCTACCAATAGCCTCTGTTTGTCCATTTGTAAAAGAAACGGAAATTACCCCTTCATTGTTGATTCTAACATTTGTCATTTCACCACGATTCTTGCCGTCCTGCTCAGTATTATTTGTGCCAGACTCTTGATATACTCGATTTGTGCTACGGTTTAAGGTTAGAGTGATATCTTTTTGATCTAAGAAGGGAACTAGAATCTCATCAGCATCTGCCTTACCTTGTGCATCAAAAAATATCTTGCCTTCTTTTACTTCAGAGCTAACGAGCATTCTATCGCCTGAAAACTCATGCACAAAACTGCGAACATTCCATGTTTCTGGAAAACGTTGTATTCCTTCACCATCTCCAGCATTGATTAGAAAATACTCATTCCTTAAAGCATACTTTTTACCACTTTCATCAAATACTTCTGTAGTATTAGTAAAACTAGGCACACTAAGATTTGTCCCTGCAATATAGTCGTCCTTGCCCATAGGATCCATCTCTCCTGTGATATGCAGTTTCTCAAAGAAGTTACCACTAACCTTAACCTTCACAGGTGTATTTGTATTATTCTTTAACACCAAAACACCATTTGGATCGATCCTACCATCTTTGCCCCTATTAAGCTCTAAATCAAGCCCCGTATCTCTTTTGATAAGATATTGTAATTGCCCTACAGTGTGAAATCTTCCTTGAGAAGAAGTTCCATCACCATACTCATAATGCACAACCTGCAATGTGCCATCGGGCATGGTTACCTCAATATCTGCTTTTGAAAAATTATTAGGACGTAACATATCCCCATCTCGATTTGCCAATGCATTAAAATCATGATTAAAAAAGCCTATCTCATTAAATACTCCATTTGTAGTATAAGCCTGAACGATATTCTTCAATTCTCCTGTGCGATTCAAGTTCACACTTAAATCTACTTTTGTGGTTTCGACAGGTTGATAACTAATTTGAGGCGGAATAGAAATTGGCTTCATAACACCCTTTGCAAGCTCTTTATAATCACCTTCTGGATCCTGAGAAGCTTTAAAGCTATTATCTTGAATCTTGCCTAAATTAACACCATATAGATAATATCCTTCAGAATTAACAAGATAACCATCAGAATCAACAGTGAAATCTCCATTCTTTGTAAAGAAAGTTTCATTGCTGGAGTTAAAATCATCTTCATTGATCTCAAACTGTCCTTCTTTATTTTTGCCAACAACAAACCAACCCTTACCTGTATATGCAACTGCGGTATCATTATCTGCTTTTTTAAGATTGCCCATCTTTGAGATGATATTGTTACTACCTCCCGTAACACCATAACTAAAATCATTATTGGTAACAGTAGATGAATTTAATGTCTCCATGCTACGCGAAAAAAGCGTTTTGAACTCTGGAGAGTTCGCTTTATAGCCAGTTGTATTTACGTTTGCAATATTATTGGAAATGCTGTCAAGACCAAATTGATGAGTTTTGATTCCACTAACAGCATTCAGCATAGTATCATTCATGAATTGCCTCCTGCAAATATCCCCATTGATTACTTCCTTGTAGTATGATTGTAATCATGTTTATTTGGCATAGCAAAATTCATACCATTTTAAATCAAAACTTATAGATTAGTATAAATTTCTACAATATCATTGCACCCACAACACCAAACAACAACAAAGAAGTGTTATACATTAAAAATGTAGGTATACAAGTGTCGCTAATATGGTTATGCTGATTATCTGCGTTTAGTCCAGATGTTGGTCCGAGTGTACTGTCACTAGCAGGAGAGCCAGCATCCCCCAATGCGCCAGCTATACCAATAAGCAATATCATAGACTCTGTACTAATGCCCAAACTGGTTCCTAGCGGAACATATACAGCAGCTATAATAGGCACAGTCCCGAATGAAGTGCCAATACCCATTGTTATCAAAAGCCCAATTAATAGCATGAAAATAATGCCAGTTAATTTACTATCAACCATGCCAAACATTAAACTAACAAGGCTTTGAACTTCACCGCTCTCTCTCAAAACCTCTCCATATCCAGCAGCAACCAACATAACAAAGGCTATAAAAGCCATCATTTTTAGACCGCCCTCCATAATTAAATCAATCTCACCCCACTTAATACCACCTAGGGCAATCATGCTCAAAAGTCCAATTAATGCACCAAGTGCCAAAGAATCTGTTAACAGCTGAACAACAAAAGTAACAATAATCCCAAATAATACAGCATATTCTCTCCAACCCATATTTGTCGTAGCAAGACTCTGTTTTATGGAAGCTCGATATATTCTAGGCTTTCTATAAAAAACAAAAGTGGCCAATAACAAACCAACTAGCATTGCTAGTCCACCAATCCACATAACGCCAGCAATATCGCTTAAGCTAATTTCTACGCCATTAGCTAACATTTGATCTCTAATAACTGTGTGAAAAATAAGTCCAAAACAAAATCCAAAAGTTATATAAGGCGCCTGTAATCCAAATGTAAGCGCACAAGCAACTGCCCTCCTGTCAATCTGCAACTTATTCATAAGATGAAGAAGGGGTGGAATAAGAATGGGGATAAAAGCAATATGAACAGGAATAAGATTCTGAGAGAAACAAGCAAAAAAAGCAATACTTAATATAAACACAATATTATTATTACTAATACCCCGTGCAACAGTATGAATCATAGCATGCATAATATTAGTATTAGCGATAGCTATAGCTATTGCACCCAAAAGAATATAGCTAAGGGCTACATTTAGATTCTTTGACATACCGCCAATTAGAATATTAGAGGTTGTAACAATTGAGTTAAGAAAGTTATAAAAGAAGTCAACTGCCAAAAACTCAGTATCTCCACTATCTTGCAACAAATCATGTGAAAACAGCCCAGCACATAAAGCGGCTACAAGAATGGATAACAACACATTAAAGCGAAATACACATAGCACAACCATAACCAATACAGACACAACAACAGCATTACTTAAAATATCCATGTTATATCCTATTTATTTTTTCTTTTTTGTGCAAGCAAAGTTTTTGCATAACTTAAGGCATTTTTATCCAAATTAGAGCCACTAATCATACGGGCAATCTCTGCTATCTTTCCATCATCATCAAGCAATACAATATGCCTATTGTTATAAGAATCTTTACTTACCAAATAATGAAAATCACTAAGCAATGGCATGAAAGGCTGATGAGAAATAGCAAAGATTTGATAACTTTGAGACAAAAAGCTAAGCAAATTTGCTACACCCTCACTCTCCTCGCCGCTAAGATTAGCATCAATTTCATCAAGTATAAGAATACCTCTATGTTTATATTGAAAGTTATGACTTGCACTATCTTGTTGCTTGCTGCTTTGTGCAAGCACGCATAGCATACTCAACCGCAAGCGATTATATTCTCCCGATGAGATCAGATTCTTTGGAGCAGAATCAAGAAAAATCTCCAAAGAATCATATCCACTCTCACTAAAGCTTGATATGTCATAAGAATCATAACCTATCTCTTGCGATATATCTATAGCACATTGTAATTGCAAAGCAATTGCTTGCAACTTCAAATCCCTGCCAAATCTATTAAGCTGCTTTTCAAATAGCACAAGAGATTCCAATCTATTATTATGCAAGAGTAATGCCAGATCGTGCGCATTTTGTAATAATTTTTGATACTGCTTTTCTAGTTGAGTTTTATCAAAAGAGATATTTTCATATTCCATTAGCTTTTTTCTTTGTAACTCTAAATGCGTAAGCGCGTTTTCTACGCTACCATATTTGCGATTAATGTCGGACAATTGGGAAATACGTTCTAATAATTTCTCTGGGTCTAAATCCAAGTTTTTAAATTTATCAATCCCGCTCTCAATGCCCTCCGTAATTTCAAGAAATGTTGATTCAAAAACACTAGAATCTATCTCTAATATCTCAAGAGCCTTATAAATACAATCTAATCTATCAAGTGCCTGTAATGCTTCATTGCAGTGTTGCAAAACTTTTTCTTTTTTACTTAATAACTTTTTATCATTCAAGAGCTTGTCATATTCTCCAGGATATGGATTTATTTTTGAGATTCTATCAATCTCAAATTGAGCAAAATCTTTTAGACTCTCTATATTCTTCTCTTTAGATTCTAACTCTCGCAAATCCTTGTGACATTCCTTAAGTCTTATAAATGCGTCTTGATATAAGAATAAAGCATCTTGATGTTTAGGATTCTTGCAAATGGCGATGTCGTCTAATATGCTCAACATCTGCTTACTCTCAAGCTCATTAGCATCCTTTATGCTTATATGATGTATAAAGTGTTTAGCAATTTCACTTAACTTCTTCTTTGAAATTGATTGTCTATTAAAAAAATATCTTGTATTGCTTTTTTTTAAGATAGATACAACAATCTCCTTATCGCTATCAACAATTTCATTAGAAATTCCCCAATCCTCTAAATCTATACCAAACGCATCAAGATCTATTTCTAAGCCTATCTCAATCAATTCTGCCTGCGGCTCTTTCAACCCAAAGGCACTAAGTATTGTGTTAAGGAATACAGACTTTCCGCTACCGCTTACGCCACTAATTACGTTAAATCCGGGATTAAAATCCATATCAAGATAAGACAATGTAGGTGATTTACTAATTAAGACTCGTTTAATCATTAATACTCCAACAAATCTATTTACTTGCTATAAATATGTCCTTGCACCTTTGTAGACTTTCTTCCAATACGCACTATCAAGCTTTGCCTTTGTTACAGTTTTCCCTGTGCCTGGTGCATGTATAAATTCTCCATTTCCAATGTAGATTCCGACATGATTAACTGATTTGCCATTGTTAGTAGTAAAAAAGACCAAATCGCCTTGTTGTAAATTTGCCTTTAAAACAAACTTACCCGCATGAAACTGATCCTGTGAAATACGTGGTAAATCTAATCCATTCAATCTGTAAACAGCCCTAGCTAATCCACTGCAATCAAAACCGCTAGAAGATGATCCTCCCCATTTATATGGTGTGCCCATATAACTATGAGCATTTTCCACAAGAGTCTTACGAACCATATGAAACTTTTTACTTTGATTTTCTTTTAAATTAATGGCATAGGTTTTTGGATTTACAATAAAAAAATCACTTATTATTCCATGCTTCCTATAATTCATAGCCTGTTTTCTAGCAATATCTGCGCTTGAAAAATTACCAAATCTAACCTTATATACGCCATCTTGCTTGAAAAAAAATGCATCAAGTCCTTTTTTACTAAGAAGATTAGACAAATTCCATGCATTTTCCAAACTCTTAAAGCTGCCAACCTGAATACTATATGCAATATTCGCATAGTAATTTTTAGATGCTATGCCTTCAAGGCTAGAAGCATTAGCAAAATACAAGAAGAAATAAATGGAGAAAATAAATAGCACACTCATAATATAGCCCCTTGCAATATATGATACAAATTAAGGCTATATTATAATGAATCTTAAATAAAAAACAGATTCCAAAAATATATAGTGGACACGAATCACTGTGGTATGGATAGAGAATTCCGAACACCATTATCAACAGACAATGGCTCATAATTATCAACGCCTATTGTAACACCTGTTGTCATATTTTTAAACAAGGTATGTCCTGGTTGCCTCTCATAGTATATCATTTCGCCTGATTGCTGAAACCTCTGCACTACGATACCATTTCCAGCGACTTGTTTGCCCTTACCGCCAAAAATATCACGCCCAAACACAATATCTTCGAATAGATCGCCATAACTTACCGCACCAAAAAACTTTTTAGAAATAACCCACTTAAAACTACATTCAGTTAAAACACACATCTTCCCAGCCTTAACTCTAATGCTGCCAATGGTTTGAGCATACTTGAATAATTCGAGCTTAACTAAACCGCTTTGATAAGTATTTAGCCTAGCATAATCATAAAACCTAAATGGAGCAGTATTAATATACAGCAACTTCACTTCGCTAGTGATGATGTTTTGAGGCTCTTGCTCTTGAGGAGTGAAAGTAGTATCAGATTTAGTATAACTACCTGATGCCATATTTGGATTTTTATAGTGAATCCCATCAAGATTCCCTTGCATTTGCAATTCCGGATCATTGCCTGCACACGCGCTTATAATGAATCCTAACGCACATACAATAGCACCTCGTAAAACCAAGCGATACATTCACAACCTCTTTAACAAATTATTTTTTGTTTTGTTATATTTACTGCAATTAGCAAATCGACCAACACCAGGAGATTCTAAAGCTTACTTGCCAATCAGATAAGTAAACATTATAGCAAATCTAATGGGACCCCCCCCATTAATTTGTTTAACCAACAACATACTTAATTGATGTAATTAATAAGATACAAAAACTTCCATAACAAATCTAAGGGGCTAAGCAAATTCCGTTCTTATAGAATCTAACTAAATCTAATCCTAACCATTATTTAACACACGATGCCAAATTCTGCCATCAAGCTTAACCTCCATATTCACTTGGCACAATCCGTCTTTATAGGCCGTCTCCGTAATTTCAGCGTTCTTTATTAAAGCCTGAACTCTACCTTTTATAGTTGAATTCTGTGCAATCATGTCCCGAATTGTATCGTTTGCATTGATTCTAATACCATACATTTTTTCACCAATCTGCCTATAGGCATCAACAATTGCAGCTCTCTTTGCTAAAGCTAATGCTTGGGCTGGAGATATGGTTGATTCTGGAGCTACACCCATTCCTACTGCTTGAATCTCAATAACATTATTTGGTGTAAGCAAAGGAGAATTTTGAATCCCGACAGAAACATCGCTATCATTTACTTTTCTCATATCATCAAAACTATCGCGTGTATTTGTCCTCTCAACACCATGCTCATATCCACCATGATTGCCTTTTGTGTTACGAGAATAATCTCCCCTATCATATCTTGGAGCAGGATTATAGTCATACTGAGAAGCTGGCAACATAGGACCTGCTGCCATTGGCATACCACCATATTGCTGAGATACAGGTATTGATGGCATAGGTGGAGTTGTAGGCTGTGCTATTATTCCACTATGTCCAACAGGAGAAGATGCCATTAGGTTTGGATTAGCATTATAACCAACAGGTGGATAAGTTGGCACAGCCAATGGAGCAAGAGATGGTCCTCCAGCTACAGGCGGAACTAATTCAGAATTATCTGCTCTTGAGCCTGAATCCATGCAACCAGCTAAAATCATTGTCGAAAGAACTGAAGCTATTAGAAGTTTTGTTTTCATTGTAAATATCCTTATTTTCAAATATATGCAAACCTTGCATTCATTCTTGAAAAAGCAAAAACCATGCCATATTGTCTGATTACAAACATTTAGGCGCAGTAATACAAATATTTATGAGATAAATACTAAATAAAGATCATCATTATAAAACAAATCAACTCTAATTACCAAAGATAAGGCTAACCAGAATCTACATATTGATTACAATAAAATTTTATTGTTCTAAATAAAGCCAATAAATAATATCTTGATACTATAGAAAATTTTGCTTAGTGCATTAGGATTTTATTATACAAAACTTCAAAAATGATGATTATTTAGAAATTAATACGATTAAGAAATGTTTATCTTTATGCAGATTCTAAAACTTCCTAATATTAAATCAATTATCTTTATAAAAACAATAGCTCAAACCAGCCTTAAACATTATTAATCGTATTAAAATTTCCTATCTTATGTCGCTTACAATGCTCTACAATCTTGCCGTGCAGGCGTGCCATAATCTGTGCTAATGATATATCAAAGTCATATAGATTCCTAGCATTGTCTAGATTCTCACGCAAGAAAGCCTGCATATCTTCATACTTAATATATTCATGCCCCAAACTAGCAAGCAACTTTTGAGTATATTTATCAACAACTATCTCATCTCGTTTAAGAGCATAATTCAATATACTAGAAGCACTTTCATTGCCAATACCTTTTTGTTCAAGTAACCATGTCCTATCAACTTCCCTAGCGAATCTATCAAATCCGCCAAAATCATATAATATGTTTCTTGATAGCAATATAATTCTATGAGATTTTTGATTATAAAATCCAGATGAAGAAATAAGTCTCGCCATGGTATACAAATTCATATTACAAATAATATTAAGTAAACAGTCATGCCATTTTGAGCTAGAAATAAATGCAAGATTAGGATATTCATAGTTGTGAAATGCTAACACATCGCTACGATTAAAACTATACATGGAATCTAACATATCAAAAAAATATGAATAAAGATTGATTAATGATGTCCAAGCATTAGAATATCTAGTATTTTGTCCCAATATACTAGCAAGACAGAAAGATAGATTAGGAGCACTAGAATATAATCCGCCACATATCTCTATTCCATCTTTGATCTTTTTAGATTGGAAGCTTGGCCACCACCACGAAGCACTATCACCTACACAATAGTGCGCTTTTAGGAATGACAATAATTCATATCCATTTGATATTTTGCATTTATACACATCCAATTCCTTTAATAATTTATTAAATCTAATAAAAACATGGGAACGCTTACATAAAATTTCTGCTCTAATTTATGAATCCAAAAATATATGGAATCTTTGCATAACTTCCTCAAACCTAGTAGCAACCAATGCTCTATTTCTAATCCATTGTTGATGAGAATCCTCGCATACAACATTGCTAACACACAATATTGCCAAACATGGAATATTAAAATATCTAGCAACACTAAAGACACTGAATGCCTCCATATTCTCAAGTAAAATATTTGCAGATAGCATCATTGCGTTATATGTCGATGTTTTGGTAATGTAATTGCTAGAATTAACTGTTGCTTGCAATATATTGGCTCTTATAAGTGTTTCATGTGAAACGAAACCATCAAGCTCTACAGATATGCTATTGTCAATTGGTGTATAAGACTGATTTTGTAGAAAAGACATTTCAATTTGTGTTGCATGTGTGCTAAAAAATAATGTGCCTATCTCTAATTTAGAATCATAGCTCCCCGCACTCCCAATAAACAGCAGATTTCTGGGCATATATTGTAAGCAAATCCTAGTAAGACACATAGCACTATTAATAATTCCCACACCGATACTTTTAGCAAATTCAAATGATTCGCCATTGCCTGCACAAACAACCATTATATTTCCTTGCATATATCTTAATACAACACAAAACTACTATAATTCATAGCACATTATAATACAATAAAGCTCGCTGTTAAAACGTTAAATCCATAAGAAAAATAAGAATGGATATTTTTTATACATTATTTTCTTGTATGTGTAGATTTTGTGTATTTTTACTACTTTTTGTTCCATTGAATCAAAATGTATTTAAGTTAGAATAATCATAGATTTCCTAGGGATTTCTAACTTTTGGCAACACTTTTGTTGTCAAAACAATACGATCTTTATGTTTAGAATCTATACATAACAATCATAACTAAGGATTATTCAATGGAAAATATGGGTATTTTAGAAGCAAAAAGAGCCGAGTTCGATAGACTATTAACAGATATAGCAAAATATGTAGTTGAGGAAAAAATCAATTCAGATTTAGCTTATGAAACAGCTAAGTATTGTTTCATGGATACTTTAGGTTGCGGGCTTTTGGCACTTGGATTTCCTCAATGCACAAAACTTCTGGGTCCAGTTGTTGATGGTGCAGAATTTGCACAAGGCGTAAAAGTCCCCGGAACTAGCTACAAACTAGAGCCAGAGAGAGGGGCATTTAATATTGGAACTATGGTGCGTTGGCTTGATTTTAACGACACTTGGCTAGCAGCAGAATGGGGACATCCAAGCGATAATTTAGGAGCCATATACGCTGTAGCAGATTATATAAGCCGCAAAAATATCAGAGATGGAAAATCTGGTTTAACATTAAAAGACGTGCTAACATATATGATAAAGGCGCATGAAATTCAAGGAGTATTGGCACTAGAAAATTCATTTAATTCTGTTGGATTAGATCATGTGCTATTGGTTAGGATTGCTAGTACAGCTGTTGCATGCCACATGCTAGGAGGAACTTTCGAAGAAGTGAGAAATGCTATATCTCTAGCATTTGTAGATGGATGTTCACTAAGAACTTATCGCCATGCGCCAAATACAGGTTCAAGGAAAAGCTGGGCAGCTGGAGATGCAACTGCTAGGGGCGTAAATCTCGCTCTAAAGGCACTAAAAGGTGAAATGGGATACCCAACCGTGCTATCAGCTAAATTTTGGGGATTTGAAGATGTTAACATGAAAGGCAAAAAAATTGTTGTAAAGCAGAAATTTGGTAGCTATGTCATGGAAAACATCCTATTCAAAATCTCTTTCCCAGCCGAGTTTCACGCTCAAACAGCAGTTGAATGCGCACTGAAGTTACACAAAGAGGTTAAGGATAGGCTCAACTATATTGAAAAAATAGTTATAGCTACACAAGAGTCTGGACACAGAATCATCAATAAAGTAGGCGAGCTTGCAAATCCAGCTGATAGGGATCACTGCATCCAATATATGGTGGCTATACCGCTTATCTATGGTGAGCTAAAAGCTGAACATTATGAGGATTCTATAGCTGCAAATCCAATAATTGATGAGCTTCGTGAAAAGATGATTGTTGAAGTAGATAATAGATACACAAAAGAATATTTGGAAGAAGACAAGCGTTCAATCGCAAATGCCATTCAAATCTTTTATAAAGATGGGTCGAAAAGCCAAAAGGTAGAAATTGATTACCCGGTTGGACATAAGCGAAGAAGAAGCGAGGGGATTCCTTTGCTTATTAATAAATTCAATAACGCAATTGCAACTCGCCTAAGCCCCAAGAAATGTAAAACAATCAAGGAATTATTTGCAAATAATGAGAGTGCATATAAAACTCCTTTTGTTGAAATTAGTGATTTATTCTCCCTATAAACAATGCAAGACTACAAGCATATATAAAACGTCAGTTCAATATTTAAATATAGCAATTCACTGACGAATGCTTTTTTATTTTATACATTATTCACCAAATCTTGCAAATAGCCTATCGTCTCCAAAGAATTTAGAATTATTAATGTCATACGTTATCTATCTCTGGTAAGCAGCTACAAAATGTTATATTAGTGGGAGATATTGGCAAGCTCAGAGACAATATTTATAAACTTATAAATCACTACAGAATAAAACTTTTACTAGTAAAATAGAAATTCTGGTTTTACTTAAGGATATACAGTGCAAAAGATAGTAAGATTGGCAATTAGCTATAAGCATATTAGAATCTATTCTATCTAATAAAGCAGATTATATTACCTCAATCAATGCGAATACGCCTATAGAAGCAAAATATTCTTTGTTCTTATTATTTGTGATTTTGCAATAACATCATCAAACTTTCATTGTCTTTAAAATCATTAATAAATCTTTTATTTATTTCATCTAAACAAGATGTGTCTATCTAAAGTTTTAAAGAATTACATAATCATCAATATCTATATTTGACTCTTATTTGTGAATCTATTACAAAATCTGCCTATAGAAAATATTCTGTATTTTGATTTTAAGTAGGGATTTGCAAAAAAACAAGTGTCAAGCACATATGACCCATATAAAGTTAATACAAAATAGTTACAGATATAACAGCTTAAGCCATAGATATAGCAAAAGAAGCAAAAATCACCCAATTTAACTATAACGATTAAGAATCTAGATTCACATTTACATCTGTGATTGTAATGTTTAGGCAATTATTCCTATCTGCTTTCATATTAATTAGACATGAAGACTTTGTATATTTCTCAACAGACATAGAAATCTCTTTTCTCAAATCATCAAGACAACCCTTAGTAATCACTCTCTCGCTGCTAAGTATTGCTTGTAATCTTTGCTTAGCATTACCTGCGGAATTAGATGTATTAAAAACATTACTATCTCTACTACGAAAAAACATGATCAACCTCTTTTAATACCAAAAAACTTCTTAAAAATTTCCATAAAACCTTGATTGGAATCAAATGTAGCAATAGGAACATCTTCTCCCAAAATCCGTCTAGCAATCCGTTCATAAGACAATCCGCTAATAGTCCTAGCAAAGATTGTGGGTTCTCCATTATTTGTAGCCCCTATTACCTTCTCATCTTCAGGTACAACACCTATTATTGGTAGAGCTAAAATATCTTTGACATCTTCACAACTCATCATCTCATGTTTAATTACCAAATCAGATCTCAAACGATTAATGATGATGTGTTTTTCTATTTCCTTGCCCTGCCTAGCCTTATCGCTCTTGGAATCTAAAATCCCAATCACTCTGTCGCTATCTCTTACAGAGCTAATTTCTGGTGTTACGACTATAAGTGCCCTATCTGCCCAAAATACAGTATGCTCAAAACCACTCTCAATACCTGCTGGACTATCAAGTAGAACATAATCAAAATCACGCTTTAGATTTTCAAGCAAAGCCTGCACTTTATCCTTATCTAAGATTGTTTTATCTTTGCTTTGACTTGCAGGGAGGAAATAGAGATCTTTTGCTTTTTTGTGATTAACAATAGCTTGGGAGAGGTTACATTTTCCCTCCATAACATCTACAACATCATAAACAATACGCCGCTCAAGTCCCAATATCATGTCTAAATTACGAAGCCCTATATCAAAATCAACAGCTATTACCCTCTTTCCATGTTGAGACAAACCAATACCAATATTTGCTGTTGCTGTTGATTTCCCTACACCACCTTTTCCAGATGTAATTGCTATAACTACACCATTCCTTGACTCGTGGTTATTTACTGTAGTTATATGAGGTGATTCCTGACCTGAATGCTGCATTTGAACATCTTTCTATAATATTGTGGAAGTATTGATAGCTATTTTAGCAAAATATTAATTTGTTTTTATGCTTTTATACTAATACACTCAAATAAATATTCATACAAAGTAGTCTAAAATCTTCTTAATATAAGAACATTATTATAATTGAGATTAAAAATATAAATCACGATTCAAGTTTATAACCAACCCCACGTACAGAAATGATATATTGCGGGGATTTTGGATTCTCCTCTATCTTAGAACGCAATCTGCCAATTATCACATCAATGCTTTTATTTGAAGATTCTGGATTAATTGATTCTGATTCTATAGCTATTGCTTCCCTGCTAAATACATGCCCTTTTTTACTAATAAGCAATGTCAGAATCTCATATTCAGCCCTTGTTAACTCAAGCTTTTTATCTTTAAAATAAACTTCTCTTGTATCCTTGTCAATGCGAAATGTAACAGTTTTGCTTGCAATTTTTTCCTCTGCTAGCTTCTGTGAATAACGGCGCAATAGAGATTGAATCCTAGCTACTAGCTCTTTGGGATCATAAGGCTTAGGTATATAATCATCTGCCCCACTATTAAGAGCCTCGATTTTATCATTTATATCGCTTCTTGCCGATGAAATAATAATAGGGATGTTCTTTTGCTTGGCAACTCTCTTACACACTTCCAATCCGTCAAGATTAGGCAATGTCAAATCCAAAAGCAGTAAATCATAATGCTTTGTTGCCAAAGCCGACATGCCTGTATATGGCTCATCATAATTTGTAACATTAATATCATGTTGTTTTAAATAATCGCTTAGAACCTCTGCTAATTCAATATCATCCTCTATCATAAGAATCTCTAACATTAATAGCCCCTACTTTCTGTAAAATTTCGACATTTTAGGTTATGTTATATAAAAACTCTCTTAACTCTAATCACACAGCATTAAAAACATAGGATTGCTTTAACAAACAAAATTATAGTAGAATGTAAGCTTAACTACCATGAAGGCAAATGTATAAATGGACTATTTTACAGGCAACAAAGCGATATTAAAAATTTCTCAGCAATATCTCCAAGAGCTACAGAAACTCCCATTAAAACTAGGCACAAGAGGTTCTATGTTGGCACTTTGGCAAGCAAACCATATAAAAAATATACTAGAGCTTAATGGAATAAAAGTTGAGATATGCATCATCAAAACAAAAGGGGATAAAATCCTTGATACTCCGTTAGCAAAGATTGGTGGTAAGGGATTATTTACGAAAGAACTTGAAAGCAGCCTTTTAAACGGTGATATAGATTTAGCTGTACACTCTTTAAAAGATGTGCCCATAAATATTGAACCTAGATTGTGCCTTGCTGCAATTACCAAACGTGAAGATAGTAGAGACTGCTTTATAAGCAAATTATATCCATCTTTGCAAGATTTACCCAAAGGAGCAAGAGTTGGCACTACATCTCTTAGACGTAGCATGCAATTAATGGCTAGCAGGCCAGACATAGACACACAAAGCCTAAGAGGCAATGTGCAAACGCGAATGCAACGATTAGAAAACGGCAACTTCGATGCCATAGTGCTTGCTGTAGCAGGATTAAAACGTTTGGGAATCTATGCAGATAGCACAGATATAAATACACGCAATGAACTATATATAAAGCCATTTAACACAGAAGAAATGATACCAGCCATGGGACAGGGAGCATTAGGGCTTGAGTGCAGAGATGTGAAATATTCCGCAAGCCTTAGAGACAATGCGATATATCAAGCGTTGTTGTCTTTACATGATGAAAAAAATGCTATATGCTGCCTTGCTGAACGTGCATTTATCAAACTGCTTGGAGGCGGATGCCAATCTCCAATTGGAATCCACGCTAAATTCATAGATTCAAATATGATGCAAATAGAGTGCATAGCAGGCAATCTTAGCGCGACTAGAATCCTAAGAAATAAAAAAATATGCAATAAAGATAATGTATGTTATGCACTGCAAAATATGGTAAATGAGCTAAAAAACGAAGGTATAGAATCTATCCTAGAAGAAGTCTCAAAACATAACTAGATTGCTCTTGTGTGTTAATGCATTAAAATAAGCTAAAATATTGATTTTGACAATCACATAATGTAGAGGGTCTCAACATAACATGGAAACCGCAGATTATATAGATATAGGAGTGGTGGCAATTATTTTGTTGCTTGCTCTAACTGGAATAAAAAATGGTCTTGTTCATGAGCTTAGTAGTATGGTCGGAATTATTCTAGGCACTTACTTCGGCGCAAAAAACTGCATACAGCTAGGTAAGTGGCTAGAATTAGCTGGACTTAATTTCCAAAACGAAACTATACTTTGGATATTAGCATTTATTATTATATGTGGATTGATATGGGTTGGCATGCTGGTAATTGGAGCAACAATAGCAATATATATAGTTAGAATTCCACAATTGGCTATTATTAATTATGGCGGTGGTTATATATCATCAATATTAAAATGGTTTGTAATTTTATCTTTGATTACATATTTAGCTTCTCAAGTTGAATTTGTCAGACCATCTATTAAGAACTCTACAGAAAATACTAGAATCTACCCAATAGCATACGAAGTAGCAGACAAAATTATAAATTTGAAAGATATGCAAGATAGCATTAGGAAGCTCAAAGAAGAAAGGCAGATGTCTATCAAAGAAATAGTAGAAAAGAAGTTGTTACACTGATGTTGACAATAGAAAGACGGCAATAGAAACACAGCACAAAGCTATATATTAATGGATCTATAAACGAAAGGATAATAGTTGTTTGACAATATCTATATACAGCAAAGAATACAAAAGGCAAATGCCTTACGAGAACTAGGTATCAATCCCTACAGAAATGACTCTTGTGTTAGTATGCACAATCAGGAATTTTTAGAAAAATTTTCATATCTTAAGGATATAGAATCAGATAAAAAGCAAGATTTTGATGCTAAGATCTGGATAAAAGGTAGGATTAAATTCTTACGACTAATGGGAAAGGCTAGTTTTATCAAAGTGGAAGATTCTACTGCATTGTTACAAGTGTATTTTTCCCAAAATGAACTTGGGGATTTATTCAAAATCCTAAAGAAAAATCTCGATGTAGGCGATATAGTAAATATATGCGGATTTCCATTTGTTACAAAAACAGGGGAATTAAGCATTCATGCTGTGGAATTTAAACTGCTTACAAAGTCCATTATACCGTTACCTGAAAAATTCCATGGTTTAAGCGATATTGAATTGCGCTATCGTCAGAGATATGTAGATTTGATTGTAAATGCAGATGTAAGAAATACCTTCATAATTCGTAGCAAGATTATTTCTGCTTTGAGAAAGTTTTTTGAACATAGAGGATTCCTGGAGGTAGAAACACCAATGCTGCACCCTATTCCAGGTGGAGCCAATGCACGTCCATTTATTACGCATCATAATGCTTTAAATGTCGAAAGGTATTTAAGAATCGCACCAGAGCTTTACTTAAAGAGGCTTATTGTAGGAGGTTTTGAAGCTATATTTGAGATAAACAGGAATTTCCGCAATGAAGGCATAGATCATAGTCATAATCCAGAATTTAGCACGATTGAATTTTATTGGGCTTATCGCGATTTTAATGACTTAATAAATTTGACAAAAGACCTATTAGTGTATCTTTTAGAATCACTAAATCTACCTAAGATTATCCCATTTGATAATATGCAAATTGACTTTGATAAATTTGACATAATAGACTATAAAGAATCTCTTAATATAATTGGCAAAATAGACCCCGGTATCATACAAGATAAAGAAAAACTAGAGGTTTTCTTAACACAAAACAATATTAAGATAGAATCAAATCTTAGCTATGATAAGCTACTATCTGAAGCATTTGATAATTTTGTAGAATCTAAACTAATTAATCCTACGTTCATTATTAACTACCCTATTGATATAAGTCCTCTAGCAAGACGGAATGATTCTAATTTAAGCATTGCAGATAGATTTGAATTGTTTATAGGTGGCAGAGAGATTGCCAACGGATTTTCAGAGCTAAATGACCCTATAGACCAGCTAGAAAGATTCAAAGCTCAAGTAGCAGAAAAGGAAAAGGGCGATATGGAAGCGCAATATATGGACGAAGATTTTGTATGGGCACTTGGGCACGGTATGCCACCTACTGCAGGAGAAGGCATTGGTATTGATAGATTAATCATGCTTTTAACAAATAACAAAAGCATAAAAGATGTTATTTTCTTCCCTGCTATGAAACCAACAACTGAAAACTATAATATAAATAAGGAGTAATCATGGCTTATTATATACAAACAGAAGATACAGAAATTTTTAATCTTATACAACAAGAGCTAGAAAGACAAAATGACCATTTAGAGATGATCGCTAGCGAGAATTATACTTTCCCTAGCGTCATGGAAGCTATGGGAAGCATTCTAACCAACAAGTATGCTGAAGGCTATCCTGGTAAACGTTACTATGGAGGCTGTGAATTTGTAGACAAAATAGAAGATATTGCAATAGAACGTGCTAAAAAACTTTTTAATTGCAAGTTTGCCAATGTCCAACCGCATTCAGGTTGTCAAGCAAATGCAGCTGTGTATGGGGCACTACTTAACCCTTATGATAAGATTTTAGGTATGGACTTAACACATGGAGGGCATCTAAGTCATGGCTCTAAAGTGAGTATCACAGGTAAGATGTATCAAAGTTTTTTCTATGGCGTAGAGCTAGATGGGCGAATTGATTATAATAAATTGCAAGAGATAGCAAAACTAATTAAGCCAAACATCATTGTATGTGGATTCTCTGCTTATACTAGGGAACTTGATTTTGCAAAATTTAGAGAGATTGCAGATAACACTGGCGCACTATTGCTAGCTGATGTAGCGCATGTAGCCGGACTTGTTGTAGCTAAAGAATATCCAAGTCCATTTCCACATTGCGACATAGTAACAACTACTACACACAAGACATTGAGAGGTCCGCGTGGGGGCATGATTCTAACAAACAATGAAGAAATAGCGCAAAAAATCAATAAAATGGTTTTTCCAGGCATGCAAGGCGGCCCTCTTATGCATGTTATAGCGGGCAAAGCAACAGGATTTAAAGAAAATCTTAAACCGGAATGGAAAAACTATGCTAAGCAGATTAAGAACAATATAAATACATTAGCAAGAGTGTTAGTAGATAGGGGCTTTGACTTAGTTAGCGGTGGAACAGATAATCATCTTATACTTATGAGTTTCCTAAAAAACAGTTTCAGCGGAAAACAAGCCGATATAGCACTAAACAATTCTGGAATTACGGTGAATAAAAATACTGTGCCGGGGGAGACTCGCTCACCATTTGTAACAAGTGGCGTGAGAATAGGATCTCCAGCACTGACAGCCAGAGGAATGAAAGAGAAAGAATTTACATGGATTGGAGAAAAAATAGCACTAATTCTATCAGATATAAATAATACTTCCTTGCAGGAAAAAATCAAACAAGAAATAAAGGAATTAAATAAACAATTTCCAATATACGAAAAGCCAATATTTTAAGCACATGCCTAACGAATATATACAATCTAATATTTGATAGAATATGTTAAAATTAAGTAATAAGTTAATTATAGCCATGTATTATAAAATAGAGGAATTGTAATGACTGAAATGGAGTTAAAGTTAATTAAAATAGATACAAGCCATTATTATATTAAAAGCAAAGGCTTAGGAAAAAAGACAGTTCATGTCGGAAGAGTCTTCTATGATAAGTTTGAAAGGGTAAACTCATTATTAAGCTCACAAATTATACAAAGCCATTTTCGCAAGGAAATCACTGTGGCGCATTCATTGATTTTACGTGGAAACAAAGTAGAAAACATTGTATTTGACTACAATGGTAGGGATCCACAGAGATTCTACCATAGGGCGCAACTTATGCTACGCGATGAAGGCTTTATTAATTTTACTGCATATACAACAAAAACTCCTGGTCATCTGCATTTATATGTCCACAAAGGACACACAGACTTAGAAGAGGGCAAGAGATTGGCAAAAAGTTTATCCTTAAAGCTATCTACAAAATGTGCTGTTGAATGGCACATGTTCCCTAATGATGATATGCCACAACAATTTAATATTCTTGCATTACCGTATGAAGTATATGCCAAGGAGCGCGGAGCTGCATGGTCTAAACATATGTAAGCCTGAATGTCCACTAAGGAGAAAATCTAATGAAAAATCAATCCAATGTAAATGACATATTTCAGAATGAAAATAGCAAAAACAATAAAACAAAAACCATACTGTTATTGACTATAGTAGCAATGATTCTTATAATAACCTTTCTTATTATAGCATGGGTAATGGCAAGGGATAATACAATAGAATCAATACAGCTAACAGAAGATAATCAAAATACAAAAGTGCTAAATCAACCACCATATGGTTATAACATAAATGAGAACAAAGACAACAATGAAGCCCAAACAACAATGCTAGATCCATTTGACATAGGCGCGACAAAGATGTCTGATACTCCGCCCACAACTATTCCTACAAACATTCCAATGTTAAGTACAACTAGTTCATCACAAAAAACCAATGAAATGGACAATGATCCAAAAATGCAAGCAAAACTACAAGAATTGCAACAAAAACATTTAGAAAAAAGCAAGAGTGCACAAGCTGATAAAGATTCCAATAAATCAATTACAGTAGCACAAAAAGCTCCAGCTCCAAGCCCAAGGGAAGCGCGATTAGCAGAAAATAAAGCAAATCCTACACAAGAAGAAAAAAAAGCAATAGATTCAAAAAATACACAAAATACAATCAAACCAGATATAAAGCCTCCAAATACACAAGCTAAAGATGCGCAAACAAAAGGACAGAATCCAAGCCCAAATGACAAGAAAAATGATGATAAAAAAATAGACGATAAGAAAACAGCAGACAATAGGACTGCACAAAGACAGCAGCCTGCCCAAAACCCAGCAAATAGTTCTGACAAGCCAAAATCAGATAACATCATAGAAAAAAAGACCCAGCAAATCGAAAATAATGGCAAAGCAGCAACAAAAGGACATTATATACAAGTAGGCTCTTTTACAGGAAATGTAGATAAAAATTTCCTAAATAGAATCTCAAAATATCCATATAGAATTAAAACAGATGACAGAGATGGCAAAATAATAGTGAAATATTTAATTGGTCCATATTCATCTAAAGTCGAAGCTAATAGCAATATACAAAAAATAAAAGAGATTCAAGGTAACGCTTTCTACACAGAAATAAAGTAGTCTAACCTATTTTTATGTATATAAACCAATATAAGCATTCTTAAATGAGTCCAAAAATATACTATGAGAACAATGGGCACACAAATAATCTTTATATTCTAATCATATTTCCTACTAGCAGCCAAAAAAACAGTAATAACTATCAAAATATTTAAGGAAATATGACATTAGTTTTGCATAATCTACATGCTCATTGCTTATATTAGGCTATTTGTTATTAGATAGCGTTAGTCTAGCTCAATATTACACAAGAAATATTCAAATATAATTAGCATTAACATAAAAAGTATTTCAATAATAATATTAATGTAACACTAGAAATACCCAGACATTAGCACACAACACTCAAATATCAAACGACAATCCTGAGCAAATAATATAGCAGTTATATTTGGCTATCTTTATAATAGAATTCATTGCGCAAAACTCACTATAACGTTTAGCAACAAAACTACAAGGCACAATATGCGGAAAAATTCATCAATACTATTTCAAGTGGGCATTCTATTTGCATTTGCATTTGCAAGCTTTCTAGCAGTTTCAATCTTTTATGTAAAGATTCAACTTGATTTAGAGAGCATAGCCCAATACAATAGCATAGTAAATTCTATTGGCAAGATGAAGCAATTTAATGCCAATATCAACGAAATTAGAAGTTTTTTAGAAGAGCAGGGTTTCCGCGAAATTATGCCTAGCGAAAGCTTTAAAAACAAAATTATTGAATCAAGCCAAAAGCCAATACCCGGCAGCCTAAACATAAACATCACCCAAGAGAATAAAAACATCTTTATAACATTACATACTACAAGATATTTCATTGTATATCATGACAACATTGACTTTTCATGGACGAAATATCATGCAATAATCATTCTAGGATCAATCGTGCTAGTGCTAGTATACATAGCTATAATCAATCGACTAATGCCAATTAGACGCATTAAAGAAGAGTTAATTAACATGGTTAAGAATCAAAATATACAAAAAATTGTATGTGCTACAAACCATCATGATGAAATAGGTGATTTAGTGCGAGAATTTAACCACATAGTAGATAAGTTACAGTCAAACCAAAAATCTCGTATGCTATTTTTGCGCTCAATCATGCATGAACTAAAGACTCCAATCACAAAAGGGAGAATCGTAGCTGAAACCATAAACGATGAAAAGAAACAAAGTCAACTTTGCAATGTCTTTGAGAGGTTGAATAGACTTATTGATGAATTAGCAAAGATAGAAGAGTTAGCAAGCAAAAATTATAATATACAAAAAAAGGAATTTCTACTAGTTGATTTGATAGAAGAAGTAGAAGATATGCTTCTAGCAGATAGAAGCACTCAAGATAAAATAATAATCAATCACAATAATGATTTAATAAAAGCAGATTTTGACTTATTTGCCCTAGTGGTTAAAAACTTAGTTGACAATGGACTTAAATATAGCACAGATTCTAAAGTTATCATTGATGTAACAAAGAAAGATATAATCATTAAAAATAAGGGAAATCCATTAGCATTAGATATTAATGAATATTTCAAACCATACCTAAAGGATATAAAAAATCCACTATCACAAGGATTTGGGCTTGGTATGTATATTGTGAAAAGCGCATTAGATGCACAGAATCTAGAACTATCATACAAATATGAAGAGGAATATAATATATTTACTATTCATAACTGCATTGTAGAGAGCTTTTGTGTATTACCAAAATATTATAATCAAACAAGAAATAAACTAAATCAACCCAAGCCACAAACACAAACGAATAAACTTTGATGCTTTAATAACTCTTAAAAAATCACTAAATACTAAATTATGATTATATCTTATTGACTTAGAGTTGGCTAGGATTAGCAAGGTCTCAATATAATGAAATAAGGCGTAATTTGCAAATATAAATATATATGAAAAGTTATAAGATAAAAAACCAGAGATACATTAGGGCAAGCTTACTAAAAATAAGATTCCAAGTCCTAAATATTAAGCACAAAATAACTTCAAAACATAAGATAAAAAATCTAAAACCAAAATTTAAGTATAGATTTTAAAATCTATACTTAAACTCTATAATTTTATTAGAAAAGAAAGCAAGATTTCACGCCTTAAGCCTCCAAAATTCACTACCGCTCGAGATTGTGCCCCTACTCCCTTTATACTCTCAATTCTGCCAAATCCCAAGACTTTATGCTGCACACAGTCACCAGCACTAAAAGATTCTTCTTTTAAACTATCTTTGCCTAAGTGCACTAAATCTTCTTTATTCTTGATAGCCTTATTGTCAAATCCAAGAGAAGCAATCATATTATCCCAGCTACTCTTTGTTATTGTATTTTCAAAATCAATAAAACTAGCTGCACTAGATTCTATAAAGAACTGTGAAATCTCACGCTCTCTAGTCTGTCCCCTATAAGATCGTTTATTAACATAGCTCAATATAAGATTTGTCTTAGCACGAGTAAATGCTACATAGGCTAATCTCCTCTCTTCAAATATATCGGCTCGCCTTATCTGACCACTATCAACATCTAGTTCATCATCATATCTATCATATAGCGGAAATAATCCCCTTTCCATACCAATTAAAAAGACATGCTCAAATTCTAGTCCTTTGCTATTGTGGATACTCATACACACTACGCCTTGCTCATTTACCTTATCTATGGGCGAAGCTAGAGCAATGTTATTTAAAAATTCTCGCAAAATATCCTCTTGATTAGAAAATGACAATGGATTAATCTCATCGCAATATTCCCAAAATTGCCTAAACAATTCGTCAATATTCTTCCGCCTATCTGCATTGCTAATACCTGTAAAATCTGGCTTATCGTCTTCATGGTAAAGTTTAATTCTTGTAGAGAAAATCTGGCTTAAAAAATGAAGATTATCTCGTATACATTCCTTTATCAAATCTATGATTTCAAAAATATCTTGTAGTTTTTTTTGATATTTGCTATCTTTGTAGGCATTATTTTTAAATGCCTCATAAACACTTCCATGAATGCTAGACAAATCCATAATATCTATTAGACTTTTCTCTCCAATGCCCCTCCTTGGTTTATTAATGATTCTTTGAAGTGCAAAGTCATCATGGCTATCAAGCCCTAATCGCAAATAGGCTAAGGCGTCCTTTATTTCTTGTCTCTCATAAAATTTAATTCCGCCTATCATTTGATAAGGAATCTTGGCTTGGGATAGGGATTTCTCCACATTCAAAGAAAGGGGATTAAGTCGGAATAAAATTGCAATGTCGCTATATTTGCAACCATTTTGCACTAACTCTTTAATGCTTAAGATTACCTTGCGCATCTCCTCTTTATCATCTATACTACTTAGAATTCTAGCCTTATCTCCTTGCTTTTGTCCTTTAAGAGTCTTGTTATATCTTTGTGGATTATATGATATTAGTTTATTTGCAATGTCTAGTATTTGCTGTGTACTACGGTAATTCTGCTCTAGTGTGATAATTTTTGTATTCTTAAATTGCTTATCAAAATCAAGTATATTGCTAATATTTGCCCCACGCCAACCATATATGCTTTGATCATCATCGCCAACTACACAAAGATTCTCATGTGAGACACAAAGAAGCTTTAAAAAGTCTGCTTGTAAATTATTTACATCTTGATATTCGTCAACCATGATGTATTGATATTTTTTGCTAAGGCCTATTGCTAGCTCTTTATTATTACAAAGGATTCTATATGGAAGCAGCAACAAGTCATCAAAATCAACTAAATTGTACTCTCTTAAGGAATCTTGATATTGTTTATAAATTCTTGTCTTTATTTTTGCTTGAAAATCCAATGATATATCTTGACTCGTAATATCATCAGGCATAATATTGGCATTCTTAGAATCTGAAATAAAGCTTGATAGGCTAGATAAATTAGGAATATCGTATTGTTTGTTTTGCTTTTTTATATCTCTTAGAATCTTCTTTCTGTCATCTTCATCTATTACGATAAAGCTTTGTTTCCTTTCTAATAAATGTATATATCTTTGCAAGAACAATAAGCCAAATTTGTGAAATGTGCAAAGCAATGGGGTAGTGGCTATAGATAGATTTGTTTTTGCAATTAACTGTAAGGCTCTCTCTCGCATTTCGCTTGCTGCCTTATTGGTAAATGTAAGAGTTAGAGTGTTTTGTGCTGGTATTCCTATCTCACTTAGTAAATAAGCTAATCTAGTAGTCAAAGTTTTGGTTTTTCCACTGCCAGCCCCTGCTAAAATCAATAGCGAGCCATCTATATGCTGGGCACATTCTCTTTGGGCAGTATTTAGAGATTCTAAAAGGTCTTTCATTTATTTTCCTAAAATCTTTTTGTGATTATTTTTGAAATGATATTTTTAAAAAATGCTATTATTATACTCAAAGTAAAAATGCTAGACTGTGATATGGTCTTGCTATCTAACTTTATAATAAAACATAATTTGAGGTTTATTGATGAGCATTATTGGAACAATTCTTCGCCCTCTTTTTGCAACGGTGCTCATTAGTATTAACCATGATGAAGACGTATGTGTAGTGCATGTAATAAAAAAACGAGGCGACTCTATAGTAGACGACATAAGGAAAGAATTTAAAATCATAAACGGAGAGCCATCTGCTGAAACAATCAAATACATTAACAAATTCAAGAAACGCTATGCTTATAGCTATCTGGCAACACTTAGCAAGAATACAGATCAGGTTTTAGTCCCGAGCATTAAAAAAGATGTTTTTCCAAACTTCGGCGTAAATGACAAAGAATTTAAAAGCATAAAACTTCCAAATTCATCTATCTTTATACATAAAGACGAAATATTAAATTATCAAAAGACATTCAAAGGAGCAAAAGGGCTTGATTTCTTGTTCTCTCCTTTTATTTTATTATTTCTCAAATCCAAAACAATCACAGGCAATAGACCAAAAATGTTTGTCTTACAAGAAAAGGAAAATCTAGCAACATTGATTGCCACTAGAAAGGATATTTTATATGGCTCATTATTCCGTATTAACTCGCAAGAAAACTTAACAACAATTGCAAGCACAAAAGAGCAATCAAACAAAGAATCTAAAGTCCAAAGTAATGCAAAAAACTCTGAAGACCTTAAAAATCTCGATACTGAATTAGATGACTTAGAGCAAGATTTGCAAGACTTTGATTCCTTTGATTTTAGCGAGCTAGAGATGCAAGATATGAATGTAGAAGAAGATGCAGGAGGGGGAGGAGAGAAGCAAATCGTCTCATCAGGAGATAACCTGCAAGATTTAGGAAGATCTACTAGTATTATTCAATTACTGCAATCAAGTCTTAGAGATTTCTATCAAAATACACTGTATGACAGTGATTTTGTAGAGGAGATTGTCATATTTGACTGCTATGGAATGTCATCACAATCAGTTCATAATATTAAATCAAATCTTATGATAGATGTATCATTAATTCCTATAGATTTGCCCAAAGAAATTATAAATTTGTCCCAAATCGAGCTTGATAGTTGAGGTGTTATGATGAAGTATAGCTTTACAAAGCCCATTTCAAAACATATCTTTAAGCTTGCAACAAAGGTATGGGTGTTTTATTTTATTGTAGCCTTTGGAATCCTTATGTATTTTAGAGTTATTTTAATATTACAAATCGAAGATTTAAAAGAAGATCAAGAGCTCATGAGAGTTGAACAAGAACATATTAAACGCTCTACTGAGGCTCTAGCAAAAGAGGGGGAAAGAATGTATTATGAACTTGATGTGATTACACAAGTAAAAAACCAAGATGAGAAACTGCGTCAACAAATAGGAAATATTTTAAATATGATTCCAGCACAAGTAGCTATTTCTGAAATAAGATTTGATAATGATCGACTATTTATGCGTGGGCTAACCTCTAGCAAAGAAATATTTGAAACTTCATTGCAGTCCCAACTAAGAGCAGTGTATTCAAAAAGCGAATCAAATTTTTATGAATTACCATCAGGCTGGTATAACTTCGAATCTGTTAGCCAAACTATGGAGGGCGATGGATTATTACAGCGCACAAGTAATTAAGGAATGTGATAAAAGAAGGGGATTAAGTATGGAATTATTTAATGAAGTAGAACCAGACATTATATTTAGACATCTTGTATGGAGCGTTCTTTTTATCACTGGCACAGGGTATTATATAAATAACTATATAATGTCAGAATCAAATCAATACAAAGAGCAGATTAGGCACAATAGAGTAACCCAAAGCACACTTGAACAAACTCGCTCCATTAATGAAGATGCTAAGAAAAAAATAAATTCTATTTCAAGAAATGCTCAAAAGTTAGATACATTTTCCATATCAACAAATGCTGCAGGCATACATAAAATTGTGCAACAAGGATTCCTAAAGATTAATGTCAAAAGGATTGGTGAAGAAAATATTCCTCAAAATCAACTAAAAAAGACCAAATATAGTATTGATGGAGAAGTTGGTATAAATAATTTATCTCTAATATTAGATATTGTGCCAAAGTTGCAAGCGCAAAACGTAAGCGCTACGCTTGAATTGCCATTATTTTTAAAGAAAAATGCCAAAGGCAATATTGATTTTAGTCTTGGATTGTCCATTACACAAAGCACATATTTACGTAAAATCTAAAGGCATAAGAATGTTATGGTAGTTGGATTCTTATTCTCACAATTAGGGCTAGGTGAGATTGCTATAGGATTTGAGGCATTTTATGCTATAAAAAAAGTCTATAATGCAAAGCTTGTAGTTTTTGGACAAGAATGTATGAAAAATCTATTGGAATATTGTAATTTTGTAGATTTATGTTTGCCAACACAAGCAAATGATATAAATAGCCAAAATGTCGACTATTTGATTCTAAGTAACTCTAAGAGCTGGTTTATCAATTTTGCAAAAGGAACTAATGCTAAATGTATCATCTGTGCTACCAAAATCACTAGCCTATTTTCAATAAAATGCAAGACTGTACCAATTTATTTTTGTAAGAAATATGAGAATCTAGATGAGAGAGAATTATTATTAAGCTATGTAAGAAAAATAAATCCTAGCTATTATGATTCTAAGATAAATATGATAGACCTAAGCCAGGCAAAGATTACGTATACCAAAACACATAAGCAATTTGTCCTATCTCAAATCCAAGATAAAGTGCAAAACCTTACAAACACAACAGATAAGGTATTTTTGATTCTAGTCAATCCATTCAATAAAGCGTGTCCATATAGTCTACATCTAAATAAGTGGATAGAATTAGCAAGAAAAATTGCTAGAAAAGTGCCTAAAGAAACGGAGAATATGAAGCTAATACCAATAATTGCCACATATCCACAGGTGCATGAACAGTTTATGAAAACAGTCAAGAAAGAAGGCTTAGATACAAAAGACATCATAATATTTGAAAATAATGATGATCTGCTTAATCTAGTATGCTTAATATCGCAAACAAGCCTAGTAATAAGCCCTAGCACAGGTGCTATCCACGTAGCCTGTAACCAGAGGATCCCAACTATTGGCGTATATCCCAAGTATGATACAAGGCGATGGGCTACCCATAATAAGAAATATATTTTCTTAGAAAAGCCCTTAAATGAAATAAGTCAAAGTCAAGAAATAGAATCAATAGAGCAAATATTAAAAATGCTAGAAAGTATGCTAAGTCAACATGAAATAGCCCCGATAAATCTAAAATCAAACTAAATCTATTCGTAAAAACAAAATTAACCATCAATCCATATAAATAAATTATATGGAATCCAAACTATCATGATGATTTATAGTCAAAGTTATAATAGTCTATAACTAACAATCCTAGAACTTTAGTTTTGTATAAACTAAAGCAGCATGAGATTTGAAATTGTCAGTTACATAACCACCACCAACAGACCAAGTAATCCCACTCTCACCGCCTTCATCATCAATACTTCCGCCTATGATATTATAATTAACAATAGCAGAGAACTCTTTATAGTCACCATTGGCATAAAGAATATCTAAATCTACATAACTTCCAAGTTTAAAGCCAGTAAATACATAATAAGATTTAGAAGCTGCATTCAAGTAATTTCTATATCCAATACCTGTGCCATCAAATGTAACAGGGAATAGGTATTGACCATAGAATCTAGTTCTATCAATAAGAGTCAAACCATTAAGCCCTATACCACCAACGCTAAGAAAACCTCCACCAAGCTTAATGAGGTCAAGGAATAATAATTCTTCGTCAGCCTGCCAAAATACACCATTTCGGTTTTTATCAAGGTTACGTGTCCACATTCCTCTAAGTGTTGTTGTACTCTTAAGAATTCCAAGGTCGAATGACAATGCCATTCTTGCCCCAGCTTGCAGATAATTATCATTTTTTCTTAATAACCAATAATGTGCAAATGGAGAAAACTCAAAAAACTCTCCAATCCTAACATCTACTCCAGCAGCAAATAACTCTTTCCTTAAGTTAAAGTTATTCCAACTTGAGCTGTATCCACTAAATCCAGATAAGTCCATTCCATAGCGACCATCTATATTAAAGTTAGCATTGGCATTATAACCGTTTCGTAAGAAATCATTTATCCAAGTAGCCCATACACCAAAAAATTCGTTATTATAGGCAAATGCCGCACCTTGATTATATCCACCAATCCAATCAGCATTAGGTATTGCCTTACTGCCATTATATCTACCTAGCAGGAATGTAAGTTCCTCTGTCCAATAACCTACATATAAATCAGACGCATCAACATATGGACTTTTATATATACCATTAACATTTACAAAAACATTACTGCCATATCCGCCATCTACGCCAATCTTTAATGGAGCAAAACCAGCCATAGCACCAACGCCTAATCTAAATCCATTAAAATTGAAATCTACACCTAAATGCCCAGTTACCCCTAAATATCCAGTTAGCTTCTTGTCGCCAATTGTATTATCACCAAAAGCAAGGTTTCCTATTGCCCCTACCTTACCAAAAGGCGTGATCTCTATAGCATTAGCAGAGCTTGCTAGCATAACTAGAGCTGTACTGCTGGCAAAAAAAGTTTTTCTCAAGTTTCCTCGTATTAACTTTTTCATCTGTGTATCCTTAATCATTTATTTAGTCTAAATAAATAGACATAAGCAAATCGACAAAAAAAATTTCATTGAAATGCTATACTGAGGTGCTAAGCATTTATCGTGCCCTTAATGCTAATATACTTAAATTTAAAGATTATCAGGAGATTTTTATGGAAATATTACTTGATCAACCTACAATCACTACTTATGCTATGCTAGGTGTTGTTATTATTTTGGCAATATTATATGTATTGCAGAAAAATAATATTGCTAATCTCAAAAGAAATTTAAGGGATATACAAGAAGATTCAATGTCCAAGCAATATAACGCAAACTTGCTTATCCAAGAACTAAAACTAAGAGAACAGCACAATATAGACATGCTAAATCTAGCCCAAGCTGACAATCAAAGACTACATGAAGAATTTATGCACAATATAGAATCACTAAAGCAAGAATATGAATATAAACTGAAAGATAAAGATAATGCCTTGCAAGAATCATATATTTACAACTCAAAACAAATACAAGAACTTCAAGAATCTCATAAAATAGAGCTCCAAGAAAGGTTAAGCAAAGCATTAAAAGAACAAGAAGAAAAGCTAAATGCTCAATATCAAATCCAGCAAGAAGAGTTAAAAGGTACATTAGCAATAGAGCGTGAAAAGCAAGAGGCTTTAATGATGCAAAGATTCTATGAGATTAGCGACTCATTGCTTGAGCAACGAGGCAATCAATTCCAAGAAAAACAGGCTTTAAGCCTAAAACCATTGACTGAAGAAATCTTGAGATTCAAGAATGAAATAGCACAAAATACAAAAGAGAATCAAGAAAAACAAACAAGCTTAATAACAGAAATTAGGTTACTAAAAGAAGCAAATGATATAGTTTCAAAAGAAGCAAATAATCTAGCCAACATTATGAAAGGAGATTCTAAAAAACAAGGACAATGGGGCGAAGTAGTTTTAGAGAGGATTTTGGAAAATAGTGGGTTAGAAAAGGATAGAGAATACTATTTGCAAGCTACAATAAAAGATGATAATCAGCAAAACTTAAGACCAGATGCTATTATACATTTGCCAAACAATCGGCTTGTTGTGGTGGATTCTAAAGTTAGCCTTAGTGCGTATATTGAGTATAGCAATGCGGATAATTCAACAGAAAAAGAGCGTTATTTAAAATCTCACCTAGATAGTATTAAATCCCATATCAAGAATCTTTCTACAAAATCCTACCAAGACCACACAAAAGGAAATAGGCTAGATTTTGTTATTATGTTTCTACCAAGCGAGGGGGCTTACAATGAGATTCTAAGAGAAGATATGAAAATATTTATAGAAGCCTACCAAAAAGGAATTGTTATCTCCGCTCCAACCACATTAATGGTTATATTGCGACTTATTGATTATCTATGGAAAAATGAAGCAAGAGATAAAAACACAGAAAAAATACTTGATGAGTGCCTGAAACTTATCAAAAAATTTGATGGCTTCAAAGAAAGCATGGAAAAGATTGAAAGATCTCTTGAGAGTGCCAAAGCAGCATACCAAAAAGCAGACACACAGCTAAATGGCAGAGGCTCAATCTCTAGCTATATTGGTAATCTTAATAATTACATGTCAAAAATTTCCAAAAAAGACTTAGAAGAAAAAGATTATTCAAATAAAGATTCAAGCAAAAATAATTCTAATATGGAAGCTAAAAGCACAGATAGCAAAGACAAATACTATCAAATAATAGATATAAATCAAAGCATTAAAGAAGTGCTATAACTAACGTGGAATCTAAATTTTAATTAAGTATAGTTTAAATTATCTTAAACTATAATGAGTAATAACACTTAGATTAATTATAGATTTTAATGTTATTAAAATCTATTACTAAGGATATATAATGAAAGTTTTAAAATTTTGTATTATTTTAATTGCTTTAGCTAGTCTCAATATTGCTTCCCTTAACGCCAACCAAATAGCAAATAATGAATTACAACAAGCAGATTATAAGTTTTTATTTGGAGATGAGAAAGTAGATGTATATATGCTTCAAATGAGGAGATGATGGAAACTAAGGGTGAGTTTTGGGATTACTAACTGCGATAGGTGTAGCAGGGATTGGCTGGGCGATGTCTTGCATAGGTGGTAGTTGTAGCAAAAAACCAGATTTCTACTATCAAAACAATACAAAGTTTTAGAAAAATACAATGGCACAAAGATATAAATCACTAATATTTTCAGCTATTTTTTCTACTATTCTCCTAAATGATGCACATGCCTACCGTTGTAAAGAAACTTCATGTAGCGATATTAGAGTAGGGTTAGGAGCATTTCATAGTAATTTTAAATTCAATTATGATAATGGCAGCAAAGCGGAATACAATAACACAGGAGGGTATTTATCAATATACGCTGGAAAATATTGGAAGTGGGCTGCCTTTGATACAAATATAAATCTTGGTATTGGTAGCTCTAATGTATTTAATAATAATTTATTAGTAAAAAATTATGGTGGTTTTATTGGTGTTGATTTCTCTATTGGCACTAATCTGGGCTCATTAAAAACTCCTATTTTACTCTTGCTAACTGTCGGTAGCGATGGATATGATTTAGCATGGAGAAATAGAGAGCATAAGCTTGGCATATCCATGCCATTTATTGGAACTAGCGTTGCTGGACTAAAGACAATAAACAAAAATATAGACATAGAATATAGTTTAAGATATGGCTATATTTTTGGTGGTGCTTATGAAATACATGCCATGAGTAATAAATCATTTTTAAACGGTGGACATAGGATTGAAGCTAGCATTGGAATGCTTTTAAGGCAAGATATGTCTAATTTAAGTCAATTTGAAATAGATAGGAAACTAGACTTTTATATACAACTAAAAGGAATCTATCGAAATGTCAATGCTTCAGATATAATCATTGTTAATTCAAAGGCAATAAATTATCCTGCAAATAATAGCTTTGCTATTTTATTTGAATTTGGTATCGCCTCACATCTTAATAGTCGATTTGAAAGCTACGATACAAGCACTCATGACATGCTACCGCCACTTAAAGCACCTAATATTGATAACAAGCCGCCATTAACAAATATTATATATTAAGATTGACTTAAGCTTCTTTAGGTATAATTAATTAGTAATTTTAAGGCTTTAATACTAATTAATTAGTATTAGCATAAAGGATATATTATGAAAATTTTAAAATTTTGTATTATTTTAATTGCTTTAGCTAGTCTAAATATTGCTTCCCTTAACGCCAACCAAATAGCAAATAATGAATTACAACAAGCAGATTATAAGTTTTTATTTGGAGATGAGAAAGTAGATGTATATATACTTTCAAATGAGGAGATGATGGAAACTAAGGGTGAGTTTTGGTTGCCACTTTTAGGAAATCTTGTAATTTGGGGATTCAATCGTTATATATTGAAAAATAGGCATGCAACCATAAAATTTAACTTCAAATACCCACTTCCCTAGCATACAAATATGCTACGCAAGATTATACTATCATTGCTAGCCTTATATAACGGAGCCTCAGCTTATCAATGTAATGATATTTATTGCATTGAAGCAAAGCTTGGGATAGGTTTATATTATAGCTTTTTTTCTACTCCTACTAGAGATTTAAACAATATAGGCGCATATATCCCATTAGATACAAGATATTATGCAGCAAGGCTATCTCTTGCTATTGAAGGAGCATTTGGAATAGGTAATAATAAAAACTTTCTTATAATAACTACACCAAATATTGGGCTTAATCTAGGGAGTTTCAAATATCCTTTGGTTATCTCTTTTTCTATGCCAATAGAAGCATATATTACTAATGCAAATTCAGAAAAGTTTATAATGTCCACTCTATTTTTAGGTGGTAATATCTATCATCGCTATATGCTAGATGATAAAATTGGTATAGAATACTCCGCTGGATATGCTTATAGTGTATTGAGAGGCTATGAACTAAGTCGCATTGACATAACTTCAACAAATAATAATTCACATAGAATCGAAGCCTCTTTTAGCATGATATACTATACAAATAGACAATTTCAAAGAGGGAATAAGGCATATCTTTATGCAAAACTAAAAGGAATCTATTATATAAACAAAGCTTTTGAGATTACAAATGGGATACAATATCCCGCAAATAACAACTTTACTATAATGCTTGAAACAGGAATAAGCTTATATTAAAATCCATATCAAATAAATTCATATAGCTAATTTCAATGAATAAATGAATATGTGTCATATTATTGTCGATGTATTTTCTTATCGTATTGAGTATTTATTCTGTTGTGTCCAACCTCTCTGTCATGTTACTTACAGAATATATAAGGCATAGCCGAAACATCTAAGAGAATCAAATATAAATTCTAAAATTCTAAGAACTTCACCCAAAGATTCTTAAATCACAAGGAAAGAAAGGGCTAAGACACAACAGAAGAAAAGTAAGCTAAGGTATAGTAAGAAATCAATCCTTTGCTAAATCTATGATTAGCTAGTTTAGTGATATATGTCCTTAATATTATCTACTATATATAGCCCCATACCTCATGCTCTGTGCATGTGTTAGGGCTACAGCTAGAGCATCACTCACATCTAGAGGTTTTATATCAACTGAAATATTGAGTAAGGTTTTTACCATATATGCAACTTGGCTCTTATCAGCTTTGCCATTGCCTGTTAGAGATTTTTTAACTTGCAAGGGTGTATATTCCGCGAAATTCCCAATATCTTGGAGAATCTTAAGACTAATTGCACCACGAAATTGCGCTAACTTAATTACTGTCTTTGGATTATAAGCATAAAATATATCCTCCATTGCAACTTGATTAATTGCACAGGATTTTAAAATTAAGTCGATACCCTCAACAAATTCCACTATTTGAGATTGTAAATCCCTAGTTTGTATTTTGATAATACCCGCATCAACCAAGAATGGTTTAAAATTTTGAATTTGGATAATTCCATATCCGCAATTTCTGCTTCCTGGATCAATGCCTAATATATACATGCTAACCCTCCATAACTATTTATACGCTTTCATAACGAGACGCAAAGAGTAAACTAATATCAACAAGATAGATTTAGTTTGTATTTAGAGGTAATGCATTATAATCTATACCTAATTGATTAGGTAGGCATAAAGAAATATTTTTTGGAATAGCATAAACAATCTTATCTAGGAAACATTGCCACAAAAGCAAATCTCCACAAATAAAAATTTCATCAATACCATAATTTACAAGCATATCACCCGCTAATGTTCCTATAAACTCTGCTAGAGATTCTACAGCACCATAGCAAAGCAATTCTTTTTCAACTCCTGCTAAATGAAAGCTTAGCATGCTTCGCAATATACGCGGATAATCTAATATTATAGAATCTCCTACACGAATTAGCTTATAATCAATACGAGGTCCTCTATCTCTTACACATTTACTGGCATATTCAATAAGGCTTATATCAAGTTGCAACATCTGCTCTATAAGCGCAAATATATCAATTAGATTATTGGATTTTAATGAATGAGAAGAATGTTCAGAATCTCTTATTAGATTAGATTCTAAAGAATTTGCACTAGCATTTAAATCTTTAGAATTGCCCTGCATAATGAGTTCTAATAATTCTGAATCTAATCCCCATGTTTGCACTAAGCCAGCATTACTCTTAGCAAAATTATGCAATAATCTATCTCCATTCTTATAGCCATATAAGTTTTTAATATGTTCCGCAAGATTAAGAGACAAGTTAATATCTAAAATTTGTTGAAATCTCTCTCCAGCCACGCTTTCAATCCAAAAAGCACTCGGATTTGTTTGGGATAGACATACGATTAATCTCTTTTTGCCTTGTCCTGCATTTAGTGGGTTAGCATTGACTAATTCAAATATACTATCACCATATCGCTTATAGGGTAAATAATAAGGAGGACTATTTACAACAATATAACCTAGAGCTTTATCACTATTTATTATTAGATTCTCCTTGTAGCAAACAAGAGGCTTTGGCATATTGATATCTAATCTAACTAATGAAAAGAAAATATAATCCATGCCATGTTTAGATTGCAATAAATTAAGCAATAATAATAACAAACAATCACTAGGTAAACCAGCAAATATTCTATCAGATCTATCTCCGCCTAAACTCCTAGCAAAAACTTCCTTGCAATTTGCCATGATAAAAGGCTTTTCTATGCTAGCTAGGGCTTTTTTTTGTGCGTCATTTAAACGCAAATAGCTTGTAGCATTATACAAATCAACAAATATAACATAGGAGTTACCATCATTGTTCATTGGATTTATACCCAACATGTAATACAAATCATTACATTGCAAAATAATCTCTTGTTTAGTTAGCAATTCATTAGCTAGCGATTCAATTAGAATCTCTTGACATGAAACAAGAGAAAAATCATCTATATTATAGAGCTTATTGAAAGAGTCTATATTACAATCAAGCAATGTGACAAAGGGGCTTATTTGATGAAAATTGGCATCATTTGAATCTATAATTTGAGCTAGGTTTTTAACTGTTGGAATCAAACTTTTTTTATATATATTATCTTTGTTATCTATAAGGGAGGAATGTAATATATCAAAGCTTTTCCATTTGCTAATATCAATAACTTGAAGATCTCTATCATTAATTTCCTCAAAGGAGCTAAAAGTAAAATTTAGGGATAATGGTAGCTCGTTTGACAGCATGTCGCAAAATTCTAAAATTAAGTTTGAATTGGCATATATAAAAATGCGAAAAAGATTTGAATAAGAATTAATATGATTTGGAATATCTTGTGTCTCATATCGTAGGCAAATACAGTTATCTTGAACTACAGAATCTTGATTTTTTGTTATTTGTATATCTTGGAAATTTTTGTCATCATTATGATTCTGATTATTTACATTATCTTTTTCACTGTTTTGATGTTGCTTTATAGCGCAAAACAAAAAATTGCAAGATAGATTCTTTAATAAGTCAATAAGAGCTTTAGAACTTAGCGAATCTGTATAATGGAATGCCATTATACAAGCCAAAATTCTTGACTCTATTTCTTGGGATTTAGAATCTTGGGACTGGAGTATATCATACTCTTGATTTTTGATAAAAATTACTTCTTCTTTCAATACAAAAGCCTTAAATCAATAAATAAGTTAATAAAATTTAGATTTGAAATATCCTAAAAACCCTTGTAAGAATTATTTGCAATTTCTTGTAAGTTAGTTTGAGCTATTTTTTTTACACCAAAACCAAGCGATGTAATATATGATATAGCCTCATTTTCCATAATTTTTGCACCTTCTAATAATTCTAAGCTTAGAGTAAAAGCAGTATCTTCGCCAATTACTTCAGGTATTATACCTATAATATGGACATAGGGTAAATCTCCCATGAGTTTAGTTAAACGAAGAGTTTGAAGCATTTCAACCTCATGCGCACTACCAGCCCAAGTAATAAAGTTTGGAACATTATCAAATGGAAAACTATATACTTCCCCTATCTTGGCATTATTCACATTTACACAATCAAGAATAAGCACATTATCATATTCCACAATGAGTGGGATTAAAGCATTTGCAAGTGTTCCACCATCAACAAACTCTATTTTGTTATTTGGATCAGAATCAGAACTAAATTCATAATTCACCTTAAGATAATTACATAGATGCACACCAATCCCTTCATCACCAAACAGAATATTACCTATTCCAAGCACAAGTAACTTCACTTTACACTCTATTTATTGGGCTATACACGTATTTTATCTACATAACGAATACCGCTAATCATAACATCTGCTCCGCCATTTGGATATCTCACAGAATTCCAAATAACAAGATAGATATGAACAGGTATAAATATAATAAATACCCATGTAACAATATGATGAATAGCCCTTACATTTGCTAATCCTCCACATACAACTTCAACCCAACCAAACCAAGCTGCAGAAAAAGCACCTAAACCACTATGATAAACATTGCTATATAAAGATACTCCTGTAATGCAAATAACTAAAGTTAAAACACTAAGCATTAAGTATGTGCAGAATTGCAAAGGATTATATGCTCCTTTAATATGAGGATGACGAGCTATAAAGAGATATGCGCCTATTGTTTTAAACCATACTATCGGATTAAAGACTTGCAAGATTGAAACTCTCTCTGGATTGCTTGATCTAGCAAAGAAAAACAAATACAACCTAAAAATTGATGCACAAATCAACACAAAACCAGCAATACAATGAAATGCTCGACTATATGCTTGTAAAAAACCAGTAGGCTCACTATTGGCATTAGGTTGCAAAAAAGGATAGGCAATATAAAATCCACTTGCAATTAAGAATATAATCATAAAGGCACGTACCCAATGTAAAAATCTAGTTGCGCCACCAAACTCTAAGTGCTGTTCTAGCTCTTTTTTAATAGCCTTATTGTCTCCTGTAGAAACCATACTAGCTCCTTTAAATAATGTAAACTATATGTGAACAAATTCTATTTATATAGAATCTATGACTATCTTAAATCCTAAGGATAAACCTAACCCCTAGAATTTGGCGAATGAAGGGTCTACTTTATACTGACCAAGCTCATTACCACTTATATCCATTACATGAACTGAGCATGCAATGCATGGATCAAATGAATGAATATGTCTAATAATCTCTAAAGGCTGCGTAAGGCTAGCTATCTTAGTCCCAATTAAGCTCATCTCATAAGGACCTTTTTGTCCTTTGGAATCTCTTGGTCCTGCATTCCAAGTAGATGGGACTACTGCTTGATAATTTGACACCTTTCCATCAGATATACGCATCCAATGGCTAAGCATTCCTCTTGGTACATTTCCTATATAATATCCCTTATATTCTTTATTTTTATCAATCACATATGGAGCACAAGTTGTTGTATCTACCTTGAGATTTTTAACTAATTCATCAAATGCCTTTAGACCATAATCACCTAATACTTTAGCTTCTAATCCTCTAGCCGCGGTTCTACCTAATGTGCTAAATAGATGTGCTGTTGTTAATCCAGTCCTTTTCAAAAAGTCTTCTGCTACCTCTTGTATATGCGGATTCTTTCTTGCAAGTCCTACTACTATAGAAGCTAAAGGTCCAACTTCCATCGGCTTACCATCATATCTAGGGGATTTTATCCATGAATATTTAGAATCTGTTTTAAGAAGTTTGGTTTTTTCTTCCTTACCGCTTGGTCCAATACTCATACCATCTTGCATTCCAATATAGTTTGGTGTTGTCTGCCCATCATATGGGTGTAATAAATCTGTTGGTTTTATAGGAGTTCCATCGCTATGCTTGCCTTCATATTTATACCAAGAATTGGTTACCTCCTCTGCTATCAAATCAAGATTAACATCATCTACCTTACTAATATCGCCATCAAGCACATATCCGCTGCTAAGTAAATATTCATCATGTGCAACTTGAATCTCTTGAAAACTTAAGAAATTTTTAAGATTACAACCAACTAAAACACTATGCTCTTTAGAATAAGCCATACCAGCCATAATCAAATCTGGATAGTATGCTCTATTAATAAAATCTGCCACAGTTTCAAATTTAAACTTATATTCTGCCAATCTAGTTGGATCTAGTATATCCATAATTGATGTAACGCCACCAACGGTTAAACTTTGTGGGTGCGGTTGCTTTGCGCCAAAGATTGCCATCATTTTGGCTGCCTCTCTTTGAACCTCAAGAAGTTTAAGATAATGAGATAAAACAATTAAGTTCTGTTCTGGACTAAAATGGTATGTACTATGTCCCCAATATCCATTAGCAAATGGACCAAGAGAGCCTTTACTAGCAAAGTCCTTCACACGTTGTTGCACCATCTTAAGCTCATCTTCACCTGTTGCAATAGGATTATCTGTATATTCAAAAGCAAGCTTTGAAGCCTTTGCAGGATTGGCACTTAACGCGCTTATAATATCGCACCAATCAAGTCCGTGCAAAGTATAAAAATGAACAATATGGTCATGGAAAAATAAAGCTAGATTCATAAGTGTTCGCACTAATTTAGCATTATATGGAATCTCAATGCCAAGAGCATTTTCAGCAGCAGTAATTCCAGCCTTATAATGCGAATAAGTGCAAACGCCACATATTCTACCAGCAATAAATCCAGCATCTCTTGGATCTCTTCCCTTGATAATAGTCTCTAATCCTCTCCATAATGTTGAACTAGAAAAAGCATCAGTTATTACATTGTTATCATCAACAACAACCTCAATCCTCAAATGTCCTTCTATACGAGTAATAGGATCTACAACAATTCTTTTTGACATAATTATTTCCTTCAATAATGGGCTAATGTAAAATTTGATTCAAAAAATTAATAGTTCTATTTGGGTTTTATTACGCCAGAGAGTGCCGCATGCGCTGCAATTCCAATGGCAGTAACACCAAGCAAAACAATGCCAACTGTATCTGCAGTCCTATCTGCTCCAGCACCACTAAACGCAGTTTGATAGCGATTGCCAAGAGGCACTTCAAATGGACTCATAGTATCCCAGAAATTAGGCTCACTACAACCAATACAACCATGCCCTGCGCCAATTGGCCAGTTTGTATGGGAATTAAAACGTAATTTAGAACAGTTATTAAATGTATATGGACCTTTACATCCAACTTTGTAGAGGCAAAATCCTTTTGTTGCATTCTCATCACCAAAACTTTGAACAAACTCCCCAGCATCAAAATGTCCACGTCTTTCACAGAGGTCATGAATTCTATGCCCATATGCCCATTTTGGTCTATTAAATGCATCTACTGCGGGTAACTCTTGGAAAAGTATATAATGTATCAATGCGCCTACAATATTTTTTTCACTTGGAGGACAACCAGGTATATTTATAACTCTCTTTGAAATAATCTCTGTTAGAGGTTGGGCATTTGTAGGATTTGGTGCAGCTGCTTGGACCCCACCAAAGCTAGAGCAAGTCCCAATAGCAAATATTGCCGCAGCATGTTCGGCGACATGCCTACATTCCTCTGCACCAGTCCTACCATGTGCACCAACAGTTAGGAAGTATTCTGTATTTTTTGGAATCCCACCTTCAACCATCATAATATATCGTCCGCTATATGTCTTTACTGCATCCTCTAGGCTCTTTTCTGCTTGATAGCCAGATGCCGCCATGATAGTTTCATGATATTCCATACTCACATAGTCAAATATTATCGAATCAATACCCGGATCTTCAGACCTAAGAAGGCTCTCACTGCAGCCTGTACATTCCGCCATATGTAGCCATATAATAGGCACTCTACCAGCAAGTTCTGCAGCCCTAGCTGTAAGCGGCGCAAAAGATGCTGGAAGTCCTAGCGATGTAGTAATAACTGCTGCCCATTTCATGAAATCACGTCTTTGCACTCCTTTTTTTAATAAGACCTCACTTAACTCCTCTTTATTCTTATCTTTACGCAAATATGGTAACTTAGATAAAGATTCTAACCTTGCCTTAATCTTGCGAAATAATCCTTTCTTAGTAGTGAATTCTAGATTGTCTCCCTGTGGGTTTTGGGTGTAATTCAGTGTTACTCTTTTGCTATCAGAAGTTTGGGGGTGATTTATGACAGCATTTTGTCTAGTTGCCATCTTTTCCATACATTATTTCCTTATATTAAATCTCTAAAGCACTCTCTCTGGCTTTGAATTTTAAACTTTACTATAAAAATTACTTACTTGCTTAGTTAGCTATCATGTAATTGTGTTTTGAAATTTTCAAATGTAACTTATAGTAATATAAATGCCATATTAGCAATTTAATAGTAACATTATTCATTCTTATTAATGTTAGATTTGATTCTGCTAAAAATCACATTAAATATTTAATAATGCTGAAAATTTTTGTTTATTATTGTCCAATTTAAGAAAAATGAAAAAACTTAACTTAGAATTAAAATACAAAAGTTTGAATAGACCCACTATATTAATGTAAGCTATATTAAGCTAAAGTCTGCTATTATTTTTACTAAGTTATTAGCTAATTAGATATTCAATTCTATATAAAATACAAAATTTATTAATTATGGGCAGATTATAGAATCATAGCTTATTAATAAGGTTGCAAATGAATATTCTCATAAGACTCCCTAATTGGCTAGGTGATACAGTTATGTTTATGCCAACTATTAGATTAATAAATAAAGTATATCCCAATATGAAATGTATTTTAGTAGGGAATGATATAAGCACAGGTCTTTTTTGTGAAAATGAATATATAATGAAAATATTTATAGATGATAGTAAAAAAGCCATTAACGTTATAAAAAGGATTGATTCTATAAATGCACTAGCTACTAGCATTAATACTTACCTAGAACAATCAAATCTAAAACTTGATTGTGCATTGACTGCACAAAATAATCTTTTCTCTGCAATGTTGCTCTCAAAAATTAAAGTGGGCATGAAAATAGGCTATGGAGATAGAAATGTATTTGGTGTGCGCAAATTTATTCTTACGCATCTTATTAAGTTTAAAAGCGGACGCCCACCTGCTTGTAATCACCAAGTTTTAAACTATGCTAATCTTATTTTGCCCATTTTACCTGCTTCATTCTTTGAAGAGATAAACCTAGACAAGATTAACTATATAGCTAATCCTAACGCAAGTAATCTACAAAATAAGCTTTTCTCACAAATTGGTAAGTTATATATACCAAACCAAGAGATTAAAGAACAAAGAAAAATGTCTGATGTGCCAATTATTGCTATAAGCCCTGGCGCTAGCTATGGAAAATCAAAAATGTGGCTTCCAGAATATTTTAGTGAAATATCCATGACTTTAATCAATAAGGGATATATAGTTAGAATCTATGGCACAAAAAGCGAAGAAGAATATAATAAACACATAGAGAATAGAATACTAAATATATTACACAAAAAACATCATAATAGATTACAAAATCTAACAGGAAAAACCACAATTCAAAATTTAATTTATTCACTAAAACAATGCTCTTTATATATTGGTAATGATAGTGGCACTATGCATATTGTTAAAGCTCTAGAAATACCTAGTATTATATTCTTTGGTCCTATGCCACTATCTTGGTGTGCACCTTGGAATCCCAAATATTACCAAGAACAATTCATGCCAAATACAAAGAACAAATACACAAACTGCAACAAAAACATTACAAACAACTTATCCACAAGCAAAAAACATCAAGTTTTAAAACTTGAAATAGAATCAAACACAGAAACAATAAGCATTGATTCTAGTATTGTTTTAAAAAAAAATCTCCCCTGTATGCCATGCAAAAAGAGAGTATGCCCACTCTCTCACCATAATTGCATGAAACTCATAACGCCTGATGAAGTGCTAATATTAGCTGAATCCCTCCTACTTCAATAATAGTGAATTTCTTACATAAAAATTTGAGATATAATATATTCGAAAAATTAGCAAACTTTAAACTTACAGAAGCTTCTGTAATGCTACTAACACTTGGGGATTTTTGTGAAAAAATTACTTGATTGTTTTGATTATATTAAACAATATCATTCTGATATATTAGATGTAGTAAACATCATGCTTGAGCTGTTTGTATTTCATAAGGAGAAACAAGAAAATATCTCCGAGTTAATTATAAAAGCACATAAGAGAAAACCTATAAAAGAAGAATTTGAATTTGAATTGCGTGAGCAAATAGGTGATGAACTATATATTCCAATCAGCAAAACATTAAATATCCTAAAAGTGCTAAAAGTTATATACTCAAGTCGTATTGAAATATCTGATATAGAACAATTTCTACACATCATATCACAAAAAAGAACTACAAATAAGCTATATTATTATTCCACGCCCAAAGAAGTAAACGAACTCCTTATAATGCTCCTAGAATTACATAATGGGGAATGCGTCTATAATCCATGCTATGGTATTGGCAGCATTTTCTTATCCATTGGAAGCAAAAATCCATACATAACACTATATGGAGAAGAGTTAGATTCAAAGCTTTCAAACATAGCAAAACTTATTGCACGTTTTAGCGGCATTAAAGAGTATAAACTATTTGTAAATGATATATTGCGCAAGCCGCTTTTTAAGGATCAAGACAAGTTAAGAGTATTTGATAAAGTAATATGTAACCCTCCACTATATATTCACATGGGCATAGAACAATTAAAAGAAGATGAAAGATTTAGTAAAACAGGCATGCTAGCAAAAAACTATCCAGAGCTAGCATTCTTAACCCATGCCTTATCTCATCTAAAGCATCGCGGAGTTTTCATTGTAAGAAATCAAACTCTACAAAAAAGCTTTTTAGAAGAGAAGTTAAGAGAGCGATTAGTCCAAGACCAGATGTTAGAAGCAGTTATAGAACTGCCAAAAAATATTTTTCCACATCAATCTCACGACTTTTCAATATTAATCATATCGCATAACAATAAAAACATATTTCATATTAATGCTAATAATCCGCATTTTTTTATTAAAGATGGCAAATATAATCAATTAGTAAGAATCCAAGAGATATCAGAACTTTTTAAAAATAAAAGAGAGACACAATACTCTAAGTTAACTAGCATAGAAGAGATAAAAATCAACGATTTGCGCGCTAGCTATTATCTCTCTAATTCACAAAGAGATGTAGATTCATTGCGACTTGGTGATATAGGAATAAAGGTATTTAGAGGTCAGAGGGTTTATGGTAGCAATAAAGATAGTAATATTGAGTATTATGACATTGGGATTGCAGATTTTTCCCCATGTGGATTTAGTGCACATTTCCAAAATAAAAAGACTAGTGGAGATACGCAAAAGATTTACAAATATCGCTTACAACCCTATGATATATTGCTATCACTTCGCGGAATAATGCCTAAGATGACCATTCTAGGCGAAAATGTAAGCAACTTTATAGCTGTAGCAAATGCTGGAATATTAACCTTAAGGCTAAAAAGCAAAAATGAAGCAATTGGACTATATTGTTATTTCTTCTCAATAAAGGGTTTTGAACATCTATCAGAAATTTACAAAAAAAGTGGAGAAAACATTATCTATACCAATGAACTGTTAGATATACAAATTCCATCTAACTATCTAGCTGGCAGTGTCGCAAAAATGCAAAAAATAGAGGAACTAAAGTCGGATTTCGAGGTGCTAGAAGCAAAATTAGAGAGGCTTAAACAAAGTTAGTTCATTCATAGGTTTTATTAAAAACAATTATAAACTAATTTTATATTATAGATTATTTTCATAATTCTAAGGATTTAGTAATATTTCTTATCATATTAATGACTCTGACTTTTTGCTAAAACAACAATATAAAATATTTAAAAAAAAATAAGAAAAATCTTACAATAATAATTTGAAATAAAGCAAATATATTACTATAATAACTTTTCGGGCATTATCTTTGCTAATGTCTTATAAATTCTAAGAAACAAACTTGTATTTGGTGGACTATAGAATTTCTGCACGTGTCTAGCACCAAATGAATTATTTGAATTAGATTCTAAAGTATTATTAGAATCTAAATTAACTTTTAGCTCCCAATGACATTTATTTTTATCTAAATTGCACACAATAGCATAGGATTCTGACATTTGGGTTTGTGTAATCTGTTTAAGCTCTTTTGCTAGCTCCGTGCTCTTAAAAAATACAATACTCTCTGTATTTAACAGAGCTGATCTATAATCAAGATTAAAACTTCCAACTGCTATTATGCTCTCATCAATTATCATGCTCTTAGAATGCAAACTAACTTTACTTTTTTGAATATTGTAGAATTTGGATTTATTCTTTAGCTTTGCTTTTTGGTTGGTTAAATTTGGATATTCATATACTTTTACCCCCATTAATACTAACTTATCTCGATATTTTTCCCAATGAGAATATACAGGTATTACATCAATTGCAGCAAGAGAATTAGTAAGAATCTCAATATCTACACCGCGCTCTATAAATCTCTGCCAAGAATCAAGGGCTGCTGCACCAGGGACTAAATATGATGAGGTAATGATTATAGATTGTCTTGCTTTATTTAGGTTATATACAAGCGTATCTAAGATTGGAGTCTTAATCATGTCATAGTCCATATCAACCTTATGTGGCAAATCAGCTAGAAAGATTCCATCTCCCCATGCAATATGAAATTCCTTGTTATAATACCTAGCCTTGAAATCCTCAATATCTTGCAAAAATCTATTAAAATCATCAATATGAAATTTCTCATGTTCTTTTGGATTCTGTGCTCTTTTTGTGTATCTTAACTTAGCAAATTTGCTTGGAAAAAGATTTGCAGGAATGCTGCGCTTGTAATTCCAAAACTTCTCAAAATTCACCTTAGCATCTTTAGCAATATTTCCAATAAATAACAAATCTGTATCTGTAAAATTCACCTTAGCATTATCAAAATATTCATCGCCAATATTCCTACCACCTGTAATAAGAGCCGTATCATCAAAAACAAAAATTTTATTGTGCATGCGCTTATTAATGCGACTAAAATCAAACAATGCCTCAAACACACGAAATATTCCAAAACGAAAAAAATATGGATTAAAGATTCTAACCTCAATATTTTCATGAGAATCTAATCTCATAATGTCGTAGAAATCAGATGAAATGCCATTATCATCAATTAAGATTCGAATCTTAACGCCTCGATTAGCCGCATTATATAGCTCATAGAGCAAAAGCTTTGATGTAAGTTCATTTTTATAGATATAGGTTTGAATATCAATGCTAGTTTTTGCCATTTGCACAAATGCCAATCTATGAAGCAATGCGCTAGTGCCATCAGATATAATTAATGCTCCATCTTTATCGCCTTTCAACTCCTCTTTATATGGTGTAGCTATAGGACTTGTAAAAGTATTATAGTCGGGCATATATTCTGATTTTATGCTGTGATTCATAGAAGTCAGCGGAGAGCATGCTGTAAAAATTAAAATAATTAATGTAAAAAGAAGTATAGAATTAAGGCAAGCTAGAACCATACCAGAGATAAAATAGAGTTGATTCATATTATAAATCTTATTTATACTTAGATATAAAGTCCCTTAGTATTAAGAGTATAACCTCAACACTTTCTATCCAAACACATTCATTTAACGAATGTGGTGAATTAATAGTAGGACCAATGCTTAACGCCACAATATCCTTTAACCCCATCTCCTGCAAGCAAGCAAGCAACACACCACATTCAAGCCCAGCATGTAGTTCAACTACTTTAGGCTTTATTCCCATACTAGCTAGATTTGTTTGCATGCTATGTAACATAGAATCAATTATTTCCTTAGAATCATTACATTCCCTAGATTCAAGTAGGCTAGATTCTTGCTTCTCCCAAGGGACATAGTATTCACTCATTTTAAATGTAGCACTATTTGGAATCTGATTTTTATAGGATTGAGCAAGAGTTATCTTTAGATTCTCTAAATTAGAATCCAAAAGTGCTTTTGTATTAGCCCTACCCATAAAAGATAATTTAAGATGCCCATTTGCAAAAAATATATGAGACAAACTTAAAGAATTCTGAACATACTCTCCTTTGGATTCTAATACACCAATATTAAGACTCTTAATTACACTATATAAAGTCTCAAATGGAACTGCGTATAAGGTATCTAGAAATGTATCATTAACAGAATGAAGCTTATCATTGCTCCTATATTCTTCAAGCTCTTGCACACCAAAAAACTGCGGACATTTATCATTTAATAACCCTAAATCTAATTGCTTTGATGTAGCTAAGATAATCTTAGAGTTAATAGGAATTGAATTTCGCTTCTCTCCTCCTTCCCAATTAATAATATAAAATTCTTGAGCATTAGCAATATTAGATTCTGTTTGTTTATAAGATTGTACAATCTCATATAAAAAATCAGTACTAGATAAAATTGCATTTTGATATTCTGGCTTTGTGTTATTGATGTCTAGCCCGCTATGTCCTCCAGCAAAACCACATGTTTGTAATACATAATAATAATAATCTGGATTTATTTCTTGTGTCTCAAAATCACTTGTAAAAGAGAAGTCAAATCCACCAGCACAACCAACCGTAATTTCGCCCAACACTTCAGAATCAAGATTGATTAATATCTTAGATTGTATTGGTATTTCAAGATTTTTTGCTCCTATCATACCAATTTCTTCATCATTGGTAAATAGAAATTCAATATTTGCTCCTTGCGTCATGAAATACATCATAATTGCTATACCCATACCATTATCAGCACCAAGACTTGAATCTTGAGCCTTTAGCCAAGTTTTCTCTATACCATTATCGATAGTTTTATTGCTAATCAATGTAAGCGGAGATTTATTCATAGCCACTCCAACACAAACCATATCATAATGGCTTTGTAAGCATATGAAAGGCTTTTTATCCTCCTTATATACCAAGAGATTTCTAGCTTTATCATGCTTAAACGCATAACCATGCTTCTTAGCAAATGATTCTATAAATGACTGCATTTGAGCCGTATCACCACTGCCATGCGGAATTGTAGTTAGCTTATAAAATATTGGAAGTATTTCATTTAGCATAATGAATCCTATTTATTCAAAATTCTTCACATTATACTTAAATGTGATTGATTAAATCAAAGCTATAAGTTTTAGAATAGTTCGATAAGTCGAAATAATGTAAAATTATACAAAGTTTAATAGTAACAAGGAACAAAACATGCAAAAAGAGAAAACATCAAATGTATTAAACGAAGCATATCAAAATGGGCATTATTTTAATAGAGAGTTAAGCTGGCTTCGATTTAATACAAGAGTGCTAAATGAGGCTAGAAATACAAAGTTACCACTTTTAGAGAGGCTAAAATTCCTTGCAATTTACAGCACAAATCTTGATGAATTTTACATGATTCGAGTAGCAGGATTACAAAGACTATTTGCCAATGGAACAAGAGAGAGTGGGGCTGATAAACTAACGCCACTAGAGCAACTAAGCGAGATTCGAAGCTATATCAATAGAGAAAAGCAAGAAATATCAATGCTTTATGATGAAATAAAAAAGTCTCTAGCAAAAGAAAAGTTAATACTTCGAAATTTTGCAGACTTAGACACAAAAACCAAACAAGATATACATCAATATTTTACAAATTACCTATATCAAATTATAGTTCCTATTGTTGTAGATTCTGTCCACCCATTCCCACACCTAAATAACCTTAGCTTTGCCATTGCAGTTATGCTAAAAAATAAGGAAACTAGGGAAATCAAATATGGCATGGTAAGAATTCCACGAGTGTTAAAACGATTTGTAAGAGTAAATAAAAACTCATTTGTTTTTACAGAGAGCATTGTTGGGGAATTCGCAGATGAGTTATTTGAAGGATACGAAACCATTGCATATATGCCCTTTCGCGTTACAAGGAATGCTGATATGGAAATTGAAGAAGATGAGGCAGATGATTTTATCGTGTTAATGAGTGAGGGGCTAAAATCTCGTAAAAAGGGTGAAATAGTCCGACTTGAAGTAAGTATTTCACAAAAACAAGCAGAACATAAAAAACTACTAGAATTCGTGAAAGCACAAATAAAAATCTCAAAAGAAGATGTATATGAACATCAAACGCCTGTAGGATTTAATTCTTTTTGGGAGATTATTGGATTAAAAGAATATACCCATCTAGCATTATACCAATATGTAGCCAAAGTTCTACCTCCACTAGATGATGCTATAAATATCTTTGATTGTATTGATGAAGGCGATGTATTATTATTTCACCCTTATGAAAGCTTTGATTCTATAATTAACTTCATACAGCAAGCAGCAAAAGATCCAGACGTTTTATCTATTCGAATGACATTATATAGAGTTGGAAAAAATTCACCAATTGTAAAAGCCCTAATGGAAGCCACAGAAAACAAACAAGTAACAGTATTAGTAGAGCTAAAAGCTAGATTCGATGAGGAAAATAATTTACATTGGGCAAAGTCTTTGGAATCTGCAGGGGCGCATGTAATATATGGTATACCAAATCTAAAGGTGCATGCAAAAATAGCTTTAGTCATTCGTAAAAAAGGTGATAAATTGCATGAATATGTCCATCTTGGGACAGGAAACTACAATGCTCAAACCGCAAAAATATATACAGATATAAGCTTTTTAAGCGCAAATAGAAACTTTGCTAAAGATGCTGTGAAATTCTTTCATTCTCTCTCTACAGGAAGCTCCAAACATGCAAAATTAGAATCTCTCTATACAGCTCCAACACAAATCAAGGAAAAACTTCTAGAGCTAATTTCAGGTGAGACAATGCTAAAAGAGCAAGGCAGAATCATTATAAAAGCTAATGCATGCGTTGATACAGATATAATCAATGCCCTATATAAAGCGTCTCAAGCTGGTGTAAAGATAGATATGATAATTCGTGGCATTTGCTGTTTGAAGCCGGGTATAAAAGAAATAAGTGAAAATATTAATGTCTACTCTATCGTAGGCAAATACCTAGAGCACGCTAGAATCTACTACTTCAAGAATGCTAAAGAGCCAATATATTTTTCAAGTGCAGACATTATGCCAAGGAATTTAGAGCGACGCATAGAGCTTCTAACTCCCGCAACAGAAGTAAAAATTGCTGATAAACTATTGCAGATTTTAAACTTGCAGTTAAAAGATACTTCACAAAGATATGAGTTAAAAAGTGATGGAGAATACTATAAAGTCCCAGCAAAAGATGTTGCAATAAATTCACAAGAAACATGTGAACACATTGCAAATAAAATATACAATGCAAATAAGAAAGTTGACGAAAAAATTAAGAGGTTAGTTAACAGAATGATGGGGGAGTCATAGGCTTTTTATTTCACTTTTAGAATCTAGGCTAAACTAATTCATTAAGGGAAAATAGCAATTTCATCTAAAGATTGCTGTTCTCTAAAACCAAACCTAATATTAAGATTCTGTATAGCTGCCCCTGAAGCACCTTTTACCAGATTATCAATAGCCCCCATCATGATTACTCGCTTATTGCGAGCATCTAGTCGCGCACTAATATCTACAAAGTTGCTACCTCTAACCCATCTTGTTTCAGGCGCGCTATCTCGTAAATATCTGATGAAATATTTATCAGCACAAAATTCCTCATAAATAGAATCTATATCAGCCTGTGTAATATAACTATATTTACTTGAGAGATTGGCATACGCTGTAATTAAAATTCCTCTATTCATAGGAATTAAATGAGGCGTGAATGTTATATTGATTTCATTTATGTTATTAGAAAATGAGCAAAGATTCTGTTCTATTTCAGCTATATGCCTATGATTTAATAATCCATAAGCCTTAATATTTTCATGAACTTCGCAAAAGCTACTATCTAGTTTTGTATTTCTACCCGCTCCAGAAACCCCACTTTTTGCATCAATAATAATACTAGAATTATCTATAACCCCAGCCATAAGCAATGGCAAAACGCTAAATGTGCTACAAGTAGGATAGCAACCCGGATTAGCAATTAAATTTGAATTCTTAATGCTTTCTTTGTTTAACTCACATAAACCATATGCAGAGATTTGGAGCAAATCAGGGCTTGGATGAGTGAAGTGATAATATTCTTCGTATTTCTTAGGATTCTTCAATCGAAAATCTGCCGACAAATCAATAACAACACAATCATTAATAATCTCTTTAGTTAGAGTCCTAGCTAAAAATTCGTGAGGTGTAGCAGCAATAATACAATCATTGTCTTTGGCAATTTGGGATAAATCGCTTTTTTCCATAACATTATCATAAATATCACGAAATTGCCCAAGGCTTTGTTTTAAATTAACTCCTGCTTGAGTATTAGCACCAAAATGCGTAATACTTACATCTTTGTGTCCATGTAAAATTCTCAATATCTCACTACCACCATAGCCTCCAACGCCAAGAACTGCCACTTTTAGCATTATTCATCCTTAAAGCAAATGTAAAAACAAAATAACTTGTGATTATAACACAATGAGCAACTTTTAAATTTGGGTAGATTAAGCGATATAATAACTTCTTGATTTTATTTCAATTTACAAAGGTTATACATGCAATTAATCCCACTAGACTATATCACAAAAGCTGCAAAAAGACTAGAAGGCATAATTGCAAAACACCCTCTAGCATATGCGCCAAAATTAAGTAAGATAGCAAACACGGAGGTTTTTTTGAAAAAAGAGAATCTTCAACCAACAGGAGCATTTAAAATAAGAGGAGCATTTAATAAGCTAGCGGTTCTAAAGGAGAAAGATTTAAAAAATGGCACACAAGTGTTATCACAAGGTGTAATTTGCGCTAGCGCAGGCAATCATGCGCAAGGAGTAGCATTTAGCGCGCAACATTTTCAAACAAGAGCAGTAATAGTTATGCCAGAGGCAACCCCTCTACTAAAGATAATGGGAACTAGATCTATGGGTGCTGAAGTGGTGCTTGTAGGAAATAATTATGACGAAGCATATAGCCATGCCATGAATCTTGCAAAAGAACAAAATCTAACATTTATTCACCCATTTGCTGATATTGAAGTAATTGCTGGACAAGGCAGTATAGCACTTGAGATGATAAAAGAAGAACCACTAGATATTCTAATTGTGCCAATTGGAGGTGGAGGATTAATAAGCGGTATTGCAAGCGTCTATAAAGCACTTAATCCACAAACAAAGATTATAGGTGTCAATGCTAAGGGCGCAAATGCAATGAAAAATAGCTTTGAGGCAAAAAAAGCACATAATTCAGATTCTGTAAGGACAATAGCCGATGGCATCGCGGTACGTGATGTAAATGAATCTGTATTTGAATGCATACTTAAAGGCGTTGATGATATTGTAGAAGTAGATGATGACGAGATAGCAAGTGCTATATTATTCTTACTTGAGTTTCAAAAGCTAGTAACAGAGGGAGCTGGTGCAGCAGGTGTTGCGGCTATATTACACAATAAATTAAAGCTTAACACAACACAAAAGGTAGGCGTAGTAATTAGCGGAGGCAACATAGATATAACAATGTTAAATGTAATCATAGAGAGGGCACTACTAAAAAGTAGCAGAAAAATGAAGTTTCAAGTTATATTAATAGATAAACCCGGCAGCCTTCAAAAGCTCACAGAATTATTAACAAATCAAAATGCAAATATTGTATTTATCAATTACTCACGAATTAGCACAAAACTGCAATATGGAGATGCTATAGTGGAAATAGCACTAGAAATTAAGGGTGAAGAGCATAAGGAAAGCATCTTTAAAACTATGATGAAGCATGGCTATACAGTGAATGAAATACTTTGATATGATGTTTTTTATATTGCAAAAAAATACATCCGCAAGCAAGTCTTATATAAATATAAATAATAATTTATTTAAAAATTTATGCTCACATCTAAGATTCAATCAAATAACCAAATATACAATATATAAGCCCTTAATAATATTACTACTTTTATAAACGCAAAATCGAAAAAATATTATACAATGGGTGCTTTATGATTGTATTTATAGTAAGCAGATTCTAGATAGTCTCTAAATCCATTATGCGAGGTGAGTCATAGATACATATTTAGTTATTTTATGCGTGTTGGCTATGGCTGTTGTTTCGGGCATTATACTAAATCGGCTAAAAATTCCAACGATTATTGGATATATCCTAACAGGTGTTCTCACCGCATATATTTTTGGTTTTCGTGTGGAAGATTCTGAAGCCCTAAATGAAATTGCTGAATTTGGTATTGTATTTTTGATGTTTATGATTGGGCTAGATTTTAGCTTTAAAAGTATTACAGCGATGAAACAAGAAGTGCTTGTATTTGGCGGATTACAGATTGGACTTTCAATAGCTTTTTTCTTTGTCGTATGTTTTTATTTCTTAGGCTTTAATTTTGCTACTTCTATCATTATAGCAAGTGCGGTTAGTCTATCTTCTACTGCTATCGTATTAAAATTTTTAAATGAAAGTAGTCAAACCAAGACACCATATGGTAAGGCTTCTGTGGGTATTTTGATTTTTCAAGACATAGCAGTTATTCCTATTTTACTAATGATTAAGCTTTTAAGTGATAAAGATTCTAATATGTGGGTTTTAATACTAACCACACTTGTTTCTGCTACTATTCTTTTAATTGTACTTGTGCTTCCTGGAAGACTTTTAGCAAAGGTATTTTTAAAATTTTCTGCCGTGATGAAAACTGATGAAATTTTTGTTGGTGCGGTATTTCTTGTCGTTTTAGGTTCAGCATATATTAGTAAAGTTTTTGGATTTTCACTTACTCTTGGTGCATTTTTGGCGGGTATGATCATTTCAAGTACACCTTATAAATATCAAGTAACTTCAGTTTTAGTGCATTTTAGAGATATGCTCTTGGGAGTATTTTTTATCACCGTAGGAATGCAGGTTGATTTGATATTTTTGTTTAAATACTTTATTGTAATCATTGCCTTTGTTGCGCTTATGATGACTGCAAAAACATTACTTGTATATATATTTTTACTATTTTTTCAAGGGCAAAGAATTGGAATGCGTATAGCACTTTCACTATCGCAGATCGGAGAATTCTCTTTTGCTATTTTCCTCCTTGCAAGTCAACATAAGATTCTAAATCTTAGACTTGATAGTGGGATTTTAAAAGCAATTTTTGGGGAAGCATTCTTTGCAAGCATTACTCCTGAAGAAATCTACCAATTCCTTACTTTAATGGTAATTTTTTCAATGATTGCTACACCATTTATTTTGGATAGATTAGATAAAGTAACTAGCTTTTCTTTACGTTATATGATACCTATAAATCTTTTTTCTAAAGTAAAAAGCGATACAAAAAAAGCAAGTTCACAAGAAGATGAAAACTCACAAGAGACAAAAGAGGAGGGAGAAGGACTTGAAGGGCATGTTATAGTATGCGGATATGGTGAACTTGGTCGCAAGATTTTGGAATACTTCAAAGGTTGCGATCTGAGCTATATTACAGTAGAAAAAAATTATGCCAAAGTAGAAGAGGGTATAAAAAAGGGTGAAAATATTATTTATGGCGATGCTATACGCAGAAGTATGCTTGAACAGCTGGGTATAAAGAAATGTGCAGTTGTAATCATAGCAATAGATTCTATTGAAGTAGTAGAACATTTACATAGCGAGATAGTTTCTATTTCACCTATGTGCAAGATTATTCTTAAAACAAAAAAATCTGCATTTGAAGCTCGCATGAAATCTGAAGGCGTATATGCTGTGGTGCATGAGAGGCGAGAATTAGCTAAAACTTTAAGTGATTTAGCAATTCAAGCAGTTAAAGAGAATAGAAAATTATAGTGATTTAATTAATATAAACTTAAAGAACAATGACTTTGTTAAATATAATAAAATGCTTTTTAAATAGATGTAAAATAGAAATAAAAAATAATACTTAAAGTTTTAATATCAAAATGCTAAAATACGGCACTATAACCAATTTGAGAAATAAACCTATCTATACTTTGCTTGCTTGCTTCTAAAATAGCATTCGAACGGCTATTATATGTAGTAATGGTATTAACAAGTGAGCCAGCATAATCATAATAGCCCGGATTAATAAAAGTAAATTCTTTGCCGTCCTTGCTGAATTTAAAACTAATATCTATATTGATTCTATAAAATGTCGCAAAACCTTGCGAATTTGTGGCAATAACACTATCTTGAATCCTTAATACATTTACATTAAGCACAGTATCACTACTTTCCAGACTAGATAATTGAGAGTGAAACCTAGAGACTATAGCTTCGTTTATTAAGTCTTTTATATAAACAGATTCTTCGGTATTTTCCAAATTTAATTCAAGTTTCACATAAATCTTATCTCCTAAAGCTTTATTAGCATAATAAGACATAGGTCTATATCCACATGCAGCAAATAAAAATAAAGCTATTAAAATTAAAAAAAAGTTAGCACAAATTCTAAATATCATAAAAAACCTATTCGCATATATTTTCCCATAAAATTCAAAGAAAATTTTAAATATTTTAATTAAAATCAAAATCCCCGGCTTGCCCCTTACTCATGCTGCTATATACAGAATCTACATAGCTAGCACGCAATTCACATTTAAGCAAGCTTTCACATTGTAAACAGGATTTTAATCCTCTAGATTTTTGACATTGCTCAAGCTGCATCTTGTTAGATAATAATATTTGCATATATTTGTCATGTTTAAAACTTGAAGAATCATCTACAATATATTCTTTCTCTTGCATTGCTTATCCTCTAATAAAAAATATAACAACATTACGATATACCAAAATTTCGCTTTAAAAGCTCTAAATCATGTGGAGTATCAACACCAATACTATTACTCTCTACAATATTTACACGAATTGGTAGATTATAATATAATGCTCTTAGTTGCTCTAGCTTCTCAATATCCTCTATATTGCATTCTCCAAGCATGGCATAATGTTCTAAGGATTCTTTAGTATAAGCGTAGATTCCAATATGCGCTAAGAATCTTTGATTAAAATCCATATCTCGATAAAATGGAATTTGTGCCCTAGAAAAATATATTGCATTGTTTTTATTATCTAAGACAATTTTAACAATATTTGGATTGCTAGACAAATTGGAATCAATATATTTTGCACAAGTAGACATAAATGGCGCATAATCCATACTTTGCTTTAATGTTTCTATAACATGTCTCTCTAAGAATGGTTCATCGGCTTGAAGGTTAATAATTTTTTCACTTTCGTTTAAATTCAAGATTCTGCTTGCTTCAAGCACTCGAAGAGTTCCATTTGGAATATTAGGGTCTGTAAGGACAAATTTAATTTTATATTTTTTTGCAATGTCGCAAGTTTCATTGCAATCAAGAGCCAATATAACATCATCTACTTGACTAGCATTTATAGCACTTTTTATAAACATAGGCATACCGTCAATATCACATAGAATCTTCTTAGGAAATCTACTACTTTGAAGTCTTGCTGGGATTATAATCATGTTTATAACCTTTAATTCAATTATTATCTTATATACCAATATGTAAGCAAACTAATAAACTATATCTAAATTTACTTATATAATCATAACAATCCTTCAAATTACATTGAATCATACATAAAGCTATATAGAGTCTTATAAATGAATGCACCCAATCTTGTTTTATTGTTGTCAGAATTAAGTTTATGCCTATCGATATAGCTATTAATATTTATAGAATCTTCCACATCGCCATTACAATCAAGAAATACGAGTTCTAAGCCTATGTATTTATCACTAGTGATTTTTGCATTTATGGTTCTTGTGGATTCTTTGCTAATTATCATAAACTTACTCAATTCAGCCAACAAAATAGGTAAAACATCTGGAACATAAATAGACTGCTCTATATTTAAGTCATAACTTAATTTCCTAGCAGCTATCGCTCCGTAGTCTTTTACTTCAAGCTGATATGAAGTCATACTACCGCCCAATGCAGAAATAACATTTATATCATTTTGCAATTCTTTTAAATAAATCTTAAACATTTCATAGGATTTGAGTGAAGGATATCCACATTTCTCAATACTAGCTTTTAAAAAATCTTGTTTAGCTTGCATTCTTTGCAATATCTGGGATCGCAAGATAGCTTTTGTAGCTTTAACGCGAACAACTACTAAATCTCCTGCCTTACTTACTTTATCTAGTTCTATACCACTTAAATCTGTAAACCCACTCTCAAGAGAAGTATGTTGAATGCCTGAAGTCTTGAGCGAATAATCATTATGAACGGTTGTATTTTGCGCTTGAACTTGAATGCTTACTTGAAGATTTGTTGCTAAATCTTTAATGGCATTCTCTTTTGCGCTATTGGCGTCCTTACCATAGCCTATACCATAGAGATATGAAGCATTTTTAGAGTCATTATCTAATGCTCCTAAATTATTACTGCTACATGAAATAAAATATATAAAACAACACAATAATGCAATGCGTATCATATATAAAAATCTACATAAAAACCCCACTTAAACTCTCCAGCTCTCAATGTAGCTCTAAATTATAGCCTTATTTTAAATGTTTTCTATGATAAATTTTCCTGCATAGAAACTGTGATGGATTACAAGAGAGATTAAATCTATTTCCATCGCTTTTATTTAGAGTGAATTGTACATATTGCTTACCTATATAAAGTCGGAATTGATTTCTTCCTCTTGGTTTAAGTGAAAAGAATTTATTATCAACAACTAAATCTTTTAATATCTTATCTACACATTTAGTAACATCTTGCTTACTAATAAATTGTTTGTATGGAAGCTTTGCTAGGTTATTTTGTATAGATCTAATATGCAACCTTGCTTTTTCTATAGCTATTAGATGACTACGAGCGTAATTGACTGCTGGAATGCTAAGAATGGAGATTATAAACAAACAAACTAATAGTTCAAACAGAGAAAAAGCTAGCTTGTAATCTGCATTTACATATCTTAAGGAAGTTATAAACTTATTTTCACTTAAAATTAAAATTTTCATAAGTAAATCAAGTCGCTAAATAAATAATACATTATTAGAAAAAAACTTAATCTATCAAAATAATAAGATAAATCTTAGATAAGATCTATATATCTAGATTCTTAACTTCTCTCGCATTTTTTTGTATATATTTCCTACGAGGCTCCACTTCATCGCCCATAAATATATTAAACATCTCATCAGCTTTTTCATCATCTTCTATTTTTACTTGCACTAATGTTCGATTTTGTGGGGACATAGTAGTTTCCCAAAGCTGCTCTTTATTCATCTCTCCCAAACCTTTATAACGTTGGATATATGCACCCTTTTTAGCAGATTCTTCAATTTCTTGCAGGCAAGAGAGAATATCTCTTCCCTCTAAAAATTCAAGTTGTCTATCTGAAATTTTTTGGAAAAGATTTTTACATTCTTTAAATGTTCTATCGTAGAATAAATTTTTGGATATTTTTATCTCTGATAATCCCAAATTTGTCTGAATATTTAATGTAATACTAGTTTCATCTATGCTTTTCTTTAAAATAGAATAGTTCTTTTTATTAATATACTCTTGCAAGCCAACTAAAATAGAATCAAAATCATGTATATCTATATTATTTTCAAGCAAATATCTAGAGATATATTGTACCGGATAGCGTCTTTCTAAATCATTTATCAATAATCGATAATGAGATATAGCTTTTAGAATCTGTATTAGCTCATTATTGCCAACACCGTCAAAAGAAAAATTCTCAATACCCTTTTCTATTAAAAAATCACTCAATGCTCTATCATCTTTTAGATAAATATTATTACTTTTCTTTTTATCTCCGCCTTTTTTGCCAAAGCAATATAATGGTGGTTGAGCTATGTAGATATGACCGTTTTCAATCAATGGCTTAAAATACCTATAAAAAAATGTCATTAGCAGGGTTTGAATATGACTGCCATCTACATCAGCATCAGTCATAATAATAATCTTATGATAACGAAGTTTATCAATATTAAACTCACTTCCAATGCCACAACCAAACGCAGTAATCATATTCTTTATTTCTTCACTTTTTAGAATCATATCTATACGAGACTTTTCTACATTTAAAATCTTTCCTCTTAATGGCAATATTGCTTGATTGCGTCTATCTCTGCCCTGTTTTGCAGAGCCACCAGCAGAATCTCCTTCAACAAGATATATCTCAGATTCCCTAGGATCCTTACTTTGACAATCTGCTAGTTTTCCTGGCAGTGTAGAAACTGATATTTTTGTATCTTTGCGAGTTAAATCCCTCGCCTTTTTTGCAGCTTCTCTACCTCTTGCAGCAACTAGCACTTTTTGCATAATTAGTTTTGCTTGTGTTGGATTTTCTTCGAAGAATTTATTAATTTTTTCATAAGTTAACTTTTGAGTTATACCTCTTACAAATGAGTTGCCCAATTTGCCTTTTGTCTGCCCCTCAAACTGTGGTTCCATAATCTTTGTAGAAATAATTCCAACAAGCCCCTCCCTAACATCATCTCCTAGCACTTTTACATCTTTTTCTCTAGCACTAGCATTTGATTCTATATAATTCAATATTACCCTACTAAGCCCAGCTCGAAAACCAGATTCATGGGTGCCGCCATCTGGCGTTCTGATATTATTTACAAAACTTAGTAATTTCTCATCATAACCCTCATTATATGCTAATGCGATCTCTATTTGTGTTTCATCTTCTTCTGCTTCAAATGATATAACATCTGTGATTAGATTACGTTTGTTAATATCAAGTATAAATTGTCTTAAGCCACCTTCAAAACTAAAAGTCTCCTTTGTTCCATCTCTTTCATCATGAAAATGAATCGTTATTCCATGAGTTAGATACGCCATCTCTTTGAACCGTTTTATTAAAATATTAGAATCAAAATCTATGATTTCCATAATATCAGAATCAGGCAAAAACTCTATAATAGTCCCATGTTTCTTTGTGCTTCCTGTTACTTCTAATTCTGTTATTGGAATCCCTTGCTTAAATTCCTGTTTATATATTTTATTATTTTTATGGATTGTCATTATTAGATGCTTTGATAGAGCATTTACTACGCTTACACCTACTCCATGCAAACCGCCTGATACCTTATATGTATCTTTATCGAACTTTCCGCCAGCATGCAGAACTGTTAAAACAACAGTGGCGGCGGGCATATTTTCTGTTGGATGCATATCAACTGGAATTCCGCGTCCATCATCTTCTATAATAGCACTACCTCTATCTGTGATAGTTATCTTTATATTTTTGCAAAATCCCGCCATGGCTTCATCAATGGAATTATCTACTACTTCATATATCATATGATGAAGACCTTTAATATTGGTATCTCCAATATACATTCCGGGTCTAGTTCTAACAGCTTCTAATCCTTTTAGGACCTTTATATTGCCCGCATCATATACTTTTTTCATATCTTGCATAAATTTTAATAAATCTCCAAACTCTGATATTAAAATCAATATTATACAATTTGTGGCATTATCACTTCCTTAATATCCCCCATATCTATCAATATTGGAGTATCTAAAGTAGCAATGTTAATCTCTATATTTTCATTACTAGATGCACTTAAACATTCTATTAAATGTCTATTGCTTACACCTATCGTTATATCTTCGTTTAAATCTAAATTACAAGGAATTTCAATACTTGCATTTATTTGCTCAACATCAGAATCCAATGTTTCAAGTTTAATAAACTCTTTGTTAAATGTAATTTTAGAGTTACGATTGGTTACGTTCATTTTTATTAGAGCTTTCATTAATTCAATTTTATTAAGTGATAACTTATGTTCATTTTCACGTGGTTTTAGCAAGAATTCAAATGATGGATATTTAGCATTAATAGGCTTAACATAAAGTTCAGTGTTCTCGCTTACAAAAGCTATATATTCAATAAGCTCTTCATTATTATATATACCCCTTTGTAGATAAATATCAAAATTTTCACTAAAATGTTTCAAAATATGATTAATTGCTTTTTTAGGAATCAAACAATATATATCTTTTGTTTCTTGTTCATATTTTTGTTTTATGTATGCTAATCTTTTAGTATCAGTTGCTACAAGATTCATTTCATTGTTTTTAATTTCAAGTAAAATGCCTTGTAGGGCTATGTTTATAATTTCTTTTTCGCTGCAAGCATGTACTGCTTTTTTGCTTGCGCTCAAGAATGGATTTGAATCTATATTCAACTTTTCCATTTTATTATAATCTAGTGTTGCGAATAGTTGTTCATTTCCATATTCCATAACAGGCATTTTAAATCTTGATTTACCTTGTTTAAAGTTAATGTAGTTGTCTTTTAACTCAATAATTACATTATCATCGTTTAATGCTTTGATAATATTGCTAAACAATGAAAAATCTATAGCAGATTTTAATTCTCCTTGTTTTTCCTTTATTTTTAATGATATTCTTATACTCATTTCATAATCTGTTGATTTCAAAATAAATTTATCTTCTATTGTTTCAATAAACACATTAGAAGCTAAGTCATTTTTATTTTTTCTATATATGACATTTTGCATACTTGATAATGCCTTATCTAATGATTCCTTATCAATTGTTGTTGCATTCATCTTGATTTTCCTCGTAGATTCATAATATATTAAAGTAGTTTTATTAGTAGTTACGTGAATTAAGTGAAACATTTTTTTTAATTGTAAAATATCCTTATGGAATCGATATTTGATAGATTTTTTCAAATCTTTATTTATTCACATTTGCTTCACATATTTTCTTTTTAGTAATGTTTAAATTATATCAGATATATTATTTTCTTTTGTTTTTGTTTGATTATTTGTTTTTTTGCCTTAGTTTCGCGATTATGTTATTTATTTCATTTTTTAGATTACTATCTTCTTTCATTTCTTCTGTTATTTTTTTTATTTGTTTGCTCACTGCGCTATGATCTTTTAGATTTAAAGTATTTGCAATTGTTGGCAGATTTGTTGTTGTTTCTTGCCTTGCTATGTATGCTACCATTTTTCTTGCTTTTGCAATTTTGTTCTTTCCTCTAGTTTTTGTTTTTATCTCTGATGGTTTTATGTTTAGTTCTCTTGATATTAATGATATAATATCTTCAAATTCAATACCTCCTTTTTCCACTCCCCTATCTTTTAGTTCGTTAATTACTATATCTTTTGTGATTGGTATGTTTAGTAATGACATTTGTCCGTGTAACTTTAGTATTATTCCTTCAATCTCCCTTATATTATCATGCACCTGTGTGGCTAGTATATTAATTATTTCAGTTTCTAGATTGATGTTGTTAAGTTTACATTTTTGTTTGATTATATTTATTTTTGTGTCCAATTCAGGAGATTCTACCTTTGCGCTCATGCCTTTTTCAAATCTTGATTTTAACCTTTCTTCTAGTTTTTCTATTTTCTTTGGTGGTTTGTCGCTTGTTAATATTATTTGTCCACCTGCGCTATGTATTTCTTCGAAGGTATTGAAGAATTCTTCTTGGAATTTCTGCGTGTTTGTCAGGAATTGCACATCATCAATTAGTAAGTAATCGCATTTTCTAAATCTTTCTCTAAATTGATCCATAGTTTTATTTTGTATCCTATGTCTATATTCATTAAACATAATTTCAGCTGTTATATAGATTATTGCAGCATTTGGATTTTGATTATATACTTCAAGACATACTGCATTTAATAGATGTGTTTTTCCTAGTCCAGTATTTCCATATATTAGTATTGGATTCCATTTTGATATTTTTTTTCTTGCTGCTTCTCTTGCTGTTTTGTATGCAAATTCATTGCATTTTCCGACTATAAATTTCTCGAATGTATATTCTTGATTGGTGCTATATTGGCTGCTTTTAAAAACATATTTTTTTTGCACAATTTGTAATGCTTGTTTGCCTGATTTTAGATTAAATATAATTTCTGGCTTTGCGTTAGTTTCTCTTTTGACAAAATCTATCATTTTGTTTTGATATTTGCGCTTTGCCCAATTAGCTATGAAAATATTATCTACTATGAATATAAATATATTTTCACGTGAGTTTTGAGTGTCATATTGAATTTTACTTATATATTTTTTGTATTCAATCTCGCTAACTTGGGTTTTAAGATTTTCAAGTATATCATAGCCATTCATAAAAAGCCTTATGGTAAATTTACGTGAATTGATTTTACAAGTTTAGCATGTATGGGGGTGCAATCTATCAATTTTACGTGAATTAATTATAGATTAATGTGTCTTTATGATTGAAATTATGTGAATTAACTTGTTAGCCCCATGTTTTTTAATCCTATTATGATCATTTTGAATCCCATTGCTATAACAAAGACAAGGGCTATTCTAGAAAATATATATAAAACTAGTTTACCTAGTATTCTCTCTACTGTCGCTGCATAGTGAAATAGCATTATCATAAAAGCAAAAGCCACTACAATTGCACCAATGGCAATGAATATATTTTTATCTTCAGATATTACAACTACAGTTGCAAGTGTTCCTGGACCAACTAGCATGGGAAATGACATAGGTATAATACTTTGTTTAAATAGCTCATCAAAATTTAAATTTTTGTAATTTGAATAATCTTGATAGGCTGATGAGAAAAGTAGATTTTTTAAACTCATTACTATTAATATTAGCCCCCCAGATATGCGAAGTTCATTTATACTTACATGAAATAGATAATTCATGATAATCGAACCACTAAGCAAGAATACCAATACTATACAAAAAGCTACAAATACAATATTTCTAAATAACTTTTGTCTAAATTGGGTTTTTACTCCTTCTGTCATAGAGATGAATTGTGGAAGATTTCCAAATGGATTAAGCACAGCTATAATTGCTATTGATGTTATTAATATGCTATGTATATTTGATTCTATTTCGCTAAACATGATAAATCCTTTAAGAGATAAATTTGCAGATGAGAATTTTATTTAAATAGCTAGAATACAAAGTCATTCTAATATGAAAGAATCGTTTTTATTGTCATTTTGAAGGTTTAGTATTATTATTTTTGAACTAGAGTTGCTTTTTAGTGTTATATAATCACTTTGTATTTTTATTAATTTAAATGAATCGTTGCTAAATAATAATGTTTCGTTATGAGAAAACCACCTTTCATTAATTAATGCTTTATTGTTTAATATTGCATTTAGATTTAATGTAGTATTATCTTGCTTGTTTTCTTGGTCATAGATAGATTCCATTTTATTTATTTGATTTATAGAATTTTCCATATTATTGTTGGTTATGTCTAGTTCTAAAATAGAAAATTGTCTAGCACTAATTGTTTTTTCTTGCTGTAGAAAGTCTATTTTATGCTGTATATTTTGAATATCTGTTGTTTCATAGTATGTTACTATAAATAGTAGTATTAAACTTATTGCTATTAGGATGGTTGGGTATGATATCTTATATCGCCTCTTATTTGGCATACTGCTCTCTACTTATTTGCTGCAGTTCAAATAAAAGTAAAATTTGCTGATTCCATTGTAGTTTAGAACTGTTAATTTTATCGCTTAACATTGTTCTAGAATCTGTATGGTTTGCATCGCTTTGCTTTATGATTTCAGTGTCAAAACTTTGTGCTTTAAGTATAAATATATTGGGAATTATCTCAATATCTCTTATGAAGTTATAGCAGTTTATATTTTTACATATAAAGTGCATAGCATATATTGCATTACTAGGTTTTGCTTGTATTTTTTGTATAAGTTTTTGGCTTATTTCTATATGTCGATTTAGTTTTGTTAATTCTTGTATTTCTGGTCTTAGGCATAATTCTTTTTTGCATTTGCTCTTTAGTTCATATTTTCTAAAGAGTTCAAGGATTTCTTTACGTGTGTTTTCTATATTAGTGTGATAGTACTGAGGAGATTCTTGTTCTTGATATTCAATTAGTGATATATATGTTATAACACAACAAAAGAATAAAAATATAATCAAGTAGGCTACATTTTCGCCTTTTTGTAATAAATAATATCCAAGCCTTTGAATTAATATTCTAACCATTGGTTTCTTCAGCTTTATCCTTACATTTACTGCAAAGTACAAATAATCTCATATCATGACTGATTAACTGTGTATCAAATTTCTCGGCTATATTAATTTGGAGTTGCTCTATATCTGAATCCACAAATTCAATAATTATACCGCAATTAAGGCATATAATATGATCATGATGGGCTTTAGCTGCTATTTCATATCGTCTTCCTGTTTTATCTGCCTCAAGTGCTGTAATGAATTTTTCTTTTTCTAGAAAGCTTAAGATTCTATATACAGATGATATACTAGTGTTTTTATCTTTTAGTCGCAGTTGGTTGGCGATCTCTTCAGGGCTTAGATGTGTTCCGCTCTTGTATAATACTCCTATGATTTCTTCTCTTTGCTTAGAGTTTTTAAGCCCATTTTTTTTAATAGAATTTCTAAGTCTTGTAAGTATTGAATCTAAGGTTTCAAGTCTTTTTGCAATTGTCTTATCCATATTACGAATCTCCAAGATTAAAGTTAAATATTATTATTATTGATAAAATAATTATAGTTAAATTATAGTTAAAAAAGTCCAAGTAAATATGCATTTTCTCAATTTAATGGCAAAAGTAGTAATTATTTACGAATTTTGCTAAATCGTTATTTTTTTATTAATAAATAATGTTTTTAACGCAATTATTGTAAATATTCAAATTATAGTATAATTACTACACCCAAGAATTACATAAGGATTACAATGTTTAGTCGAATTGGAAATGTCAAAGAAGAATTGGCAAAAAAAGAAAAGGAGATTGTAAAACTACAAGAAGAAGTTAATTTCTATAAACAATTAAGCTCTTTTTGCACAGATAAAGCTGTTGTAGTCTTAAATAATCAGGAGGTAATCTTTACAAACAACAAAGCACAAGAATTACAAAGGCTAAATAATAGCATTTCAAAGCTTAGTCAGTCTGTTAAAACTATTGACATCGATGGAAGCACATTTATCGTAGAATATAAAAAAATGGATTCCTTAGATATATATTTTCTCTCTGAATATAATTTACGTGACAATAATGCAGAAGGATTTGATATTACTTCTATGCATCATAATTCACTAAAGGTTGGGCTTGGAGCAACACGTGAATCTTTTATTGATATTTTTAACAAGCTAACCAATATTATCGATAATATCAATCAAGATTTATATATTTCGTCAAAAGGATTGCAAGTTAGTGATAAATCTATGCACAGCATTGAGGAATTGTGCGATAAAATGCAACAAGCACAATCCTTATCGCAATCTTTAGGTGTTCGAAGTAACGAAATTGTAAGTGTTGTGTCTTTTATCGAAGATATAGCAGAGCAGACAAATTTGTTGGCACTTAATGCAGCAATAGAAGCAGCAAGGGCTGGTAAGCATGGACGTGGTTTTGCTGTTGTGGCAGATGAGGTTAGAAAGCTTGCAGAAAAAACTCAAAGGGCTACAAAAGATATAGCAATAGTGATAAAGTCAATGCAACAAGAAAGTAATGATATTAACAACAATGTAGAAGAAATTAATACATTAACTGTTAGTATGAAGGATAATGTTAACGAAATGGTTAAAATGATGAAGAGTCTCTCGCTTGGTTCGGATACTTCCAAAATAACATTAGATATAGTTAATAATATAGTATTCTGTTCGTTGGCTAAGTTAGATCATATTATATATAAGAACAATCTTTATTTGTTCATGCTTGGAACATCTAATGAATTCGATATAACAGATCATAAGAGTTGTCGACTTGGTAAATGGTATTACGAGGGAGATGGATATATTAATTTCCGTAATACTAGTGGTTATAAGGCATTAGAGAATGAACATATATCTGTTCATTCTAATGCTAATCTTATTGCAAAAATTATACGAGAGAATAAGCCTATTGATAAAAACTTTATTGATGATCATATTAAAATATTTGAGGAATCTACTAGGGGTGTTGTGTGTGAAATCGATAATATGCTGGGTGAGAAGAACAAAGAGTTAAGTGCTTTAATAGATATGCAATCAAATGGTAAGAAAAAAATACCATAAGTATAGTATATTTACTAAATCCAAACTTAGCAAAATAGTAAATTAGGATAAAAATTAATGGAAATAAAGCTTATTAGTCTTATAAAAATAGCCAAGCAAAAGCTACTAGAGCATGAACGTAGTCTTGCAAATAATCAAGCTTTGATTATGAGGTTACATTCAGAAATTGATAAAATCAATGTAGAGATTTCAGCGATTGAAATGCCAGTTTCTGGTAATTTTGCTTCTTATCAGATGAGTAGAGCGGGAATACATGCTTATTTATATAAAATAGACGATTTACGTTCTCAAATTTCCACTTTACTAAAAGAGCAAGAGACGATAAAGAAAAATATTCGCATAGCGCACCTTAATCATGAAAAGATGATTTATGTATATAATCAAGCCAAGAACAAAAAAGATGCATATCTAAAAAACATAGAGGATAAGCAACTAGATGAAACTAGTATAATGCTGCATGCTAGGGCTAAATAATATCAATTACTTCTAATTATATATAATATTTGTTTGTGTAGACATATATTTATTATGCCTCAATTTTTCGTTATGAAATTGGTATTTATGAAACGTTAGATTCTGTGTTGTGTATGCTTAGAAATATATCTTGTTTATTAAGAGATAATCCTAATATTTTGTTTTATGTAGGCATTCTAGCAGAAAGCTTATTTTATTGGAAGTTTTTTTACTTTCTAAGATATTGCCAATACAAGCGGATATAGCTAAGATTTACACCTATTGTTAAGTATGTAAAAATATATAAAAGCCTTATAATCCTCTTATAACCAAGCTAATATCCCAGTGAGCCATATTTGCTGAAATATATTTATGTAATGAAGACTATAATCTAATCCAACTTGGCATATATTTGCTACAAGCAGATTCTAAATTCAGCCTCCGTATTGGACTTAACATCATCTATTGTTACATTTGGTTGTAACTCTATAAGCTGCATTTCCCCATTTTTGAAATCAAAAACGCCAAGCTCGGTTATTAATCGATTAACTACATTTTTGCCTGTTAGAGGCAATCCACAGTTTTTCTTTACTTTACTTTCACCTTTTTTATTAACATGCTCCATTACTACTACTATTTTTTTTGCGCCATTTACTAGATCCATGGCTCCACCCATGCCCTTTACTAGTTTTTTTGGGATCATATAGTTTGCTAAATCTCCATACTGTGAAACTTCCATACCACCTAATATTGCCAAATCAATATGCCCGCCTCGAATCATTGCAAAAGATTCAGCACTATCAAAGAAGCTAGCACCCCTGATCGCTGTAACTGTTTCTTTACCCGCATTAATTAAATCAGGGTCTACTTCATCTTTACTAGGATATGCCCCAATGCCTAGCAATCCATTTTCTGAATGCAGAAATACATTTAATCCTAATTTATCAATTTCATTTGCTATAAGAGTTGGAATCCCAATTCCTAGATTGATATACATTCCGCTTTTAACTTCTTTTGTAGCTCGCTTGACTATAATTTCTTTTGACATGTTATCCCTCCCTTATAATAGTTTTTTCTATGCGTTTTTCATATTGCTTGCCCAAATAGACAAAATCTATGTATATACCGGGTAAATGTATAGAATCTGGCTCTATTTCATCTACTATTTCTTCTACCTCAGCAATGCTTACATTAGCTGCCATTGCACATAAGGGATTAAAATTTCTAGCCGTTTTATTGAATATTAGATTCCCATATTTATCGCCTTTTTTAGCTTTAACTAATCCAAAATCGCCTTTTATAGCTTTCTCTAGTAGATATTCCTTTCCATCAAATATCTTAGTTTCCTTGCCTTCTGCTATGGCAGTGCCAATACCTGTTGGTGTATAGAATGCCGCAATGCCTGCTCCACCTGCTCTAAGCTGCTCTGCTAATGTACCTTGTGGTGTTAAAATTACTTCTATTTCGCCGTTTATGAATTGTTGTTCAAAAAGTTTATTCTCACCCACATAAGAAGCTACAATCTTTTTAATCTGTTTATTTTGAAGCAAAATACCAAGCCCGCAATCATCAATCCCACAGTTATTGCTAACAATAGTAAGATCTCTTACTCCAATTCGTTTTATTTCTGCAATGCAATGCTCTGGGATTCCACATAACCCAAATCCACCTACAAGCAATATATCCCCGTTTTTTACATCTTTGAGAGCGATTTCTAGCGAATCAATAATCTTATTCATAGTATTTCCTTAAATTATTCATTAATCTCAATAATGGTGCTTATTCCTTGCCCACCACCTATGCAAAGAGTGGCTAATCCTAAGTTCTTTTTTTGCCTTCGCATTGCATAAATAAGTGTAGTTAGGATTCTAGCCCCACTTGCTCCAATTGGATGTCCAAGTGCAATAGCACCACCATGAATATTTACCTTATCCAAGTTGTTATCAAGTCCTAACTCTCTAATAGTTGCAATGCTTTGTGATGCGAAAGCTTCATTTGCTTCTATCAAATCTATGTCATTTATATTTAATTTAGCCCTCTGAAGAGCTGTTTTTGCTGCAAAAGCAGCTCCAATTCCCATAATACTTGGTTCTACCCCTACATTTCCAAAGTTTTTAATTTGAGCTAATATAGGCATACCTAGTTCTTTTGCTTTATTTTTATCCATAAGCAAAAGCATAGCTGCCCCATCATTTATTCCGGAGGAATTTCCAGCTGTTACGCTTCCTTCTTTGTCAAAGGCTGGCTTTAGTTTTGACAAGGATTCTATTGTTGTATTTGATTTTACAAATTCATCAATGGCAAATATTCTTTGTTCTTTTTTTTCTTGAATACTTAATGGAACAACCTCATCTTTGAATGTCCCTTCATTTATCGCTTTGCCAGCTTTTATTTGAGAATCTAATGAAAACCTGTCTTGTTCCTGCCTGCTAATTTTATATTGCTTTGCAATATTTTCTGCAGTTATGCCCATATGATAATTATTAATAGCGCACCATAATCCATCTTGTATCATTGTATCTATACAGGTTTGATTTCCCATTCTATATCCAGAGCGAATTCTCTCCAATGCAAATGGTGCTAGAGACATATTTTCTACACCGCCAGCTAAGACAATCTCATTTTCTCCTAGTGCTATACTATTGTATGCTAACTCTACTGCTTTTAGTCCAGACCCACATACATCATTAATTACATATCCATTTGATTGCACACTCATATTGCATTGTAATGCTACTTGTCTAGCGAGATTTTGCCCTTGAGTGCTTTGCAATACTTGACCTAATATTAGACTATTAATACATGTGGGATCAAGCCTTAATTCCTCAATAATGGCTTTTGCCACTGTGCTTGCTAAAATTAATGCCTTAATATCCTTCAAACTCCCTAAGAATGATCCTATTGGAGTTCTCTTTGCTGCTACTATAACGACTTCTTTTAATGTTTGCATTATTGCTCCTTTTGAGACGTATCATAACTAAATATTTATTTTATTCTTGCGAGATTATACATTGATGTTTTTTGTCTATTGTGTTTGTTGCAATTTAGTAACAAAATGAAAATGTCATATTTATGTAATTTTAATGAGAATCTATTATAAAATACTGCCTTGCTTGATTTATTTGCTTGCAGACATAATTATTGCATATTGCATTCTTAAATAAAACTAGTTAAAAAAGAGTAATTTATGATTGAATTCTTAAAAAATAAAACAGTGCCATTAAGTTATTGTTTGATTTTATATAGTCAGTGTGAAGCTTCCGGATTTCGTTTAACAGAGCAAAGCTTAAATGGAACTGCTCTAAATTCTGCTTACATTGCTGGAGCTTATGGGGCAGATTCTACATATTACAATCCTGCAAATATGAGTTTTTCAGATAGCAGTAAGAGTGAATTTGAAATTAATGGAACATTAATTCTTATCCCAGCCTTTAATTTTGATACAGAAAATAGAGATAAGGGAATTAATGTTAAGGGCTCTGGCTTAGCAGGAGCAGCTACTGGACATTTTTGTGAAGTTAATGGGCAATCTCAAAAGAGTGGCAAGAATCCAAATCCCAATAATATTTGTGGTAACTCAAGAGTGCTTGGTAATGCTAAGTTAACATTGCAACCTGTGCCAAAAATTTTTATTAAATCGCGCTCTTTAGCCTTACCTTTTAATCTTAAGGCAAATTATGGCTTCTCATTTACTACACCATCTGGTTTATCTATGCAATGGGGAGGACAAGGAGGAGGATTTTTAAAAGATGTAAGCATCGCTATGCTTGAGCTTAATCCCGTAGCATCCATTGCTTGGAAGGACTTTATAGCTTTTGGAGCTGGGTTTAGAGCTATATATACCTTTGGACAATTTAATAATACTTTATATGTGCCATTTAATATCAATATTAATATGGGTAAAATAGGAAGTATTAATTCTTTTGGCACAACTAAGGCTGATCAAACATCTGGAGCATCTGCATGGGGCTTTGGATATAATCTAGCTACAACAATAAAGCCATTTGCTTTATTTGATCTGGGCGAATCTTCTTATTTTAAGAATCTAGCCATAGCTATTACTTATCGCTCTAATGTTCATTGGGATATAAAAGGCAGGCTATCAGCTAATTCCTTTGTATATCAGGGCACTGGACTTACTAAGGTTGAGGGTTTTATTAGAATGGATGCTGATTTAGTCCTTGCTACTGATTTACCACCGATTCTAAATATTGGTGTGTCAAATGATTTTGGAAATCATAGATTAGAATTTGTGTATGAGAGGACATTTTGGGGAAGTGCAAAGATATTTGAGTTTGGCTATTCTAATCAAGTCTTTGATAAGAGTAATTTAAAAGGAACAGGAGCTAGTTTTGTTAATCCTGAACAAATGCTAGGAGCGGCAGATTACTCTGCAGTAGCATATGGCAATGGTTGGAAAGATTCTAATGCTTATCGTTTGGGTTATACTTATTCTAAAAAAAGCCATAAATTAATGGGTAGTATAGCCTATGATGAGACACCAGCCCCACAAGGAGAATTTGGTATCCCAGATGCTAATGCCTATATGTTTGGTCTTGGATATAGAAAGAAGTTATTTAAAGATTCGCTAGATTTGGGTATTTCATATTCTTTGGCTCTAAAAGACAATAGAAAAAGCTTCATAGTTTCACATGATGGATTTGGACAGCTGCATTTATTTACTATTGGTGCCAAGTATATATGGTAATAAATAGTAAAAAGCAAAAAGATATATTATAGGCATTTATAAAATGTAAGAATTCATGTAGATTTTTTGAAATCGCCTATTTATATTTTTATCATGAAAGCAATAAACATATTTTTTTATTTATTTAAAGTTCTGCTATTTCTTGTATTATTTTATTGTAGTTAAACTCTTTTTTTATTAACCCATCTCTTTTTATGATTTCTATCTTATTTTCTGCAAGCTTTTTGCCTACAACAATGGCATATTTAAATCCAATTAGCTCAAAGTCCTTTATTTTAGTCCCAAATCGTAAGTCCCTATCATCGAGTAAAACTTCAATATTTGATTCTATACAATGATTATATATTTCTTCTGCTTTTTTTACTTCTTGCTCATTTTTTATATTTGAAATAATGATTACAATCTTAAATGGTGCAATATTTCCCCATATACATCCAAGTTCATCGCTTTTTTGCTCTAGTATAGCTGATAGCAAACGAGTAGCACCGATGCCATAGCAACCCATTATAAACGGAGATGGTTTTCCATTTGAATCTAAAAAGTTAGCTTGCAGGGGAGTTGAATATTTAGTTCCTAACTTAAATATGTGTCCAACTTCAATTCCCTTTACATATTGTAGATTCCCTCCACATTTCACACATTTATCCCCCTCTTGCACCTCAACTAAGTCATAGTAGAATAAATCTTTAAATTCGCTTAGATTCACTCCTACATAATGATGCTCATGCTCATTTGCTCCGCATATCAAGTCTTCCCCATCTTTTAACTCGGAGTCAAATACAATAAATCTTGATTTTGTGATATTGCGTATATGTATTGGTCCAATAGAACCAGAAGGCAGATTGTATTTTTCTAGGAATTCGTTATCTGCTTCTAATATGTCTAACACATTGGTATCTATTGCCTTTAGGGCATTTAGGGCTTTTGTTGATTCTAGTTTGTCTTTACCTCGCATAAATAATATAGCAATGTCTTCTGAATCTTCTAGTAAGACTTTTTTCACCACAGCCTTGATTAAATAAAATGTATTGACATTGAAGAATTTACTTAAATCATCTATGGTTTTTACATTTGGGGTTGGGAATTTATGATATGGGTTACTAGTTTGTGGAGGCACATCATCACAAGTTTTTGGTAGTCTTTTTGCCGCTTCAATATTTGAAGAATATTCGCAACTTTTACAAACCACAAGCGTATCTTCGCCACACTCACTCAAAGCCATGAACTCTTTGCTTCCGCTACCTCCAATCGCACCAGAATCAGCCTCTACGACTCTAAAATTAAGTCCTAGCCTAGTAAAGATTCTGCTATATGTTTCATACATGTTTATAAACTCTTTATTCAAACATTCATTGGTAGCATGAAAACTGTATGCATCTTTCATAACAAATTCTCTAGCTCGAAGCAATCCAAATCTAGGTCTAGTCTCATCACGAAACTTTAAATTCACTTGATAGAGATTGATAGGTAATTGCTTATAGCTTTTTATATAGTTTTTTGCAATTTCACTAACGCATTCTTCATGTGTTGGTCCTAGCACGAATTCCGTCCCTTTTCTATCCTTAAATATTGCTAGTTCAGAGTATTGAGCATATCTCCCACTTTTTTCCCAAAGTGCGGCAGGTGTCAAAAATCCCATAGTTATTTCATTTGCTCCGGCTCTATTCATTTCTTCTCTTATTATGGTTTTTATTTTATTAAGCACTATATGTCCTAGCGGCAAGAAGTTATAGATTCCGCTCCCTATTTGATGTATAAAACCCGCCCTAAGTAGATAGATATGGCTCTTTAACACAGCATCTTTTGGAATCTCTTTTATTGTAGGGGCAAAAAGTCTTGAAAATCGCATAACTTTCCTTATTAGTTGGGCTTATCATATTTTTGATTATATCAAAACGAGCATTATTATGTTATAAGCATGTAAATATAGTCTATTAGGGCTTTGCTTTTTGGGAAGAATTCAAATTTTTTAATGATTTTTTTAGTAGAATCGCTACTTAATATTTAGATTCTAGGTTTAGGAGTGATTTATGAAATTAAAGCCCCAGCATGCCCAATTTCTTGCTAATCATATCGTGCTTAATTTAAGCAAATCACAAGGTATACAAATAGCTGCCACTATAGAGAATCTTAATAGGTTAGCTACTAATATCATCAAAGATGATATACAACAAGAATCAAATATAGAAAATAAGGTTCGAGATATATTAGAACAATACCAAGAAGAAATTGAAGAGGGTGACATCAATGAAAAACAACTTTTTGCTATGATAAAAAAACAAGTTGCAAAGGAGCAAGGCTTTTTGCTTTCTTATAATGAAAGATATAGCCAGTTAGCTCACAAAATATTAGATGAATTTATAGAAGAAAAATGTATTGTTTGTAATGTTCCTGAAAATACTGTGAAAAATATAATGTTGCAATCTGTGCAAGATTATATGAGATTCCAAGAAGATGCTTATGATGTTGTGATAGCTAAATTGAAGAACTATAATAGGAAGTTAATAGCAGGTAGCGATGAGTATGAGCTAGTTTTTGCAAGGCTATATGAAGAGGAACTAGCTAAGAGAGGCTAGCATGTTGAAAGATATTTTTGTATATTTTGAGAATGATGTGTTGATTAAGGCAAGTGGCTTTGGTGCAAAAAATCTTACAAATGATTATGTCGTAGGTGAGGCTATTTTTAACACATCTTTAACCGGCTATCAAGAAATTATTACAGACCCAAGTTATGCGGGACAGTTTATTGTTTTTTGTATGCCAGAGATTGGTATTGTAGGTTGTAATGAACAAGATATGGAATCAAGACAGACATTTGCAAGGGGTATTATTGTTAGAAATATTAATATTATTAAATCTAATTTTCGTGCTAAACAAAATCTATTGTCCTTTTGTCAGCAGTATAATCTAGTTGGAATCTGCAACATAGACACTCGAAGTATAGTAAAAATGCTACGAGATAATGGCTCAATGATGATGATAGTTTCATATAACATAAGCAATAAAGAATCTCTAAGAAAAATTCTCAAAAGTGAGAAAAATATTAATCAGATGGCTTTATTGCAAGAGGTGAGCACTAAGCATACATATATACATAAAGAATGTGTATTTAACTTTGATACATTTGATTATGCTTTAGCAGATGATTTTGATTCTAATATGACAAATGGCAATCAAGATAGCCAAAGACGCAAAAAAATTGTTGCTATTGACTTTGGAATCAAACGTAATATTTTGAATGAGCTAAGCGAAGTCGGGTTATTTGTTGAGGTTATTCCGCATGATTTTGATCCTAATGATTTAGTTAGAAGATATATCTCAAAAGAAATTGGTGGTATATTTCTTAGCAATGGTCCAGGCAATCCGCAATTCTTGCAAAATGAGATTGAAAAAATAAAGATTCTAATTGAAGCCAAGATTCCTATATTTGGAATTTGTCTAGGACATCAGTTATTAAGCAATGCCTTTGGCTATCCTACTTATAAGTTAAAATTTGGACAGCATGGTGGTAATCATCCTGTAAAAAATATGCAAACAAATGTCCTAGAAATTACTGCTCAAAACCATAATTATAACGTCCCAGAATCTATATCCGAGGTAGCAATTATTACACATAGAAACCTATTTGATAATACAATCGAAGGTGTTCGATATAAGAATTATCCAATTTTCTCTCTACAGTATCATCCAGAATCAAGCCCTGGTCCAAGAGAAGCTAGGAATATTTTTCTTGATTTTGCCAAGATTGTAGATTTTACTCTTGACTTAAGTGATTCTAAAGGATTATCTTGAGTAATAAAATCAAGCTTTATATTCTAAATAGATATAGTGTTAGTATTTTATGCACTGTTGTTGTAACAGTTGTGTGTATTATATTTTTCTATGTTTTATCTGGGTTTACTGATGTAGCCTTACGTGTAAAAGAAGTTATGGATAGGGCAAATGCTAGCGGTTTACAACCATTGCCCAGTGATTCTAAGCTTTTATCTATGCAAAAGTCAATGCTTTCTATATCAAAAATGACAAAGGAGCAAATAGAATTAGGCAAGATTTTATATTTCGATCCGCGCTTGAGTGGAGATAAACAGCATTCTTGTAATTCTTGTCATAATATATCTTTAAATGGCATAAACGCCAGAAAGCTAGATAATGTTGCCAATCATCTAGCAACGCCTAGTATCTTTAATGTAATGTTTAATGATTCTCTTTATTATCAAGGGTATATTAACAAAACTGATAGAGCAGATAAGAATACAACTAATCTAGCATCAAACAATATCGTGTCAAGGGCAGTTTTAAGAGCTATTGGTGCACCGAATGAAATGAATAGCAATATAACTAGAATTATTGATGACATTACAAAGTCAGAAGAATATATGTCTTATTTTATGCGTGCATATGGTGTAAAAGTAAAGATTACTCCAGAAATTATTGCTGATAGTGTAGCTAGTTTTATAATGACACTTAATACCTTTAGTAGATATGATGATTTCTTATCTGGAAATATAAGGGCTTTAAGCGTAGATGAGTCTGAAGGACTTGGAATCTTTATTGATAATGGTTGTGTAGCTTGTCATAATGGAATTAACTTAGGTGGAAGCATGCAGCCATTTGAGATTATGCAAGAATATAAGTTTAAGAAATTAGGAGGATTGGAATCAGATTCTAATAATATGCTAAAAGTTCCCACCTTACGCAACATAACAGTTTTACAACCATATTTTCATAATGGCGCATTCAATAAGATAGATGATGCAATAAAGGAAATGGGATATATCCAAGTTGGAATTAATTTATCAGCCAAGGATATAAAAAAGATTATTTTATTCTTTGGGACATTACGTGGAAGCTTAGAACCAATAGAATTACCAATATTGCCATTTATGCAATAAATATCTATATTATGCAGATTTTAAGAAGTTATTTGCAAATTTCGTTTTAATCTTCCATTATATTAAATTTCAAAACATTATCAAACTCTATACACAAATCGTTTATTAAGCATTTATAGCAAATATAATTGAGATAAAATTATGGCTTATATGCTAGGTTTATCATCATTGTTTGGCTTATGTAATGTAGTATATGAATTTGTATAGATTATTTAGGCTAGCTACATTTTATATTGCTGCTATAATTTATTATTTTAAGCATAAGGGCTAGCTATGATATTAGCAATGTATAGCATATTTGTCTTTATTTTAATTGGTTATGTGGCAAAAGTTTTGCGTTTGGTAGGCAATAAACAAAGTGGTATTTTGCTTGGGTTTTTGCTAAATTTTGCCTTGCCTGCTCAAGTCTTCAATGGGACATATCATGCTGAAATTAACTTATCTTTTTTGTTCATGTGTTTAATTGCACTATTATGCAATATTGTTTCTGCTTGTTTTTTATTAATAATAGGGCGAATTTTTGGCATAAACAAGGATAATATTATCGTCCTTTGTCTTATGGGTATGTTAGGCAATACCTTATATTTGGGGTTGCCAATTATTAAGGGGGCATTAGGTAGCGATTATGCAAATCAGGTAGTAATCTATGATCAATTTGTAACAGGCATTCCATTTGCTTTTCTTGCTCCAATTATATTAAGTTTAGGAGGCAAAGGCAAGTTTTCTTTTCATGCTGTTATTGTTAGACTTTGTAAAAGTCCTTTGTTTTTGTCTCTTATTTGTGGTTTTGCCTTTCGTCTCATTCCATTTAAGATTCCAACTGAATTATTTGTTCCATTGCAGAGTTTAGCTCAAACTGCTACACCTGTGGCATTATTTGCTATTGGCGTACAACTTGATTTGAAAGGTATACTGGATTGGAAGCTAACTGCTTTGCTTTTAAGCGGAAAAATGATTCTTGCTCCACTAATTTTATTTTTATATATATATGTTATGGAAGGTGCATTTAGCAATCAATGGCGTATGATCTTGCTAGAAGTTGCAATGCCACCGCTTATTAGCGGAGTAGCACTTTCTATAAAGGCAAAGCTAAATGTTCGTTTGGCATTAAATAGTGTTACATTTGGACTTTTTGTAAGCTTTGCAACTATTCCTATATGGATATACTTTATGAATATCATGTAGGACTTACCGCTTTAGTATAATACTTTAGCAATGTTTAAGATTTTAATCTAATAAGATATCGATATTTATGTAATTCACTTAAGTAACAATTATGATGTTCATAAGCCAAATTATTTTTAATTGTTACAAGATTATTGCATAAGTTAAAATCTTAAATCTATGCTAATCTGATTAATCTCTGATATTTTGATTTTATCCATACAGCAATGATAAATCTACTTAATTTTCATTACTACAGTTTTATTAATTGCTTGTAGTTTTATAGCATTTTAAGCAAGGAATAATTTTTAACAAGAGAATACAAAAATCTAAACATTAACATTTTAATAGACTATAAGTTCATTCTATTTTTACTTTAGAACATTGTTAGATATTTATACCGCCATAGATTTGAGCTACGTCTGCTTCTCTATCATCAGCTTCAAGCTTATCTTCTATAATTCTCCTAATTTCGTCATATTTCTTTGCCTTGGCGTAATTAAATAGCCAACTATCTACCCACTCTGGTGTAACTCCTCTTGTATTCCAACCTACTACGCCAGTGTAGCTAGCATTTACCATGCTAGCAAATTCTTTCTTTTTTAGTTTTAAAATCTTTAGCTGACTTTCAAAATCTTCAATCGTCATTACGTGCCCCTTGATGATAATATATTATTAATTATTGCAATAATGTTATTAAACCTAGATATATAAATTTTATAACTCTTATATAATAAAATAATTAAGATTAAGAGAAATGATTTTTTAATTATAACCTATAAATATTTCAAAATTAATTGATAATTTCTTAATTATGTTAAAATAATTCCATAAATTTTTACATAAGCAATACAATACTTATTAAAATCGTTGGGCATATTTATTTTTACAAGACTGTAATAACCATTTTTTATATGGTTTACTTACGTTTTTTAGCTTTATGGTAATGAATTCTGGAATATTATAACTATGCTTTTTTCGTATGATTTTATAAATTTTTTTGAGATTTTTTGAATCTGTTTTGCAATTAAGCAGAAATTCTTTCTCTTTTATTATTTCATCAAGCCAAATATACGCGCTCTTAACCTTATGTATTTGCGCGCAAGCAATGAGTCTTTTCTCCAAAAGCATATTAGAAATGTTTAAAAGTTCTTCTTTGTTATTGTTTGTTGTTTGCAAAAGCACTAGCATTATATTGCTCCTTAAGAATGGGCTAAGAGATTGAGTTTGTATATTTTAATATTTAGTATTTAATATTTAAACTCTACCCTATATGGTTCTTATTTATATGCCTTTTGCCTAAATTAGTATGAAACCAAAAAGCAACAAACAAATCTTATAATTTACTTCATCTGCGCGGCAACTTCTGCAGCAAAATTATCAACTTTTTTTTCAATACCTTCACCAAGCTCAAAACTTATAAACTTTACAACCCTTATGCTATCGCCTATTTCTTTGCTTTTTTGGGATATTATTTGCTCCACTGTTTTTTTATCATCAAACGCATATGGTTGCGCTAGGAGAGTTAGCCTCTGGTCTAGAATAGTATTATCCATTATAAATCTATCAATTTGACCAGATAATATCTTATCCCATACAGCTTCAGGCTTACCGTCTTTTTTAAGTTGCCCTAAGAGCTCATCTTTCTTTTTTTCTATTACGCTTTCGCTTAGTTCTAATTGACTTACATATTCGGGAATACGATTTAGTGGTTTTCCAAGTCTTTTTAATTCTTCATTCTCCTTGTCTAACTCTGCTATGATTGCTACTTTTTCTTTTGTTACAAAATCGATATTAATATCTTTGTAGCTTACTACCTTAGGCTTCATTGAAGCTACTTGCATACTAAGGGATTTTACTAAATCTTTAAGCTTTTCTAAATTTTTAGAATCATCACATTCAATAAGCACAATAGAGCCAATTTTTTTATTATGGTGCAAATACCCACCAACTATTTGATTTGGCTTACATACTATGGTATTAGCTCGTCTAACGACAATGTTTTCACCAATAATTGCAATCTTTTGCTTTAAATATTCTTCAAATGTTTGATTTTGAATGGTTAGCTGCATTAGACTGTCTGTATCATTCAAAACTCGTTTAAATGATAGCTCAAGTATGTTTTCTACTAGTTCTTGGAATGCTTCATTTTTTGCTACAAAATCTGTTTCAGAGTTTACTTCTACCAAAGTAGCTTTCTCATTATCCTTAGATAACTGTAATGCTATTACACCTTCTGCTGCTATTCTATCAGCTTTTTTTGCAGCTTTGCTTAAGCCTTTTTTGCGTAAATATTCAATTGCTTCTTCAATGTTGCCCGCACATTCCTTAAGTGCATTTTTGCATTCCATAATGCCGGCATCAGTTTTATCCCTTAGCTGCTTTACAAGCTTAGCAGAGATTTCTTGAGTTTTTGCACCAACTTCCTTTGCTAAATCTTTTGCCTCTTCTTTTAATTGTTCCCCTAGCATACTTGCTGCCTTTTTTGCATTATCTATTGCTTCTTTAGTTGAATCTCTCATATTTTATTCCTTTACTTATATTTCTTGTGTAGATTCTGTATTTTTATCATCTGCTAGCATTTCTTTTTTTAACTCTTCAAAAATCTCTTGTTTTTCTTCTTGTATAAGTTCTTTTTGATCTCCAAGTTCGCTTTGCTCCTCTGCATTATTTTCATTTTCGATTCCATTCATTTGTCTGCCTTCTATAATGGCATCGCTAATTTCTTTACAGAAAAGCTGTATAGATCGAATCGCATCATCATTGCCTGGTATTGGATAGTCAATTAGGTCTGGGTCGCAATTAGTATCAAGTGGTGCTACAACTGGAATCCCTAGCCTCCTAGCCTCACCTACTGCTATCTTTTCTTTAAGGGTGTCTATTACAAATATCATATCTGGAGCTTTTTTTAGATGTCTTATGCCGCCTAAATATTTGTTTAGTTTTTCTTTTTTTCTAAGTAGCATTAGTTTTTCTTTTTTTGTTAATAACTCCATTTGTCCGCTAGTTTCCATCTCTTCTATTATTTCTAGTTTGCGCACAGATTTTTTAATGGTGCTAAAGTTTGTAAGCATTCCTCCTAGCCAACGATAGTTCACATATGGCACATCTATTTTTTCTGCAAATTCTTTAAGTGTGTCGCTTGCTTGTTTCTTTGTTCCAACAAACATTATAACTTTTCCCTCGCTTGCCGCGTCCCTAACTACACTATATGTGTAGCGGAAATAACGCAATGTTTTTTGCAAGTCAATAATATGAATATTCTTTCTAACGCCAAAGATAAATTTCTTCATCTTTGGATTCCATCTTCTTGTTTGATGTCCAAAATGCACACCGCATTCTAATAGGTCTTTCATACTAACCATAAATTCTCCTTGATATTTTTAATTTTGGTTTTGCCGCCATGCTCCTTAACCCTACCTAACAAATATCCATTTGATTTATAAAAGCGGTAAGGCAACCAAATAAGGACTAGCATGTGTGAATTTTCACAGTCTTTTATTCTATATTATTTTTTGATATTTTTGGATAATTTTAAAGTCATCTGCTACAAGTTGTGCTTTGGCTTAATCTATAGATTCTGTAATTTTAGTATTTTGCTCTTTTACCTAGCTTTAATAGTAGCTAGAAGCTTATCTATATCTGGTGCTTTTCCATGTAGGGTAAATTCAAATGTATCTCCTAAAAACTCCTTATGTAAGATTTCTAGATTGTTGATTCTGATTAAGTATCCAATATAATCACATTGTGTAATAGAGTTTGTAATAGTAATTGTTTGTTTAGGAACATATAATTCTAATAGAGATTCGTTTCTAGCTTTTGCTATGACATCTAAACAAGCTTGCGTATATGCACGTACAAGCCCTCCAACACCAAGCTTTATGCCGCCAAAATAACGTACGCATATACATAAAACATCAATTATTTCTTCTCCACGTAAAACTACTAACATAGGAGTTCCTGCGCTTCCCTTTGGTTCTTTATCATCAGAGCTAGATTCTACTATTTGTGTGTTTGCATTGATTATGCGAGATGCAAACACAAAATGGTTAGCTTTTTTGTGTTCTGTTCGTAGGTTAGAGATAATACAATCTTTTGTTTCTGCTGTATGGTTTATTGTTTCTGAAAATACATAAAGATAGGCAATAAACTTTGATTGTTTTACTTCGTATATAGCTTTAGCGATAGGAAATGTAAAATCTTTATTCAATGCAGTTAAACAATACATTAAAATTTCCTTAAAAAACATATAGTTATTATGGATATGATATTATTTTTTGTGCTAGACTCTAATTGGCATTTGCACTATCAAATATTCTAGCTTAAAAGGGAGGATTTGTGGATACAGATGAAAGTATTTCGCAAGAGACGCAACTTACAAATCACTTGGAAGATAGGAGCATTGCTAGAGATTTGAATTTTAAGCTTTCAGGCGAGCTTGTTGGACTAGCAAGAAATTTATCTAAAGTGGTCTTTACTCCTACTTCAGAAATGTGCGTTGATTCTAGGCTTATTCATAGCGGATTTGTGTTTAGTGCAGCTGCTCATGCTGCCCTAACTGCTCTTAATAAAAAAAATAGCCTAATAATTGGAGCAGATATAAAGTTTTTAGCTCCAATAGAACTTGGACATGAAGTTGTTTTTCAAGCTGAAGCCCTGCAAGATGACACCAAGAAATGCGAGGTAAAGGTGGAGGGATTTTTGCTGGATATTAAAATTTTTTATGGCATATTCTTTGTCGCAGTGTTTGACAAGAAAATATTTAAATTAAAACTTGATAGATGATAATAGCCATTGTTGTAGATAGTTATAATGATAGAAGCAACGGGACTTCTATGACTGCATTTCGTTTTGCTCGTGAGTTAATACGCAGGGGTCATGATCTTCGTATAGTAGCTACCAAACCATCAGATATGGAACAGGATAAAGATGTAGTAATAGGTAGTGAAGGAGAGAAGCTATATTTTGTTAAAGAGAGATATATTCCGCTTGTTACAGAGATTTCGCATAAACAACATATGATATTTGGTTATCCAGATTCTAAAGTCTTAGAGTTAGCTATTAAGGGTTGTGATATTGTTCATTTTTATTTACCCTTTGCATTGGAGATTATGGGAGTGAAGATTTGCAGAAGGCTGAAAGTGCCTTATATAGGGGCTTTTCATCTTCAACCTCAACATATTAGCTACAATATGAATATGAATTTTGATTGGTTTAATAGTTTTATATTTAGAAGATTTTATAAGCAATTTTATGGCTATATACATCATATTCATTGTCCAAGCAAACTTATGGAAGCAGAGATACAAAGAGAGGGTTATGGAGGCAAAAAGTATGTAATAAGCAATGGATTTCAGTTTAATGTTAGCCAATCAATATTAGAGGCTGATTGCTTTAATGATTCTTTTTTTCATATTGCTTCTGTTGGTAGATTCTCTAAGGAGAAAAGGCAGGATATTTTGATTAAAGCTATTGCACGAAGTAAATATTCAGAGATTATCAAACTTCATTTGCATGGTATTGGTCCAAGGCAAGAATATCTACAAGAGCTTTGTAGTAGACTATTACATAATAGTCCAGAATTTGGATTCATAGAGAATTCTTTGTTAATTAATAAGCTAAAGTATATGAATTTATATGTGCATCCTGCACAAGTTGAAAGCGAGGCTATAGCTTGTTTGGAGGCTGTTTCTGCTGGGGTAGTGCCTGTTATTGCTGATTCTAAGGTTAGTGCTACAAATCAATTTGCCCTTGATTCTCGAAGTTTATTTATCACTAATGATATATCTGATTTGAGTGCCAAGATTGATTATTGGATAGAAAATAAAGATCAGCTAGAAGAAATGAAGATTAAATATAAGCAGTCTGCACAAAATTATGCTCTTGATAAGAGCATTGATAAAATTATTGAGGTATATAAAGAAGCAATAGAAGATTTTAGTAGCAATCCAAAGCTTTTTGATACATTTAATCCGCTTTGTTAGTTTATGTAATCCTCGTTTTGTTATATCAATAACTTTAACTCAATTATATTGAGTAAAACTTGATATTGTAGAAGTATCTTAAGGCTCTACTTTGCAAGATTTTATTTTGTTTGTATGGAACTATATTTATCATTTGAGTATTTTAATAAATTGACATGTTCATTATCTAGTCAAGTATTGCAATATAGATTCTGTAGTTGTCCCATTTTGGGTAAATATAATGGTGCGCATTTCTGTAGTGCTATCATAGATTACCCATAATCTTGTGATGCCTTTGTGACTTTTCTGCCAAATGTATGATATTGAACCATTTTGTAGTGCAATTTTCTTATTTCCCGTTGGCATTTTTTCTTGCAAAAAGCTAGCAAGCGGTATAGTTAAACGGAAGATGTTATAAGCTAATTGAATATCGGAATTTTTTATAAAGAATTTCTTTGCACCACTATTTTGATTGCACTCAAAAGGTAAGTCTTTAATTTTTTCTCCTTTGAATCTGCCATTATCTAATGCTCCAAATACTAGACTTCTATCAGGTGGGTACGCACAAAAATCAATGAATTCTAGTTTGGTCTTAGAATCTTTCTGAATTTTTGCCAGATCATATTGTTGAGCAAAAGATTCCTTAAAAAACTTTTCTCTAAGCTCAATAAAATCATCTGTCTCATTTATAGCAAACATATATTGCAAGGCACAAATCCCAATTATTACAATATATTTCATATTTTATCCTTATCTTTAGTATTATTTTTGCCTTGTCAAATAAGATTTAATGTCTTATCTATTAATAATTATTTATAATTTATTTTACCAATACATAAGGGTAAAAAATGATAGATGTAGTTATAGGCGATATTAGCATAGATACATTGGGCATACTTGTATTAGTAGCATTTGTTGCTGGGCTAATTGATTCTATTGCTGGGGGAGGCGGAATGATTACTATTCCGTCATTATGGCTTGCTGGAATACCACCACATATAGCTTTAGGCACAAATAAATTACAAAGCTGTTTTGGTAGCTTTAGCGCAGCATTGCATTTTTATAAGAAGGGCTTTTTAAATCTTAAGAATAATCTAGCATTCGTTATATCTGTATTTATTTTTGCTTCTCTTGGGGCATTGTTGGTTAGAGCCTTTGATGCAGAATTTTTATCTAAGTGCATTCCTTTTTTACTAATTATATTTGCGTTTTACTTTCTTTTTTCTCCCAAAGTTTCTAATCAAGAGAGTAAGCCTAGGTCGAATAGGTTTTTGCTTGGAATCGTATTTGGCATAATTGGTTTTTATGATGGATTTTTTGGTCCTGGTACTGGTTCATTTTTTATGTTAGCTGGAATCTTGCTAGGCGGTTTTAATATTACAAGCTCCCTAGCACATGCCAAACTATATAATTTCATATCCAATTTTGCTTCATTGCTAATATTTGCTTTAGGTGGACAAGTATTATGGATATTAGGCATTACTATGGGCGTTGGACAATTCTTAGGGGCAAATATTGGGTCAAGACTTGCTATTCGCTATGGGGTTAAAATCATAAAGCCGTTAGTTGTTATTGTTTCTTTAGTTATGTGCGTTAAGTTATTATTTTTTACTTAGATTAAGATGATATTTATATTTAGTTTGTATTAAATTATAATAAATGTCTGAAATAATATCACAATTAAGACTTTTTTCAGTTAGAATCATTTTTGCAGTATCTAGCTTGTGGGGATAAAGAGTGGGGATATTTCATTATTTTTTTTTGTTGTCTTGCTGGAATTTTTATAGAATATTTATTGTAAGTATTGAATATAAAAAGCTTTCTTGCGGCATTATATTTTTGTTGTTTGTTGTTATTTGTATCGCTAAAGATTCCATATCAGATTCGAACAATATATCTAAAGAGGCTGTAAGTAAAGATTCTGTATTGATAGATGATAAGATAGATTATCTTAGCTTGGATAAAAAATATTATCCTCATATAATAGCTAGCAAGAAGTATTATGACTTGGATATTGCAAAGGTTATAAAATCAGTAGATAATGCAGAAAATAAAACGGGTTTTTTTATAGGACTTGGCTATGGTGGTAATGTCAATATAGGCTTATCATTTTTTAGCTCATCTAGTATTCAGAGTTCTTTAATAATGTCTAGTTACAACTATTCGTTAATTTATGGTCGCATAGGATATCAAAACTATTTATCAACAATGTTGCCAGTAAATTTTATGGGTTTTTCTGTTTATACTGACTTGTTAAGCAGTTTTTTGCAAAGTGGCGTTGTTTTTACAGGCGCAAATGTAGATTTATTATTTGATTTTGCATTAACCAACCCTAATATTTGGCTTGGTTTTGGTTTTGGCATTGGGGTTGGGAGTTCTAGGATTACAGGCTTATCGGATAAAGATAGCGTATTTGAGTTAGCATATAAACTAAATATAGAGTTTTTACACTTATTCATATCTAAAAATCATAACTTTAGCCTTAAAATGCAAATTATACAGGGTCTAGAGACTGGATATATAGGTGCTACATGGATATTAGGATATGACTATGTTTTTTAGGATAATAATATCTGTTGCTATGTTGTCTTTTTATCTTTGTCCTGCAGAGGAGATAGATAGCAAAGAAGAAAACAGCATGAAGGCACATGCGAAATATATTTATGAAAGGGAGCAGAAAAATACTCAAGCACCACAAAAACTAAGCAGAGAAGAGCTACAAAGAGGTTTTAATAATGCTAAGACACAAGAAGAAATAGACAATTCTAACAATATCGTGATTAGGAAAGCATATAAGTCTCATCTATACTTAGCAATCCAAGCAGGAGTTACATTTAGTGCTGTTGATAGCAATATTAATTCGCTTCCGACCCTAAGCGTTAATGTTGGTTATCAAAATTTTCTTGGAATTTTATCCCATCAATTAGGTTTTAGAATCTTTGTTGATTCTTTGATTGCAACAAATGCGCTTAAATCATTAAAGACAAGTGCTTTTGATGATTTTGTAGATACAACATTTTCCTTTGTGGGAGTGGGGACTGCGCTATTGTATGAAGTGCCAATTAATGGTAGGTGGAATTATGGAATTTCAGCTGGATATGGCATTGGCTATATGACTTATGAAGATTTATTTTGGGATAGTCTAAATGGATTTTCCACGAATATATCATTAACTAATTATTTCTCATATAAAGAAAGATATAAAATAGAGTTAGGATTTAAGACATTCTTCTATCACTATGGAATATATGTGCAACGCAAGCTAGGCAATATTACTACATTAATTGAATCTTCTAATTTTGCTAGACCTGTTAGCATTGTAATGGGGTTTCATTATGTTTTTTAGAATCTTTGCATTATTTATTATTATAATATCTATAGCTTATAGTGCAAGTAAATCAAAGCAGAAGTATGAGTTTAAAAAGGAAATACATATATTAGATGGTAGTGTAGAATTTGACTATAAAGAAGAATATGAAGATATAGATTCTAGAATTCATGAATTATCTAAGGAAATATATTTTCTAAGAGGACAGATAAGAGAAGCGCAAAAGCGCAAAAGCACATGGTTAATTAATCCTAAACGAAGTGGGGCAATCCTAGGCTTAGGATATATGCTCGACTTTGTCAATAGTTCTAGTGGACGTGAAGTTAAAATAGATAATATAAATATGGCATTTTTTCTTAGACTTGGTTATCTTAAGTATTTTAATAACAATTTTGGAATTAGAGCTGAACTATTTGGTATAGAGCCTATACCTATATTAGATAAGCAAACCCAAATATTCTTTGGTTCACGTTTTTCATTCATGCATGATATTGAAGTTTTTGGCTCTGATTCCTTTGGTTTATTCTTGGGGTTTGGTTTTGGACTTAGTGTTTTTAATTCTGATATAAAAGTCGGCGGAGTGCCACATATAGGGGTAGCATATACTATTCACAATAAGCATAGAATAGAGATTGAACGTATATTTTTGCTAAGCAATAATAAACTTGATTATAAAAACTCCTATATGCTAAGTTATTCCTTTATATTTTAGGCAGGAATATGAAGAAGGTCATCTTATTTTTATTTATTTTTGTTGGATTAGCAAGATCGGATGCTATACATGAGATGAATAGTATGTCAAAAAAAGAACAAATAGACAATGCAGAACAAGAAGATGATACTGATGATTTATATGATTTTGTTGCTCCTAGCAATCTTAATACCTATGAGCAAAAGCTAGAATATTTAGAAGACTTACGATATGAAGTATTTAATTTACGAAGTAAAATTTTAGACAAGAATGTTGATATACAAACTAATCTCCCATATGGTGAATATATTAGTGACAATGATAGTGCCATTAGATTTAATGCTCTTGCTCAAGCTTATGCTGATGGATTTGCAAAAACGGGTTTTTTTGCTGGTGCTGGGATAGGATTTCTAGATGTTTTCGCAAGTGGAACTAGAACCCAAACGATAAGAAATCCAGCAACAAATAACAACGACATTATTCAAACCCCCATTGCTACGCGTTCTTCGCCTTTTGTATATTCCTTTAGAGGTGGGTATCAGCGATTTTTTAATCACCATATAGGTGCACGTATATATGGAGGAATCTTTATACCATTGTTGCTTTTTACTCCTGTTGGTGATGTTGATTTGCGTGATGGTGCAAGCACCCCTAGAAGTGATTTGAAAGCCTTTTATGCTCTAGGACATCTAAGCGTGGATTTGCTTTTTGAAGTCCCTATTGATAGTAAGTTTCGTAATTACATAGGTGGTTTTGCAGGTATTAATGTTGGCATGATGTATTATCGCACATATCTTTCGTCTAATAATAAGTTAATGGCTTCACCATATATATGGGATTATGCTTTAAAGGTTGATTACTCATTTAATCTAGGGGTAAACTTAACAATTGCTAATATTCATAGATTTGAGATAGGCTTGAATGTGCCGTTTGCCTATCTTGATTTACCAGGCTTTGCGGTTGAGGATAAAAATATAGTTCGAGCAGAATTATGGCGTAGTGCGCTTATGTCCCTTAACTATCACTTTATGTTTAAATTCTAGTTTATGCCATATTTAAGTAAAAATAAGGTCTTTGGTAAATATTCTAGATTTTTACTTTATTTAGAATTTTATATTTTACTAAAAAGTTATGTTTTGTAATTCTTTTGTATGGACGAATATGAGACTAAGTATTCCTTAAGTGCATATATACTTTTCTAGGGTGATAAGATTCTTAAGCAATATTAGCATTTCATTTGTAAGTTATCTTAGAAATTACAATAATGCCCTTGATATAACAGAAAAAGTGTCAATATACATTCTTCATCTATAGATGAAGAATGATAATTTAACAAGAGTGTTTTATAAAAAGATTAGTTAAAAGGTGAAAAAGTGGCATTAATTTTGTTTAGGCAGCCTGTTGTATATGTTAGTTAATGACAGCCACAACCTCCACCACCTCCACCGCAGCAGCCCCCACCTCCATGAGAGTGCCTATGTCCGCCACCACTAGAGCAGCCACAACCTCCTCCCATACCAGCCATAATTTCATCAGGTGTAGCATCTCTTATATCTAGCACATCTACTTTAAAGTTTAGTGTTTTTCCTGCTAGTGGATGATTATAGTCAACTATAACTGTATTGTCATTGAAGTCAGCTACGATTACTTGCACAGGCATACCATTTTCAGCTTGCCCAAACAATGTCATGCCTCTTTCTAACTCTATATTGCCAAATTGCTCTCTATCTACTTCTTGTAATAATTCTGGATTTCTTATTCCATAGCCATGTTCCGGGTCTACATCAAAATTTAGAGAATCTCCAACATTAGCACCTATAATTTGTTTTTCTAGCCCCTCTATAACTTGTGAATGTCCGACTATAAATTCTAAAGGCTTGCTATCTTTATTGCTATCTACTGTTTCATTTGTTAGGGCGTCAATTACTTCATAGTTAATTGCTACTACCTTATTATGTTCTATCATAATTATCTCCTATTTGCTAAGTATATCTTTGGCTTTACGTCCTTGCTCACTATTTGGGAACAAGGTAACCAAAGTTTGTAAAAATTTCCTATAATTTTCATTATCGCCTAAATATTTAAACGACCAGGCTGTATGCCATAATAAGACTGACATATATTTTGCTTTACTGTCTAATCCTACACTAATTTTATAATATGGTAGGGCTTCATTGTATTGCTTATATGCGTAATATATTTCACCTAAATAGTAGTTTGATTCTGCTACAGCATATTTTTTACTAATCAGATATTCAAAATACGCTTTAGAATCGTCATAGTTTTTATCTCTAAGTAGTTTTTTTGCTGTTTTAAGGTTCTCTTCATTGTCGTCTGAGAAATTATATTTTTTGTTTACATTAGAATCTTCTATAACAGTTTCTTGCTCTGGAGCTTCTTGTGGTTGGATTTGTATTGATTGAATGCTGCTTTGGAGAGCTATGGCTTGCTGGCTTAATACTTCTATTTGTTTTAAAATCTCTGAATTGGCTTGTAAGAATGCTTCAGACAATTTGTCTATTTTTTGATTGATTTGAACTATATTTTGAGCATTTGCTTCTATTTGTGCTTCTAGTTTTTGTTTAGCATCTAAATCGAATTTCTGGGAAGAGCGTATATGTTCTATAGCATCTTGTAGATTAGATATCTTATCCATTTGGGATTTGATTAGTAATGTGTCTTGTCTTGAAGTAAGACCAATCCCATCATAAACAGTCTTTAGCCCCTCTACTGCTTGCTCAAGATCTGCTATCTTAGAGTGGAAATCAGAAATCATTGAGCGAGTAAAATCTGCGAGTTCTTTTAAGTCTCTCATATCCTTTTTTGTAGCACTACCTTGCATTTCAAAGGCAGATGGCTCTGCATAAAGCTTATGCAAAACAAGTATTGAGAATATAGGAAAAATCCAGAATCTAATAATACTAATAAGTATAAACCTCATGGAATCTTAATATCCCCCAATTCAAGTATGTTAGTTTTTAGATTGGTTCTTTTTATAACTTAACATAAATTTATGCTTATACAAGTCTGCTTTAATGTTTAAATTTAATATAAATATCTAATCTTGCTGATAATTAATCTATAGCCGACTTTATAGCCATTTTACATACCGAAAGATATCCTAACTATATCAACAACCTATACGCACAATATTTATTTAATCTATGTTTTGCTTTGTTTCTTATTTTTCAATAACTTCTGTGCGCCTATTCTTTGCATGACACTGCTCTGTCTTTTCTCTACATACAGGTTTGCTAGAGCCAAATGAGACGGTTGAAAATATATCCTTTGGAATCCCTTGTAACACTAGAGCATCTCTTACTGATAATGCCCTTTTTTGTCCTAATGCAAAGTTATATTCATCTGTGCCAAGTTCATCCGTGTTTCCTTGCAAAACTATAGATTTAATATTTTTTTCTCTTATATATTCAGCATCAGCTTTTATATATGGCTTCATATTGTTTCTGATATTATATCTATCAAAGTCAAAGTAAATGGTGTATAGAGAATCAGCGGGCACAACTTGTGCATAATCATCATCTCCATAAATATTTGATTCTTTATTATCTGTATAGGCATCTTTTTCTCCGTTATCAACATTTCTTGTTACATCTTTTGGATCTATAACTTCTACCCCAGATAAACCTTGAGAATCTGGACCTGGAACGGGCATAAAACCGCCATCATTTTGTGCCATTTTTTCAGATTCGTCAGCAACTTCTCCATCTGAATCTTGTTGTGTTATTTGCCTACCGCCGCCTCCAGACGAATCAACGCTTTTTGACCCGCAACCAACAGTAAGAAATAGCGACAATAAAATACCTGATAACATTAGATATTTCATAGAATCTCCTCTATTTTAATGTATTGATTCTATCAAAAAATTATGTGTTTTACCAATCAAATGCTTGAATTTTTAGGCTTTTTAGTGGAAATAAGAAACTTTTGTTAATAGATAGTCTGATAATGCCTATTGCACTTTCTCCGCCCGATTGCTTTAAAAACATGATTGAATCTCCATCATAAGAGAATCTAGGCATTCGATTTACTCCTGTTTTACTTAGCTTTCGCATATAATCGCTTTGTGATGATATGAGGTATAGGTTGAAACCTATTGATCCTGTGTCTGGGTTGGTTTCTCTGCTAGAGAAAACTATATAATCTTGGAATGTTGCTAACATGCTATTATTTCTGCCTCTAAATACGGCTTGAGATACCCTAGAATATCCGTTATCATATAGATCTTGCACAAATATATTTGGATAGCCAAGCCTATCTGAAACAAAAGCAAATGATTTATCGTTATTGATAAAACCAGCATTTACGTCTATTCCAGAATAAGTGGTAAGTTGGACTACTTTCCTAGCTTTCACATCATACAAAAATATATCACTTAGCCCAACGGGAGAAAGACTCATAAGAACCTTAGAGCCATCTCTTGATACGTCAGACACTATTGCCATGCCTTGAGAAGATAGGACTCTTTGATTCTTGCTATTGCTTAGATTGTACCTGTATATTGTTGCTTCGTTGTTTATGGACGTGTAATAAAACTCACTTTGTTCTTTGTTTGCCCATTTTGGAAAGACATTTATTCCATTAGAGATTAATGTCTTTTGGTAAGTAAATGTATAATCGGCTATTGCAATTTCGGTTTTTGTAGAATCTATTTGCTTTGAAAATATTACATATCTATTTATCCAATCTGCATTATCTGCTTTAATGTATTTGCTTAGATATACAGCCATAGTATGGGATATGAATGGATAAGCCTCTTTGTCTTCTTGGATATATTCTGTAGTCTCTTCTCTATCTGTAACTAAATCTCTTAAAGTTAAAATTCCAATAAATTTGTTTCCATCTTTCTTATGAGATACTTGTGCTATAAAGTGTATGTTTTTAGCCTTATAATCTTGTATTGATATATCATATTTCAAAACATTAGTTTTTACAGTGTCATCGTAATACGTATTGAAATGCCCCAATACCCTAAGGTCTTGGATTAACATTTTATATATTTTTATGGTGTTTTCATTATTATCGCTGCTTACCACTTGTATATTCGGAGTGTTTTGTATTTGAGCGGTAATTGTAATGGTTTTATCATTTGCGTAAGAAAAGCTAATAAGCTGCAATAAGCCATAAAGGAAAAGCACTCTTAATACACAGCAAATTGATTCCATTATAATCCTTTGGTTAGTCTTAAAAATACCTTAGAATAATAGCGATATATTAGTAATTTTACAAGCAAGTACCTTAATGTAACAAAATTTAGTCATTTGTAATCTTTGTATTTTCAAAGAATCTTATATTTAGGAACAAACTTTGCTTCGAGCCTCATGTATTCAAATTTTTCGCAAAGGATGCAAACATGAGTTTTAGGATAAATACAAATATTGCAGCACTCAATGCACATACTATTGGTGTGCAGAACAATAGAGCAATAGCTAATTCTTTAGAGAAATTAAGCTCTGGGTTACGTATTAATAAAGCGGCAGATGATGCCTCTGGTATGTCAATCGCAGATAGTTTACGAAGTCAGGCAAGCTCTCTTGGGCAAGCAATAGGAAATGCTAATGATGCTATTGGTATGATTCAGATAGCAGATAAAGCAATGGATGAGCAACTAAAGATTCTTGACACCGTAAAGGTGAAAGCAATTCAAGCAGCGCAAGATGGACAAACGACAGAATCAAGGAGAGCATTGCAAAATGACATTGTAAGACTTTTGGAGGAACTAGATAATATAGCCAATACTACAAGTTACAATGGACAGCAAATGCTTTCTGGTGCATTTTCAAATAAAGAATTCCAAATTGGTGCTTATTCAAATACAACGGTAAAGGCTTCTATTAGTCCAACAAGCTCCGACAAGATAGGGCATGTTAGGTTAGAGAGCTCCTCTGTGTCTGGAAAGGGTATGTTGGCTAGTGCTGGTGCAAAAAACCTAAAAGAAATAGCCTTAAAGTTTAAACAAGTAGACGGCAAGAAAGACTATAAACTAGAAACAGCTGTAGTTTCTACTAGTGCTGGGACAGGCATAGGTGTTTTGGCTGATACAATTAATAAATTCTCTGATAAGCTTGGAGTGCGTGCTTATGCTACTGTATTGGGGACAGGCGAAATACCAATTCAGTCTGGAACAGTAAATGGGCTAGTTGTAAATGGAACTACCATTGGAACGATAAATGATGTGCGTAAAAATGATGCTGACGGTAGGCTAATTAATGCTTTTAACTCTATAAAAGAAAGGACAGGTGTAGAGGCGTATGTAGATATTGAGGGTAGATTAAATTTAAAAAGTGTAGATGGTCGTGCAATTTCTATTCAGACAGATGGTAAAACAGGTAATGTATTTGGTGGCGGTAGCTTCAAAGGTATAGATGGTAAGGATCATGCTATTGTGGGTCGTTTAAGTCTTGTTAGAACTGATGCTAGAGATATTATCATAAGTGGAATTAACTTTAGCAATGTTGGATTCCATTCTGCACAAGGTATTGCAGAATACACAGTGAATTTGCGTTCTGTGCGTGGAAATATGGACGCAAATATTGCAAGTGCGAGTGGGGCAAATGCAAATGTGGCTCAAGCCGAGCAAAATCTAGCTGGCATTGGCGCAGGTGTTACATCATTGAGGGGAGCTATGGTTGTTATGGATATGGCAGAATCAGCTATTAAACAACTTGATAAAATCCGAGCTGATATGGGTTCTGTGCAAATGCAACTTGTAGCTACAATTAATAACATCTCTATTACACAAGTCAATGTGAAAGCAGCTGAAAGTCAAATTAGAGATGTAGACTTCGCACAAGAATCTGCAACATTCTCTAAACACAATATTTTAGCTCAATCTGGAAGCTTTGCGATGGCTCAAGCAAATGCTGTGCAACAAAATGTCTTGAGATTATTGCAGTAATATAAATATATCTTTAAAGCCTCCTACCATACTTAAGCTAGCTTAAGTATGGCTAGATTGTGCAATACTTAGCATGCTATATACATTTGGTATCAAATATTTCTGAATGATTGTTTCAATTGCATTAATGCCAATTTGAATAGGCTTTTTGCAATAAGAATCCGCCTTAAAACCTTAAATTTCGAAATGATATTTAGCCATATTGCTTTATAAATTTGTAACTTTATATAGTTTTATTCTTTTGATATAGTTTTATTTATTAAATTTTGGACTTTGTTTCCGATTTAGTTATTAAAATATATTTAGTGTTTTATTAAACACTAAATATTAATTTTACCTTAATGAAGGATATATAATGAAAAAATATATTGTATCTGCTGCCCTAGTATCAGCCTTAGGGCTTAATCTTGCTTATGCTGGACAAAAGGGTGGGCTTTTTGTCGGAGTTACGGGTGGTTTTAATTTTAATACAGTTAAACAAGAGGCAAGTATAACCAATGGCAGTTCCTCTAGCAAAGCTAGCTCTACAGAATCTAAGGGTCAATATATGTATGGTGCTAGGCTTGGGTATATAGCTGCACTAAGTCCAAAGAATGCCTTTAGATTATATGCTGATTTCAATCGAGGTACTTTTACAGTTAATAACGGTGGTTTTTCACATATGACAGCAGGTGGTGGACTTGACTTTTTGCATAATTTTGGCAATGTGTTTGGGCTTTTTATTGGAGGCGGATATAATTATGCCTTTGGAGACTTTGTTAAGTCTGCCAAAGATCCAAAGCGTGGATCGCCATATCTTAATCTTGGATTTTCATGGACAATTAACGAAAGATTTCGTATAGAGCTAGCAGGGAAGTATCTATTCTCCTCTAAATACCATGATTTGAAAGGCAGCTTTTCATTTGGTAATATTACATATAATGGATCTTTAAGTACTAGCACTTCAGCTCAAGTTGGTATTAATCTAGATTTTGTATTCTAGTAATATACTTAAATTAGAATAAATATCTACTACATATTTTTGATAAGCATATATCGTAAATATGCTATAGCTATTGCTCTAATATTAACTTGTTCTAGTATCAGTTTTTAGTCTTAATTTTGCCTATGCTAACAAGTGGGGTTTTGTTATAGGCTATAGACATTGTTAATTTGAAGCTGAAAAAGAGGCAATTAATCCTTTTAATCTAATCTATTTAGTATATATTTGGCTATATCACTCTGATAAGCAGACTATTATCAAACTAATAGGTTATATAATTTAAACTTGATAATCCGCTTTATTGTATTGAGCCTTTGAAAAGACTAAATATCTTATTAGATTGTCTATTTTTATACATGAAATTATTTGAGCATAAACATAGACAAGCGCGCACTCAAGCAAAAGTTTCTAGTATATTGTATGCTGTATTTCGTTTTGCTGGGATTTCATTTATATCTTTGATTAGTGCTATCATCTCATCTTGATTCATAGAATTGCAAGCTCCAGCAGATGAGACTACATTTTCTTCCATCATTGTGCTGCCTAAGTCATTTGCACCAAATAAAAGTGCTAGTTGTCCTATATGACTACCTTGTGTAACCCAGCTACTTTGAATATTCCTAATATTATCAAGATATAGCCTAGAACATGCCAATAATCGTAGATAACGATTAGAGCTTGATTTTTGAATATTTGGATATTGTGCCTTTAGGGGGGTATTATCGGGTTGGAAACTCCATAATATAAAAGCTCTAAATCCCCCTGTTTCATCTTGCAGATCTCTTACTCTTCTCCAATGCTCTACTATGTCGCAGTCATTCTCGAGGCTACCAAACATCATTGTAGCCGTGCTTTTCATATCTATTTCATGTGCTTGCTTATGTATGCTAATCCACTCATCACTAGAAAGCTTTTTTGGTGCGATCAAATCTCTTACAGAATCGCTTAATATCTCTGCTCCAGCACCAGGAATAGAGGACAATCCAGCTTTTTGTAATCGCAATAAAACTTCCTTTATATCTAGTTTTGATATCTTTGCTATGAAATTTATTTCTATAGCAGAAAACCCGTGGATAGTTATTTGTGGATATTTATTGGCTATATGGGCTACCAAATTCTCGTAATAATCAATTTTTAGTTTTGGATGCACTCCCCCTTGAAATAAAATCTGTGTGCCTCCAATGGCTATTAATTCCTCAATCTTTGAATCTATTTCGTTAAAACTTAGAATATATTCCCCATCTTCTCCTAGTTTCCTCTTGAATGCGCAAAATTTACAATCAACCCAGCAAATATTTGTATAGTTGATATTCCTATCAACTATAAATGATGTAATTTTATCTGGATGAAGCTCGGCTTTTTTGGCATTTGCTAATCTACCTAGCTCTTTTAGCGGCATATTTTGCATTATGTCAAGGATTTCTATATCATTATATCTTTTCATAAAGATCCCTTATATTGTGTATTGTGTGATTCTTATGGCATAAATTATAGCTGCTTAATTTTGCTAGGGACTATATTTATGTTTTGCTTTAATCTAAAAATATAAAGTCTATGATATTAAAAATCCTTTAAAAAATTATCATTATTCATTAAAAACTACAAAAATGTAAAGTATTTCTATACATTTTTAGATTTAATATAACTTTTTTATATAAATTTAAAAAATACTTGACTCTGAAAAAATCGTATGTTAGCATAAAGTAAGACTTGATAATTTTAAGTCTTAATCAATTATTTGTTTCATAAATAATTGACATCGTTTTTAGGCACTAAATCTAAATTATTTAATTTGATATTAGCACATAGGAGAATTTGAATGAAAATTATTATTAATTCAATTTTAAGTTTAAGTTTTGCACAAGCTAAAAATATATAAGATGGCTTTGAAGCACAGATTGCTACAAATAAAGTGTCCTCTATTTCACAAAGCGATATGGACTTTCTATTTAACAATCCAAATGAGGTTAATGTAGTCTTGCTTGATAGCCAAGAGATGAGAGAGACAAAAGGATAGTTTTGGCCAGCCTTAGCCTTAGCTTTTGGTGTTCCTGTTGCAGCAGGTTTTGGAAATTGGTTGAGCAATGGAATTTTTAATAAATGGTTTAAATAAACTAGGAGGAGGGATTCATTATGTTTAAAATACCATTAAAAATATCTTTTAGCCTTGCATTGTTAGGAGCTATGATAACAAGTTCCAATGCTATGCAGATAACTGAAAATTATGCTATAGATAGCTATGTTGGTATTGGAGGATTTTATAATACAAGCAATGGTGATAATGCCAAGCTATCATATTCGGGGGGATATTTATCGCTTGGTGGCGTTGATGTGTTTTTCGATAGATTGCAAGGTGGTGTGGATATCAAAGCTGGATATGGGTATAATAAAAATAGCTTTATGAATAAGCCAAATGCTAGCTCAATCTATCTTGATCTTTTATTTAAGTTTGGTTTTAACACCTTATCTACAAATATCCCATTATTTGTAAATATTATAATTGGATATGACAATCAGTTTACTATAAGAAATAAGGGTGTAGGTAGACATTTAGCTACAGTTGGGGCAGAGCTAGATGGGAAGCTGCCACTTGGCTCTATGAAGCTTACATATGGTGGTGGATACTCTTGGGTATTTAGCGGTTCTTATAATATTGATAATACACCATATAAGCTTAGTAATGGACATATCGCTCATGCTAGCTTGGGAATGCTTATAAATCTAAGCGACAAAATTGCATTTTATACTAAAGCCATAGGCAAATATTATATGCTAGGTGCTGCAGATATCTTTCCAAAGTCTAAAGTATGGAGTGGGAATCTTGAATTTGGAATTAGCTTCTAATTTAAGCTATCTTGATAGCATTCTGGCTTAATGATATGGTTTATAATGCGTCTGAATTTTAAGTTAGGTATTATCTTTATATTACTTCTTGCTATGCTTGGCATAGCGCAGTCAAAGTCAGTAGGCGTTGATGAGATTCTAAGCAAGAATGGGCAGTTGCGCCTATTGCCAACTTTAACCTATATCAATATAAAAAGCAGCAATCCGCTTTTAACCTCCATTCCTATTATGCTGCCCAATAATAGCGTTATTAATGCTCCTGTTGTAAGTGGCTATAATAATCTTAATCAAGATTATTTTGATTTCTCTTTGATGGTTCGCTATGGCGTGTATAACAGAGTGGAGTTATTTAGCACGCTTAATGCCTTTTATCAGCGTAGCAGACGCAATATTAGCGATAGTTTTTCTAATGAATCTAGCGGTAATTTTGGAGCTTGGAATCTAGGCTTCCTAGTAGAAGCTAAGAAAGAGGGTAAAGCACCAGCTCTACTTGTTGGTGCTAGCACAGATATTATGAATGTGGCTACATTTAACGACTCTAGTAATTCCTTGCAATATTTCAAGGGATATTCTATATTTCTCACAAGTTTTTATACTGTAGATCCGATAGTTTTTCTCATTCAAGCCAATATTAGAATCAATCTACAAAATTCTTTCAAGACATTGAGTATAAATAATGGCGAGATATTTTCTCTTAATCCTACAATATACTTTGCTGTTAATCCATATATTTCGCTTAACTTTGGTATAAAATATCAATATAACACACAGGACTTTGTAAATGGACGTGTAGTGGCAGCACTTGGTTCGTCCTTTGGATATAATTTTGGCATAGCTTATGAGATAAAGCAGAATCTAATCCTATTTACCAGTGCCGAGAGACTTGATACTAGTAGCTATATAAGCAATTCAGTAAATATTTCTTTCTCATATAGAATCTAATGAATTCTGTCTTTTTTCACTTTATGTTTTTTATCCTTTTTATATTCACATTGGGTTTGCGGATATGTTTGGCAGAAGTTTTTATTAGCACTGATTCTATAAATGTGCAAAAGCCCATAGTATCTTGGATACAAATTAGAGACAAGAATCTTATCAGACAAGAATATGACTATAGTTGTGGGAGTGCGTCTCTTGCCACTATTCTTGCTTATTATTACCATATAGAAACAAGCGAGAAAGAAATACTAGATGCCATATTCTTATCAAAGGGTATTACTAGTGATATGAAAGAAGAGATTGAGAAAAATGAAGAACTGCGAAAAGAAATAGTTTTTTCGTTTTTTGATATAGACGAGTTTGTAAAGACTAAGGGCATGAGGGCTATAGGCTTAGCCCTAGATATGCAATCTCTATTCATGCTTAAAACTCCTGTTATTATTTATGTCAAGATAAGAGACAATGAGCATTTTACTGTGTATAAGGGAAGTGATAAGCATTTTGTCTATCTTGCTGATCCTAGTTTTGGAAATATTAGGGTTAGTCTTGCGAAGTTTAAAGAAATGTTTTACCAACGAAAAGATTTGAATTATCCGGGCAAGGTTTTGGCTATTGTGCCAAATGACATGAGAATAAAAGGAGATGATGGCTTTATGAAAGGCAAAAACGATGTGGAGTTTATTTATAAAATCATCAAAGATACCATAGGGAAATAGCTCTTTTATGCTTGATTAATAATTAACTAATTGCTATTTTACTACTGACGCAATTGCGCTTATATAAAACCTAACAATGGTAAAGCAAATATAGATTCTTTACTATCTCAATAACAATACATATTGATAACTTATTATATTTGGCATTTTCAAGGGTTAAATATCTCTTTTATCATTCATTTGCATTATTCCCAATAATTAAGAATCCATTTAAAAAAATTATCATCTATTCATTAAAAACTACAAAAATGTAAAGTATTTCTATACATTTTTAGATTTAATATAACTTTTTTATATAAATTTAAAAAATACTTGACTCTGAAAAAATCGTATGTTAGCATAAAGTAAGACTTGATAATTTTAAGTCTTAATCAATTATTTGTTTCATAAATAATTGACATCGTTTTTAGGCACTAAATCTAAATTATTTAATTTGATATTAGCACATAGGAGAATTTGAATGAAAATTATTATTAATTCAATTTTAAGTTTAAGTTTTGCACAAGCTAAAAATATATAAGATGGCTTTGAAGCACAGATTGCTACAAATAAAGTGTCCTCTATTTCACAAAGCGATATGGACTTTCTATTTAACAATCCAAATGAGGTTAATGTAGTCTTGCTTGATAGCCAAGAGATGAGAGAGACAAAAGGA
>NZ_JRPD02000029.1 GCF_000765805.2 Helicobacter muridarum | reverse complement strand
TTATGATTAATGCTTTTGCATAGCAAAAGCTTAAATATCTACTTTGTTATATTGAAGGAGTGAAATGATTAAAATATCTTTATTATTAGAATCAAATTTCTATGAAATGTTTAACAAAAGAAATAATAGCTGAAATTATTTATAAATCAACCATTTTTTTGTATTTTTATTTTTATATATCATTAAAGTATTTGTATAAGTGGGGGAGTGAGTAGAGGGGGGATGGGAATTGTGCCCCCCTATGTGCCTGAAAAATCCTTGAAAATCCATTTGTGTATTTTTGTAACTTTTATGTTAAAAGCTTTTGTGTTTGTATTTGTGTGCTTGGATTTAAGGCTTATGGTTTGCTTTGTTTCTTTGAGTGGGTAACATAGACATTTGGCAAGCACAAAAATTCTCTTGTGCTTTGTGTCAATGTATTGCTCTTGGTGTTTTAGATTGTGTTGCATAAAAGAGATGTTTCGCTTTGCTCAACATGACAAGAGAGAGGCTCAACATGATGAAAGCAGTAAGTCTCAATATGACAACAGGGCTTCGCTAAACATGACAAGAAAGCTTGTCATGTCTCAATATACCTTGCACCTTGTCATTCTGAATGAGCGTAGCGATTGAAGAATCTAGTTAATATAGATGTTTTGGGCTTTGACTGCAGAAGCTTCGCTTTGCCCTCAATATGATAATAGGATTAAAGGCTTTAGCTTTGAGCTATAAGAATCTAAATGCGCCATAAAATCATGTTAGGTTTCTTTGCTTTTTGCTTGTGTGCATGACACAAACTCCATACAATGTCCTAAAATGCGGGATTTGTATAGAAACTAGATTCTATGAAAAAACTCATATTCTCCTAGAAGTCCCTATTTTGCGGACTTTCTGCAATTTATCATGAAATTTTAGAAATTGACACAAAAAGATTTATTTTGCTCTGAAGTCAGATGTTTTGCTTTTCGGGATTTGAGTGTTTGCTATTGTTGACTATTAGATGTAACGCTAACGCTCAACATGACAAGGTAGAAGCTTAACATGGCAAGAGGATTAAAAGCTTTAGTTAGTAAAAGAGATGACAAGGTAGAGATTTGATAATTTCTTTTAAAGAAGCTTTGCCTTGACTGCAGAAACTTCGTTTTACTAAAGAAGCTTTGCTTTGCAATTTTTTGCACTCTTGTAAAATATGCTAGAAGTTGCTGTAAAAATAAGTCAAAAAACATGCATGAACTTTATTTTATATGTCTTTTTCTTTCTCATTCCGAATTTAAGTAAAATTTAAGGTTAAATAAAAAATTTGCCGCGTAAAATGTGCGGTGAAGTTAAGGCAGGGAAGCCCAAGCAAAGAGAAAGGCTGCTAATGCTTTAATGAGATGTTTCGCTTTGCTCAACATGACAAGAGAGACGCTCAATATGAAAAGAAAGGTAGCATGACATGATATTACTACATAACAATGATATTACTGTTAGTATGGGTAAGTAAGTTAGAGATATAAGAATTATTGCATATCTACTGGCAAATATGCATAAACCGTTTTATATAGAAAGTTAAAGTTATTCTTTAGCCTCATGTAGTTATTATAATGAGTTGGATTTAAAGTTTCCCATATCTCTATATCACCACCAGCATAAAATTGTTCTTCATAGGCTTTAATCTGTGAGTTTGTTAGATTTAATAACTTTATATAGCCTGCTAGTTTATTTTCAACAAACATTTTTGGTAGTAACTGCTTTACTTGTTGCATATCTTGATTGCTTAATGAGCCTGATAATGTTTTAGTAGCGATTTTTAGATTTAAAGCATTATTTGAAAATTCCTTTTGCACTGCTATTGCTTCGCTTTGATATTCACCGGGCAGCACCTTTGCTATTAGTCCTAATGCTTCATAAGCTCTATTTTTCTCTATTTTTTGCTCTAGAATTCCTCTATTGATTAGCTCAATACTTCCACCTGTTAATTTTGATAGATTTTCATTAGCTTTTTTTATATTGGGGCTTTGAATTAGTCTGTTTTTTGCAAATTCTATTTGCTCTTCTGTGCCTTGTTTGCTTTTTAGCAATGCTATATCTCTTGCAAATTTATCAATGTTTGCATTGGATATTGCTAAGTTTCCATTGATATTTAAATTCTGTGTGCTATAAGGTGTGCGCACATTCATATCCAAATGTGGTTTGTAATAGAGATTTTGCATCTCATATACTTGTCCTATATTCTCATCTGCCCATTTAATATAGGGCATAGTTAATTTCTGTAATTCGCTTATTTTCCCTTTGTTATGCAATTCGTCTATTTTGGCTTTAAGCAATTTAGCCTGTTGTTCACTTTCTTTTGCACTTTCATTTTGCAATGCTTGTTGTTTAATTAGTAGATTTTGTTGTTGTGCTTGATTCTGGAAGCCATATCCTGCTGCCTGTGTAATGGACGCTCTATTTAATGCTGCATTATTTGCTGCTATAGCTTCATATTGATTATATGATTGTTTTCCTTTTGCATCTTTATATTTTGTTATGTCTTCATTTTTCACTTCTGCTGGAGTTGCTCGTCTGTATTTACCATTGCTATCTTTTACATAAATGCTTTGTGGTTGTATTGATTTATGCTGTAATTGTGTTTGGTCTCTGATATAGTTATCGCTAGCTGTAGTAAGAAGATTTCTTGCTTTTGTAGCTTGTATTTGACTATTTTTTGTCTGTCTTGTAATGTCGTTTTGCATTTCCTGATTTTGATTAATTAGATTTTGATAGTAGTTTTTACCCCGCAAAGATTCATTTTCTAAATCTGCTAAATCAAGCCTTTGTGAATATCTATCTATTTCATATTGGTTTGCGATTTTACTAGCTTTTGTTTGTTCATTTAGTGCTTGCCTTTGTGTATAGTCATTCATTGATTGATTTAATGCCTGTCCTGTTTGTGCTAGTGTATTGCCTATTGTTTCTGCTGGATTAGTCTTAATCGTATCGCTATAGCCTTGTAATACAAATTGTGTAGTCTGTGGTGAAATCATATTTTATCCTTATTTATAATTTATTCATTTGTAAGACTTGTTTTCAATAATTCTTTTGCTATGCCAATTTCTCTTTTTAACATTGCGTTTTCTTGTTTTAGCGCAATGATTTCATTTTCAACTATTCGGGATTTCCGAACAGTTGAATTATCAGCTTTACAGCTCATTCCATTTTTAACACTATTAGCAACATCATTAGCAATGGAACTAGTATTGTTGCTGCTTTGTATAATATCCTCATATTTCTTCCTAACCTCACTTTCTAAAATTTCTTGTTTCTGATTAAAAGCTTGCGTATCTAATTGCAATTTTGTTAGAGCTTCATTTTGCGTTTTTAGGCTAGCCTCCAAATTAGCATTCTTTTGCTTTTCATACTCAAGCTTTTTGAGTGAATTTGTATAAAGAGTAAAAAGGCTAATAATTGCTAGCACGCATAAGCCCAATGCGGATATGCTAAGTTTTGTCATGATTGTGCCCTATACAATTAGCTAAAAAGACTTATATCAAATTTTGCTTCTCTTACTTGCCTTTTGGTTTTAGCATTTTCTATTTGTGAATCTATTTTTTGCTTATATCCTAACAGTTGGCTTAAGCCTTGTCTATATAGATTTGATTTCTCTATAATCTTTTGCGCTAAAACATCAAGACTTATGTCTCTTGTCTTTGCGATTTGTGAAATAAAAGGCGCAAGTGTAGAATCTTTGGAAGCTACATAGGCTTTTGCTTCTGCTTCTTGCAAATTCCAAGATAGCATTTCAGTTACATTCGTATTTAGTGCCATATGATTGCTAATATTTTCATAGCATTGTTTGGAATGCTCTAAGTAAGTGCTCTTTAGCTCTTTTAAGTCTAATTCTGCAAAGCCATTTTTATATTGTGTGCCTGTTTGTATCTCTAGCTCTCTATCATTTGGAATAGGGATTATCTGATAGTCTTTATAAGTCTGTGTATTTTCTGCAATGCTCTTGTTATATTCCTCTTTAGTTAAGATTATTTCTACAATGCCTTCTTTAATAGCCGCAAAGAGATTATTGTCTAAATTTTCTATATCTAAAGGTATAAATTTTTCTTTGAATACAAAGGTATCATCTATATATTTTGTAGAATAAGCCTCTATTCTATCTTCTAACTCTTTTGGAATCTCTATTGCTAAAATATCATTCTCATTCCATTCGCTGATTTCTTCTTTAGTAAAAATAGTTACTACCATATCATCTCGTATTAGGGCATATTTTGTATTTTCTTTTGCTTTCATTATAATTCCTTTTTTACTTTATTATAAGGCTTTTTTAAAATTTTTTAAAATAGCGGATTTATTTACGCTATTTGCCTTTGTTGCTTGCTTGTATATAATTTTATTTTGTTGTGAGCTAAAGGATAAATATGCAAGAGTTTTTCAAACATTATTACTACATAGTCATAGCCATTTTATCAGTAGCAGTATTTTACTCCCTGCAATATCTAACACGCGGTCTAAATTACTTTGTAGATGAAAATGGTAAAATCCGCGTATCTTATTTGATTTTTATGGCGAGCTTGCAATTCTTTGTTAGCTTACTTGTTACATGGGCAGTAGTGAGTGCTTTTAGCAGCGAGTTTTTGAGCGAATATGAGACCATGAAAATGACTGCAATCATTGTTATAGGTGGTGCGCCTTTCAACATTACTACCCTTATATGGGTAGCCTTGAAACTAGAAGCCTTTAAATTGATGAAAAAGCGTTATGGAGAGGATTTTGATGAGGATACGATATTTACTAATGGGAGAAAAGAGCAAGCTAATGAGCCAAAAGAAAGCAATCAAAAAAACGAAGTTTCTTTAGCAAGTAAGATTCTTTTTGATAAAGATTCTTCACCTAAAGGTTCAGAATGACAAAAGATAAAGGTTAAGACATGACAAGATTACTTTATGTTGAACCTCTCCCTTGTCATGTTGAGTAAAGCCCTCTTGTCATGTTGAGCGTCTCCCTCGTCATGTTGAGCGTCTCCCTCGTCATGTTGAGCCCTTCTCTTTTGTCATGCTAAGCCTCTCCCTCGTCATGTTGAGCGAAGCGAAACATCTACCCCCTCGTCATGTTGAGGGCAAGCCCGAAACATCTATTTAATATAGATTCTTCAATCGCTACGCTCTTTCAGAATGACTTTGTCATGTTGTTCACCTAGCAAGCTAGGTTCAGAATGACAAGAGGTAAAGGTTAAGACATGACAAGATATTATATTCATAATGACAAGAAGGTTCAGAATGACATGATTTTTACTAAAGAAACTTGGCTTTACTAAACATGACAAGAAAGGTTGTCCTAAAATAATAAGAATGACAAGCTCTTTCGTGATGTTTCGCTTTCTGTTTCGTCATGTTGAGCCCTTCTCTTTTGTCATGCTAAGCCTCTCCCTTGTCATGTTGAGCCCTTCTCTTTTGTCATGTTGAGCGAAGCGAAACATCTATTTAATATAGATTCTTCAATCGCTACGCTCTTTCAGAATGACTTTGTCATGTTGTTCACCTAGCAAGCTAGGTTCAGAATGACAAGAGGTAAAGGTTAAGACATGACAAGATATTATATTCATAATGACAAGAAGGTTCAGAATGACATGATTTTTACTAAAGAAACTTGGCTTTACTAAAGAAGCTTCGCTTTACTAAAGAAGCTTCGCTTTGAGTTAGTGCATTTTATGCACTAACTTGCGTCTGTGTGTCTTTTAGTAGTTGAGGCTTTAAGTATTGGTATATGCCCTATCACATCATTAACGCTAGCATTATCTAAATCTATATTTCTACCCTTGCTATCTTTTAGAGTTTTAAGATAGCTCACGCTAACATGCCCACCACTTCCAACGCTAATAGGCACGACTTCATTAGGCTGTAATCTTACGATTGTAAAGCCTATCTCACCTGTTGTAGGTGTATCCATGTATTCATTAAAAATATTACCTACACCTGAATATCCATTGTCGCGAAATCTTCGCCCCGTCCATGTTCTGTTTTCATTTACTAAATGCAGCTGCCTTTTTACTCCGCCTCTATTGCTATGTCCACCTAGCACGCTCTTATATCTCCCAAAGCTAGAGGGCTCGCCATTATTCCTTATATCCATAGCATAGGTGTAAATAACATAAACAGTTACTCGATTCCATACTCTATCCCATCTCCCGCCGCCTACTTGTGCATATAGCTGGTCACCCTTGCCATCTGCTAGCCTATAGCTTCCATTGTTTCCTTTGTCAGTCCATTGTGCGATTTGAATTTCTCCACTTCTATCTCCACTTGCATCTAATACTTTTTTACCATTCCCACCTTGTAAAAAGACAATAGCTAGTGTGCCACTACTTGGAGCGACAAACTCACCATTACTACTAAAACTTGCAAATTCAAAATAAGACCTATCGCTAAAAGCTTCAAATGAGTGAGAAAAAAGTGTTTTTTCTGTAATTTTAGGTTGTCTAGGAATCCAATTTGAAGTATTGCTAGCATTTGCTTTAAGTGTATTTTCTGTAAAAAGCTTTCCATACATAGCTCTAGGCTTGGCTATGGTTGATACTTGTATTTGATTTGCTTGTTTCATAACTATCCTAATGATTTTAGATAAATTATATAGCTTTTTTAAGCAAAAAGAATAGCGTATTACGCTATTTATAAAAAATTATAAATACATTATGATAAGCAAAACAAGTCATTCTGAACCTTTATCTTGTCATTCTGAACCTAGCTTGCTAGGTGAAGAATCTAGTCAATATAGATGTTTCGGGCTTGCCCTCAACATGACAAGAGGGCTTGCTCAACATGACAAAAGACAAAGCCAAACATGACAGGGGATAGATGTTTCGCTTCGCTCAACATGACAGGGGAGAGGCTCAACATGACAAGGTCAAGGTTTCTTTAGAAAGGCATACTAATGAGTGCGAAACTTCTTTGCTTAGATAAATTACAAAAGCTTTTACTAGAAAAATATCCACAAAAACATACATCAAAAGATATATATCAGATTCTAAGAAGCAAAGGCTATACACAAATCAAGCAAGGCGATAAGCTTATAGATATTAGTGGACCAAAACCAAAAGACGTTATTAATCAAGACATTCTATTCACAGACAAAACAGGCAAAACAAGAATATTAACCAAAGAAACACAAGAGCAATGGCTAAAGACTTTTGGGCTTGATAATCTAGACCAAAGCTATATCCCAAAACATAGCCAAGAGATAAAGCAAGCTTTAGGAGATAAGGAGATAAGGCTAACCAAAGGAAGCTTATTAAAACTTGTAGAAAGAGATAGAGAGAAGTATTTACCACAGATAAAAGAAACATTAGATAGCCCTGAGATGGTTATTAAGGATATAGATAATATGCTTATTTTAGCAAAGCAAATAGAAGATAAGCAGTATTTCACAAGTGTTAACTTAGAAACGCAGGATTATTTTGTCGTTATATCTAACGCACCTAAAAAACAAAATATCTTAAAAAATAAAGTAGAAAATGGGGCTAAAATAATCTATCAATCTCCAAACGCCAAGTCAATTTTCTACACTGATACGCTTTTACAGACTGGCAAATCTCCAGCCAACAAGATTGACAATCCCCATTCTACCACAAATGCTATTCATCTACAAGATACAGCAAGCGCAAAGCTTGCATATAATCAAAATATCAAAGCTCTTGAAGCCCTAGATTCTATCTTGCAATCAAATCAAAACAAAATCCTAGATGAATTAACTCCACAACAAAGAGATGTCTTAAGTAATTTTAGAGGCTTTGGTAAGGCTAGCAATGAGCTTATTGATATTATTAAAGCAAAAGATTCTCGCTATACACATTTGCAGCAACTCTTAGAATCTTTAAGTAAAAATATTAAATCTAACTCAATTCTTAATAATGAAATAACTATTGCACAGCTATTAAGAAATAGCAATGATGCCTACTTCACGCCTACACCAATTATTGAAAGTATGGTAAATCTTGTTAAAAGCTTAGGATTAAAAAAGGATAGCAATATCCTAGAGCCTAGTGCTGGCAGTGGGAGATTCTTAGGCTTTCTACCACAAGATAACAATATTATAGCAGTAGAGCTAGATTCAATAAGTGCGGCTATTGCAAAGACTTTGTATCCTAAGCATATAATCGAGAATGCGCCCTTTCAAAGTGCAAAGCTTGCAAATAAACTCAAATATGATGTAGTAATAGGCAATCCACCTTATGGCAACACAAAGATACAAGGCAAATCAATTCATAATTATTTCATGCTAGAAGGCATACAAAAGCTACGCCCCAATGGAATCTCTATCCAAATTGTTACGCATAACTTCATGGATGCAAAAGATTCTAGCACAAGGCAAGCAATAGCAAAAATTGCGAAATTCTTAGGAGGAGTGAGACTTCCAAATACAGCATTCAAAGATGCAAAAGTTACCACAGATATACTTGTATTTAGAAAATTTGATAATGGAGAGGAATATGTGCAATCTAGTCTAACTGATAGCTTTATCAACTCTTCACCCTATAAAGAAGCAACTTTATCTAATTACTTTGCAAACAATCCTAAGCATATCTTAGGAGAACTTACCACAATAAAAGATGCCTTTGGGAATATGCAAATTGCTACTAAAGATAATGGAGTCTATAATCCCTCAAATCTTAATCTTCAATCCTATATACAAAAAGATGGCTTAGAGCTTAAGACTCCAAATGGCTATAATGATATGAAACAATATCATAAGAGCTACTATGAAGAGGGCTATCAAGAAAGAGCGCAAAAAGACACACAATATTATACAAATCAATTAAAAGAGCTAACAGATTGGAGAGAGGAGAGCATAGCTAAAAGAGTAAAGCAATATGAAGAACAGATTCCAAAAATACAACAGCTTAAAAATGCGCTGCAAAAGCTACATAATGCTGAAAGAGATTTAGATAGCAATGATAATTATGTAGAAGTATTGCGCAAGGCTGTAAATGAGAAATATCAAAACCTCTTAGGCAGCAATAAAAGCTTTAGAAATATAAATAATAGAATTAATGATACTTTTAAGGCTTTTAGCTTGCTTGATGATAGTAGCTTTGAAATATTTGCATTAGAAACAGGACCTATTATAAAAGAGTTAAAAAGTGGCAAAAAGGTAGTAATAGGTAGCCAAAAAGCGCAAATTTTGAATGAAAGGGTAAATTACCCCTATGTAAGACCGCAAAGTGCTAATTCCTTAGATGATGCCCTGCATATAAGCTTAAATGAATATGGGAAAATTGATTATGAAAGAATAAGCGAGCTATTAGGAATAACGCAAAAACAGGCACAAAAGCAACTATTAGATAACAAATATATGTATATAGATATTGAAGGAAATCTAATTGATAAAGATAAATTTCTAAGCGGTAATGTAAAAGAGAAATTAAAAGATTTCTATGATGAAAATGGGAATGTCAGACTTAGCAAGGATAAGACAATAGCCAATTATCAAACACAAGCTTTGCAAGATTTACAAAATGTTATTCCACCAGATATTGAAATCCCCTACATAAAGATTCCATTAGGAGCGAATTGGCTCTCTAAAGAAATTACTGATGGATTTCTACAAGATATATTGGATATAAAAGCGCAAACTTCTTATACAAGAGGCTTGGGTTGGAGTGTTGATATAATAAATCCAGAGGCTAGTAGTAGATCTGATTTGATTATTCAAACAAGTAAAGCATTTGCAGAAAATACAGGTATAAGTCATATTAATGCAATTAATTACTTAGAAGATATGTTTAATAATAAGACTTTAAGCGTGCAAGCAAGTAGGACCATAGGAGATAAAGTAAAAATATTCAAAGACCCAAGCTCTAGCCTAGCCTTAGAAAACCTAAAAAAGCAGCTTACAAAAGAATTCAAAGACTATATTATAAGCAATGATTCGTTTGCTATAAAAGCACAAAAGGAATATAATGATATTTTTAATACTACAGTGCTAAGAAAATATGATGGCAGCCATTTAAGCCTTATTGGTAGTAATAAAGATATTATATTAAGAACACATCAAAAGAATGCAGTATTTAGAATCCTTAGTCAAAGTAATACCTTATTAGCTCATGAAGTAGGCACAGGAAAAACTTATACAATGATAGCAAGTGCTATTGAAGCAAAGCGTTTGGGCTTAATTCAAAATAGCATGATAGTCATGCCAAATCATATTGCTACACAATTAGCAAGCGAAGCAAGGAAGCTTTATCCACAAGCACGTATTAAAGTCGTGCAAGCCATAAGCAAAAAGGATAAAAATATACAGCTAGCCCAAATAAAAAATAATGATTATGATTTAGTTATAACAACCTATACAGCATTTGAGAATATGAATGTCAGACCAGAAGCTTTTAAACAATACTATGAGCAAGAAATAAGCCAATTAGAAAAAATATTAAGCAATTTGCAACAAGACCCAAACACACCTAAAAGAAAAATTAAGGCAGTAGCAAATAAAATTGCAAAAATTCAAGAGAAAATCACAAAATACATTCAAGATTTAAAAAAAGATGATGTAAGTGTATTTTATGAGGATTTAGGAATTGATATGCTTTTGTTTGATGAGGCACATTATCTAAAGTCGCTTCCAATTCATACAAGCCAAATAAATGTTAGAGGTATTAACACACAAACAAGCAATAGAGCATTTGATGCCTATCTTAAAATACAAAATGGCAGTGAAAATAGCAAAGTAGTATTTGCCACAGGCACACCTGTTACAAATTTCATTAGTGATATTTATACAATGCAGAGATTTCTAAACTTCAAAGGCTTGAGAGAAAAAGGCATTGATAACTTTGATGAATGGAGCAAGATGTTTGCAAATGCTAGCACAGAGTATGAGCTAAAAGCTACAGGAGAATATAAACCTACAACAAGAATGCGAGACTTTTCAAATTTGCCCGAATTAAAAATGGATTATTTTTCTTTTACTGATAGTGTGAGTAAAGAAGATATGAAAAAAGATTTGATAGAGAGGGGAATAAAAAACATAGAGCCAGAAGTAGAACGCATAAATATAATGTTAGACAAAGATAAGGACCAAGAAGAATATGCTAAGCATATTATTGCTAGGACAAAAGAATTACAAGATAATCCGCAATTAGCATATCAAAAAGGAGGAGATAATCATCTAAAAATTATGAATGATGCAAATAAAGCAAGTCTTGATATGCGCTTAATTAATCCAAATTTGCAGAGAAATCAGAATGGAAAGATAGCTAGGGCAGCTAATGCAATTATGCAGAATTATAATATGTATAATGAACACAAAGGAACTCAATTAGTCTTTTTAGATACAAGCATTCCAAAAAAGAAAATGAGTGATAAAAAGCTAGCCCAAACAAAACAAGAGATAGAAAAAATTACAAACATCTTAGAAAATGAAAATCTCTCTAGTGAAATGGCAGATAGATATACTACAAGGTTAGAAAACTTGCAAGAAGCCCTAGCAAGACATGAAGCAAACTTTAGCGCGTATTCTGATTTAAAGGAATTATTAGTAGAGAAAGGAATAAAAGAAAATGAAATAGCCTTTGTGCATGATTATGATGGTAAAGAAGGCACAGCTAGAAGTAAGGGAATGCTATCACAAAAGATAAATAGTGGCGAGATTCGCGTATTGATAGGTAGCACAGGTAAAATGGGAGCAGGAAGCAACTTCCAAGAAAGATTAGTAGCCCTTCATCATTTAGATTTGAATTGGACACCAGCAAATATGGAGCAAAGAGAAGGCAGAATCATAAGACAGGGCAATATCCTATGGGATAACTATAATATCAAACCTAAAATCTATACATACATTACAAAGGAAATGACAGATTCAGTTATGTTGCAAGTCTTGCAAAGAAAGCAAAAGATTATTAAAGAAATCTCAAGTCTGAACTTTGCAACAAGAGAGCTAGAGGATACAAGTGAGGATAATTTATATGGATTATTGCAAGCAGCAAGTAGTCCCTATAGTGAGCAAATCATGCAAACATTTAACCTTGAAAAAGAAATTGATTTACTAAGTAACATGATAGGTAGCAATGAAGTAATAAAGTCTCTAAATGCTAAAAAAATACAAAGAAGTCAAAATTATATTGAAAGACTACAGCAGCAATTAAGCATGATAGGAGATTTTAAAGAAAGAATAGGAAATAATACTACATATAGTCTTGGCAATACTACAATAGACTTGGATAAAAAAGCTAATGCCAAACAGAATAAAGCGCAGAAAACAAAGTATAAAAACGATATATTAAGCAGCAAAGATACAGCTAATTTTATTATGCTTGATAGATTGCATGATTTTGAGCGAACAAATGATAAGATTTTAGATTTAGGAGTTTTTAGAGGCTTAAGGCTATTTGCTAAGAAAGATATACAATCTAGCATATATCTGAATTTAGGAGATGATATAAAGCATAGCTTTGAAGTAACTACATTGCTTTTCAAGGAAATTATGTATAGAAATCCAGATATAGTGCAACGATTGAATAATTTTATCAATAGAGTAAAAAATGATTCTTTGAAATATGGCTTGCAAGGAAAGCTCACACAAGAAAAAGAAGCTCTAAGTAAAGCTAAAAAAGCCTTAGAATTAGCAAATAAAGCAGATTTAAGCAATGCTAGAAAAGAGTTAAATAATAAGCAAGCAGAGTTAGCAGAGTTGAATGTATTTCTAAATAAGGCTAGTGATAGAGAAATAGAATTAGTAGAAAGTATATATGGAGAAGAATATAAAGACATATTGCAAAAGAAATATGATTATTGATATGTTGATTAAGTAAAAAGCAAACAATAGGGCTTACATGACAGAATTTAGCGAACATATACTTCTTAGGAGAGAATTAGCAAGGCGTAATTTATACGAATTTGTCAAATACAAATTTGAATTTTATTACAGCATGCCATTTTTAGATAATTGGCATTATGGATATTTGTGCGAGATTTTGCATTTGATATTACAAGGGCAATTACATAATGTAATAATTTCAATGCCGCCAAGCTATGGTAAGACTGAAATTGTTGCAAGATGTTTTATTCCTTATGCGCTAGGCTTGTATCCAAATATCAAATTCATTTATGCTAGCTATGGTGATGAGCTAAGTAAAAGTGTGAGTGTTGAGACAAGAGATTTCTTTAAGTCAAAGACTTATAGGGGCTTATTTGCAAATTCAAAGCTTATTATGGATAAGGCAGAACAGTGGTTTAATGATAAAGGTGGAGGATTATTTGCTACAACAGTTGGAGGAGCTATTACAGGTAAGCATTGTCATATAGGAATTGCAGATGATTTGCTAAAGGCTAGTGAGAGTTATTCTGAAGCAAGTCGCAAAAATAGCATTACATATTTTACAGAATCTTTTCTATCAAGGCTTTTAGCATATCAAGATAATCCGGGCAGAATGATAGTAATCATGCAAAGATTACATAAAAACGATTTAACAGGCTATTTGAAAGAAGTAGCCAAAGACACGTGGGAAGAAGTAAATTTAGAAGCCCTAAATACAGAGAAAAAAACATACAAAATAGGAAACTTTATATACAAAAGAGAAGCAAATGAGGCTTTATTTCCAAAAAGGCATACAATAGAGCAATTAGCCTTGATAAAACAAACAATGGGAGAATATGCGTTTAATGCACAGTATCAGCAACAGCCAGATGATGCAAATGGTGGATTCTTTGATATTAGCGATTTTAGTAATCATTTGATAAGCGACTTTGATATTCCAAAGCAAAAGATATATATTTTCATAGACCCAGCAGAATCTACCAAAGATGGAAGTGATAATAGGGCTATTGTATGTGTGGGAATCTCACAAAATCATAATGAGCTACCTTTAATTGTGCTGCTAGATTGCTTTTATGGGAAATGGAATCATCAAGAATTCATAGAGCAAAGCTTTATTATGATGAGTGAATACGAGAGTGCAGAAGTTAGGATAGAGCCAAAAGGAGGCGGCATTACCTTAGAATCAAACTTGCAAAAGCAGATACTAATACTTAATGCACAAAGGCAAAGGGAAGGTAAAAGAGTGCTAACAAATATCATTAAAACCTTTAAAGTCCCGCAAAATCTAAGCAAGCATGAAAAAATAGCAACGCTACTTCCAGCTTGGAATCAAAATAGATTAAAGATTAGAAAGAATGCTAGAGGCATATCGCAAATACAGCAAGAATTACGCAAATATAATCCAGATAGAAAAGCAAATGATGATAATTGCATTGATGCGTTAAGCGGCATTACATGGCAGAGTGATATATATCCATACAGACAAGCAAAAAGCATAGAGGTTCAAAGCGGCTTAAGAGATACATACTACTCACTACCAAGATGGCGAGTGTAGAGGAGGAAGTTTGGCATAAGAGTCATCATAAATATTTTCCTCTTAAAATATCCAAAAATAACTGATTTCTATTCTCCGCATCACAAATCAAAGAATTATAATCCATAAAATGAACTATTATATTATTTGCTTGATTATATTTATAACAAATTGGAAAATGAGTATTTGTATATATCTGATTATAATCATCTCTAATAAGACTTTTTAAAACTTCATCGTTAAATTTTAAAAATCCATAAGCCCAAATTCTTACCTTTTTTTGAGAATAAACTTCATTAATCATTGCAGCATAGCTAAGAATTTGTTGATGTGCTATTGCAAAATATTCTTTCTTTGCTTCAGGTCTTTTAAATTCTATCAACAAAATATCGTTTATCTTATCTTTTTCATAAGTATTGGAAATAATGCTTAGCAAATCAGGTCTTTGTATATTCTTGTATAACTCTGGAAAAATATCCTTAATCTGTATATCGCTAAAAATTTTATCATAGCACATAAATCTATCATCAAATAACCAAACATTATTGCTTCTATAATTTTGCTTATCATCAGATGTTTTTTGGGGCATAAACAAATTATGAATTTCAGCTTCTATACTACCTTTATCAACAGAGTTTTTTAATCGTTGAATTAATTTATTTCTATCAAATACATATTCAGCTAATTCTGCTTGTGTTACTTTGGTTAGCTTGGATTCATAGTTTCCTTTTGCTTTATTTCTATCATCTCTTAAAAAATCCTTATCATCGTTAAATTCTTTCTTGGCATTTTCTAGCATATCATTTAAATTTAATTCATTTCTGTTTTCAAAATACGCTCCAAGATATGGCAATTCCTTAATTGACTTTTTTCTGTTTTCTTTAATTTTGTTTTCTATATCAAAATTATGCTCTCTATAAATAACTTTAAGCTGATTTTCTAATTCATCATATATCTCATTCCAGTTTAAATCTTCAAACTCAAGTGAATTTCTTCGTTTAGGATAAATCTGTAATTCATTTCTTTCATCATTAACATTCTTATCAAAATAATCAGATTCTAAAATATAAAATATTCTTAAATCTTTTTCTTTTGGCAAGTTATATTTACTTTCTTGGTCTAAATCTGAATTTTTTATCACAACCCTATTGTTTGCGACATAAAATCCCTCATTTTTAAAATCATTTTCTCCAAAAAGATATGATATGCTAAAAGAATAATTTTTAATTTTAAATTCTTTCTTTTCAAAATGTGGTATTTCATTACTCTTAATATTATCTATACACTCATTATCTCTATAAATATCTATTTTAATATCTTTGCTTCCTGTTTTAAAATAAGGCAAAAAATGCTCTTTAATTTGTTTTTTAATCTTGGAAAAATCAATAGAAAATTTCTCTTTTGGATTTGATAAAATTACTTTTGTTTTATCATAAAAGTCTCGCTCTTTAGGCTCTGTCATACCATTATAAGTAAAATTAAACTCTTTATTTTTACTTATAACCTCTACATTTTTAAAAAGTTTCAGATACATAAATCTTCCTATACCCTTGCAGCCTAATGATTTTTTATAATTACTACGATATTCCCCAAAAGATTTTATATTTTCCTGATTAAAACCATCGCCATTATCAATCACTTCTATTTTATCTATATAGGGTGTTTTATTTTTTTTAATTAAACTAGGGGCTATAATTTTAAGTTCGATATTGGTGGCATTTGCCTGTATCGCATTCATTATTAATTCAAATATTACATTATGAACCTTGATATTTTTTAATTGTTCTACAACTGCTTGTATATTTACGTCCATACTCACTTCTCCACATTATTAAACTCCTAAGATTCTATCTCATAGAATGATTTATAGATTTGCACTTTTTAACTTGTGTAATCACTTAACAATTATATCTAGGCTTCTTTGGTATTGCTTGCTTTCATTATCCTTTAGACTAAGAGTTGCATTCATATTTACTTTATATTCGCCGCTTTGTTTATAGGCATATATCACATTATAACCTAAACCATAATTATTATCACCAAAATTCCATACAACACTCTCTAGCTCAATGCTTGAAATTACAATAAAACTAATAGGCTCTTCTATGCTTACAATTTGCTTTGTGGCATAGATTTCTATTACATTTGTATCTTGCTCTTCACTAAATTCTGGAATCTTTACCTTATCTAGCTCTTTTGTATAATCATTAATTCTAGCTTCTCCTATTGCTTTTAGCGCATTAACGGTTTCTTTCTGCATTTGATATTGCGTAATTAATTGAGGCTTATTCACATTACCCATTACATTTTGATAGCTTACCATGCAATTTGCTTTATTAATCTGTGCGTTATCATTGCTACTTTTATGCAAGACTTCAGCCTTTATCTTATCTTGCAAGGCTTGGGCTTGCAGCTGTGCGGCTTGCATTTTACTTGCTTGCACTCTGTAAAAAGATTCTTTTGCAGCATTTGCCTTTGAAGTAACATCTTTTTGTATTCCTAAGATTTCTAATGCACTTTTATTTTGTGCATCTCTTGTTTGTATTTCATTTAAATCTATGCTTAAAGCAGTTTGCACTGCAATTTGGAATCCACTCTGAAAGACTTGGCTTATGAAAGTAGCCAAAGCTTGGGCTTTTTGGTCATCACTAAAAGCATAATCTTTCATACCTTCTTGAAAGGATTTAAAAGCTTCTGTATACATTTTGCTATTTTGCATAGTAGATTCTATAAAATCAAAGTTTTCTTTAAATTTCTTAAGTGTTAGATTTTTAATATCTTTATCCATTTTAGCCCTTTTTATTGTGGCAGATGCAAATACAAATATTCATTCTCTATTGCTAAGAATAAAGAAAGACAGAAAAAGAAATTAAGTATAGAGTTTATAGCTGTAAAAGTGCGTGATTGAGGCACAGCGAATAAAAGCAATAGAAAGTTAAAAAAAATAAGTAATAAAGCAAGACATTGAATATATAACAACATATTTATCCTTTTTATTTATCACCTTTTGGCAGGGTGATATTTGGGTCATTTGCTTGAGCTTGATATTTTATAGCCTTAGCTTCTTTTTCTCTTGCTGTGGCTTGTAATACTTGTGCTTGTAGTTGTTGCATTTGCATTTGTAATTGCTGCATTTGCTGTGCCATAGGATTATTTGCTTCTTCTTGCATTTTCTTAGCTAATAATCTTTTGACTTGATTTGCTACATTAGAATCTGAATCATCTAGCACTAGGGGAATAATATCTTTCATATATTCTTGTGGAATGAAGCCGCTTTTAATAAGCTCTACCCATTGTGCAAATCTCTCATCTCTATTTGAGTTATTCTTAGGCTTAGTCTCGATGTTTATATCATAATGTCCTACATTGATTTTATTTTCCCCATTTTTGCCATTAATTTCAAAATATTCCTCAAATACATCTTGCTCTACAATTCTAAAGATTTGATTTGTAGTAAAGTATTTTGTTATGAGTTCAATACAACATGAAAATACTTGTTTATCAAACAAATCACTACTCATTAAGAATCTTTGTATCCCCACAAGCCCAGCGTTTGTTCTTTGCTGCACTACTACGCCACTAGCTCTACTCATATTCTGTCCCAAAGCTTCATCATTAAATCCCATTTGCATTTTTGCTAAGGCTCTTTTTTGCTCACTCTTTTGAGATAGGGCACTTAAGTCATTGGTATGATTTTGAAAGATAATCTTATTGCTTGCTAAAGCCCCATCTTCAACTCCTACTACTGCATTATCTAGGCTTACTTGTTTTGCAAATTCATCTGCGTTATAAATCGCACTTCTCTCATATAGAATCTTTTGAGAGCCTAGCATATTTGCCATTCTGTTCTCTGCGAAGTTAATATAATCTTGAAAGGGCTTAATATTTCTAAATATGCCATAAAATCTATTTTGACTATCTATATATAGCTTTCGCACAACAATAGGACAGAAGCTTACATCAAAGGGATTTTTCTCAATGCTAATAATTTCATTATCATTCCAAATATATCTATCATATTGATTTGTTTCAATATTTTTAACAAAGCTTTCATAAAAGCGAACTCTTTTTCTCGCTCCATTCTCTGAATTTGAATATTCCTTAAATTGCTTATCTCCATATCGCTTCTTTGCTTCCTTACTGTCCATGAATAAGACTTTATGAAAGTATTTTGCATCGCTTGCATCTTCTTTTTGCGAATATGGGTCAATGTATAGGGAATACATAGGAATATGTCTTATGCTAATAACCAAATCTTCTTTATCTCTACTCTCTTTTAGCCATATCTCACAAGCACATATTCCAAGCATTAAATCTAAATCGCATTGCTGCTTTGTGATTTGATATTCCTTTGTTTGTGTGATGCTTTTTAGGATATTTGTAATGATTTCAGCTGTCGCTCTATCTTGCTTTTGGAATCCTATTGCTTGCAACTCTGTATTAGCATTGAGTTTATAGCCTAGTAGCTTTTCGCCTAGCATTGCATAGAGATTCTCATATAAAGGCGGCTGTCCTCTTTGCTCCAAAATGCTTAATGTATATGGATCTAATTGATTGCCTTCATAATATTGCTTTGCTAGTTCAAATTCGTCCATTGCTTCCTTATTTAGCATAATAGATTCACTAAGGCTTTGCATAAGCTCATCATGAAGTTCTTTTTTCATTCTTATAACCAACTAAGAGTATTAAATTATTATAAGTAAATATTAGATTTTTATAAATAGCGTAAAATGTAATAATATAGAAACATAAATTAAAATATAATTCATTGCTACTTAAGCTACCAACTTAAGTAGCAAATACCCCTGATTCTAGCTTAAGAAAAAAGGGGCTGGGTGGTGATAAATATGGAAGCAAGTGAGCTTGTCATGTCTCAATATGCCTTGTGCCTTGTCATTCTCAATATAATTATCTTGTTATGTCTTAACCTTTACCTTTTGTCATTCTGAACCTTTAGGTGAAGAATCTAGTCAATATAGATGTTTCGGGCTTTACTAAAGAAGCTTCGCTTTGCCCTCAACATGACGAGGTCATTCTGAATGAGCATAGCGATTGAAGAATCTAGTTAATATAGATGTTTCGCTTCGCTCAACATGACAAATAGAGGCTCAACATGACAAATAGAG
>NZ_JRPD02000028.1 GCF_000765805.2 Helicobacter muridarum | reverse complement strand
TTGAGTGCTTGTAACTTGACACTTTCAATCATTTCTTTTAGTGTTAGTGGCGGTAAAATATATTTTATATATTTTTCAATCAAGCTCTTGCCACAACCCAGGCCTCCTTCTAAAAGAATTATATGGGATACCCCATCGCCAATAAATACTATATAAATTTTGTAATTTTCCTTCCTAAAATTTTTAAAAAAAAAAAAAGTTTTCAAAACCAAGCAGATTTTCAAAAACCCCCCTTCCCCCAAAGGGGAAACCCTTTTTAAAATCGCTTATTTTTTTTTTGTTTTGGGGAAAAAAAATTAAAAAGTTTTGGTTTTAAAAGGCAAAAAAAGGGGCTCTTTTTTCCCCCCCCCCCCCGCCACTAATAGCAGATTCTACTTTTGCTTTAGCTTCGTTTAAAAGTGCTTTTGCTTCTGCTCGCAAGGCAAAGCTTTTTTGGATATGAGAGGCAATAGAAGCTTGAGTTTGTAAGTCGATTTTAGGGATAAGTAGTTCTTTTAATGTTTCTTGATTTAATCTTGGTTGCACAGAACCACGAACCAGCCTATCAATAAGCTCAAACATTATTTTTGTATTAAATAATGCTACATAAACGCAAGGTATAAAATCATCAGGAAGTCTAAAGCATAAGATATTATCAGAGTAAATATTGTCCTGCATACTGGAATTTACTTCAGCAAATCTCCCAATAGCACCAACTCTTGCTGTTAAAATATCTCCTTTTTTTGCCAATCTTGTAAATCCTTCAGGCGATACAAAATAATCAGTAGATTCATCTATTAGTCCATTTTTTAAATCTGTGCTTCTAATATAAAATTTTAAGCCTTTTTGCTTTTGTGAATAATTTTCCGCATATTCTCCAGTATTAAAATATAAAGCTATATCGCCCAATCTAGTATATCCACCCTTATAGCTTTTGATAATATTTTCTATTATTTCATACTTGACTTGATAATATTCAGAATCTAGGCGTCCTGTTTTTAGGAAAGATTCTTTTAGGGTAGCAATGCGAAAGTTTATGTTATTGTTATGAGATTGCAAAATACTTTGCAGTGGATTTTGTGGGTTTAATCCAAGTTCAATATAGAGCAAATCCTCCGCTTCTTTATATAAGGCTTTGCTTTGTTCTAGGGCAAGGTGAGAATCTTTTACAAGCTTTTCAATTTCTAGTTGAAAGGACATAGGGAGGAGAGGGATTAGGAAATTGTTAAAATCACGAGGGTAGATTTCAATTTGTCCAGAAGTTCCACTATAATAGCGATTTATTTGAGATTGCCCATATTTTGTCTGTAAAAAAATCATCAAATAACAAGGATTCAATTCATTTTTGTCTTTGACAATTAAAACATTGATATGGCTGTCAATGCTAAACTTTCTATCAAGCAAATTGATATTTACTCTACCTAATGTGCCAACACCTGTTGAATTAATTAAAATAGCCTCTTTTGGAACAATTGCGCCATAACCAAATTTTGCATTTTCATAATCTATAAATTCATTTCTAATATATTGACTATTGATAATCTTCAAAGAGCTTGTATCGTCATAATTAGGTTGAGAATAGCGAGAGTTGAAAGATATAAGATAGGATAAATATTTACTTTGAATTGCTAATAACTTATTTTTAATTGTCAAATCGGCTTTTCTAAAAAACTCACTATCTATCCGCTTGGTTGCATTATCCCTTTTCACTTCGCTAAGCTTTAGCACACTTAGCTCAAGATGCGGGAATTTTTCTTGCAAGGTTTGGTTTAATGTGTTCATTTTACTGCCTTAGTTAATATTTAGAAAAAATATGTATAATATAACTGCTTAACTGCCGTTGGCAGAAAGAGGTGGCTAGCACTTGCTTCTTGCAGATGCCGTAAGTCTGCACCAACTAAAACCACTCACAATCCTTTAATTTTGCATCACTTTTTTCCTTATAATTCTTATATTTTTGTTCGAAGCTTTTTTGTTTCTTTTCATTGTCTATATAAAAACTTGTAATAATAAAGGCTATTTTTTCCTGCATTTGTGCTTTTTCCAAAATAACTACAAAGTTATATTCATATAACCATAAATAAAGCCTTATTGTGCGATTGCTTTCATAGCAATAAAACAATTTGATATGTTTCTTATTGTAATCAAGAATGATAAGTTTAATCCAAGCTATCCTTTTTGCTCTTTGTTCATCAAAGATTCTATTTTTGCCATTTTTCCGACTAATGATATGCCAAAATGTTTCTTGTAATTTTAAGTTACCTTGCTTAATTTTTTTATCTGTTTTAAAAGATACTAAAATTGGTTCTAAAAAACAGGGAGTATCAACAAAATCTCGCTTAAAAATTTCATAGGCTAAATTGATTTTGTCATTTTCGCACAAACAAGAGCTAAAATCTAAAGCAGGATACATTGATTATCTTCCCTTTCTAAGCTCTATTTTAAATATATTAAATTTATTTTCCCAAGGTGGGGTGCCTAACTCAAGCTTTATATTAGATAAGGATTCTATCTTTTGCACTATATGGTTTTTTATCTTACTTTTATGCTCTATATCATCTCTTGCCTTATAGGCAATAGCTCCTATAAAAATATCTACAAATTGGATTAAGTTTGCTTCGTGAGATTGAGCGGTAAAACATTGAAAGTCAATAGCGTCTTTAAATTTATTGCGTAGCACCTTAAGTAATTCTTTTATTCTATCACCACAACGTGTATCTTTATAATCTAGATATATTTTAGCCTTAGTATTAATATTTTGATTAATTTCATTTTCTAAAAGGTTCTTAAAAATATAATAATACACTTTATAATAGAAAACATCAGCATTCCCTTGATTATAAATATCGTGTTTTAGAATTGTTTTATCCGGCACTAAAAGGGCTTGAAATTTAAGTTTAGGTTCATTAAAAAAAAATTCTATAATTTCATCATAAAATTTTTCTTGTGAAGCAATAAGCTTTGTCCATTTTAATTCTTTTTTATGATTATATTTGTGTTTTAAGTATTTAATTTGCCTATTAATATGCTCTATATCCTTTGAAAGCACACTTATGCCACCTAAAACCATAATTTTTGATCTTAGTGTAGGATTGTCTTTATATTCTAAATGATTGCTTTCATCACAAAATATTTTATATTCTACCATTTCTGCTTACTCCTCCCTCCAAAAGCTTAAACCCTCGCTTTTTGCAAATTCTATGAACGCTTCGGCGATTCCATCTGATTGTAAGTCTTTGTATTTTTCACAATTTGCTTTATATTCTTGCATTCTTTGATTAAATGCTTCCTCGCTCTCACCCTCTTGTAAAATGGGTTCATCACCCTCTAAATGCGGGTGAAACAAATCGTGTTTGACGATTAAATGCTCGTGTGAATCTAGCCTCTCATAGTAGATTTTCTCGCCTGAATTATCCTTGCTAGGCAGACTTTGGGTTGCAAAGAAAATATTATAATCCTCTTGCTTTGGGCAAAGCTCCCCACCTTTTCCATCATCTCCACCCCATTTTTGCAGGAATAAAACGCTTGTTTTTGTGCCTGTATGGGGCTTAAAGACATTTTGATGTAGCCCCACTACTGCTAGGATTCTAGCCCTTTGTGCTATAAATTCTCTTATATATTTATCGCTTGAATTGTTGAATCTCCCTTGTGGTAACACGATAGCCATTCTCCCGCCCGGACGCAACATATCAAGATTTCGTTCAATAAACAAAATATCGCGTCCCACCTTGCTTTGTGTCTTGCCATTCACATTTTTGCCTAGTTCATAACGCGCTAGAATCTTACTTTCTTTAATATCTCCCGCAAAGGGCGGATTTGCCATAAGAATATCAAAGTTAAAATCTCTATTTTCATTTTTGTTTGCCCTTAGTTTCTTCAGCCCTTTAAAGCCCTCATTATACACATCGTTCCAATCCTCGTTTTTTGTCCATTCCTCCCATTGCATATAGTCAATAGAATTAAGATATAACACATTTGTATGCCCATCACCTGCGATGAGATTGAGCATTTTTGAAACTCGCACACTTTTTTCATCAAAATCCACGCCAAAGATTTTTTCTCTCACATAATCCTCGCATTCTGGAATTTTTTTCTCTGCTGTAAAAAGATGACTTGCTTCAATACCTTTTTGCTTATAAATATTTTTCCATACATAAAAGCAAGTATGAATCGGGAATCCACAGCTTCCACTTGCGGTATCTATCATACTCTCTTGCTTTTTAGGATTTAGCATTTTTACACACATATCAATCACATAGCGCGGGGTAAAATATTGTCCTTTTTCGCCTTTGGCAGACTTATTAACAAGGTATTCAAAGGCATCATCAATGACTTCTAAATTAGAATTAAAAAGCTTAACTTCCTCTAGTGATCCTATGCAAACACTTAAATGCGAGGGGCTTAGACGGATTTTCTCATCATCACTAAACACGCCCTCCCATGTTTTCTTTGCTTTAGCAAAAAGTTTTTCTATTTTTTCTTTTAGCTCTGCATCAGATTCGCCATAGTTTTTAAATTCTAAATTTCTTGTTTTATCCCTTGCACCCTCTAACTCATCATAAAGCTTGATAAAGATGAGCTTAAATACCTCTTCAAACACATCTACTCCTGCATTTGCTAAAACCTCATCTTCCATATCCACAATAATTTTTTTCAAACTTTTCTTTTGTGTCTTTAACTTGTCTTTTTCAATCAAATCTGCAAAGGTAAAATTGCTTTGCAAAATATCTTTAAGGCTTTTATCGTTTGTAGGGATATTAGGGATTTCTTGAAAATAATTTGGGTCTTTGCGATGATAATAGCTAATTTCTCTTCCATTGCTCCATACTGCCATAGTCGCACCTGTAGCATTACAATAACTTTTAAGTTGTTCTTTGCCATCTCTTAATTTTGGCTTTTTAAGCTCAACAATAATATACGCACTTGTGATTTGAAGTTTATCCATTATCACAATATCCGCTCTTTTAACCTCTCTGCCAAAATGCACAGCGTATTCTACTTGGATTCTACTTATGGGATAGTGGTATTCATTGATAAGCTTATCAAGGTAGAGTTGGCGCACGACTTCCTCTGGGGTGAGTTTGATTTCTTTATTACGGATAAGACAAGGGGTGTAGTAGGCTAAAGCACTCGCCTTTGTCTCTTTTGTGATAATCCTTGATTCTAAACTTTTAATAGAATCTTGGCTAAATAGCTCTAGGGCATAATTGGAATCTCTTAAAATATCTTGAAGTCTCATTGTTATCCTCGCTATCCTCTTTGTTTTATCCTCTCTTAAATTGTTTTTGCAAAAAGGCTTTGATTCTATCAAATCTATATTTAATCTTAAATTTATTTTTCTACTCTTATTGCCTTTTGTGCAAGACTTTTATTACCCATGATAACGATTTTATCAAGCTAGAATACTTGAGGATTCAATATTTAAAGCAGCACTCAAAAGTAAAAATGCAAAAATAGAGAGATATTATTTTAGAGAGAAACTTGGAATAAATAAACAGTTAGTTTGCTAAAGAGGCTAAATATTTATTTTATTGAATCTTGTAGATATACTTAAGAAAATGGTCATTATATTATCTTATTAAGCAATAGAAAATGTACTATGTTTTGGCAGTTTGTAAGATTTAATGATGGAGATATTAAGCATTACTAGCAAATATTATGATATAAAGCCCTCTTATAGAGGATTTTAAAGACTTAATAGATTAAACAAATTATAAGTTCCAATCTCCTTTATTGTTCTACACCTTGTTTTATGTGAATAGTTTTTGGTTTTAGATAATAGATTTAACCCTATCTATATACTTCAATAAGGCTATGTAGAATCTTGGTGGGAAGATTCTAAGGATTGTATATTTTTGAATGAATGGATATATAAAGCTTGTCTTATCCCACCATTCTATCCCTATGACTTCATAGCTTCTTTTATACCATTGCAGGAGGCTTTCACTTGGATTATCCCCAATAAGCCTTTTAGCAAATCTATCTCTTTTTCGTGTGGTAGCTTGAATGCGATGTGGATATTTTGTATAGATAAAATTCCCATAGCTCTCATACTCACTAAAGCCAGAAGCACCTAAATCTTTGGGATTAATATGCTCTAAAATCGACTCCCAAAATGCTTTTTGATGAGTTTGCTCTATGAGAGAAATAAGCTCATTCATTAGGGAGGATTCTATCATCATATTTTCAGCGATAAAGCTAAAAGGTGCAGCTTTATGTAGATATGCACCTTGATTAATAGGGATTTTGAGATTCTCTAATGTATCAAAATAAGGCTTGTGATATTCCCTTGCTACTTCAATAAGGATTTGAGAATCTGCATTGAAAAATTCTAAATGCACTAGGGGTATCGTGTCTGCGTCCCAAATGAGATATGTCCCCCCCCCCCCATTGCTGCTAGAAGCAAGACTATAAGGAGCATAAGCCATTTTTAAGAATTGCTGAAAATACCACCCCGCACGATTTGCTGCACCTCCAAGTGATAGGAGCTTATCACACACGGCGCGGTAATTAAGATTTGGATAAAGTGAATCTTCATCAATAAAACATATATCGGGGTAGCTTTGCTTGTATTGCATAATAGTAGTTTTGTGCGTGATAATGCTTATATCTTTTGGCTTAATAAAGGCTTTCACATATTCTATCATTGTGCTAAAGAGTGGGCTATCAAGTTTTTGAAGGCAAATGACTACTTCAAAATCTTTCATTTTACTTCCCTATCGATTTTACAAATACATAACCGGGTTTTTCAAAACCCATTTTAGATTCATAAAAATGATGAGCTTGTGTTCGTTGGAAATTTGAGCTTAGCTCAATTTGCAAATAACCCTCAATGCACGCTAGATTCTCAATTTCTTGCAAAAATTTTTGTCCAAATCCCTGCCCTCTAAGGCTAGAATCTATAACCAAATCACAAATATAAAGGCATTTCTCACGATACAGCACATCAAAGGGCATTACGCCACATAGCCCTACGAGCTTTTGTTTATCATAAAATGCAAAGAGGCGATAGTGCATACTTTTTTGCTGCTCAAGCACTTTTGCTACAAAATCTTCTTGGCTTAAATGTGGGCGCAACTGCTTCATCAAATCATACGCGGATTCTAAGTCTTTGGTGTCTTTAAGCTCTTGCATTAAATTTCCTTGTTGTTTTGTTGTATTTTTGCATATTTTTCATTTATTTGATATGTATTGCGTTTTTTTTTTTTTGATATTATCCTACGCAAATGTGAATGGAGGTTTGGAAATATAATGACAAGAAATACAAATTTATCATTTGTGCTTGATACTTCAGCATTGCTAAAAAGTAGCAACTATATTTTAGAGATTATACAGAATATTCAAGCTTTAGCCATTATTCCAAATGTCGTCATAAAAGAGCTTGATAGGATTAAAGATAACAAAACACATAAAGAAAATAGAAATGCTCATAAGGTCTTACAAGCAATAAATCACTGCAAACGCAAAGAAATTCATAAGGGAAAGCTAGAGGGCGATAGTCCAGATGAGCAAATCAGGCATTGCGCGAAGCTGCATAACGCGTGGCTTGTGAGTGAGGATAAAACTTTTGGAATCTATGATAGTGAAAAAACACTTAAGGTAAAAGAATTTATAGAGCGATTTCAATCGCATAAAGATGATATTCCAAATGCCGCGACAAATGAGCTTTTTGATGTAATTAGATCTAAGGATATTAACAAATTAGATAGCATATTGCAAGAAAAAGAGATAAAAATAAACGCTTATGACGATGAGGGTTTTAGTGTGCTTATCCGCGCCATTAAAACAAAAAATATTGCACTTATATCAAAAATTGTGCAATATGATGACATTGACTTGCACAAATGTGATAAATCTCATCTCAAAATGACACCATTAGCTCACGCTACGCAATGTGATATGCCTAAGATAGTCTCGCTTTTGCTAGAACACAATGCAAAGCCTTATATATGCAGCAAGGGTGCAAACAAAGGCAATACACCTTTCCTTATGGCTTGTTGGGATAATAGGCGCAATGCACCTCGTATTATGGAAACTTTGCTTAATAATGGGATTTCTATCAATCAAGTCGATAATAATGGTTTTAGTGGATTGATAAAGGCTTGTATTAAGGGACATAGCAATATAGTAAGATGGCTATTAGAAAAGGGTGCAGATTCTAAGATAAGAGATTTTGAGAATAAAGACGCACTTACTCACTCAAAAGAGAATAAGCATGATAAGATAGTCGCAATGCTGGAGTGCCATAATGCTAAATAAATGCTGCATATCAATCAATGCCAAATGCAATCTTTCTTGTGCTTATTGTCATTTTTATGAAAATAATAATATTGATATGAGAAGTATGCAATCACTTGATTTAAATAAGCTTTTAATTATACTTCATAATATCCTTACATACGCGCAAAAAGAACATTTGCAATGCTTTAGTGTAGGCTTTGCAGGTGGTGGTGAGCCATTGCTTGATTGGCAGATTCTGGAATCTGCACTAAGCGCTATTGCTAAGCAAGATACACAGAAACAATTAACTTTTTATATCATTACAAACGGAATCTTACTAAATGAAAGACTGCTTGAAAGCTATAAAAAGTTAAAACCTTTTGTAAAGCTTGTCATCTCGCTTGATGGAGATGAAATTACGCACGATACATTTCGCTTAGACAAGCAAGGAAAAGGCACATTTAAGCGCATTATGGCAAATATTGCCTTGTATGAAGAGTTATTTGGTGCTAAGCCAGATATTAATGTGAGTGTGAGTAGGCTAAGCTTAGAGCGCAAAGCATTTATTTTAGATTTTTTGCTTGAGAATAATTTTATTAATATTACCTTTACAAGATTGTTTCATTGCAGCGATAAAAGTCTCGAGATAAGTCATAATGATTTTTTGGAATTTGTGGAATTTTTCAATACACAGCATTTTGTCATACGAAATCTTACCGCAAAGGCGCAAAATAAATGCGATTGTATAATGTATGGATATACTTGCGGTGTGGGGTATAATAATATTTTTTACTGCAATGATAAAGTGTATCCGTGTATGCGCTATGTGGAGGGTGATAAGTATATAGGGCATTATGATGATACATTGCCAACAATTATAAACAATATGAAGCCACTTCAAAAGCCTCTAAGTTTATTGCAGGGAGTGTGTCATTATGAAAAATATTAAAATATGTATTGTTGGGATAAGCTGTTGTGGCAAAAGCACACTTTTAGAATCTTTAAAGAAGCTCCTTCCTCATTTTAATGTGATAGAAGGCTCAAAGGCATTATGTGAGATTGCCAATATTTCAAAAGATGAGCTAAAAGCACTTGATAGTGTGGATAAAGACAAATTAAGGGCGCAGTTTTTAGTGGATTTAAAATCTAGGCAAGAAAACATCATTGTAAGCGGACATTATAGTTTTATACACGATGATGGTGATTTTGAAATTGCAATGAAAGATGATGTTAGATTCTATGATTTGGTGCTATTTTTGGATACTGATATTACATTTATACAAGAGCGCATAAGGCAAAGAGACAAAAAACAATCAAGCATAGAAACTCTACAAAAGTGGTTTGACTTCGAGCTAGAGGGCATACAAAAACAATGCGTTAAATATAGTGTGCCTTTTAGCGCGATTAGTTCTAATGCAGATGAAGTGGCGGCATTTATTACATTTTTTGCTAACAATAAAGCTAAGATAGAGCCAAAAAGTGTTTTTGATACTTTTATGTCGCAATATGGAGAGAGGCTCAAACAAAGCAAAACTATTGTGCTTACTGATTGTGATGGCACATTAGATAATAAAGATGGTGTAAAAGAGTTTTACAAAATAAAAGAAGTCAGCGAATTTAAGTTAGAAAATGCGTTTCACAATCATATATTCTATGGTTTTTATCAATTCTTCCGCTTAAGCAAAAAGCGATTAGAGATTGATGAAAAAACTTTTGTAGCGGCAGTAAAGCAAGCCTCTCAAACTATGCAGCCGCATAAGAATCTAATTGATCTTTTAGAGAATGCACCTGCAAATGTGATAGCTATAACAGCAGGTATAAGGTCGCTTTGGAGCAGTGTTTTTGAGAGATATAATGCATCATTTTTTGTCGTGGCTAATGATAGGACAACGATTATCACACAAGATACAAAAGCATATTTTGCAAAAGCCCTTGTATCACTAGGCTATAAGGTCATAGCAATGGGTGATGGGCTTGTAGATGTTGGTATGCTTGAATGTGCAAGTGTGCCTGTGCTTATAGAATCAAAAAAGACAGCAACGATTTTAGAGCAATTAAGTCCCAATACAAGGCAGAGGACCATTATCTGTAATCCAAATAATTGTATAGAATCTATAAGGGCGGTGCTATGAATATATGCGAATTACAACATAAATATCCGCTGCAAAATTTAATTAATCAAACAAGGATTAAGAGCGTTGTAGGCAATGATTTAGCATACATTCATTATGAGTTTGGCACTCTGCTAGGCAGAGAGATTTTAGGTGCGCAACCTAAGGTTTATAAAGAGCAGCAGCTCACACAGGGCAAAAACGAGAATCTTGCATATTATGATGATAGCAATTTTACTATTGTGGGGATAATGAGGGCAGGGCTTTATGTAGCAGAGGGCTTAAGAGTGGTATTTCCAAAAGCAGCTTTTTATTTAACCAAAGAGCCAAAAGAATTAAAATTAGAATCTGCTTGCCTAAATAAAGTTATTATTGCTGATAGTGTGATAAATACGGGAGAAACTATGTTAGCATTTTTAGAATCTATGTGTGCCAAGGAGTGCTATATTGCTGCAAATGTGATATATGAGCAAAGCACAGACAAGATTCTAAAGTATTATCCAAATGTGCATATTTTTGCCATAAGAGTATCAAAAAATAGTTATGTGGGTCAGGGTGGTAGCGATACAGGAAATAGGCTTTTTTGCACAATGTGATGAAGGTGTGCAAAAACAAGCCTAGATTAATCAATATGCTTTGTCTAAATGCATTTGCATTGTTATTTCAAAATCTTACTCAATCTTTTGTCAATTTTTGTGCTATTTAGAATCTTATAATCCATACCCCTATAGCTCCGTTTTTAGCACTGCGCCATTTGCCGCATTACTTACAAGCAAGGAGTAACGTTTGAGCCATTTGCTTTTAATTTCTTTTTTTATAGGCTTCCATTGTGCGCGGCGAGATTCTAAAGTTTTAGAATCCACAAGCAATTCTAAGCTTCCTTTAGAAACCGAAATCGCGATTTTATCGCCGTCCTCAATAAGCGCGATTAATCCCCCCTCTGCAGCCTCGGGGCTAATATGCCCGATACAGCCCCCACGCGTTGCTCCGCTAAAGCGTCCATCGGTAATCAGCGCGACAGACTCGCCTAAGCCCATTCCCATAATGAGGCTTGTTGGCGTTAGCATTTCTTGCATTCCGGGTCCCCCTTTGGGTCCCTCATAGCGAATGACTACGACATTTCCCGCCTTTACCTTGCCTCCTGCAATGCCCTTAATTGCTTCCTCTTGGGAGTTAAAGCACACCGCAATTCCCTCAAACTCTTTCATAGATTCCGCCACTGCGGCGACTTTGAGCACTGCACCTTCTCGCGCTAGGTTGCCATAGAGAATCTTTAGCCCACCTACTTGCGAATAGGCATTTTCATTATGGCGAATAACATTAGAATCCACAATTTGCGCAGTTTTTATGCGCTCTCCCAAAGTCTCACCTGTAATTGTAAGCGCATCTAAGTATAAAATTGAATCCTTGTGAGAATCTGGCAATGAGTTATCTTGCGTGGGATTTGAATGTTGTGCAAGATGAGGCGAAGGGAGTTTGCTAGACGCAAATGACCGAGCCGAGTCGCCGCACTCATTTAAAGATTGCGTAAGAGAACCATTGCCCCTCTTTGCGACTTCGTTCATAACCGCTGAAACACCACCTGCGCGGTTTATATCCTCCATATGTATCGTGCTAAGTGCTGGGGCGATTTTAGCAATATGTGCGACTTGTGAAGCAATCGCGTTGATAGAATCTAGGTTAAAATCCACCTCCGCTTCTTTGGCAATGGCTAACATATGCAAAATCGTATTTGTGCTTCCACCCATTGCCATATCCACGACAAAGGCATTATGCACGGCTTTTTTATTCAAAATATTGCGGAATCTAAACTGCTCACTTTTGCTCTCATCAAGTGCGATTTCTACGATTCTGTGCGCTGCTTTACGTAAAAGCTCCTCACGCTCTTTGCTTAGAGCTAGAATCGTGCCATTTCCGGGTAACGCCACGCCCATAGCCTCACAAAGCGTATTCATAGAGTTTGCAGTAAACATTCCGCTACAGCTCCCCCCTCCCGGACAGGCGTTGCATTCTATCTCGTGCAGTCTTTTCTCATCAATTTTCCCCTCACTAAATGCACCCACCGCTTCAAAGGCAGAGTTTAAATCTAATATTGTTCCATCTTCTAGCCTCCCTGCTTTCATAGGACCGCCGCTTACAAAGATTGTAGGCACATTCACGCGCAAAGCCCCCATAAGCATTCCGGGCACGATTTTATCGCAGTTTGGGATACAAATCATCGCGTCTAAACTATGTGCGTTCATCATCGTTTCAATAGAATCTGCGATGAGTTCGCGACTAGGCAACGAGTAGAGCATACCGCTATGTCCCATTGCGATTCCGTCATCTACACCGATTGTGTTAAATTCAAAAGGCACACCGCCAGCGGTGCGGATTTCCTCTTTGATAATTTGGGCATAATGATTTAAGAAAAAATGACCGGGGATAATGTCAATATAACTATTTGCAATGCCAATAAAGGGCTTATTAAAATCCTCGTCCTTTAGCCCTGTAGCTCTTAATAAACTCCTATGAGGAGTTCTTTGGAATCCTTTTTTAATGGTATCACTTCGCATACAATCTCCTTGTATAAAATTATTAACATAGCGTATAATAAAAATGCCAATGCACTTACAAACATCACTTGATATGAATCCTTATGTATCAAAATTTTCAAATATTGATTGTTGGTTGTCCATGTCCTTGGGAAGTGTGAAACTCACATTAGTGAGATAATAGAATACCAAGTCTAGATAGATTGCATAAATAATAGAATTATAGAATCGCTAGTGAGCATTAATAAGCATTTTGCTAAGTTTAATATAGTTTAGTGTGATTTAGAATTAGCGATAAATGATAAACTGCCTCATACCAAAATTAAATACAAATGCTATACCTGTAGCTAGAATCTTGCCTACTATTTCATGCAATCCTAGCCATTGAACGCAAAGATACAGCACAGACATATCGATGATTAATCCGCCAAAGCTTACTAAATATATAAGAGCTCCTTCTTTAAGCGGTGAATAAGTAGAGGAGTGAAAAATAAATTTTTTTGCAAGGAGAAAATTCCACAGAGTAGCGACAATAAAGCTTATTGCTCCTGCTAAAAGATAATATATATCAAAGTAATAAAAGCATAGAAAAAATATAAGCCAATTTATAAGCGCAGCACTTCCGCCAACAAGGAGATATTTGAAAAAAATATTCATATATTGATTCATCGCTATCCTCAATATTTACATAAAAGCATGATTCTAATATTTATTTATGAATCTGGCTCAAATTTCACTTTGATGGGCTTTTGAATAATGCCATAATTTTTTAAGGTACGTGCAAAGCCATCAAAAAACCAACCATTCCATTTCCAATGTTCAAAATCGCGCGGTACTTTAATAGTTACAGAATCTAGTCCATTTTGACTCGCTCTTTGTGCTGTCTCTACCCATGACTTTGCATATTCTTTATAAAAAAGATAGGCTTCTCTAGGGCGTTCTTTATATGGCTCAAAAGGGTGTAAAAAAGCTAAAAATGCCATAAAACCAAGAATGCTAAGAAGTTTTTTGCTATCTTTAAAAATGATGGCTATCCATACGCACATTACCCATAATATACATATCAAAAGTCCACTCATAAGATAATATTTCGCACCGCATTTTGACACAATTAAAGTATAAGCAGAGATGAGACATATAAGCCATAGAATCTGTATTGATATAAACTTTCTTAAAGTCTTATCTTTGTAGGCTTTTATAACAATGCCAATGAATACAAGCGCAAAAAGTATATAGAATCCGATTCGCATAAATTTGAGATTTGAATATGTATAAGAAGCACCAAAGACTAGATTAAAATCGCCACAAGCTTGTGCTCTGCCAGAGTTTATGTCACATATTGCGGCAATACACCAGAGCGTTACACAAAACAAAAGCCCGTAGAAATAGGTATAATTGTCGCGTATATAAGCAGAAAATGAGATTTTATTTTTGTGGAACTTAAAGAAATAGTATAACTCTACAAATAGGCTTGCTCCACAATAACTAGAAAGGATTAAGCTTGCACTTGTAATGGAAAATTGCGCAAGATAAAGTATTATTGCCCCCACCCCCGCTAAAAGCCACATCTCTTTTGTATAAAACTTTCTTTTACATAAATATGTGTATTGATAACAAAATAATCCACAAAGTAGACTTAGATTTAACACATTAGGAATAATGTAAAAACTAATGAGAGTAAAAATATAGCCCATACCTTCGGCTTGAACATCAGCGGGTAAAAAGAGTGGCATTACTTGTGCTCTTGTGGCACAAAATCCTCCCATTATAAAAACGCTTGTGATAAATAGAGCTAGCGATAAGTTTTGTGTAATAGTAAGCATTAAGCGATATATCACATAGCTTAATGCAGTAAAAACAATACTTAGAGTAATCGCGCTTGTGAGTGTGATAGCATCGACAAAGTCTAAGCCACTTAATGGCATTACAACATAAGCACTCACAACTCCCATAGCTGTTTGTATAAAAGGCGGAAGTACCCTAGCTGGAATCCAAGAGTTCGCAGGTCTTAAAGAGCCATACGCGCTTATCATTTGCCAATCATCTCCCCAAAATGGCACAATAGGATAAGCATAGCTAAAAAATAACATAAAGAGCGCAAAGACAGCACTAAAGTAAATCCAAACTTTTTTCATTATCTCTCCTTGTAAATCTTGTGAATAATGGCAAAATTATTCATTCCTAGTTGAAAGTAGTTGTGCTTATGTAGGGCTAAGCTAGGAGTTTGCGATATGAGACTGCATAAATCTTTTTTATTGTAGTATCGCTTATGATCTCTTATCTCTGCTTCGCTTACGATTTTTAGCCTATATGCGAGAAATTCTAGCACAGGCTTTGCTAGATGACTGGGCACGGTTAGGAGTAGAATGCCATTTGGCTTCAGGACACGCGCTATTTCTCTAAGCATATCGAGCGGATAGTTAAGATGTTCTAAAACTGCAAGTAGGGTTACCACTTCAAAACTCTCATTTTCAAATGGTAGGTGGCAATTTTTTGTAATTTTAGAATCTTTATCATATTCTGCATCGCCAAAAGCCTTATCTTCTTTAGATTCAAAAAAATAAGAAAATGTATGAATCTTGTCTGTTTGTATGCTTGGGGCCTTAAAATCAACACCCACACCTTTAGCAATAAATGACTCTATTTTTTTGAGTAATCTTGCATCCTAGCCACAGCCCACATCAAGCACATTTGGGTGTGTAAAACCTTTAATGGTTGGCAATATACGTTTTAGCCTCATCTTGCGTAAAAGTGGCTCTAATATAGCTTCTTTCATTTGTTCTCCTTATTAATAAATATGTATTCTATATATCTATTTCTTTTTGTCGACTATATATGCTTTGCGCCCAAAAATTTTTTCTTCTTTGATATTTTCATTGAAGTATGGACTACTAGGGAGTGGCTCATAGTTAAAAGATTGTGCTAGTTTATCTTCTTTGTTTTTGTGCACAAAGATTTTTACACCAAAATTTGTTAGTTTTTCTTCAATAAAAATAGGTCGAATCTTTGGGACTTCTTTCATTGAACCAATATGTTTATTATATTTGCGATATAGATTAGGCATACAAAGCAGTGAAGTAATAATCACAAAAGGTATATAGAATCTTTCATATCTTAGTGGAAAGAATAAACATACAATCCATATAATTACAAAGGTAAAGGCTGGAAATTTATTAAAAAACATAGGTAATATGCTTAATATAAAAAGACTAAGAAAGATAATATGAGTTTGTTTGCCAGTATTATGATGGTTGCATGGTTGTATACGCCAAATAAGGGTGAAATTAAATGCAAACAAGAATCCAAGCAAAGGGATAATATAAACCATACCAAAGCGTGGATCTGGGGCACTTACAAACCAAAAGATAATTCCACAAAGTAATGCAATAAATATACTTATAAGTTCTTTTTGTGATGGTAGTAACTTAAAGCTTTGTATGAGATTAATTTTTTGCTTTTTGTGCAAAAGGATAAGCGCAGAAGCAATAACAATACAAGCAAAAAAACTATATACAAAATGTTCAAAATACCAAACAAAATAACGTGGTTTCATAGTAAACCAATCAGCAATCCACGCATAATTTGATAAAACTTCCATGCAGTCTTTACCCGGTGCTCTAGCCCAGCTCATAATCCAACACAATTCATTTTGTCTTTGAGTGTTGCTCACAGCCCAAGGTAAAGATTCTATATAGAAAACATTTGCAGGATAGGCAATCATTCCGCTTATCATCATACCCTTTATTACCCAAGGTAAAATGCAAATAAAGCAAAGCAAAGCAAGCGTGAGATAAGTTTTTATGGATTGTTTAAAGATATATTCTTTAAATATAGTGCAATATACTAAGAATACACTTAGCACAAGGGCAAAATTAGCAATTTTTATCATTACTGCAAAAAGACTTATGAAAAGGCAAGGCACAAGTAGTTTCACCTCCTTGTAGGCGATAGCATATAGCAAAAGCACAAAGACAAGTATGCCAAGCACTGCACCTATACCCTCGGAGTAGAGTCCTTGAAATTCCCTCCATAAAATTATCAATGGAAAAGGAAAGAGACAACAGATGATAAATAGTGCGTAAAAAGGCGTAAATTGTCGCTTTAAGAGCATATAAAACGCTGCTACTAAGAATCCAAAATATACAATTTCATTGCCTACAAAGCTTCGCAAATGCGAAAAGATTAGACTTACATCACTTAAGGCATAAAAATTATAAATTAGTCCATTAAAGCCTAGTCTGCTGTGAATATTTGCAAGTCCAAAAATAATAGGAGATTGCTGTATCCAAGTAGCAATTTGTATATGATAACCAATACTATCATCTACAGAATCGCTCAAGAAACTAAGGAGTGCGACTATACAAAAAGTAAGGAAAGCAGCAATGATAAGAATTTTATCTGTAAAAAAATCTTTGCAAAAATACAGGCATAAAGTAATGCCAAGGGTTAAGAAAAAATATGCAAAAAAGGTATTGATAGGGAGAAAAATATTGATTACTTGAGTTATGAAACATAAAAAGAGCATTCCTAAAATGAGTTGAGTAAAGCATTTTAGCCCACCTTGTAAAGACACAGCAGGAGCGCATATTTTCTCATACAAATAAAACAGAGTTCCACCAAACCCAAGACTTGATAGAATCCATAACAAAAGCACAAAGGCGATTTGAGCATTAATCATTGCATATTCCATCATAACTACCTTTTAAAGCGATATTTTATGATTGCCCATAAAGCTCTAAAGCCATCTTTTACACCGATTTTTTTACCCTCTTCATAGGTTCTGCCATAGTAAGAGATACCAACCTCATAGATTCTAATATGTTTGATTTTAGCGATTTTTGCGGTAATTTCTGGCTCAAAGCCAAAGCGATTTTCCTCGATATGAATATTTTGAATAATCTCTCTTTTAAACACTTTGTAGCAAGTTTCCATATCTGTAAGATTGAGATTTGTCATCATATTTGATAAAAGCGTAAGTAAGCCATTTGCCATTCTGTGCCAAAAATACAGCACACGATGAGAATCCCCACTCACAAAACGGGAGCCAAACACCACATCAGCCACACCCTTTTCAAAGGGTGCTAAAAGCTTTGGATATTCATTGGGGTCATATTCTAAATCTGCATCTTGAATAAGCACAATATCGCCACTTGCAACTGCAATTCCTGTACGCAGGGCTGCGCCCTTGCCAAGATTTTGCGAGTGATATAAGATTTTTAAAGTGAGAGTATAGGGGGGGGGGGGGGTATTTTCTTGTTTGTATTGGGTAAGTTCTAAATCTTTTAGAATCTCTATTGTGCCATCGGTGCTGTAATCATCAACGACAATAATTTCCTTATGATAGGTAATAGCAACATTTTTCACATATTCTAAAATATGTGTAATGGTGCGAGATTCATTAAAACAAGGAATAATAATTGAGAGTGTAGGGATATGGGCATCTTGTGAGGAATGATGAGTATCTAGTTTAGGATTATTGCCCCCCCCCCCCACCGCACAGCATCTATGCTAATAGGATTGTTAGGCATAAAGTCTCCTTATTGGAAAGTGAAATATTAGTTATTAAAGTAAGACTAAGATAATAACAAAACTTAGCCTATTGTAAGCTTAAAGCGTATTAAAGTTTAATGTTCATAGAATTTCATAAATCATAACCCAAAGAAGTAATATTGCTTTGATTTATATTTTGCCTTGATTTTGATATAAAATCTTCAAGACTCATTCATCTTATTTAATCCTTAATTAGAAATATCTTCAAATTTGATAAGAAAAATGAAATTTCATATTTCACATGTGAAAATCTGATATAATTGCATCGCCTGAAAGTTTCGCATTTCTCTGTAATATTTGGCAGTCTATATAAAATATTCATTTTGGGTTGCAGCTAGTCCATGTGTGTCGATGTTTTCGTTCTATATGGTGAAGAATGCTAAGCGTTCAAGAATTTGTCGCCTAATTGGATTCTAAGACCCTTTTTTTGTAGCTTTTGTTGGGCTCACACAATAAATAGAGTAACGTTCTTTTGGGTTTCTTCTTTATATACTCATTTTAATTAATCTATATATAATCCATCACTAAGGACATTATTTGCAGACAAATACAAACATTCTTATTATTGGTAATGGTGGCAGAGAATACGCCTTGGCACGTTCATTAAGATATGATAGAAGAGTAAAAGATATTTTTTTCTCCCCTGAGAATCCGGGTGCATCTATGTATCTTAATGCTAAACATTTTAATTACAGGACAAATGAAGAGCTTTTAAATAATATTAAGCAACATAATATATCTCTTGTTATTATAGGTCCAGAAGAGCCACTTATTAGAGGTTTAAGCGATTTTTTGGAATCTAGTGGCGTTAATGTATTTGGTCCATCTAGTAGTAATGCTAGACTTGAAGGCTCAAAAGCTTATATGAAACAATTAATTAGCAAACTAAACATTCCTACAGCCAGATATATTGAAATTTCACTAGATAATATACAAGAGGGATATAGATTTATAGAATCTTTAAGCCTACCTATTGTCATCAAGGCTAGCGGATTATGCGCGGGGAAGGGTGTTTTGATTTTGGATTCAAAACAAGAGGCAAAACTTAGCCTAGACAAAATGCTAAGCGGAGAGCTTTTTGGAGAATCTGGTAAAGTAGTTGTTATAGAGGAATTCTTAGATGGATATGAGCTATCTGTGTTCGCACTAAGTAATGGGCGTGAATATGTGGTTTTGCCTGCGTGTCAAGACCATAAGAGATTGTTAGATTCTAATAAGGGTCCAAACACTGGAGGCATGGGAGCATATAGCAACTTACCTAGTAACTTATATAATGAGGAGTTAGAATCTAAGATTAAAGATAGGATATTAACTCCCACATTTGATATGCTTAGAGGTTTAGGGACACCTTATAAGGGAGTCATTTTTGCTGGTATTATGGTTGTATCCAATGAACCTTATTTATTGGAGTATAATGTTAGATTTGGAGATCCAGAATGCGAGGTGTTAATTCCTCTTTTGGAGACTCCATTGCTTGATATATTGCAATCTTGTGCAAAAGGAGAGAATATTAATTATATAAAGTTTAGAGATTTATGTAGTGTTTGCGTTGTGATGACAAGTAGTGATTATACAAAGAGTGAAAAGTCTAATTCTTATCCCGCTAAAATTCATTTATCAGATAGCATCAAAGAGCAGCTAACGAATAATTTGGAATCCTCAAGCTCCAAATCTCATATAATTTTTGCTAATACAACAAACAAAGATGGCGATCTATATGCAAATAGTGGTAGGGCTATCGTAGCAGTGGGCATTGGACAAACTTTGCAGGAAGCACGAAATAGTGCATATCAGTTAGTAGATGGTGTAACGTTTGATGGTAAGCACTGTCGCAAGGATATTGCCTATCAAGCACTATAATTATTGAAAGTAATTTTTGATTGGAATTGCTCTTAGTATTTAATATTTGAAAATTTAGCTAGTTCTTAAAAAGTTAAATCAAAACATAAAGCTCCGATAAATTACGAATAAATATTAGCCCTGCTAATGTAATATATCTGAGAGTTGTATATGAAAAGAACACAAAGATGCTATAAATACAAGCTTATGATGCTATATTCCTAGATGTAAAAAACTATGAAATACTAAGCGTTGTAGTAGGCTTATTTAATAAAGATGGCTTGATATAATTAGCTTGTGTTTTCATTTTTATGTTAGCTGTAGCCGAAGCCGGAGCGACCAAATTACTAAAGAAACTTCGTTTTACTAAAGAAACTTCGTTTTACTAAAGAAACTTCGTTTTACTAAAGAAACTTCGTTTTACTAAAGAAACTTCGTTTTACTAAAGAAACTTCGTTT
>NZ_JRPD02000027.1 GCF_000765805.2 Helicobacter muridarum | reverse complement strand
GAGCTACTGCATTAGAATCTTGTTCTAGGCTTTTTTGAGTTCTTTGTATATTGGAATTAATTGCTTCTGCCATTCTGCCTAATTCGTCTTGGGATTTGATTTGGATTAAAGGAGAAACCTTGAGTGTTTTATGTCCAATATAATCAAAAAATAAATCAAGTCCTTTTTGAATAGTTGCAATAGGTTTGATAAAATATTGTATAGCTAAGTAAAGTAAAATAGCGTTTATTAATATAATGACTATAGAAACAGTTAACTGAATCATTGAAATTTTTAATACTGGCTCATTGAGTATGTCTAGACCTCTTGTTATGCAGACCGTATCTTTACCAAGAGATGAACACATCCCAAATCTATCAATATCGCTCCCTGGTCGCCTGTATATGAATGGTTTAAATTCTCCATGAGTTTTCATCTTATTTCTAAGATTTTCTGTGTTGCCTGCTCCAGCCCCTGCAACTGTTGTTACAAAAACTACGCCTTTTTCATCAAATGCAAAAGTTCTTCCAGATGTTTTTTGAAATTGAGTTGAAAGTTCTTGTAAATTTACATCAATCCCTACAACTCCAATGAATTGATTTTGTATATATAATGGAGCTGAATAGGTAATAACTAACTCTTTAGTTGTAAAGTCTTCATAATAAGGGCTTTTATAATATCCATTATTTTGCATTGCACCTATATACCAACCACGGGAAGTTGCATCATATTTATCTGCCTTTCCTCTAATTATTGCATATTTTGGGGTATCTTTGATGGTAATATCACTTACTACGGATTGTCCATCTTTTAATCCAAGATAAATTGCAAATAAATGTCCAGCATGTCTATAGCTATTTAGATCCCTGCCAATACTATCTAATACAACTTCATCAGAAGAAAAAGATTCGATAGGAAATCTTTGTAAATACGAAATAAAATCTTTTAATATTCTATTATTGTTTGCATCAAAATCTTCAACCGAAGTTTTACCATCTCTTAAATAATTGGATTGTGCCTGTATTATTTGTTCTCTAAGACTATTTTTTGCAAGTGTTAATGTAATAATACCTACTAATAATAATGATGTGCAAGATATAATTACTGCAATTAAAACAATTTTTATTTTTAAACTTTTTCTTATAAACATTATCATCCTTGTGTTGAGATTATTTTTAAAATTAAAGTATTTATATAAATTCTTTTTAATTATAAATAATTATGGGTTTTGTGCTCCATATAATATCTTAAAGTTAATCATATTTGAATTAGAAATTGAAGATAAGTTAATATATTCAAAAAATATTTTATAAATTAAATAATTCTTTAATAATATTTGAAATATAAATTTATCTTATGAACACAAAGATAAAGATAATTTATAAATTAATATTTTTTTGCGTTGATTTTATAATAATAGATTTCTATTGTGCTATCCAAATAATTTTATTTGTTTGTATATTAAGAATGTTTTTTAAATTATTGATATGGACACCTTGCTATCTAGCTTAATAATGAGATGTGCAAATATAGTTATAATACAATTTTATATCAGTGAAGGAGATGTATATGGCTATTGATTCTAATAAACAAAAAGCATTAGAAAACGCTATGAAGCTAATTGATAAGGCTTATGGTAAAGGTATGTTGGTGCGATTAGGAGATAAGCAAGTAGAAAAGATCGATTCTATTTCTACAGGCTCTTTAGGATTAGATTTAGCACTTGGTATTGGTGGAATTCCAAAAGGTAGAATTATTGAAATTTATGGTCCAGAATCAAGCGGTAAGACAACATTATCGTTGCAAATTATCGCGGAGTGTCAAAAAATCGGAGGCGTTTGTGCTTTTATTGATGCAGAACATGCTCTTGATGTTTATTATGCAAAGAACCTAGGTGTAGATACAGAAAATCTTCTAGTAAGTCAGCCAGACCATGGTGAGCAAGCTCTAAGCATTCTAGAAACCATTGCATGTAGTGGTAGTGTAGATTTGATTGTGGTAGATTCTGTTGCAGCACTCACACCAAAAGCAGAAATTGATGGAGATATGGGCGATCAGCATGTAGGATTGCAAGCTCGCCTTATGAGCCATGCCTTGCGTAAGATTACGGGAGTTCTATTCAAGATGAATACAACGGTTGTCTTTATCAATCAGATTCGTATGAAGATAGGGACTATGGGATATGGCAGTCCAGAGACTACTACAGGTGGAAATGCACTAAAATTCTATGCAAGTGTTCGTATTGACATTCGCAAAGTGGCTACGTTAAAGCAAAGTGATAATGTCATTGGCAATAGAGCAAAAGCCAAAGTTGTAAAAAATAAGGTTGCTCCACCATTTAGAGAAGCTGAATTTGATATTATGTTTGGCGAGGGGATTAGTCGAGAGGGAGAAATGATTGATTATGGCGTGAAACTTGACATTATTGACAAAAGTGGCGCGTGGCTATCATATGGTGATAAGAAAATAGGACAGGGTAGAGAAAATGCTAAATTGTTTTTGAAAGATAACAAGGAAATAGCTGTAGAAATTACAAACAAAATAAAAGAACAAATAGGCATGAGTGAAGAAATTATGCCTTTGCCTGATGAGCTAGATAATCAAGAAGATTGAAATAGGTAGATTTGGTCATTTACACTTTCAACTTATCTTTTTATTGGCAGATATGTTTACTAATATGCTTTAAGCATTCTTTTTTCATTATTAATAATAAAAAAATAAGTTGGATACTCCAAATAAAATTAAATAAAGATATTTACTAATAATCAACATGACATAGTTTAATGCTGGCTATGTCCTGGGCAAATAACTCGATAAGATATTTTGTTGCATTCTAATCCTTATATAAAACCATTCAAAGATATATAAACTTATCATAAGTCAATTTTATTTTTTGTTTTTTATATTAGAATGACTACTTATTTTATTAATTAAGGACTATCATGTTAGATAAACAAACTATCGAAATTGTTCAAAGCACAATACCTGTTTTAAAAACACATGGAGAGACAATCACAAAAGAGTTTTATAATATTTTGTTTAGTGAATATCCGCACGTAAAAGGCATGTTTGATTTGGAAAAACAAAAAAACGGTAAACAGCCAAAAGCACTTGCAATGGCAATATTAAATGCTGCAATGAATATTGATAAACTTGAAAATATTCGCAAACAAGTAGAATCTATTGGAAAAACACATGTGAAGTTAAATGTTCAAAAAGAGCATTATCCAATTGTTGGGGCATGTCTTATAAAGGCAATTAAGAATGTTCTACAAGACCAAGCAACGGACGAAATATTACAAGCATGGGAGAAAGCATATAGTGAGATTGCAAATTTTTATATCGAAATTGAATCAAAAATTTATAATGAGTCATAATAAAGCTTCTTGGTTAAGAAACACTATAAATTTATCATATATCAAAGAAAGATTCTAGGAATCTAGTCGAAATCCAGCCTGTAGCAAATCGTGCAAATGAACTACTCCTTCTAATACATTGCTATGGCTTACAATAGGCACAAGCTGTATCTTAGAATCTCGCATGATTTGCAACGCCTGTATTGCCAAGGTATTAGAATCATAAATAACCTTTGGTGTTTTTGTGGCATATATAAAGGCTTTTGATTCTAAGCTAAATTCTGCATCAAACATAGCTCTACGCAAGTCTCCATCACTTAAAATTCCTAGTAAGTTCTGTTTAGAATCTACAAACAAGGCATTTCCAAGCCTGCCTTGTGTCATTATAACTATTGATTCTTTTAATGTATTATCAACATTAAGTAATGGTAGGTTATCCTTTTGCATAATGTCTAATACCCTTACAAATAGCTCTCGCCCAAGATTTCCACCTGGGTGAAATAAGGCAAAATCCTCTTTGCTAAAGCCTCTAGCATTAATAAGGCAAATGGCTATCGCATCACCCATTGCCATAGTAAGAGTAGTAGAAGTGGTAGGAGCTGCTTGCAATGGGCATGCTTCCCTGTCTATTATGATTGGGAGGAAATAATCTCCTATGAGCGAAATCCTAGAATCTCTTGCTTTAGTCATAGTAATAATAGGGATATTTCTACGTTTAATATGAGGCAATATATTTACTATTTCCTCACTCTCACCGCTATAACTAATAGCTATCACACAATCACTAGGCTGCAACATGCCTAAATCACCATGCATAGCTTCTGCTGGATGAATAAAAATGCTAGATGTGCCTGTGCTAGAGAGAGTAGCAGAAATTTTTCTAGCCACTAAACCACTTTTACCAATACCAATTAGAGCAACTCTGCCTTGTGTAGATAATAATGTGCAAATTATAGAATCTAAATCGCTTAAATCTCCATTATATCTATAAAGCGAACTAGCCTCTTGCTGCAAGGTTTGCAAGAATATTGCTTGGAAATTATGATGTTGCAAGAAATTGCCTGTTATTTAAGGTTAAATCTTAAATGGATTCTCAATAACCTTTTTGCCATCTATGACATAAGGTATTAAAGCCATATGTCTTGCCCTCTTAATTGCTACCTCAACTCTTTCTTGCCATTTCTTAGAGTTGCCTGTAAGTCGTCTTGGCATAATCTTATATCTTTCTGACAAAGAATGCTTAATTAGCTCTATATCCTTATAGTCTATGAACTCTATCTTTGCTTCTGTATATTTGCAATATTTTTTAGAATATTTTTTACGTTCCATTCGTCGTCCTTTATGTTTTAACTCTTAAATGAGATTCTCTACTAAAGTAAATAGCTTTATAGAGCTTATTGTTTATAGTCTAAAGGCTCTCAATCTAACCTAAACGACTACATCTACTAACATAACCAAAATAATTATTTCGTTTAAGACAAAGGCAAAACTGCGATATTGACTAAAACGGAATTTCTTCATCACTATCTACATTTATCTCCGGAATGTTCTGATGGTCTGGTAAATTCTTACTTGTTGTTAAATTTGAATACTCTTTAGACATACCAACACTAGGGTTAGGTTGGCTATTTGATTCCATATCGTTAAAATCACGTCCATGGCTTTGGTTATAGTTGGGGCTAGTATATCCCATGTTGTTTGTGTAGCTATTAGCACCATAGCTTCCATTTGGAGTATTGTTATAATCTTGAGCATATTCACCTTGTGGGCTAAAACCTTGAGATTGTTTAGAATCTAGCATTTGCATGCTCTCTGCTATAACTGTGTGCTTGCTTCGTCTCATGCCTTGCTGATCCTGCCATGTCTCATAATGAAGTCTACCCTCAATAAGCACCTTAGAACCTTTCCTTAGGTATTGATTTGCTACTTCTGCACTCCTACCAAACAATGTAACATCAACAAAACAAGTATCATCAACAGGTGTGCCATCTTGTTTTTTATATCTTCTATTGCTTGCTAATCCTAGTGTGGCAACAGCCGAACCTGTGTTTAAATATCTAAGCTCTACGTCGCGAGTAAGATTGCCTACAATGATAATCTTATTAAACATAGCTTAGTCCTATTGTGCTTCGACCTGTTGTAATTGTTCTTTTTCATTGTTGGTATCTGCAATAGATTTTGTATTATCATCCTCTTGCTGCTCTTGTTCTTTATTTTCTCTCTTTGAAGAGTCGTCTTTTTTAAGACCCCTGCTCTTTTCTGACTTTTTATTTGCTCTATCTACAAGTGTATGCCATGCTTTTTCCCACTTCTTTTTCTTGTAGCTAATTACAATAAAGCGCAATATTTCCTCATTTATTTTATAAAGTCGCACTAGCTCCTTTATCAAAGTCGCACTAGCTTTGAAGTATATAACAAAGTAATATCCTCTTTGACATTTTTTAATTTCATAAGCTAATTGGCGCATTCCCATATCAAGACATGTTTCTATATGCCCACCATTATTAGTAATAACATCTTTGAAAAAGTCGATTTTTGCTTTTATTTCTTCTTCAACTAATGTAGGTTTTATGATAAACATAGTTTCATAAAATCTTAATTGCGCTTCATCTGCCATATATTCTCCTTGTGGTTAAAGTCCCATTTTCTTACGCTTTGAAATAGGACAAGGTAAAAACTAAAATTCTATCATAAAATCTCTTGTATCGCGATTAAATATTGTATACCCCTATTGCTACCTTCTAGCTTGGCATTTCTCCATTCATTTAACATGTCAAATATAGCAATGTATTTTTGTGTAGTAAGTCTTAAGCTCCTTTTGCTCCATGTAGCAAATATGTGTGATGGGGCTTGATAACCTAATGCCTCCCTGCAATCCATGCTACCATATGCCCTTGAGTGCCCATATAGTTTGAAGAGAATATAAAAATATCTACTAAGCTCTCTATTTAGCTCCATATCATCTATGCCTTCATCATACAAAGTATTTAGTATATGAGCTAGATTTGTCTTTTTATTGAATAAGGAGTCAAGTAATGATTCTGTGTTTACATTGCCTAAACTATAGCTAAGTGAGTTGATTAACTCAATATCAATTACGGGATAGTATACGAATTTCTCCAATTCATTATATGCCATGGATATGTCATATTGTTGGATTGAGAGGAGATATTCAAGCAAGTTTGGTTGTATATTTATACTTAGTTCTCTAGCCCTATTGATAAGGATTTGTAGCATTTCGTGGGGCAATGGATTATAAAGCCTAACTTCGTATATTTCCTTGCAACTAGAAGTTGGCCTGAATAACGCACTAAATGCCTTAAATCTCTTTGCATATTCTTGTTCGCTAATATTTGGTGATTTATATAACTCAATAATCATATAGCTATTTGGATTACGTCCAAGGGTTGAAAATATTGCTTGAATCTGATTTTTGCTTAGAGTATTGTATTGTTTAATAATTACTGCATTTTTTCCACCAAATAGGCTATTTGTCCCAAGCATTGTAATAACTTCATCTTGAACATACTCTTCAAAATAGAATTTCTGTGCATTGCATGCTAGCTTTGCTTGTATAATTTTAGAGTAGTAGTTAATTAGGAATTCGCTCTCTCCATATAACAATATACATTTTGGAATAGTTTTAGATAGAATTTTATCTAATGCTGCTCTAGTCATTATAAAACTCTTTCTACATATTGATCTTTTTGTGATTTTGGTATTGTCTTTAATGTTGGTATTTGTAGCACCCTGTAACTTGTGCTTGATTCTAGGAAGTTTAAAGTAATGATGTCATTTATTTGCACTTCCTTTGAGCCTTTAGATTGTATGCCATTTACTAAAATTACTCCACTTTTACACATATCTTGTGCTAGACTTCTGCGTTTTGTAATATTGACTGCATTTAAGAATTTATCAAGCCTCATAAATCTCCTTGTTCTAGATTCTAAATAATTCTTTTTCTAGTTTTAGCAGACATCTAAGGATATACCTTAATGTCGAATTTTTTTTATACGCAAGCCCCTTACCTTTAGAATCCTGCTGCTTTTAGCAGAAAAAAGCCCACGTGAATCAGTAACAATAATATCTGCACATTTTATAGCAAACTCACTATCAAAGCCTTTAGAAGTGGGATTTGCTGAAGAGGAATACAAATAGTTTACATTCTTTAAAAATTCTCTATGTTTTGAATCCATGATTACACGAAAACTTCTTGTCTTTGAGAGCACAAAAGATGTTTTTTTTGCCCTACGAATGAAGACTCTAAAATATGTAGGAGTGCGATAACACAAATCTTTAAAACTTGCAAATTCAATCAATAATTCTTTGCTAGGTTTAGCACCCTTTGCCTTGTTGATTAGAGCTTTATTTTTAGATAAGAATCCTATTGTTGTGTCAGTTTGGGCTAGAAATATAATGTCGTTTAGATTCACAAAATTGCTAGATATAGGCATTGTATATTTATTCACTCTTGGTTATTTGTGTGAATTGCGATAGAATAGATATAAAATTTGGAAAAGAAGTATTGATACATTCACAATCGCCAATTTCTCCCCCTGCTACACATGAGGCTATTGCAAAGCTCATTGCGATTCTATGATCTCCTTTAGAATCAATTCTGCCATAACGCAACTCACCTCCTACCACATCAAACCCATCTGGATATTCATATGCTTCTATGCCAAAAGCTAGCAATCCTTCTAATATAGATGAGATTCTATCGCTTTCTTTTACTCTTAGCTCGCTAGCATTGCGGACTCTAGAAGTCCCACTAGCCATAGCAAAGGCAATGCTTAAAGCTGGAATCTCATCAATCAACCATGCTATATTTTCACTTACATCTATAGCTTTTAGTCTAGAGCTGCTAATAGTAATATCTCCGCTTTTTTCTACATCTTGTTTTATGTTTTCATAGATTATATTTGCACCCATTTTTTCTAGGATTCTAAAAGCCTCTATTCTTGTATCATTGAGCATTACTCGCTTTAGCCTGATTTTGCATTGTGGCATAATAGCGGCAAGCACTGCAAAGAAAAAAGCTGATGATGGATCATTTGGAATATCAATATCAAAAGCATTTAGTGGAGCATCTGCGTTGTCAAATGCACAAAAAGGCTCTATATGAATGCTAGTAGAATCTAGCCGCAAGTAATTATATCTTTGATATGCTATTAAGAGATTTTCTGTATGGTTTCTACTAAGAGATACTTCCTTATAGATAGATTTGCTATTTGCTTGCAACGCAGCTAGAATCATAGCACTTTTTACTTGGGCTGAAGAGATCTTTGATTCATAGTTTAAGCCATGTAAGGCATTTGTTTGTGATGTATTAGGAATTATTGTAAGTGGAGCTAGCTCCTTAGTAGTGGAATCTAGATGGATAGTCCTAGTAACAATATTTGCACCCATATCTCTAAGCGGATCAACAACTCTTTTCATAGGTCTAGCATGAAGATATTTATCTCCACAAAGGATTGCATAGAGATTTGCCCCAGACAATAATCCCGCAAATAATCGCATGGACGTCCCAGAGTTTCCACAATATAAAACATCTCTTGGTGTTTGTAATGTGGACTTTGGTGGAATTAGTATAAGGGTTGATTGGCTTTTTGATTCTTGATTTTGGCTTGATGTGTTTGACTCTATTTTGTATGTTAGTCCTAGTAACCTAGCAATCTCTAGGCTTCGTAATGTATCTTCTGCATGTAAGAAATGAGAGATTTTACACTTTGCATTAGCAAATAAGGCAAACATACAAGCGCGATGTGAGAGAGACTTATCGCTAGCTTGAATGTCTAGATCTTCTTGGAGTGATTTATTATTTGGATAAATGATAAGATTCATATAATTTCCTTAATGTCTTGACATATAACGTGGATACTCTAGGAAGCAAACACTAAAATCTTGAAATCTTAATTGTATCAAAATCATATTTATTGAATAGCAAAATACAAACTTTCTAGCCTATACATTGAGATAGTGAGCACTGATTATGCCTAGTATTCTTAGATTTATCTTAGGCAAGGATTAAGCATAGTAGGATTAAAGGCTTAAATATGATAAAAGATTTATACATTATCTGATTTGAGTTAGGTTTTATTCTTTTAATCGAGCCAATAATCAACAAATCCTTTTTTATAGAAGAAGTAGTTTTGCTGCAATTTCGAATTAAGATCTTCTGCATATCTCTCCAATTTATTACAACTTGGATTATCTATTTTAAACATTACCCAGCATTTTGAAATAGGACTATAAAGGCTATGGCTATATCCCCAATCATTCATCAGTATTTGCATTGATTTATTAGTGTGGAAGCTACAATGCACAGGCTGTATATAAAACCAATTTGGATTTTTTGGTATATTTTCCCTAACTAATGTATGAACGATTAAAGTCCCATGTTCACTTACTAGAGAGTTAATATGATCTAGATGTTCCCTTTTTGTAATATGCTCAAACATCGCACTATTAATTACTACATCATATTTACCTAGTTTATCCCTTTGTATGTAATTTACTAAGCCATCATTCTTGAACTCACTCATATATTCCTCATAAACTAACACATCAATATCATAATATTTGGAGAGAATCCTAGCCAAAGAGCCAACTCCTCCAGCATAGTCTAGTATATTGTATTGTTGCTTTGCTAATGTGCATTTTTGCGAATTAACATTGGGGTTATGGACATTTGCCCCCCCCCCCCCCGTATATAATGCTATCTCTAATAAGCATATTTATCATACTGGCTTGGGCTAGATATGGAGGTTGATTTGTTAGCCTATCTTTTAGAGGTGCTGCTTCACCTTGGCTATGAGCTTTTACATTTAGTTCTAACCAAGATTCTTGGCTCATTTCATAAACATCTTTAGAAAATGTAAAACCACAACTATTGCATTTATAATATTCGCTTTTTTCTAGCTGATTTTTTAGCTTACCACCAAAATGTATATTAAAATCAGTAGTAAAATAGCTTGCAGATAAACTATTACAAATGATACATTTCATAATATTCCTTTGTATTGATTGTGATATGTGGAAATTATACATTAATCTAGGTATTTGATAGATTTTTATTTTAGTTTGAATTTAAGAAGTATGCTTAGGTTAGTGTGTAATTTGTGTAGTATTTTAATAGATAATGAAGTAACATAAACTCCAAATATTGGAATTTTGAAGATGATATATAAAGCTATTTCTTAATTAACAAGTCTATCAAGCATACAGTTAGAATTTCTTTTACGATTTGCTTATCTTCCTTACTAGCAGCATAGAATCTATCATCTAGATTCTCTATAACTCTCCTTATATCCTTTTCAGTAGGATTTAGCGGTAGGCGTGATAAAGCCTTATCTAAATAGCTTCTTACTTCATAAAAGTTTCCACACTCATATTTTAGGATTCTAAGAGCTTTTATGACTATGTCAATATTTACCATGATATTGTAACCTCCATGATTTATGTCTATTGCTTTGTTTGTGTGCTAATCGCATTTAAATTTAAAGCAATATTTTAATTAATTATCCAACAACTACATTTATTCTCTTGAGCTATGTAATTTGTGTAAATAATACTTAAACAAATCAAGATTTAATGTATTAATTTTTGCATTGTGCATAATTATGCTCTCTTAAGTAATTTTGTAATTTCTTTACATAATTATACTTTTTATACTTTTAATATCTCTCCCATGTAATCAAAATATTATGATAGCTTTTATAGATTTTCTGTTAAAATTATTGCTTTGATTTTTTAAGAAAGTAGGTGATAGTATGCCCGGCATTAAAGTAAAGGAAAGCGAAACATTTGATGAATCATATAGAAGATTTAAAAAGCAAGTTGATAGAAATTTGGTTGTTACTGAATGTCGCTCTAGGAGGTTTTTCGAATCTGCAACAGAGAGACGCAAAAAACAAAAAATCAACGCTAAGAAAAAAATGTTGAAACGTCTATATATGTTAAGAAGATATGAGTCTAGGTTATAAGGCTTATTCCTAGCTTAACATTATTAAATTAATCCAGCCATAAATATACTTGTAAATATGAATACATTTTGGTTTATACTTGATTTTGTTGACTAATATGATTCATTTATAATCTTTATGGACTAGGGTTTTTAGGATAGATTAGTATTCAATAATTTTTTGTGTAAAGAATCTATAAATCAAGAGTTTACATGTTCAAACAATATTCAATCAAATCTAAAATCTTTCATATATAAATGCAAACACATCAACCATTCGCACAAGCAATAATAAGATTTATAAAAAATAGTTTTGATAATTCATTCTTAGACTCCACCACACAGGACTTTATAAATCATATAAATATGAAATTTAGCGATACTACTCATTTAGAAAATATTAATAACTCTGATGACATCAAATCACATATAGGAAAGTTTAGCAATTCCATTGCAAATTTGCCACCTAGGATATCCCTTAGCTCACTTAAAGATTCATCTCTAAATTCTTCCAAGTATTTATATGAGAACTTATTTGATTCTAGGATAGATGAGGCAAAATTAGAGTTTTTCTTACCTAGTTTTTATTCTAACAAGGACAAAAGTCATATATTTGGATTTTTTGGCGAAGGTGACTATATGCTAGTAGAAGCATTAATAGGCAAATGCGATATAAGTAGCATAGCAGTTCTTAGTCTGCAATATGCTATTTGCCTACTTTTAGCATTGCATTCAAATATGCCAATTATAATTGTTTTGCACGAAACTAATAATGAATCAGATGATTTTATGTTGTTTGATTCTACATATAATTGTGTTAATGGTGATTACTTCTCAAGTGTCAAGAAATTTATCGATAATGATTTATTATATAACAATCATACTTGTATAGAGCGTTTTTTTGTTGGTGATTTTTCTTGCATATGTGAAGATAATTTATTTTTAAGTTGTGCTAGTCTTTTGCTTAAAGCTAGAGGTTTAAGCTTTAAAGATAAATTTTGCTCGATTAAGGGCAATAGCAAGTTTTGCTTAGAGCTTGTTAGATGTCTTCACTCTATACATGCAAAGCCTATTGCTATAAGCAATAATAAGGGCTTGCTCTATGATAGCAAAGGATTAAGTTTTGATTTGTTGCAATCTATACTCGAGCAAATAATGACAAAAAATTTATATGATATATCTTGCAATGAAGATTTGCTAGAGATATACTCTAGTAGGCGTGAATGTGAGTTTTTTAGAGGTGAGAATATTGCTAGCATGCCTTGTTTTGTGGCACTACTTGGATACGGTCAAGCTGTAGAAAGAGATATTATACAAAAGCTACTTAGTAGTGGCTGTAAATATATAATTGAGCTATATCCTAATTTGGATTTATATGCGCAACGATTACTAATTGATTCTAAAATTTGCTACATGCCCTTTAGTCTTGTAGGTTGTGTGTATTTTATGCAATATATGTATGATAAGGAAAAATCTAGTAAAATCAAACTTATTGATATGGAATCTAGTAGTAAATCAAAATCTATAAAATCTAACCCAAACAACATAGCAATAGAATTAAATAGCCCAGATATAAAGCAAAGTAAGCAAGAATCAATTATAAGCTCTTTTTCTTTGCTATTACAAAGGATGGGCTATGACTTATCGCTAGATTCCAATACAAATATGAGATTTATAGGTATGCAAGAGATACTAAATTATATATTAAATAGGGATTAAGCTAGGCTTACATTATCAAATGCCTTAATTCTTATAGCTTTTTGGTAGTAAATTATAATGCCTTAGCACTTCAGCATGATTTGTAGCAAGTATTTTTATTTCCTTTTTGGCTATTTTATACTCATTATAGAATTTACCGACTTCATTCCAAAATTTACTTGAATGATTGGCATATCTAATATGACTTAGCTCATGTATGACTAAATAGCGCAGTAAATGCTCAGGGCTTAATACATTTCGATAGTCAATCTTAATATATCTATTGCGACATTGCCCTAGATAGCTATTAGCATAACTAATACTTAATCCATCAAAGCCTAGCTTCATAATATCTGCCATTTCGCATAGCAACTTATAGCTCTTATCATAGAGAATCTTAGATAGTATCTCTATACTTAGCCCATCGACTTCATAAGCTTTGTCAAATATAATTAGTGAATTAGGATATTTGTGCAAATATGTGGTTACATATTTTTGTAAATTCTTTTGCCTTGCATTCTTTTTTTGAAAGAAGTCTTGATAATTTTTCCTTATGTAATCTTGATTTTGCATGATGTATTGTTTTGCGTTATAAAGCTTATTTGGAAATCTAGATGGATAGCTAAAGACTAGCTTGCCCTCTTTGGTAATCTTTATATATGAATTTTTGTTGTGCGGCTTGGAAAGTATCTCAAATTGAAATCCTAGAAACTCTTGCAAATCTGTCCTTTTTTGTCTATTTTTGGCTAGAATCTAAGTATTCTAATCATAACAAAATACAAAAGGTGGTGTCAAATGCAAGTGTTGCTTATCCAAGATGTAGCAAAGCTAGGTAAAGCAGGCGAAATAAAGGAGGTCAAAGATGGATATGCAGAGAATTTCCTCATATCTAAAGGCTTAGCAAAATTAGCAACCAAAGAAGTAATCAATAAATATAATGCAGAACAAAGAAAGAAAGCTGAAACTAAAGCATTAGAAATTGCTCAAGCAAAACAATTACAAGAGTCTCTTTCAAGGATTGAATTACAAATAGCAAAAAAGGTTGGTGCAAATAATAATCTCTTTGGCTCGCTAACTAAAGATGAGGTCTCAAGCGAATTAGAGAAGCAACATAAAATTACTATAGATAAAAAGCTATTCGAATTACCACAGATTAAGACTCTAGGAGCTTTTAATGCAAATGTGAAATTGGGGCATGGGTTGCAAGCCTCACTAAAGTTAAAAGTGATTGCCAAAGATTCTTAACATATTTCTGTTTTAGTAATTTTTAGTGTATTATGATAAAACTTGCATATTATTTGTAATTTGAAAATTTCGTGTTAGACTGCTTTTAGTTGATATTAATGTTACTTTAATGACTCTTACTTTGAGCTATTCTTATTGCTTAGATTATTAATATTTTATCTTTCTAGAATCTTTATATAATGCCAACAAAAGAATAAACAAGAAAAAGAATAAATATGAGACTTAACTGCGCAAAATACTTATTGTTGTGCCCCCATTGTCATGTTGAAGGCGTAAGCCAGAATATCTCATCAACAGAGATTCTTCACTTCGTTAAAACATAACAAGAATAAGAAAAGATTCTTCACATATTATAAAGCTAGGTTCAGAATAGCAAAATATTTGATTTAAACATAACAATAACAATAGGATTCTTTATACAAAGTTAAAATTTTACACTCACTTTGATTTCTAAATCCCTAACTCTCCCCTACACGTTATTTGCCCAACATTGGCGCGCCTTGATTTTAAACAACACTTTATAAGATGAGCTTAGATTGCTTAAATTCATTATGCTATTCATCTTTATTATTTGTTATTACGAAGTCCTCAAGCGCATTGTCTCCAAGCTGTCCTATGCGATACAATGCAAAGTCATATTTTACAGGATCTATACTATCAAATCTCCTTAAGTTATTTGTGATTTCTACTACTGCCTTGTAATTAGCTGTTTTTGTTTTGCATAATCCAATTGCCTTGCAGATTCTAAATGTATGTGTATCAACAGGCAACATTAAATCCTTGCAATCTACTTTATCCCAAATGCCCAGATCAATGTAATCCCGTCTAACCATCCAACGCAAAAACATGTTATAACGTTTTAATGCAGAATCTGCGCCCTTCTTGCCAAAGAGAAATTGTAAGCCTTTAGACTCTAATACATATTGTGAATTTAAGAAATCTCTATTTTGTATATCTTCTTGCAATTCCTTAGAAATGATTTCTTTTAACGCATCTTGAATGCTTCTAATGCCATCTAGCACATTACAATTAATCAAATATCCGCTTAAAAATAATTTGTAGATTCCACCTTTTCTTATTATATATGCAATAACTAGAAAACATATCTTTGTATCAAGCCTAGTTTGAAATCTATAATATGGAAAGGATTCCATAGGCATTGATTGAATTGATTGTATAAGTAATCTCGAAACTTTATCTCTCCAAGTCCCACATTCTTTATAATCGCTAAATCTAGTAAAAATATGAAATGGCATATTTGCTAGATTTTTTACAATGACTTTTGCATTTCCGTATGAGTAACAAGCGCAAATAAATGCTATTTCGCTTAAAAACTTCTCACCTACAAAGCCCTTGACAATACTTATTGGGTCTGGGTGAATGTCCAAATATTCTTTTGCATTAAACCTAAGATATTGAAAATCTAGGAGTTCCTTTAGTTTGTCCATTTCGTAATCCTTATTAATTGTAGCCCATTTGTATGCCAAAAATCTTTGAGTAATTTTATGATAGAATCTAGCTTATTTATTTATGGAGTGCAATATGTCAAATCCTATTATCGTTCAACTGCAAAATGCCTTTTCCAAAGGAAACATCAATCGAGATATTGTTGATAATTTTGCTGAACAAGAGAGGGCTAAGAGCATGCAGATAGCACAGAGTGCACAAGGTAGTCTAGCTGGTCTTGAAGGTAGGGATAAAGTGGTATTTGATTGTTTGAAATCCTTACAAGAAAATATTGATTCTATGAATCCATACAATTTTAAGCCCACATTCTTTGAAAGATTATTTGGTAAGGCACAAAATAGCATGAAAAAGTATTTCTCTAAATTCCAAGATAATCAATCAGTGCTAAATGAAATACTTCAAAAGTTAGAAGAAGGTAAGCAAACACTACTAAGGGACAATGTTGCCCTAGAGATAGAAGCAAATAGGAACGCCGAGCTAGCGAAAAACATTAGCGAAAAGCTTCAAGAGGCAAATGAGGCAAATGCGTATTTAGAATCCAAAATGCAACAACTAGATTCTGCTAATAATGGCATACTTACAAGTGGGCAATTAGAATCATCGCAAAATCTAAGCCAATCTAGCGAGCCAATAGAATCTCAACAAGCCTTAATGCAGCCCGAAGAAGTTCACTTGGTCGTTGATAAAGATCCTTTAGAAATCACACTTGAAAATAGAGAGCAAATACAAAAAAATATTTTATTCCCATTAAAGCAAAGAATCATGGATTTACAGCAGCAAGTCCTAGTACATAAGCAAGGTGAGATTGCTCTAAGGGCACTAATCAACAACAATAAAGAGCTAGCAAGCAGTGTTGATAGAACAAAATCCGTTACTCTAAATGCGCTAAATGTGGCAATTATTACAGCTCAAGGCTTGGAGCAACAAGAAAGGGTATTGAGTGCTGTGCAAAACATCAATACACAAACAAGTAATCTAATAGCACACACTAGTGAAAAGCTTCGTGATCAAGGCAAAGCTATACAAGAGGGAGCTAGTAATGCAATGCTTGATATGGAAAAGATAAAAAATGCGTTTGACAATGTGCTAGGAGCTATGGACGATATAAAGAATTTTAAGATTCAGGCACTACCAAAGATGCAACAAGATATACAGCTATATCAAAAGTATCTAGATGAGCTTAAAAGTCGAGAAATAAGTAGCAAGTAGTTTGATAAATAGCTTTTTGCATTCTATCTTCTTTATATAATATCCGCTCATAAATCATAGGCTAAATGTCAAAGGACATCAGAGACAAATAAACCAAAACTTAAAGCTTTGAATAAATAAAATAAGAATCCACAAAGGCAAATAAACCTAATAGGCATCGATGTATTCAACATCACTTGGTGGATCGAATACAAATACCTTATAATCTATTGGCACATTTAATTCTACATTATCAAAAATAATTAGAATCTGATTATCTAATGTGTCCTTATATGATAGAGAATAAGGCTTTGAATCTTTGGCTGTGATAGTGTATTTTGTATCAGCTATTGTAGTCTCATATTCACCTCTATCATTCTTTTTTACTGCTTTTATAATATGAATGAAATCCACATTTTCCTTTAGTCTGCCTATTGTTACTTGCTTCAAATCTGGCTCATATATATACGCACTATCTCCTTGTAAATACACCTCTTTTTTAAGTGGAGCATTATATTCCCATTTAACCTTGTTATCCTTAGCATATAGTTTGCCTTGATATATGGCCGGAATTGCACCTCTCTCACCTCTTATTTCTTGTTTGAAACTGGCTTTCAGGCTTTTTATATCTAACCAATTTGCTTCATTAGCAATGCTAAAAAGCAATAAGAATGGAAACAAAACACAGATTCTATATGCACATGTTATAAGTCGCATATTTCTCCTTTTATTGCGAATAAACTTCATAGATTAGTATCTAGTCCTAACGATTGAAATTAAAAACACCAAACAAATTACTTCTATATAACACTACAATGTAACTAGCACACTCATACCAATGCGAAGTCCTTGAACCTTTTGCAAAGGCTTAGCCTCTATCTCAAAAGACTTCATATCATAGCCTTGATCTTTGGCACTAGCCTTCCAAGTGGCAAAATCTCCCATAACAGATATATGACTTACTTTAAACTTTACTTCTTTTTGCAATGATGGGATAAATCCAACAAATTCACTATCTTTTTGGAATCTTGAGAGATAATTTTCGCTTACGCTAAGACGTAGCCAAGAATCTTCCAAATCTACAATAGTAACTACAGGAAACCCACTAGGTGCTAGCTCACCACTGCGTATAAGAATATTGCTTACTTCTCCACTAGCAGGAGATAGAGCTTCTATATCATTGGCATATGCTTGCACTTCTTCTACTTGTCCTAATGCTGCTATTTCTTTTTGTCTTGTAGCCTCCTTTGCCTCATCTCTTGTTCCACTTAAGGCAAGTTTGTATTGTTGATATGCTGCACTCTCATTATTCTTAGCACTCTGATAAGCAGCATAAGCCTCATCTCTTCTCTGTAGGCTTACTACTTCCTCGCTATATAATTGTTCTATGCGTTCATAGGTTTTTTTGGCTAGTTCAGTTTGTGCTTTTGCTGCTTGCCAAATCCCTTTGGAAGATTCTATACTTTCACTTCTTAACCCATTGTGTGTTTCTTGGTTAATGGCTTTTGCTGCCTCATAACCTGCTTTTGCTTGTGTCATCTTTGCTTCTAATTCTGGACTCTTTATGGTAAATATAACATCACCTTTTTGCACATTATCACCCTTATGTACAAATATCTCATCAACCCTGCCTGCTAGCTTTGAACTAACAGAATATTCGCGTGCATTAATTTGTCCTTGTAAAACTTGAGGCTTTGGAGCATATGCTCTATAAAATGTGATTCCTAGCCAAGCTATAATAAAAGCTGATATAATGACTATAAATATAGTATTGTATATCTTCTTGTTATTTTGAATCATATTTGTCCTTTGTGTAAAATAGGTATCTTTGAATATTAGCTTTCCCTATAGATTAAGTGAAATAAGTAAAATCTCTTAATAATCATAACTAGTAAGCAAAAAGGTTTTGTAAAGTAAATTGAGATTGCATCAGTATTTCTCTACAATATTAAAAAATTCATCAATCTCTCCGCTTAATGCCATGAGCTTTGCTAAATATATAATCTCCTCGTATGCTAATCTTTGCTGTTCTACTAGTATGCTAAGCAGAGCATTTCTTGCGTCATTAACTTCATTGCTTGTCGATATTCCCTGCAAGAATGCTTTTTCTTGCAATCGCACATTTTCCCTAGCAAGCATAATACTTGAAGCTAAATTTTCACGTTCTTCATGCTTGAAGATGGCTTGTTTATAACTCTTTTTTATAAGCAATTGCATGTCTTTTATTGCCTTAGATTCCATAGTATCAGCATGGATTTGTTCTATTTTTGCAATTTGATATTGTGGAAATTTTCCTTTAGGAGAGATAATAGACCAACTAGCATTTAAGCCAATTAACCAATTAGGCATAATCTGACGAAATCTCTGATCGCTACTTGTAACCATATATGAACCAAATGCAGCTATCTTAGGCATAAAGTTACCAAATGCTATATATCTTTTGTAATCTGCTATTTGTCTCCCATTTGCTGCAATTTTAAGAGCTGGATAGTTTTGCATAGTCATATCTATATAGTGCTGCTCATTTTTTAATATGTATGTTTGAAAAGATAGGCTTGATATGGGAATTGCCTGATTGCTCCCCAATATGCTATCAAGTGCTAGTTGCGAAATTTCTAACGCATTTTTTGCAGCTAAGGTTGCATTTTTTGCTTTGTCTAATCCTGATTCAGCTGCAAGTAATTCAAGTCTTGCAATTTGTCCAAGTTTATTTAATTTCTTTGCGTTTTCATAATGGATATATGCGCTTTGTTCTATTTCCATACATGAGTGTAGTATTTCCTTATTTAGTATTACAGCGTAATAGATTCCTACTAGTTCCTCAAATGTAGCTAATTCCCTAAGTCGTAATGCCTCATGAGAGTCCTTTGCAAGCACATTAGCAATCTTTGCTCCCATTAGTCGTTTGTTACCAGTGTATAGTGGATATATGATATTTAGCGCGCTAAATATAGAATCTTGCTTTAATATGGTTATAGGCGTACCTATGATATTCAGTATATTAGATAGCGGTGGATTATTTCCTATACCTGCTTGGATTTGATTAAATCCAGCTCTATCTTGGATTAAATCTATTGTGGAAGGCTTGTCTAGATGAATGTAAATTGCACTTAGATTTACTTCAGGTAAGAATGATAGCTTAGCTTCTAACTTTAGATTTTTAGCTTTTTGTGTGTTTAACATTTCTAGACGTATAGATTCATTTATACTTAATACTCTTTGCCACGCGCCTTTAATACCAAAAGTATGTTTAAGCTCTATATCATTAGAATCATTATTAGCAAACAATTGATATCCAAATAAGCAAATAATAAAGTAAAGTAAGACAGTTTTAAAACATAAGGCTGAATTATTACGTATATTGGCAGCTACTGTTTTTAACACTATCATAAGTTTAGCCTTTATGTTAAGTTATCTTGAATTATAGTTAATATTTTTTGATAGTATATAAATCTAAGTTTGTTGTTCATAATTATTTTTTCAAAATATTTGAATAAAGTTCAAATATTTTGAAAAAATAATTATGTCCCCTACTTTAATAAATTGTTATATTTTTTATTTAATATTTTGAAGGATTTCGATTATGTTTTTCTCTAAGTTAAGTATAGGAGCTAAGGTATCCTTAATTATTTCATTATCAGTTATTGTCTCAATTTTGTGTTTGTCATTTTTTATCATTAAGTTTTCTGCAGATGAGTTAAAACAGCAAAATGCAAAAATACTAAATCAGGCATCATCTAGATATATAAATTTGCTTAGTGAAACTGCAACAGAAATGTATACCGCCATGCTAATTGGCTCTACAATAATTAATACAGAAGTACAAAAAGACAATATAAAAAATACTGATTATATTTTAGATAGTATTGCTTCCTTGCCAAACAATGTTCTTACCTTTAATTGGATTTATTTATATATTCCCAAGATAAATATCAATTCTGAGCAAAAAGAGATTGTTGTTGTTACAAGAAATGATGGTAATAAAGGAACTAAGAGTTATAGCTTTATTGAAGATAGGTCTATATTGCAATTTGAAGATGTGCAGAAAGCATTCAGAGACAATAAACCGAGTCTTTCTAAGCCTAGGAGAATAAATTTTCAGAATCAAGATATGTTCGTGCAGGGATTATCTTTACCAATTCGTGATAAGGATGGAAAAGTAATTGGTGTACTTGGCTGTCTTGTAGATTTTAATATTGTTGGAAAACCCTTTCTTGATAAAGAAGCAACAGTCTATCCTAATGATCAAAGGTTTATGATAGATAATGAAGGTATTATAGCTATTAATAAAAATCAGAGCTATTTAGGATCTAAATTAGATGAGATAAGTCCTACACAATATTCAAAAGATATATTAGCTGCAGCAAGAGAGGGTAGAGGTGGAATATTCCCATATGTTACATCATCAGGAATAAATAGCACTGTAGAGATGAAGTCTCTTGAGGTTATTAAAGGTAGTGGACAGTATTGGAATATAATCACTCTTATTCCAAATAATATTATTTCTCAAATTATTAATAAATTGGTGTATATAATCTTAATATTGTCCTTGATGTCTATATCGTTTATTATTTTAATTACCATATTCTTTATGCGCAAATCAGTAAGTATTCAAGTAACTAATATTGGCAAAGCCCTCTCAGAGTGCTTCAAATACCTAAACCATGAAACAAATCAACCTCCAGCCCTTGTTAAAATCAAATCCCAAGACGAATTAGGCAGAATGGCAGAAGCAATTAATTCCAATATACAAAGAACTCAAAAAAGCCTAGAACAAGATTCTAATGCAGTAGCTC
>NZ_JRPD02000026.1 GCF_000765805.2 Helicobacter muridarum | reverse complement strand
AATGTGAATTTAAGCAAAATACAAAAATTCAAGATTAAGATTTATACAAAATTTTACAAGATTAGTTAGAAATTAGATTAAGGTGAATTGAGCCTAGATTTATTATATTTAAATTCCATTTTCAGTTAGTCATTGCTGCCTAATTTTACATTCTTCACTTAAGGCTAGATTTACAAGAAGTTAAGCATAACTATAAAACTTCATTTCTTAATTTTTACTTTAATCATCTAAACATGACAAACATACATTATCATGTCTATATTTTGATGTTACTGTCTTGTTATTTGATGATAAAGCCCAAATATCTAGAATCAAAAACCACAAAGACATTCCAGATTATATTATTTACCCAAGTAAACTTGCTGCGGTCTTGTAATCTTTGTAGAGCTATCTTTAACATGCTCAATAAGATTTGCACACCAGCCGGGCATTCTACCCAACACGAAAATTGGAGTGAATAACTCGGTTGGAATCTTTAACGCAGTTAGGATAATGCCACTATAAAAATCCACATTAGGATAAAGCTTACGCTCTATGAAGTAACTATCACTAAGTGCTACTTCCTCCACTTTTTCGGCAATTTCACCAAGTCTAGCATTCATAGTAATGCCTCTTTTATTCAAGTCATCTTTCAAGGCTTTGAGAGTTTTTGCTCTTGGATCATAATTCTTATATATGCGATGACCAAATCCCATAAGTCTAAATGGATCATTTTTATCTTTAGCCTTAGCAATGTATCTATCTACATTATTTACATCACCTATCTCATCTAATTGCTTTAATACAGCCTCATTTGCTCCACCATGAGCAGGACCCCATAGGGCAGAAATTCCAGCAGATATTGCAGCATATGGATGAACACCAGTAGAAGCTACATTTCTAACCGTAGTAGTAGAGGCATTTTGCCCATGTTCAGCATGCAATGTAAGAATCTTATCAAGAGCTTCAATCTCAACAGGGGATATGCCATCTTCACCACCCAACTTGCGCTTGAATCTGCCATGTGGATATGCGCGCAACATATATAAGAAATTTTCTACATAGCCTCTGTCAACGTCTGGCTCAATGAATGAAGCTCCTACACTATGACGGTAGCAGAATGCAACCATAGTAGCTGTTTTAGCAATAATTCTTCTTGCCATTGTCTGATAATCATCTTCATCACCCATTTCTTTGTGATCATAGTATAGTGTAGCAAGCACGCTTATAAGTGCTGATAATGTTGCCATTGGGTGAGCCTTATCAGGAAAAGCAGAAAATACTCTTTTTAGCCTTTCATGCAAGAATCCTCTATGCCTTAGCTCTATGTCAAATAAAAGGGATTCATCTTGATTATTTGGTAATCCTTCGTCTGTAATGAGAAGCCTACATACATCTGTAAATTTGTATTTCGCTACTAAATCTTGGATTGGAATTCCCTTGTATAACAGCTCTCCCTTTTCACCATTAACATAGCTTATTGTGGACTCACAGCCTGCTGTGCTTCCATAGCCTGGATCATAAGAGAATAATTTTGCTGTTTGAAAAAGCTTGCTAAAGTTAATGGCTTTTGGTCCTCTAGTGCAATTAATCAAATCGAAATTAAAGCTCTCTCCTGTCGAGTTATTAGTAAGAGTGATTGTATTGTTACTCATAGTTTGCCCCTTCCCTTATAGAAAATATGAATTATGTATAAACCCTATGATTTTGACTAAGAATTTCTTAGTATATTTAAGTTTTAACATAATATCTATTCTACTCTATTCTAAAATCTTTTAATATTAATAATATGAATAAAGCAGTTGCCATTTTTATAGTGTTACAAAAATTATCATATATTTTGATTTGGAACATTAGGAATTACCGCAGGCTTTAATAGAAAACAACTAATGATTTTATAAATATTTAATATCAAATAATAAAATTTATTAATAACTTTATTTTAGACCATAAAGACATCGTATAGGTGCTATTTGGCATTAACCGAAATATTGTTATAATCATTAGATTTGAAATCGCAGTTATAAGCGGTTTTGTAAGTTCTTAATTAATGAGGAGAATAGAATGGGACAATATATAGAATTAACAAATGATAATTTTGATGATATAGTAAATCAAGGTGTAGCTTTGGTTGACTTTTGGGCTCCTTGGTGTGGTCCATGTAGAATGCTAGCACCAGTGATTGATGAGTTAGCCGAAGAATATGAAGGACGTGCAAAGATTTGCAAGGTTAATACCGATGAACAAGAGGAATTAGGAGGCAGATTTGGCATTCGTAGTATTCCAACCATACTATTTATGGTAAATGGCGAAATAAAAGATCAGCTAGTAGGCGTGGCTTCTAAGCCTGCATTACAAGAAAAGCTTAATGCTTTGTTGGGCTAATACAATGATAGATTTAGCTATTATTGGCGGCGGTCCTGCTGGATTGTCCGCAGGGCTATATGCAACAAGAGGCGGTATAAAAGATGTTGTATTGTTTGAGAAAGGTGCACCGGGTGGACAAATTACAGGTAGCAGTGAAATTGAAAATTATCCTGGTGTAAAAGAAATTAAATCTGGTCTTGATTTTATGGAGCCGTGGCAGGAGCAATGCTTTCGCTTTGGATTAAAGCATAATATGTCTGAAGTCATACGTGTAGAAAAGCTAGGCTCTAACTTCGCTATTATACATAATAGCGGCAAAGGTGAAGAAGCAATAGAATCTAAGTCTGTAATTATTACCACAGGTGGCAGACCGCGCAAATCTAATATAAAAGGTGAGCAAGAATTCTGGGGTAGAGGAGTTAGCACATGCGCTACTTGTGATGCCTTTTTTTATAAGAAAAAGGAAGTAGCAGTATTAGGCGGTGGCGATACCGCCATAGAAGAAGCAATTTATTTAACAAAGTTTGCCTCTAAGGTGCATCTAATACATAGAAGAGATGGATTTCGTGCAGCACCAATCACAGTAGAACATGCTAGAAATAATCCGCAAATCAACTTTCTAATTCCATACACAGTAGAGGAAATTTGTGGAGATGAGAAAGGCGTATCAAGCCTAAAAATTAAAAATCTTAGCACAAATGAGATTAGCACATTAGAAGTTCCTGTAATATTTGAGTTTGTAGGCTATGATGTGAATAATCAGATTTTAAAGCAAAAAGATGGTTCTAATCTTTGCGATGTAAATGAATTTGGTTCAGTAAAAGTAAATCTTAAGATGCATACAAATGTAAAAGGACTTTTTGCTGCCGGGGACATTCGCGTTGATGCTCCAAAGCAAGTTGTTTGCGCCGCTGGAGATGGAGCTCAAGCTGCTCTAGAGGCTATTGCCTATTTAGAGTCACATAAATAGCATTAAAAATTTATTTTCATCAACTCTTATTAATTTCAAGAAACTATCTGTTATTACAAGAGTTGATCCTTACTATTCTAAGTTTTCATTACCCAAATTGTAGTCTTATTAAATACCTTTAAATATTAATTAATTGAAAATCCAAGCACTTATAATTTTTGAAGTTTAGAGGAAAATGAGAAATATTATTGTAATACTAGGAAGTATAATATAATTGAGTTTACTTAGCTCGTATAGCAAGCATTTTAGTAATAGGTATTAAACACTATAATAAAAGCTATGAAAAGCAAGCTCATAGTATAAACGCTTATGCATGAATCTAAAAACGTGTGAGAAAGCACAATTGAAGTGGCATTTGAATACTTTGTAACCAAAATCTTTAAATATTTAAATAGTAAAAATTAAGAGTTATATTTTATGCAATTAATGGACATTGCTTATAGACATTATTGGGTTACTTGATATAGAGGAATCTAAGAGATATTTTGTGCTAGATGGATTTGAGCACTTACGCTTCCGTTGTAATTTGACTCTCTTTGTCATTCTGATTCAAATGTTTTCATGCCTTAAGGCTTCCTCTCGCCATATTTTAAGCGAAGCGAAGAATCTCTAAAGCTTTGTCATTCTGAACCTGCTTTAACAGGTTTAGAATCTCTAAATAATAAATCTCATAAAAATTATAATTATAGAGATATTTCGGCTTTTGCTACACAAAACCTCAATATGACAAGTTGAGGGAAGATATTTATCTCTTGTGGTAATTCGGTAGTTCAAAGCTCTCGTATCGCATTTTACAATACTCAACACGACAAAGTTAATACAAATATAGATGTTTCATTTCACTCACATATGACAAGGATATTAAAGAACATGTTAATGTGAGAATGATTACATTAGATTTATCTATAAAATATTTATAATATAAGGTTTATGGTAATAGCAATGTGGAAGTATTCAAAAGTAATTATGATTTATTGTATTAATTTAGCAGATTAAATTTAAATTATAGAAACATTCTATTACTAATATAGTAAATATTATAATTTTGTAACTATTCAATTACAAAACTAAGAATCTAAAAGTATAAAACAAATAAGCAAGAAAAATAAACCATTAGTCTAAGAGTTTAAAATGATAAAATGATACACAACTTATAATTTTAGGCAATGATTACTATGTTTAAGCTTGCAATAATTACTAGATAGAATAAAATCTTTAGCAATTATTACATATAGCTAAGCAGCAACAATATAAGTTAAATACCCAATATTTTGTAATTTAGAACTTCTTCTTACGTACATCATCAAAAATTTCTTGTGCTACCCCACTTAGATCCTGCGTAATTGCATATGTGTTATTAGCTATAGCTGTATTATCTTGTACAATACTCTCAAGCTGCATAACAGCACCATTAATTTGTGTAATACCTATAGTTTGCTCTTTAATAGATTCTGCCATATCGTTAACTGATTGCAAAAGCAAGTTAATATTTGATTCTATTTCTCCTAGACTCCTTTGAGTTCTTTCTGCTAGTTTTCTAACTTCATCTGCAACAACTGCAAATCCTCTACCATGCTCTCCTGCTCTTGCTGCTTCTATTGCCGCATTTAATGCTAATAGGTTTGTTTGGTCTGCTATATCTCTTATTATTCCAATAACGCTTCTAATATCTTCTGTTTGTGATGTTAAATCATTTGTCTTGCCTGATATATTTTGCATTGAAGAATTTATCTGTTCAATAGACGAGACACTTTGCTGTAAAGATCTTGATTGGTTGTTGCTTGACTCCATAAGATTGTTCATTGAGTTTTTCAATTCATTACTTTGTTTAGTTAGCCTATCTGCAAATTGGGCAGATGTATTTAACATGCTTTTAATCTCATCTCCCAAAATATTAGTTGTTACTTCTACATCACCATTTGCGTTAGGAATAAAATCTGTGAAATCAAGTTTCTTGTAGTTATCAAATACCCTTTTTATAACATTCATATTTGAACCAACTTTAACTTGCAAGGTATCTAGAATATTGTTTAACAATTTTAAAAGGTCAACTAGTATTGGATTATTAGAATCACATGAAATCCTTGGTGTGAAATCACCTTGCTGTACCAAATCTAATACAGCAATAGACTCTTTAAAAATAATTTGATCTTGTTTGAGATTTGACCGTGTTAGCTCTATGTTTCGCTTAATTTCGATAGCCATCTTACCAATTTCGTCATTACTTAGGATTTTGTAATCCCTAACACTATCTTTTTCATATCTTAAAAATGCAAAGAAGTCAAATAGGTATTCCTGAATTTCAATAATCCGATTTGTTATACTATATTTTATATAAACAAAAACTACTATTGCTATAATAATTAAAGAAACTATAAAGGAATAAATTATGGTGCTAAGTATATGGTCTACTGGCTGATATATAGTATGTTCTGGCACTACAGTAACCACTGCCCAATATTTATCAGTATGTGGAATCTGAACATTAAATACATAAGCTAAAGCTTCTGTATTGTATGTCGCAGAGTAATAATCATAAATTCCATTTCTATGAGCTATGATATTGTCATAAAAATCTTTTGCTTTATCCCAACTGCTATGACGCTGCAGGAAATCCGACCCAACGACTTGTGGATTAGAATGTGATATGATTACACCTGTGTCATCAATCACAATTCTAACTTCTGCATCAAAGCTCTTATCTCTACTAACAAGAATCTCTGATATTCGAGTAAGGTCTAAGAAAACACCAACAGCACCAATTGTTCTATTGCCAGAATCAATAAGAGGCACAACAATATAAGAACCAAAACTATTATTCCCTAGTTTCCCTGGTGCTCCAAATTCCATCTTATTTGAACCTTGCAAAATCTGCTTAAATGCATAATGATTTAATATATCTGTATTATAAGTTACATTACGTGTATCATCAACAGTAAATAAAAGTTCATTCGTGTTTAGTTTAGCTTTAGAATTTTGGTTAAGCTTAACATATTGATTGTCATAAAGATATAAATATCCGTATTTAATATTTACATTGGCATCTACCATACTAAATACAATATCTACTAAATCTTGTTCACTTATAGTATAGTCATCATTTAATGCAGAGTTACCTAATATTTTATTTAAAATTCTAGACCCCGTAGAAATTGAAATAACAGTGTCAGATAATGTAGAATATATTAAATTTCCATATCTTGATGATGTATTTTTAATAATTTTTTCAGATTCTTGAGTTAGTATTTTGCTACTAATATTGGCAACAATAAATGATACAATAAACATTGATACCAGCACTACGCCAATTACAATTATAGATAGTTTTACTCCTATCCGAAGATTTGAAAAGAAATTCATCTAAAGTCCTTATAATAATTATGAAAATAATTTTGATTTATAAATAGTAGATTATATTGTCCATAAGTTTATCAAAAATAAGATATAAAATTATGAATATCATATACAAACATAATTTTATTAGACTAAAATTTAGTTCTTGTATAATTAATTAAAAATATGAAAAATGATTATAAAAAAATCAATATTTTTTGATATACTTAACAAATCCAGTTAAAAGCTGAATTTTATGTCATTTTTTTACACAGGGATTTTTATGGCTCGTGCAAATTCTAAAGAAAGATTAGTAGAAGGTTTTCTGGTATCAAAAACAGATCCAAAAGGCAAGATCTTATATTGTAATGAAGAATTCATTAGTATATCAGGGTATACCGAAAAAGAACTGCTTGGAAAGCCACATAGCATAGTGCGACACCCTGATATGCCCAGAACTATATTTAGATATCTATGGAGCAAAATAGTAGTTGGAATAGAAGTTAATGCTTATGTTAAAAATTTAGCAAAAGATGGCTCATATTATTGGGTATTTGCCAATGTTGCTCCTAGCTTCTCTGGTGTGGGAAATGAAATTATTGCATATAACTCTGTAAGGAGGAAACCAAATAGAGATGCTATTAAAATTATAGAGTCTTTATATGCAGACTTAAAAAATCAAGAAAAAAAAGGATTAGATGATTCTGTGAAGTATCTTTATCAACATTTTACTTCTAAAAACGATACATATGAAAATGCTATTTTATGCCTGCAAGCGAATTCTCCTTGCAAATATAAGGACAACCAATGATATTATCACTATTAATATTAATTATTATTTTACTAACTGTAGGTTTAATATTTAATTACCGTAAGTTATTAGCATGGAATAAAAGAATAGCTGACATAAATCAATTCCTAGACAATATAAATCTAGGGAATTTTGACGTAAGACAAACTAATTTACCAAGAGATGGATTAGGTAATATATCACTTAAAGTCAATAAACTACTAGACCAAATCCAGACTTATAGTTCAGAAACTAGCACCGCTTTCTACTATGCAGATAAAGCAACAACAATTAAACGTAAGATTATGACTGATGGATTGATACCAAACCTAGCTAGCATTGGATATAAAATAAACCAGAGTATAGATGCAATAAGAGAGAATAAAATCTTACAAGACAAAAGAGCATTAGATATTGAGCTATCACAAGTAAATGAAAATTCAACTCAGCTAGTAGATGTCCAAACAAGTTTTCAATCAAGCGTTAGTAAACTTGGTGAAATGAATGTTGAAGTTAAAGAAACAGCAAAAGAATCACAAATACATGCAGACGAAGCAAATAAAGTATTGGTCTCACTAGATGATCTAAGAATTCTAATAGAATCAAATAACCAAGCTACAAAAACGCTAGCCCAAAGATCTACGGATATTGATTCAATAGTAAATCTAATTAATGACATATCTGAGCAAACAAATCTATTAGCACTAAATGCCGCCATTGAGGCTGCTAGGGCAGGAGAACATGGGCGTGGCTTTGCGGTCGTGGCAGAAGAAGTTAGAAAACTAGCTGAAAAAACACAAAAAGCAACAAGTGAAATTAGCGCAAATATATCTGCATTGCAAGAGGATACAGACAATATATCTAAAAACTCAGACGATATGAGCTTAAAAATGAATATATTTAGTCAATCTATCCAAGGATTCTCTGAAATACTTAATAAGATAAGTAGCTCTACACTAGAAATAAGCAAATCACTAGATGAATTAACTTCATATGTAAACATAAATCTATTTATGATAGACCATATTGTATTTAAACTACATGCATATGATCTTGCCACATCTGATTTAGAAGAAGATCTAACAAATGCCAACGATTGTTTATTTAACAAATGGCTAATTGAATACGGTAAGGCAGATTATGGTGATTCAGAAAACTACAATAAACTAGTAGAAATGCATGAAGCTATCCATAATCATGCATTAAATGGACTTAAAAAAGCTAGAAATGGTAGTAAAACAAAACAAATAGCTGGAGATTATAGAGCAATGGAAAAAGCCTCTAAGAAATTCTTTACTTTATTGTCAGATATATCAAATGAGAGGTTTCACGGAAATAAGAATATATAAGTCTATATGCTTATAGCTCTTGCTAGCAAAGCAAGATTTAGCAACTATAATCACAAGAAAGAAAAATTAAATTTTTACAAAGATTGTATATAAATCTAAAAGCTACTTCTAGCTTAAAATCATAAGCTTAATTCTATAGAGACTATAATTACATATGCTTTAGACTGTAGGATTAACATATAGCTGTTAATCTTTTGGCTACTAAGTCCAGAGACAAAAAATGTATAATTAGTAACATTATTTTGCCGAAAGGAACTCATGCTACGAACATATTTACTAATGCTCTTAGCTTTAGCCGTAATTATAATTACTGCTTGTCAAACAAAAGAAGAGGAATCTAAAGGCACACAACAAAATGGATTAATCCAATTTAATAATGCACGAACAAATCAATCCATAAGCCTAACAATAAAAAGACAAGAATCTTCACCATATCCGCTTAAGATCCAAATCTACGATAAAGCAAACAAAGCAATTGATAAGGTCGTGTTACTACTAGCTTTCCCACCTGATTGCAATGTATGCCTACCAATGCTAACACATCTAAATAATCTTGGCTCAAGAATAGAGTCATTGCAAATCATAGTCCTTACTACAGAGCACATAAATGCCAAACTTTATCATGACTTACTTGGGACACAAGAACCTAATTTTTGGCTACTAATAAGCAATGAAGCCTTGATATTTGATTTACTTGATTCCATAAAAAGAGGATTAAATATCGAAATACGAGACTCTAAATCACCATTTTTATTACTATTGGATAAGCAGGCACAAACCATTCAAAGCTACGAGGGACCAATCCTAGAGGAGATACTTGATAACGATATATTATTACTACTAGATTCATATACAAATAAGGAATAATATGTTTTCATTTTTCAAAAAAACATCTGACAATATTGTTAAGTTCTTAGGCAAAAAAACTAGCAAAATTAGTAAAGAGAAATTAGAAGAAGTGCTAATAGAATCTGATATTGACTATGAAATCATAGAAGCAATGTTAAATAATCTGGGCGAAACAGTAACAAAAAATGAGTTAAGAGTGGCATTAACAAGGTTCTTTCGCAAAGAAAGCTATTATGACAATGTGAAGTTTGAAGAAATTGCAGCAAAACCTGTAGTGTATCTAATATTTGGCGTAAATGGTGCTGGCAAGACTACCACCATTGCAAAACTTGCAAAAAGATTTAAAGATTCCAATAAGAAAGTAATACTTGGTGCAGGAGATACATTTAGAGCAGCAGCAATAGAGCAGCTTACGCTTTGGAGTAGGAAAATAGGAGTAGATATTATAACTACAAAACATGCACACGATCCAAGCGCGCTAGCATTTGATACTATAAATGCCGCAAAATCTCGCAATATGGACTATGCTATAATAGACACAGCAGGCAGACTACCAAATCAAACCAATCTAAAAAATGAGCTTATAAAGATTTCTAAGACATGTGATAAAGCTTTAGAATCTGCACCATTTCATAGAATCCTAATCCTTGATGGCACACAAGGGGCTGCTGGTATAGAGCAAGCTAAAATATTTCATGAGGCATTAAAGCTAGATGGGATTATTATGACTAAGATGGATGGCACAAGTAAGGGCGGGGCTATACTTAGCATCATTCATGAATTTAGGCTTCCTATATTATTCTTAGGAACTGGAGAGCAAGCAGATGAAATGATTGAATTTAGGGAATCTGATTTTATTGAGGGGCTATTAGATTCTATATTTGAGTAACACTAATATTACTACTTACTGAAATTTCAAGCATTTTTATACATTATCTATACATTTTTAGATTTAATATAACTTTTTTGCATAAATTTAACAAAAAATGCTTGACTCTGAAAAAGTTGTATGTTAATATGAAATAAGACTTAATAATTTTAAGTCTTAATCAATATATCTGTTTCACAAATAATTGACATCGTTCTTGAGGTACTAACTTGAAATTATTTAATTTGATATTAATACTTAAGGAGAATGAATGAAAAACATTATTAGTTCAATTTTAAGTTTAAGTTTTGCACAAGCCAAAAATATACAAGATAGCTTTGAAGCACAGATTGCTACAAATAAAGTGTCCTCTATTTCACAAAGCGATATGGACTTTCTATCCAACAACACAAATGAGGTTAATGTAGTCTTGCTTGATAGCCAAGAGATGAAAGATACAAAAGGTGAATTTTGGCCACTTCTAATAAGCTATATAGGATATAGCGCATTTGCTAATGCACCTACTGGTCCCAACTCACCTATTTGGCATGGAACTTTGAATAGACCTTGGAATTGGTAGATGTCAACATTTATGTTTTATGTGTTAGGAATTTTATATCACATAAACTATTGTATGTTTTGGTATGTTATTTACAATCGCAAGTATATTCTAGACTTATACTCTGGATCACTTTTGAAAATTTCGTCAGTGGGTATTGGTATATGCTTATTGCTTGTTTTGCCGCCTTTAATTTATTTTAGTATAGCCCATATTGATAGTAAATCAGCTTTGTTAATGCTTATAATAGATTTAATCTGTGCTCTGTGGCTATCAAATCTATGTATAAAAATAAGAAAGCTTAAAAAGCTTGGTAATTTATCGAATCAAAATCAGTAGGTTAAGTTTGTTTAGGCTTTTTTCTAATTACCTTAACAAAACTAAATAAAAACTGCGAAACAAAAATTATCGGTATCTATATCCAACTTGTAGCCAAAACTGCCTCCCAACCTCATATACAGGCACAGCCATGCTACTAGCTATGCCAGATACCGCCGCACCGCTAGCTAGGCTTAGAGTAGCAATATTTTTAGTGTTAAGCACATTTATAATATCTAGATTCATATATAGCGTATTGCCTTTATAGACGTTCATTTCAAAGCCCAAACGTATATCCCAATTAAATGCTGCTCCAAAACGCATTTTACCATATTGATTGCCATTAAAGTTTGGATTAAATCCGGGGCTATTTTTGTTAAGAAGCACCATACGCTCATAGCCACCTCTGATTCTAAAGAAATTGTTCCAAATCAGTTTAGCTTTCCAGACATTATACATATGAGTTGTATTTAATCGCAATGTATATGGGAAATTGAAATTCTCTGTAGGTCTATCTTGATACCTTATGACTTTCCCATCATATAGCACTTCTTCATTGTCAATATATGCATCATCAGAAACAAAGATATTATAGCTTCGTCTCGTATTTGTATAATCGATAGCTAGCAAATAATAATGTCGCACAGAAAAAGTTTCTATTATATCTTTATTGCTTAGCAAAAAGCTTATTACATCACTTTTGCTCCCGCCCTCATTAGTATAAAACGTATAATTACTGCTATATCCGGGAAGTTGCTGGGCATTTCCACTTGCAGTCCTCCTTTGTCTACGAACAATCTCGTCTTTACCTTCTCTATGAATGTATTTTAATGTAAGATTTAAAAGCCAAAGATTTTGGTTAATGCCTAGTGTAATTTCATCACTATAAGGTATATTTAGCTTATTAAATCTAAAGTTAGAATTTTGAGAAACATTAGATTCTACCCAATTAGAATTGATGTCTGCTCTAGTATATCTCTTTGTGGCTGCTATGATACTATCATATAGCCTATAACTAAACAGATTACGCCCATAGTATCTATTCACTCCAAATATAAATGTGCTTTTGTAATCTTCATTCGATATTCCATAAGGTGCTACATAATTTAAGGAAAATCTAGGCGCAAGAGTAATCTTGTCCATATAACTATCTCCATCTAACCTAAAGCCAAGCCTAGCATTCATCTCTCCCCAATTAGATAAATCTATGCTTATATCATCTTCTATATAAACTCCATAGGATATATTATTTAGACTTACTCCACCTCTTGGAATAACATTTAGCTGCTTTGCAAATTGTCCTATATCTTTACTTTTAAGAGAATTGCCACCACTAGGCGTATTTGTATTTGTTAGCTTACCCAAATGACAAAGGTTAAGTCCAAATATATCTCCACTACACGTTTGTCCTTGTGATAGCAAACCGATGTTATTTAATGTGCCTTGTGTGGTATAGTAGTAATCTTGTATAACTTCTCTATTTACATGCTGATAGCCTAACTCTAAACCAACTGAAACAAGATGAATAGTGATATGTATATCATAAGATTCGAGTTTCATATCAGACTTAAGATTAAAGCTATCTTGAATCTGATCTATACTACTAACGCTTCCTTCTATAACAGAAAAAGCACTAGTTCTAGCCCAATTTTTATTGGTTTCATTTTGTTGCCATGTGAGATAGTAATTTTTTTCTCCTCGCCTTGAGTTTTCAAGCCTAGAATAACCTATAGTATTAGTCCATAGACCAAATTTCGTATCAAGTAGCACTTTTAACCCAGATTGAATACCACCTCCTTTCATGGTATAAGAGCTATCCTTGGCTATATTGATGTAGTAAGTATTATCTTGCGGTATAAAACCAAGATTTGCTTCTAAATTTAGATTTTCTATTGGATTGTATGTAGCCTTGACATAGTAATTATCACTAACTCTTGATTGAGTTCTTTTATCATTTACATCTATTCCATTAGAAAATGTCCTAGAATATGAATTAAGAGGTATATAACTTCTTGTTGTAGTATAAGAGCCTAATATTCCTAAATTTTGTGTTATACGCCCCTCAACGCTCGATTTAATTAGATGTTTGCTAAAGTTTGGTTGATAATTCTCATCACTAGAAGTAGCAAAGCTTGCTTCTGCGCTATCATGTATATAGTATTGAGTTAGCTTATCACTTGTATATTGATAGCTAATATTAGTATGGAATCCTTTTCTAGGTTTCCTAATATTTGCTTCAATCACTCCACCACTAAAGCCTCCATAACTTGCAGAAATATTAGAATCTTGCACAACTATAGATTCAAGCAGGCTAGTATCAACATTAAAGCCTTGACTTCTACTACCTCTAATGCCTTGACTTGCTCCACCACTACCAGGTGTCGTGCCCCCAATTGGATCTATGTCATTATTCATATTAAATCCATCTAGCTGAAAATTGTTTTGATAAAAAAGCCCTCCACTAATGCTAACATTAGCAGGATCAATCTCGCCTGGTGCTGTGCTTCTATTTTGTGAAGTATCAAATTGCACATTTGGTAAGACCTTAAGGATACTAGTAATATCCCCGTTTCCGCTTGGATTATTAGCTATTACTTGGCTACTTACTACTGCTGAACTTTGATATTTCTTTTGCGTTAAACTTTGGATTTCTCCTATAGTAGTTACTGCATTTAATTTGTAAGAAGATACACTTTGTGGAGCTTGAAATTGCATATATTGATCGCTAGAGTTTTCCACAAAATCTACTTTTGAAAGATTCGTTTGTGCTAATGAATAGTCGCTATCTTGACTTAAGCATAGACATGAAAAGAATACAGTAAACAATAAAACTATCCTTAACCTTAGCATTTTTAAAGGATTAATAATATCTAGCAACATATTTATAACTTCTACTTAAAATAATAACAAATTATATCATTATAATATAACCAAAAAAATTTTGTATATTAAAATTATAATTAATAAATAATAAGTTTCTTTATCAATATATTAAAATATAGCCAACTAGACACAGTATGTCCAAACCATTGGCATATAAAATTACAGGCTCATTTAAGTGCCAATATCAAATAAAAAATCTTGTAATGAAATATTTTGAGAGTAATCTTAAGCTATATATGAGAAGTAATAAAATGAGCACTTTCTAAATAACTACGAGAATCTAACATAGACTTCTTAGAGTATGCAATGTCAAAACCTGTGCCATGATCTGGACTTACACGAAGAATTGGGAGATTAAGACTAATATTAATGCTCTTGTAAAAATACAATGCCTTTAATACACTAAGTCCGCTATCATGATACATTGCTACAAATATTTGATATTTCTGCCTATTATGAGGTGTAAATGCAGAATCTGGCGCGATTGGTCCTACAAAAACCTCTTTTTGAAGCATTTCATTAACTTCTTGAATACACTCGCCAATGACTAAATCTTCATCTCCGATAACACCGCCATCCCCTGCATGTGGATTTAACCCTAGCACTGCTATCTTATATAAATTGGCGTGATTTGGTAAAACCTCCTTTATATACTCATCTTCTAAATGATTTATTTTAGAAGAAGAATTCTTATAAGGCTTAAGCAACCTAGCTATCATCTTAGAGTGTAATATTTGTGAACGCAATATATCTTTAACGCCCCTAAGCTTGCTTTTGTCAATATTTGGCTTAGAAAATTCTTTTAGAATTTTTTGAGAAATGATAGCAGAGTATAAATCTTTCAAAAATTGTATTAAGGAATCTTTCGTAATGCGAGCTGGAACATCTTTTAATGGGATATGATCTGTAAACAATGCTACAAACATTTCCTTACAACCCAACATCATAATAGCATTTTTCTGAAATTTTTCACGCAAATAGTCCGTATGTCCAGCATACTTAATATTTGCTAGATTCCAAGCATGTTTGCTAATTGGCAAGGTAATAAGCCCGGTTTTATGCTCTATGCTTAGACTAAGCGCGCTTTCAAATGACTTAAAACTATATGCCCCACTCTCTTTTGTAATATTCCTAGGAGAAATACTGATGTCAGATGAATCCACTTCGCTTATTCGCATAGATGAGGGCAATGGTATAGAAAGCAATTTGCTTGCTTGCTGTAAAATGTCAAAACTAACACAGTATATTGGATTAAAATACTGCTCTACTATATGATGATTACGTAAAATTAACTCAAGTCCTACACCATTAATATCACCCACTGACACATATATATTTCTTTTTTGTGCCTCATACATTTTAATAGACTTAGGATTTGTTTTAATATTATATCCTACTTGAGACATTCTATCTTGAAAGGAGTTCTGCATAATTTAATCTCCTTGAATGATTAATTTGCAATATTGTTATTGTAGTAAATAATTTCAAGTCTATTAACCATCTCAATAACTTGCATTAATGCAACATTATTACAAAAATATGTTTGGAATTATCACAAATAAGATAAATATACAAAAAGCATTAGATAGTTTTTGTAATATGTAATATTATAAACATATATATCATTATAAAAACATAACAAATATAAAAAACACAGATAATAATGCAAACTGTGCCACTAAATAATATTTATGGATACTTAAGTTATAGGCTTTTATTCCAATCGCAATACATCGTTTTACAAACTTTATGCTATCATAACGCGCTAACACATTTTTAATTAAGGATTGAGCGATGAATGTATCCGAAATAAAAGAGATTATTCAGCTATTTAATGATTCCAAATTAGAATCATTAAAATTACAGCAAGATAATTTCTCCTTAAAACTCAACAAGAACAAAAAAATAAAGAATCAAGCCCAAACTACTCAAATACAAGAAATCCAAGCAATTCCAATACAGCCAGTAAATCAAACCACACAAGAGACAAAAATCACCCAAGAATCTCTTCTATCTCCTACTAACAAAAATGCAGAGTTCATCACTGCACCAATGGTAGGAACTTTCTATCGCTCACCAAGCCCTGGTGCTGCGCCTTATGTAAGCATAGGCGATACGATTAAAAAAGGACAAACTATTGGAATTATAGAAGCAATGAAGATTATGAATGAAATCGAAGCCGAGTTTGATTGTAAAATCATAGAAATAGAAGTCAACGATGCTCAACCCGTAGAATTTGGCACAAAACTTGTAATGGTTGAGAAAATATAAGGTATTGCAATGAAAGAAAAAAAAGAAGTTCAAAAGAAAAAATTGCAACGAATACTTATTGCTAACCGTGGTGAAATAGCTCTTAGAGCTACTCGTACAATACAAGAAATGGGCAAGCAAGCAATAGCTATTCACTCTATAGCAGATAAAGACTTACATTATCTCAAGGTTGCAGACGCCAAAGTATGTATTGGGGGAGCAAAAAGTGCTGAAAGCTATCTAAATATACCAGCTATTATGAGTGCAGCAGAGCTATTTGAGGCAGATGCTATCTTTCCTGGATATGGATTTTTAAGCGAGAATCAAAACTTTGTTGAGATTTGCGAGCATCATGGAATTGAATTTATAGGTCCAAGCAAAGAAGTCATGATGATAATGAGCGACAAATCAAAAGCAAAAGATTGCATGAAGGAAGCTGGAGTGCCTGTTATCATAGGGAGTGATGGCGCATTAAAAAGCTACCAAGACGCCCTAAAGATAGCTGATGAGATTGGGTATCCTGTGATTCTAAAAGCCGCAGCAGGTGGAGGCGGCAGGGGAATGAGAGTAGTTTCTGATAAAGGATTTTTGAAGAATCTATATCTTGCAGCAGAGAGTGAGGCACTAAGCGCATTTGGTGATGGAACAATCTATATGGAAAAATTTATTAACAAGCCAAAACATATCGAGGTGCAGATTTTAGCTGATAAACATGGGAATGTTGTTCATATTGGCGAAAGAGATTGTTCTATGCAAAGGAGACAACAAAAGCTAATTGAAGAAACTCCAGCTGCGGTATTAAGCGATGAAGTAAGAAAAAGATTGCTTGATACAGCTATTAAAGCAGCAAAGCATATTAATTATGTCGGGGCTGGAACATTTGAATTTCTTTTAGATTCCAATAACAAGGATTTCTATTTCATGGAGATGAATACGCGCTTGCAAGTTGAGCATACTGTTAGCGAAATGGTTAGCGGTCTTGACTTGGTTGAATGGATGATTCGCATTGCTGAAGGAGAGGCATTACCTCCACAAGATTCTATAAAACTTAATGGTCATAGCATTGAGTGTAGAATCACAGCTGAAGATCCGCAGAAATTCTATCCATGTCCAGGTAAAATTACAGAATGGATTGCTCCTGGTGGTGCTAATGTAAGATTAGATACTCATGCCTATGCTGGCTATGAAGTGCCTATGTTTTATGATTCTATGATCGGCAAATTGATTGTATGGGCGCAAACAAGAGAAAAAGCAATTACTAGAATGAAGCGCGCGCTAAAAGAATTTTCAATACAAGGCGTTAAAACTACCATTCCATTCCATATAAGAATGATGGATAACGAGGATTTCCATAAATCTAAGATTTATACAAAATATCTCGAGACTGAATATAAACTAGGGTAGATTCCATTCTGCCAAGATTCTCTACAGCTAACAATAGAATTTATATTGCGACTATAAACAAAAGCCTAGCATTAAAGCTAAAGAATAAAAATCATTACTAATTCAGAAATTAACTTAAAAAATTTCATTTATAATCTACATTTACCAACATAACTAAATCATATTTACAACAAAACATGACATATGTTAATCTTATTTACTCTTGTTATTGATTTGTTTATAAGTATTTATAATAATTCGCACCAAGGGCGGAGGCTACCGCCCTTTTTTATTGTTGATTAGATTTAGTAGCAAAGCTAGATTTTCAATAATAAAAACCAACCGCTTATTGTATTTCATGGCTTATCCTTTAGAAAACTCCTCCCATTGGGAGGATAAATTAGCCATAAAAACGACTAAAAATCTCATATCTTGTCTAGCTTGAAATAATAACCAATGCTTATTGCAAATAATGTAAAAAGAGGCACTAATATTCCAATTTCTGGTAAAAATGATACTTGCGCTTGTAATTTACCTATTGAAAAAAAGATACCCCAAATAATTAAAGACAAAACACTAAGCAATATACCTATAATTGTGATATTACCATAACGTGCTAGAGGTGGCATATAATAAGCAATTACAATACTTAACATAGGAATAAAAAATGGCACTAATATCAATGTATATAGCAAGCCTCTTACTCTATTTGTATCAGACTTTTCACTCCATAATATTTGCAATGAGTAAACAGCATCAACAATGGAAATTAAAGGCTTATTTTGATATATGGTATCAAGTATCTTTGGTCTAAATCCCTCTAAAGTTGTAATGCTATCTTTTTCCTCAATAGCTAACCCACTAGCCCCTAACTCATATATATTAGGCAATGTAATTACCTTTGGTGAGATTAGATTCCACTCATTATTATGAAAATACCCCTCATCTGCCTCTATTATCCTTACAAGTTCTCTATCATTATTTGAAGAAGCAGTTTGATACAAGGTTATATTTTCTGCTTTTTGCAATAAAGGATGAATCTTAGAAAAAAACACATACCAGTCTCCATATCGTATAAATAAATCTTTTAATATAGAACTATTATTGCTTCTATTTAACATACTTTGAGCACTCTCTTCAGCATATGCAAACGAGGTGCAGTTAAGCCCTATATAACCCATTACAGACAGGGTAATAAAAAATATAGGCACAAATACTATTTGTTTTTTAGAATATCCTAACGACAAAAGGGCTATATACTGATTACTCTTTATAAGTGTTAGATAAAATACAATTAAGCCAAGTAAAAGTGATATAGGAAAAACATAATTTAAAGCATAAATAGCATCATATACTAAAAACAACATAATAAGATTTGCTGAATTTGGTATTCTGTCAATATATTGCAAACTATCTATACATACGAAAAAGAACTCCATAGCAAAAAAAATTGACACTGTAGGCTTTAGAAATCTAGAGGCAATAAACCAAAAATACATATTGCTAATCATATCTACACTCTATCTACTTATAATTGATATTAAACGAATTAACACAGCTAAAGCTACCAGATATTATCTTATCAAAGATTAAGCACATTATGCTAAAGCTTGCATATTTGAGAATGCTAGGCAGTAAAGCCATCTCGAACATATTGAAATCCGATAGCACATAACGTGCTACATCTTGCCCAAGAGTCTTATGGGTGTGGATAAAATCCATAAGTAATATATCTATCTGCTCATTAATTTTTTCTCTATTAGATTCATTTAAATTAATTTGCTCTATTATATGCTGTTTTAGAATCTTAAAGAATGTCTTAGTTTTGAATTGCTTATTATTTTTTAGTCTGCTCGATAATACAAAAGAATAGCATTCATTCAAAAAATCAAAGCTTAGTAAATCATCATACATATCTTTAACCTTATTAAATGCTATCTGATTAGCAAAAAGATTCGCTCCTATGCCAAGCTTTACTCTTAGATATTCCTTGCCACAATGAGCATTAATAGATTTTATCCCATTATGCCCGCCATCTCCTCCTTTTAGCTTTATATTAAAAGTGCCAAATGGAGTATCCAAATCATCATATATGACTATTGTTTGCACATTATCATACATACTTTGAATCTTCCTTACTGCTATCCCACTATTATTCATAAATGTAGTAGGAGCAGCAAGAATAACCTGATAAGAGCTTATGTCGTTTATTTTAGATAGATTTATAAATCTTTGTTGCATTGCCTCACTACTGTCCTGCTTAAAGTAAGAAAGATTTTGTAACGTATATACACAGTCACCAAGAGGTGCTATAAAATCAGTTAAAGGAATGCTAGCTATTATGGAATCAAGTCTTTTATCATTCCTCCATTTCAATTGAGGCATCATAGCCTTAGATAAACCTTCCATACCTAGCCATTTTGCTTCATTTGTGTAATTTGCATTTAAAATTCCACTAATACACTCCAAACACAAAAAACCAACATTATGCCTAGTTAATAGGTATTTGCTCGTAATATTACCTAAGCCTATAATAAAAAATGAATTTTTCATAAAAATTTACACTCAAATCTATTAAATCTTGCTAAAATATATTAATTTAGATAATTATTTTCATAAGGAGTTCTTTTTGCACAATTTAAGATTAGGAACAAAAATTACTATTTTTGTATTTATCTCTATAACAATTTGTTTAGCAATATCAACTTATATAGCATTTTACTATAATAAAAAGCTATTCATTGAAAATTCTAGTATTATCATGCAGAATGCAGCAAAAAGAGTAGCAAATCTATTAACTGGTCGTATTAATGAGAGTTTTGCAGTATTAAATATTTCATCATCTAACATAGAAGATTATTTACAAAGAGCATATATCAGACAGGATTCACAGGATAATATTAACACTCGACTTAAAAATGAAATCATTAGTATGGTAGATAAAAATACTTGGGCTAATTATGGTTATATGATAATCACAGAGAACTCACGCTATAACCAAATTATTAAAAATAATGTAATACTAGTTCAAGATGATAATGTGTATGAACCAGGTGGTGCTAAGACTATTGAAGATATTAATGGTGTATTGGGTATGAAAGGATATAAAGAGGCAATAGAGACAGGCAAACCATCTATAAGTCCGCCAAATTTTGTTAGATTAGGAGGCAAAGAACGTTTTGTATTTTCTATGAATATACCAATTAAACATCAAGATAGAGTTGAAGCGGTTGTTGGAATGACGATTGATATTGACTTATTGACAAAAGATGTTAGTTCACCAGATTTTTATTTGTTTGGTGGTGGATACATAACTATTCTTGATGAGAACGGTTTAACTTTATACCATAATAGTGGTCATCGTGGTGTAAATTTTGCAGATTATAGCAGATCTGAAGGTGCTCAAACTATTTTACAGTTTATTAAGGAAGGTGTTTGGGGGAAATCAATTGAGTATGAAAACTCTCAAGGCCATGACTATATTGGCACAGTCGCCACATTTAATTTCGCACATTCGATATCAAATAAGTTTGGTGTTATTTATAGTATTCCTCAAGAAGTTATTACTGCTGGTATAACAACGGTTAGAAATATATCTATTATAGGGGCCGTAATATGCGCTCTTATTTGTATAATAATAATTTTTATTTTAACAAAATCATTTATACTAGATAATATCATCTTAATTCAAACTATATTATTTAACTTCTTCAAATACCTAAACCATGAAACAAATCAACCTCCAGCCCTTGTTCAAATCAAATCCCAAGACGAATTAGGCAGAATGGCAGAAGCAATTAATTCCAATATACAAAGAACTCAAAAAAGCCTAGAACAAGATGCAATACTTGTAAGTCAGGTCGTGGAGATTGTAAATGACGCAAAAAATGGTAAATTTGGGAATAACATTACACAAACAAGTCTTAATCCAGAAATTAATAAATTGCGAGATACTCTAAATGAAATGTCTAAAACACTTTTTAATTTAGTTGGAGATGATCTAACAAAAGCTAAAAAAGTCTTTGATGGTTTTGAATCAAATGATTTTACACCAAGGATTGATAACCCTATGGGCTTAGAAAAAAGCTTAAATAAATTAGGTGATTCTATATGTCGGATGTTATCTGTGTCTAGAGAAAATGCCAAAGAACTAGAATCTCAATCAAAAGAATTAGAAAATGCAGTAAATACTCTATCAGAATCCTCAAACAAACAAGCAAGCTCACTTGAAGAAACGGC
>NZ_JRPD02000025.1 GCF_000765805.2 Helicobacter muridarum | reverse complement strand
CATCGAAATTATCCATCTCATACTTTAAGCTTATATTGAATGTATATCCCCAAGTAGCTCCTAACTCATAAGTATCAGCAAGCAACTTACCATTGCCAACACCTCCTGCTGTAAGCCAATTTCTAGCAACTCCTAATTGAGCACTTAGCCTCTCATAGTAAAATGCTAGTCCCAACTCAAAGCCATAGTTAATAATAGGGTATTTAAGATTATCTCTTAGCCCAGTTCTTGCGCTTGTTGTGGTTCCTGTTCCTTTTCCATAACTATTAATAAAATTTAGAATATTTCCCACATATGTGGCGAATCTTGCACTCATAAAATCATTTCCATAATCAAGTGTAAATTCTGCATGATTTGAGTATTCTGATTTTAGGTTTGGGCTAATTTCTATCATTGTGTCGCGAAGCAATGTAGCATCTCCTGGCATTGCCCCTCTAGTGCTAAACGCATATTTCAAGCTAATATCAAGCCCATCAAGAGGAGTATAGTATAAACCTGTGCTAGGAGAAACTCCACCTGTAAAGTGGCTTTGCGAATTTTTATCATAATAGTAATATAAATCTGCCCTAGATCCAAATCCCCATTTAAGATTAGGCAATATCTGCCAGCTATCTTGAGCAAATCCGCCAAATATATAAGCCTCTTCTTTTCCTTTATTGAATTTCACATTCATCGCAGTTTTTTCATCCTCTTGCATATTATCATCACGCACACTTATGCCTTGAAAGTCAAGCCCATATTCAAGTAAATGAATATCATTAAAATCATTGCTAAGTCGAACATTTCCCCCGTAGTTATTAAAAACAATAGCTCTAGGTAAGCTACCTTCTTTGTCTTGCATAATAGTGTTTTTTGTGTCAAAAAGCGGCGTAAGATTTACATTCTTTATATTGTTATATACTGATGTTTTAATGCTTGTGTTGCTATGTTCTGGCTTATATTCGTAATGTGCGTTGAAGTTTTGATTTTGGTCTAAATGTCTGAATAATTCGGCATCAAAGCTCTGACCAGGAGGATTGGTGATATTTGCACGAAATGGTCTTGTCGCTAAGTCGTTTAGAATATTAAATCCAACTGAAAAGTTTTGATTATTGTCAATTTGCCCACTAACTTTAAAGAGTATATTATTCTGCAATGAATTGCTTCCTAATACTGCATTTCTTGTAGTAAGGAAATTTTTATATACATTTTTTGCATCTCTGTAGTTTAGGATATTTTGGTGGTTTACTGATGCTAAGATTCCTACATCATTGAATAGTCTCGCGTATGCAGTTACTTGGGCTCGGTAGCCAAAATTGGTAAAGAATCCTGTGCTTATTTCAGCACCAAATTTTTGTCCTTTTCGTAGAAAGTCGCTAGCATCTTTTGTTTGAAATGCTATAGATCCTGTAAGCCCACCAGGTCCGCTACTAGCATCAGATACGCCTTTACTTACTACTACTTGCTTTAGCAAAGATGGATCAGCCATAACATTACCTTGATGGTGAAAGGCATTTCCAGTTTGTGCTGCTCCATCTATTGTTACTCTCATCATAAATGTTTCAAATCCCCTTACATATATCTTTTGTGCCGTATTTCCTCCCCCTCCTATGGCAATACTAGTATCGCCCTTAAAGATTTCTTTTAGATTTGACGCTTGTGTTTGTTCCAAGTCATCAGCAGTGATTATAGTTTTGGTGCTAGTTTCATAGCCTTGTAGGTGACTAGTTGCTGTGACGGCATTTAGCTTGTGCGTTTGAGTTTCACTATTTTGATTTTCTTGATTAGCTAGCGCACAACAAAGGCTTAGACTATAGTAAAAGAAAAACTTTTTCATATACTTATCCTTTATAAATATTAATTTTAAATAGCAATAGTTATTATATTATTTATATAAATTGATTTTACTTAATACTTTATATTTTTTTATAATATTTATTATTATTGTTTAAATTTTTTATCTTCTCCTAGCATTCAGCACAATCATCTTTAGTGGTTGGGCTGAATAACAAGGTTTGTCCTTGATTTTCTATGTAAGCCTTAATTGTTTCAAGATTTGCTTTGTCTATGATACAAGCAAAGAATCCATAGTCTATATCACCTTAATATTGCAATGATTCTAGAATCTTCATCTCTTTTTCATTCTAAAAGAGATACTTCATATTCGTTCAGTATGACAAAGTGGTGGTTTAGTATGACAAGCAATTTGACAAATACGACTTTCTTCACATTGATACAAAGCATTTTACGCATAAAACAAAGATTAAGATTCTAAGTAGCTTTGAGATTCTAGATTCTCTACTTTTGTTTATTTCATTAATTTTAGCCTTGATAAAATATTCAAATCATCTTTTAGAAGTTTCTTTCTATATTTACAGACTAAAATGATATAAGCTTTTTAGAATATGCTTAGAGCTGTTAGTAGAGTGTAGCTATACAATTTATAATTGTTTTTTGCTCTTTTATTGATATGTTTATATGTAACTAATTGCTGTTTGTGCGTTAAGCAAAATTAGCCCATTTATTCATGTATTATTATATAGAGCGGATAAATCATAAATAAAAATAATTATATTGAATGATGGCTTAGTATAAATGCATTATTTCCGCATGAAATTTGTCTATAACCTAGTCTACAACTTAAATTAAGCTGCTTAGATTCAAATCATATGCAATATATCATGCTTATTTTATTTGAGCTAATGTATCATTAATTTTTTCTAATACTTCATCAATTATTGCTTCGTTAAATGCACTGCAAATAAAGCTTGTTTCAAATTGTGATGGAGCGAAATTTACTCCTCTATCTAACATTCCTGCGTGAAATTTGCTATAAAATTTCGTATTAGATTTGGCTGCTAGCTCCCAATCATATACAGGTTCTTCTGTGAAGAAGAATCCTACCATACTGCCACGAACATTTGTTTGCAATGCAATGTTATGTTTATTTGCAATATCTCTAAACCCATTTGCAAATCTATTTGCTAAGGATTCTAATCTTTGGTAAATTTTGGAATCTTGTTTAATCACAGCTAAAGTTGCAAGCCCAGCTGTTACGGCGATAGGATTCCCGCTTAATGTGCCTGCTTGATAAACTCCGCCAATTGGTGAGAGCATATCCATGATTTCTGCGCGTCCTCCAAATGCTGCTAAAGGCATGCCACCGCCAATAACCTTACCATATGTGCTTAAATCCCCAACTACTTCATAAAATGGATAAGAACCCTTAAGGCTAGCCCTAAATCCACTCATAACCTCGTCTATGATTAATACGATGTTTTCTTTGTCGCAAATATCCCTTAATCCTTGTAAAAAATCTTTTTTAGCAGGAACTAAACCCATATTTCCAGCTATTGGCTCAATAATGATAGCCCCTATATTCTTGCTTGATTTTATACACTCATATACAGAATCCAAATTATTATACTTGGCTACAAATGTGTGTTTTGCTATGTCTTGTATAACACCCTTAGAGCTTGTCTCTCCAAATGTAGCCAATCCACTGCCAGCCTTGACTAGCAAGCTATCACTATGCCCATGATAGCAACCTTCAAACTTTATAATGTCGTCCTTACCACTAAATGCCCTAGCAAGTCTGATAGCACTCATAGTAGCTTCCGTGCCACTACTTACTAGTCTTACCTTTTCTACACCCTCACAAGTGCTAATGATTTCTTTAGCAAGAGTTGTTTCTAACTCTGTTGGCGCGCCATAACTTAGCCCTCTTGTAACTGCTTGTTGCACAGCATCAACTACTACATCATGGCTATGTCCTAATATGAGGGGACCATAGCTTTGCACAAAATCTATATATGAGTTATTATCTTCATCAATAACATATGCTCCTTTTGCTTCTTTTATGAATCTAGGAGTGCCGCCAACGCTACCATAAGCACGTACAGGGGAGTTCACTCCACCAGGGATTGATTGTTTTGCCTCATTGAAGTCATTAATACTATTTCTTATACTTTCCATAGGTTTCCTTAAAGCTCCTTGATTGGAAGATTTTTAGCATAGATTATACTATTGCTTTATGGATTTGTATTGCTTGTTTCATCAACAAGATAGAGTAGATTCTGCCAAGCAAATCCACTATGATGACTTAAGCCTATTTCACAAGTGCTAGAGCTGCTATATCCTCTTTTACATGATTTGTTAGAGTAAAACTCTTTTAGACCTCTCAGAGCACTTTGATTTAATTCTGGTGTATTAAACCCCTTATCCCCAGCAAAACCACAACACTGTGTTGGCTCATGGATAATAATCTCGCCATTTGTGCAAGTTTTAGCAATCTTTATTAATAGTCCATCTTGCTTATTCTTTTTTGTTGAGCATGTTGCATATAGGGCTATGTCCTCGTTAAGCGGTGTAATGTTTAAACGATTAAGCAATACTTCAGAGATATATTGTGGCATGTCATATATTTTTAATGCACTCTTGGAATCTTTTGTTGCTTTGATGTAATTTATTAGCTCATAGCTACATGCACTATGATCGCATACTATATCTATATCTTTATTTAACACAGCTATCAAAAGCTCATTATAAGTTTCTTCTGCCTTGCTAACATTAGCCTTAGAATAATGTTTAAATGCTTTTCCACAACATAAATTTTCTATTCTTTTTGGATAGATAACTTCTATACCTGCCTTTTTGCATACATTTTCAAATGTTTCTTGCAAACTAATAGTATTGTTTGTTTTAGATTGTGGGGCAAATGCCCTATTTATACATGTGGTAAAATATAGCACTTGCTTATTGGAGTTGATTGCATGATTTGCTTTCAAGTCGTAGTTATTTTTATTTGGCATATTACTTGGTATAAACGGTGTGCCTAAAATCCTATTTGCTTTTTTGCTGAAATTAGATATTGTTTCTTTACCGATTATGCTTGATGCTTTATCGGTAATTTGCAATGAAAGCTTTGCCATTTTAACTACCAAACCTAGATTATTCCCTACTTGTTTAGCTATGTATTGTTGCGTATTTGATACATTATCTCGCATAGCGTTTAAGGCAATTTTTGCTGTGTCAATCTCAAGGGGGCAAACAGTAGCACACATTGAGCATGTAGCGCAGGTTTGAACGCCTAGGTATTGATAGCCTTTTTGTAGCTCATCTAATATGTCTTCTTCTGTTTGTGAGCGGTATTGTTTATTTTTTAGCCTAGTGATTTCTCTTTGGATTGTTATCCTGTGTCTAGGTGTTAGGCTTAAATCCTTGCTAGGACAAACTTTCTCGCAAAATCCGCATTCCATGCAACCATTGATATAGTCATCTACCAAAGAGGAGGATTTGAAATTCTCAAGATGTATCTTTGGATTTTTTGAGATGATTACATCGGGATTTATGAGATGATTAGAATCAAATATTTCTTTGATTCTTTCATTGATTCTATATGCCTTTTGTCCCCATTCCTTTTCTATAAATGGTGCTACCATTCGCCCTGTGCCATGCTCTGCTTTGGTAGAGCCTCCAAGCCCTACTACACAATCTACCATAGCTTCCATAAATGCTCCAAACCTCGCACTTTCTTTCTCATCATCTAATATTGGAGTGATGATAAAATGCACATTACCTGATAGTGCATGCCCAAAGATTATTCCATTAAAATTAAACTGCTTAAAGAGATTTGTGATACTTTCTATTCCTTTGGTGAATTGACTTATTTCAAAACAAATATCTTCTGTTATAACCATGCTTTTATTTGGACGCATTGCCGCAGCAAGTGGCAATATGCCCTTTCTTATCTTCCACCAAGAATCTTGCTGTTTTTTATCAAGGCTAAATTCTTCTCCAAACAAACTATTTGAGTTTTGTAGAGCTTTTGTTATAGTTTTTATTCTGGATTCTAAGCCCTCTTGTGTGGAATCCTCTAGTTGCACAAGCAACGCACATTGCCCTTCCTTGCTATTTAATATCCTTTCATCTATATTGTCAAGATTCTTTACAGATTGCAAGCAGCCATAGTCCATTATTTCAGCAGCACTTACTATATCTTCATTGTGTGCTAGAATCTCAACTGCTTTTGATGCGCAATGAATATTCTCATAAAACAGCAATGCGCATGCTTTATATTTGTAGTCTTCCACGCATTCATACTCTACCTTGGATACAAATGCTAATGTTCCCTCTGCACCAATGAAAATATGATTAAGTATGTCTTTTATATTGTCAAAATCAAGCAAGGCATTAATGCTATATCCTGTTGTATTCTTGATAGCAAATTTACGTCTAATAAGCGCGCTTAAGCTTTTATCCTCAAGTATTTCTTTTCGCAACTCAAGTAAACTTTGAACTTTATCCTTATGCCGATTGATAAAATGATCTATACTTTCATCTTCTTTAGCATTATTGCTTGTATCAACTATAGAGCCATCATTTAGAATCACGCGAATAGATCGGATTGTTTGATAGCTATTTTGCTTTACTCCGCAACACATACCACTAGAATTATTAGAGAATATTCCTCCAATTAAAGCGTTGTTTATAGTAGCTGGATCTGGTCCTATCTTTTTACCAAATCGAGCTAGCGCAATGTTTGCATCGCTACCTATCACCCCGCAATCACAAAATATAGTTTTAGCATCTTTGGTTATTTGTATATTTTTCCACATTGTATTTGTTATCACTAGGACATTATCACTACAGGCTTGACCGCTAAGGCTTGTGCCAGCCGCTCTAAATGTCAATGGGGTATTAAATCTTTGACTTAAGCTAAATAATTTTTGTATTTCAGATTCATTATGTGCAATTATTACAACTTTAGGGATATATCTGTAGCATGAGGCATCTGTTCCATAGGCAAATAGTCTCAAATAATCAGTATAGACTCTATCTCCAAATATTTTATTTGCTTGAAAAATAAAGCCATCAAAATCCTTTAACTCATTTTTCATTTTTATTCCTTGTAACTAGAGTTTGCTTTTATTCTAACTTAGAATCTAATAAAACAAGACGCAAATATCCTCTAATTGTAAGAAACAACTATATGTCTTAGAATAAATTACAAAAATAAAATCTAGTTTGTTATGAATCTAAACCAACTGCAGTTCTTTAGTTTAATTGTGATTTATAGCTTATATTTTAAGAAATTTTAATACTGCTTCTTTTTAATCTCCCTTTTGATTTCACCTGCTATATCATTGATTTTTAAGCTAATTTCTTGGGAATTATTAACCGCTTCAACGCTATGCTGTGTAACGCCCTCTAGCTGATTGACTGCTTCATTAATCTGTGAAATACCTTCTGTTTGCTCTTTAATGGATTCACTCATATCATTAATGCCTTGCACTAAGACATTAACATTCGCTTCAATCTCATTTAAAGACTTCCCTGTTCTCTCTGCTAATTTCCTAACCTCATCAGCAACAACTGCAAATCCTCTTCCATGTTCTCCTGCTCTTGCTGCTTCAATAGCTGCATTGAGAGCTAAGAGATTAGTTTGATCGGCAATATCTTTAATCACACTTACGATATTTTTAATATCTTCTGCTTGTCTTGTAACCTCTCCTGTCTTATCACTAACATTTTGCATAGAGCTAGAGATTTCTTCAATAGCAGTAGCGGATTTCTCAAGTGAAGAATGCTGCTGTGAAATGGCATTTGATAAATTCAGCATTTCTTCATTTTGTTTCTTAGAATTATCCTCTAAACTTAAACTCATAATCTCTTGTGCCTTTAAAAGATTTACCATCTCATCGCCTAGATAATTAATCCCCTCAATCAACGCATGAGCTTGTTTTTCATATTCACCCTCTTTAATCCTCTCCCTAAAATCATTATTAGAATATTTTTGTAAAATCTGATTAACCCCTAAGAGCAAAAAAGACCAACTATTCATAGCTTCATTGAGTAAATTCACTAAAAGATTCAAATTAGGATTAGAGGGTTTATGAGTGATTTGTAAAGATAAATCACCTCTTTTAAATCTACTAACAATATCTTGAAATTCTGTAATGGTTTGCCTATCAGTTTCAATATTAAGTTTAATATCTTGAACATTTTTATTAATTAATAATACCATTTGACCAAACTCATCATTAGAGTCAATAGACTTTAAAGAAACATCTTATACCTTATAATTTAAATATTCAAAAAAAGAAACAATATTTCCTTGCAAGATTCGAACACTTTTTACGATATCCGAGTAAAAGCTCCAAACTAGCGGTATGATAAAAACAATAAAGATTCCACATACAATTAAACCAGCCAATAAAAAATTCTTAGCTATAGCACTTACAAATATATCAGAATATGTTTTTGCCTCATTTTCTACATTATCAATATAAACACCTGTCCCAATCCAAAGATTATTTGTATTAGGAATCTTTTGCGCATAAGCCACTTTTGGGGCATCTATTATAGTTCCATTAGGCGAGGGTTTAGAAAATACATAATAAACAAATTTTCCTTCTTTGCTCTGGTTTAATCCAGTATCTTTTAACTCCCGAACATAGAACACCCCCTGTGCGTCTTTAACATCATAAAGGGATTTGCCAACTAAATCCGGTCTTACAGGAAGTACTATAGGGGTATAGTCTTTATAGGCAAAGAAATATCCAGAATTATCATCTTCAAAACGGATTTTAGAGATTGCTCTATCAATCATCATTATTTGAATATCCTCAGAAAGCCCTTTTACTATCATTCCTAAAGAGTTAGCTAAAGAATCTGTGGTTAATTTTAATTTTAGCTCTATTTGGGAGCGAATGATAGTATCCATCCTCTCTTCTATATCCATCCTTACTTCTCTCTCACTCCACACCCCTGAAAGGATTAAAACCACCAAAGCAAGACAATATCCCAAAAACAACACCATAATTTTCATTTTCAAAGAAAGCTTTTTAAACATAAAATCATTCCGTTGTAATTATTTTGTAATATTCTAGCTTTAAATTTATAGATAAATAATAGGTAAATAACATTAGTAATATTAATAAATTATGAAGTATTGGTTAAAAAAAATGAATGTTAGTTATGGTGGAGCTGTGGGGAATTGAACCCCAGTCCAAAAATGAAAGTTTCTTAAGATTCTACATGTTTAGCACGCATTTTTATCTTTTTGTGGCTATCTAATGCGTCAAAGATAGAATCCACAAGCAACCAAGAGTCTTTTTTCATGCCCTAGGCAAGACATGAAAGCATCTAGCCAAGAATGACGATCCTTAACTTTCGGCTAGCATAAAGATAAGAATCGGCTCCCAAAAAGGAATAAGACCTACGCTACTTTTGCGTAGGCTGGAGCATAATTCGCGTTGTTTGCGTTTATTTTGTTGTTTGTAGTTTTAGAGCCTACCAGCTCACATGCACCTAAGCCTCCTCACTTCTGTCGAAAGCCAAAACAGCCCCGTGTATTATTTGATTATGATTTTATCATAAAACATCATTGCATATTTATATTTCTTCGTAAAAATGCTGCTTTTTAGATAGTATATTAAGAGTCTTTATAGACAATAATTTATCTTATGGAGAATTAGTTATGAAAGTATTTACACGTTCTGTCATGTCTAGTCTATTGCTTTTTAGCATAAGCATTGCAGGAGAATTAAAGGTTGGTGCAACCCCTGTTCCTCATGCGCAGATTCTGCAATCAGTTACTCCTGTGTTAAAAAAGCAAGGAGTAGATTTGAAAGTAATTGTATTTAACGATTATATAACACCAAATCTTGCATTAGAAGACAAATCTTTAGATGCTAATTTTATGCAACATCTCCCATATCTTGAAAAAATCAATAAAGATAAGAATTTGCATCTAGTAAGCATAGCTCAAATTCATATTGAGCCACTTGGAATTTATTCCAAGAAGATAAAAAGTCTAGATGATGTAAAAAAAGGAGCTGTAATATCTGTTCCCATTGATTCGAGCAACTTTGCTAGGGCATTAATATTGTTGCATAACAATGGCTTAATTACATTAAAAGATCCCAATAATCTTGCTGCAACAGAGCGAGATATTAAGAAAAATCCTAAAAAAATCACAATTAAAAGGCTTGATGCGGGGTTATTGCCAAAGACGTTAAATGATGTAGATTTATCTGTTATTAATGGTAACTTTGCGCTGCAAGCTGGACTAACAGCAAATGATGCTATAGCACTTGAAGATTCTCGCTCTGCTTATGCCAATATATTGGTTGTGCGAGCTGGAGATGAAAATAATGAAGATGTTCTTATATTAAAGAATGCCTTGCAAAGCGAAGATACTAGAAAATTTATACAAGAGCATTATAAGGGAGAGATTATTCCCGTATTTTAGAATTTTTTAAAACCGAAACTTAAATTGTGTAAATTGTATGAAATATAGATTCTATATTTGTCATGTTAAGGCTATCTCTTAGTTGAGCTAAGCCAAACATCTCTAAGCGATGCAGAAGTGTTAGCGATCAACTATTGCAAGGATATATCTTATCATTAGGGATTCATTGTTTTGAGATTCTAAAGTCTTAATGTGAGCAAGTATTTAGAATGGTAGGGTTATATTCTAGATTCTATAAATTTTCATATTTTTTGATGTAGTTTTAATAATATTTGTTTTTTTATGATTAACTATTATGTATTTATTGACATATTTTATATTGAAAGCAATATCAATATTTGGTCTATTTTACAAAACAGATACAGCAAAGTAGGGTAATTATAATTCTAGTATTTACTAAAAGCTAGTTTAGCTATATAGTTCAACTATCTAGGCTTAAGGTTTTGCTAGTTATGATGAGATGATATGTAAAGGAATGTCTTGAAAAGGATGTATTATTTTTTGTTTCTTGTTATTTGTTTGTCCACTTCATTTGTCATTGCTCATGAGATAACACGTTTTAGCATTGAAAATAAGACTAGTATGCTAAATAGACTTGTAGCTGATAAGTCGTTTTTATATATTAGCAATATTCCTAATGCCATTAATGAGGTTAGTGGCGGAGGATTTATCTCAAAGCTAGATAAGTCTGGTAATATTATAGAGTCTCATTTCATAGATAAGCTTGACTATCCTCAAGGCATGGTAATTATTAATAATGTCTTATATGTGGTAGATTCTGGTAAGATAAAGGGCTTTAATCTAAAAACAAAACGTCAAGTCTTCAATCTAAAGATGAATGGCACTTCTATGTTAGGAGATATTATTGCTTGGGATAATAACACGCTGCTAGCAAGTGATGTTGCTGGTCTAATACTTTCCGTTGATATTAAGAAAAAAAGTTATAATGTGTTCATGTCTATTGAATCATCGCTTGGCATACCATATTTCTTAGCTAGATATGGGGATAAATTATATGTAGTTACTTCAGATTCTAATGGCAGAATATTGCGAATTGATATTAATACGAAAGATATATCGTATATGAGCGAGCTTTCAGGTAGATTTTATGGCATAGCAATTACTAAAAATGGAGGGATTCTAGCTATTAAAAATGAAGATGATAGCTTGGATAGCATGGAATCTGGTTATGATGAGGTAAGCACTATGTTATATAATATTAATTCTCAAGGACAGATTTTTATAGTGGATTTGCAGGATTTCTCTACAAATATTTCTACCTTTATCGTGGATTCTAATGATGTATGGTTCATTGATATGGCTGGTGTAGATTTGATTCGAGTTTCGATTTAGCTACATATTTTTAATGTTGCGTTTTATTTTTTATATTTTGCTTTTGCTCTAGTGGCTAGATTTTATGCTAACAATGTTTTAAAAATTCTGTATAAATGCCTTTTTAGATCTTTTTTTGTCTTTGTAACATTGCAATGATAAACATGAACCACGTATATAAATCTCACCTGTTGTATTGTTAGAGTTGATTTTATTGAATCTTCATTCATTATCCACTCTATATAAACTCTATATAATCAATAATAGATATATGAGATACAACTACATCTTTAGGAATCCTAGTAGAGTTAGAAGTATTAATAATTGCTCTAGGTGTATATGTCTACTATTAAAAGCCATTATGCTTATTGCTCTTGGCGAAAGTATGCGGTATTTGTTGATTATCTATTCATATCACAAATACATGCAAAGCCTTAACTACCAATTACTCCTCCATCTTTTTTGGTAATTTGCACGATTGTGCTTCTAGGCGTAGAGTTTCCACCATTTGGATAATGGCTTGGAGCAAGATTTTCGCCGGGATGCTGTATTCCTACAAACATCGTTTTATAATCTTTGCTAAACGCAATGCCTGTAACTTCAGCTGCAATAGGTGCGGTTAAAAATCGCCTAACCTCTCCTGTGTTTGGGTTAGCACAGAGCATTTGATTATTCCCCATTCCTGCATAATCCCCTTTATTGGAATAATCACCATCACTTTGAATCCAAAGCCTACCAAATTTATCAAATTTTAAGCCATCTGGAGAATTAAACATATTCTCGCTAGTGATATTGCTTGTCCCCTTACGCAAATCATTTGGATATTGCACGGGATTGCCAGCAAGCAAGAAAATGTCCCATTTAAACTTCGTGCTTAAGTGGTTTTTCTCCTTTGGATTCCAGCGAATAATTTGTCCATAGATATTTTTTGCTCTAGGATTTGCTGCATCTGTTATCTCTCGCTTTTTATTGTTTGTCAATGTTGCATAAATATACTCTCCCCTAGGATCAGCAGCAATCCATTCAGGGCGATCCATTGGCGTAGCACCAACGATACTTCCCGCAAGACGCGCATTAATCAAAACATCTGCTTGGGAGTAAAATCCATTTTTAGAGTCTAGTCCATTTTGACCATAATTTAAGGCTATCCACTCTCCTTCTCCACTTAAATTCTCTCCTTGTATTCTTGCAACATATAGTGTTCCCTCTTCTAATAGATTCCTATTTTTCTGTGGGTTTTTAGGATTAAACTTCTCCTTAGAGATGAACTTGTATAAAAATTCATTAGCTTCATCATCGCCCATATACGCCACCACATAGCTATCTTTGCTTAAGACAATTTCAACATTTTCATGTTTGAATCGTCCCAATGCAGTGCGTTTAATGGGGGTGGATTTAGGATCATAAGGATCAATTTCTACAATCCAACCAAATCGATTTGGCTCATTGGGATTTTTAGAAACATCAAAACGCGAATCAATCTCCCAACCATAAACACTTTTAGATTTGATTCCATAACGTTTTTGGCTCTCTGTGAAATTATGGTTAGAATCACTTGCTCCAAAGCAGTAATCAAAATTTTCTTCGCAGGTTAAATAAGTCCCCCAAGGAGTTTGACCATTTGCACAGTTTTGTAATGTTCCCAAAATCAGCTCACCTTTTTTATCTGCTTGAGTTTGCATACTTTTATGCCCTTTTGCCACCCCACTAATACGTATTGGCGTATGTGCTGTGATTCTGCGATTATAAGGAGAATCAAGCACTACCTTAAAGCCATCTTTTTCTTGTCTGATTTCAAAAATACTAATTCCTAGTAAATTTTGCTCATAAGCGACCTTATCAAGATTGATATTTTTACCATTATCATTAAAAATCCATTCAGGATTGATATATTCATTATTCACAACTAGGATATATCCATTGTCATTCAATGGGAACAATGCCATACCATCATTATTATCGCCAAAGACCTTTGTAGCATTTGCAATCGTATTTTTATTTATAATTTTTTTCTCACTCAAAGGCATTGCATTGTCAAATAAAATATCCCCAAAGCTAATAAGCGGTTTTACCTCATAGCCATCCGGGACGATTACATCATCTTGTGTGCTAGCTGGAACTGCCTTAAAGCCTATTAGATTATTCTCTTTTGCATTTAAAGATGTTAGCCCAAAAAAGCCAAGATAAGAAAGTGTTACAGAGCTTGTCTTTAAAAAATCTCTTCTTTGCATAAAAGTCCTTTTATGTAATTTCAAGATAGAAAATTATAAAGCATCTCTGTAAAAGGAAAAAATGAGATAGGTAAAATGTTTGTAAGGTTAGAAAAATTAAGGAGAAGTCCAAATCTATGCTACTGTAATGGATTAAATATCGTTAGAGTCTAGGATAAAAGCTTCATTATAGAGTCTCAAATTATTAATATTGGACACTAAAATAATCATAAGCTTAATTTAAGAATCTTTTATTCTTTCAAAATATAAGATTGTTATTACTCAACCTAGTCAAAAAGATTCTGCTCTATTGGATAATTGGGATCTCTGTATGCAGGATTCTGTATCTATTCTATTTTGATAATTAGTTTGAAATGAATTAGATTGCTTTCTTAGATTCTCTATATAAAGGATTTTAATTGAATCTTTATGATATATAGAATCCTCACTATATGCATCGCAATCTTATTTCATATATTTTTCATGATTATCCTTTTTTATAATTAATCCTAAGAGTCTTTGCCTATCTATCTTACCATTAGCATTAAGTGGCATAGAATCTAATCTTAATAATCTAGTAGGCATAGCATATTTTGGAATCTTATCCTTAGCATAATTTATCATACTAGCCTTTGTAATCTCTTCTCCTTCATAACAAAGCACAATTTCATTATTATCATTATCATATAGCACACAACAATCTTTTAATCCATGAAGATTTGTAAATGCAATCTCTATCTCTCCTAGCTCTATTCTATATCCATTATGCTTAATTTGAAAATCTTTCCTACCAACTAGCACAATCTCATTATATTCATTGTAATATCCTAAATCGCCTGTTTTATATACTTTATCATAGAATCTATTATGCAAAGGATTTTGTATAAAAGCCTTTTTAGACCTCTCTTCATCTTTGTAATATTGCAATGATAAACATGAGCCACGTATATAAATCTCGCCCGTTGTATTGCTAGAACTGATTTTATTGTTATTAGAATCTAACAATAAGATTTGCGTATTCTTACAAGCCTGCCCAATAGGAATAACCTCATCATCTCTAAATTCTCTATTGATTACATAGTATGCGCATATATCTGTTATTTCACTTGGTCCATATAAATTAGCAAATATTGCATTTGGATAATGCTTTTTCCAGTAATTTAGCACTTTAGCACTCATTGCCTCACCACCAAAGAAGATTTTATTCAAGGCTGGTTTACATTTAACTAGTAAGTCTAGATTAGCTATAGCCTTTAGTATTGAAGGAACCCAATAAATGTAATTTATATTATGTTGTGATACGAATTGCAATAACTCTAGTGGAAATAGAAACTTCTCCTCTGGGATTAGAAATAATTTTATGCCAAGAGCGATACTAGGATATATATCAAATAGTGATTTATCAAAATAAAAAGGCGATTGATTCCCTATGATGTCATTTTCATTTGGTTTTATTGAATCTTCATTCATTATCCACTCTATATAATCAATAATAGATCTATGAGATACAACTACACCTTTAGGAATCCCAGTAGAGCCAGAAGTATTAATAATATATGCAGGATCTGTATCTATTCTATTTTGATAATTAGTTTGAAATGAATTAGATTGCTTTCTTAGATTCTCTATATAAAGGATTTTAATTGAATCTTGATGATATATAGAATCCTCACTATATACATCACAATTACATTTTTTACAATCATGCAAATTAGAATCTAAATAAATGACATCGCTATTACTATCAAATCTACCACCTAAAGATTCTATTAAATTCTTGGCATTATTCTTATCTGTAATAATAGCTTTAGGCATAATATTACAAATAATATTTTTTAATCTATCCTTAGGACTCTTAATATCAAGAGGCATATACATATTGCCAGATAGCAATACTCCAAAGAATGCAAGTATAGATTCTATACTCTTAGGTAGGAATATCCCATAGCATTGGGGGTAGTCTATGTATTGCGATTTTAGGTTATTGATAGATATGTGGGGGGGGGGGGGGTAGATATAGTCTTATTTGCTGTGCTTTGATTGCTTTTAGATTCTACTGTTTGAGCGGCTCTACATAGCTCTAGTATGTTGCTAGATATATACAAGGCTTGCGTATAGAACTCTCCATATGATATTTTAGAATTTTTATCCTCAATTGCTATAGCATCATTTAGTTTGTCCTTTGTTTGTATTAGATATTGCACTACATTTGTCTTATTACATATATTTTTCATGATTATCCTTTTTTATAATTAATCCTAAACTCTATTCTATATCAATTCAGCATACAAAAATTGCTAAATAGAGAAACTAAGTAAAAGCCACATAATGATATAATAAAAGATTTTAAGAGTGTAGTTATAATACACTATATAAAAAGCCGAAATTAAAGATAAGCCATTAACTTAAGCTTTGCTTAATTTATAACAGAGGAAATAAAACAGGAATATCTGGTTTTACTTCATTGTCGTTTGGTTCGGGAATGTCATTTGCTAGAAATCTAATAGGCTTTGCACCATTTGGAACTAAATCCTTTCGCAAATAGCTTATCTCCACAGATGGACAAAATGTTAGCATTGTGTTGTCAACATCACATATAAATATATTCACAATACTATTGTAATGTGTCCAAATTGGGACATAACATTTATTAATCTTTTCTAGTATCTCAAAATGCTTTTGTGAATTTTGTGTATCATCTGGATAACAGTTGTGAAACTCAAATATCATTTGTGAAAAATTCCTAGCAATTAAATCTATATCAATGCGCTGCATTACATTCCATTCAGCCCCCTCTATATCGCATTGCAAAATATTGTGAGATTGCGGATTAAAAGAAAAGTCAGACAAAATTTTCTCCAAACTAGCCACATTATCATTATCAACCATGCCTACAAATTTCCGCACAAACTCTATGTTTTCATGCCCGTCATAAGGCGATTTTTCTATACTACCATCAAATTCTATGACTTTATAGCCCATATTAGCCATTTCTAAATCAAATGGAGATTTATAAGAAACTCCTAAAGATAGCAGTTTTGGCAGTGTACTGTGTCTATTGTGGGGGGGGGGGGGGGGAGCATTCTATATCCTCCATCACCTACAGCACCAAATCTTTTTAGCTTTAAATCACTATGACTTACAGGTCGGATAAGCTCCAAATAGCGCAAAAGATTTTGAGAGTTATTAATCTTTCTTAATGTAGAGCTATAACATAAATTAAGGCTAACAAATGCTTGTTTGCAATTACGACTTGCAATTAATTCTTCAAAAATAACATCATTTATATGACTTTCGCGTATACGAATATACAAGGATTTAAAAAGGGAGTAATATTTACGCAACAAGCGTAATTTGTATTCAAGCCGCTTTAACATAAATCTCCTCTTAAATGATAATTTAGTAACTTATTTATAAGCCCTCTAATATAATGTTTCAATGTCAATTATAGCTATATTTCTCTAAAACTAAGCAGTATTTAAAACTAAATATATTTAATTGCCTCCACATTTTATTGTTTCATTTAGAATCTATCTTTAGTAAATAAATCACAGAGTAAAAGCCTAATAATTTAAAACATTGAAGTCTAAATCTTTATACAAATCTTAATTATTTTTTATAATTAATTCTAAGAGTCTTTGCCTATCTATCTTGCCATTGGCATTAAGTGGCATAGAATCTAATCTTAATAATCTAGTTGGCATAGCATATTTTGGAATCTTATCCTTAGCATAGTTTATCATACTAGCCTTTGTAATCTCTTCTCCTTCATAACAAAGCACAATTTCATTATTATCATTATCATATAGCACACAACAATCTTTTAATCCATGAAGATTTGTAAATGCAATCTCTATCTCTCCTAGCTCTATTCTATATCCATTATGCTTAATTTGAAAATCTTTCCTACCAACTAGCACAATCTCATTATATTCATTGTAATATCCTAAATCACCTGTTTTATATAGCTTCTCTATGTAGTGCTCTTGATGTGGATTGATAATAAATGCCTCATTGCTTTTTTCAATGTCATTGTAATAGCCAAGTGCAAGGGAGCTGCCGCGCACAAATATCTCGCCTACTTCCTTTTGTGATTCTATTAGTTTGAGATTAGAATCTAGCAATAAGATTTGCGTATTCCTGCAAGCTCGTCCAATAGGAATAGCCTCATCATCTCTAAAATCTCTATTGATTACATAGTATGTGCAATCAACAGTAATTTCAGTTGGTCCATATAAGTTGGCAAATATTGCATTTGGATAATGCCTTTTCCAATAGTTAAGATATTTAGTATTAATAGTTTCTCCTGCAAATATAATTTTTGATATATTTGGTTTGATTGCATCTAGTGCATTCATCTTTGCTACATTATGTATCATTGAGGGGACCCAAAATATATAATTAATATTAGAATCCTTAATGAAGTTCATAAGATCGATTGGAAATAAGAATTTTTCTTCTGGTATTAATACAAGGGTGCAACCATAAAATGCCATTAGATATATATCTAGCACAGAGTTATCAAAATAAAAAGGCGATTGATTCCCTATTATGTCATTTTCATTTGGTTTTATTGAATCTTCATTCATTATCCACTCTATATAATCAATAATAGATCTATGAGATACAACTACACCTTTAGGAATCCCAGTAGAGCCAGAAGTATTAATAATATATGCAGGATCTGTATCTATTCTATTTTGATAATTAGTTTGAAATGAATTAGATTGCTTTCTTAGATTCTCTATATAAAGGATTTTAATTGAATCTTGATGATATATAGAATCCTTACTATATACATCACAATTACATTTTTTACAATCATGCAAATTAGAATCTAAATAAATGACATCGCTATTACTATCAAATCTACCACCTAAAGATTCTATTAAATTCTTGGCATTATTCTTATCTGTAATAATAGCTTTAGGCATAATATTAAAAATAATATTTTTTAATCTATCCTTAGGACTCTTAATATCAAGAGGCATATACATATTGCCAGATAGCAACACTCCAAAGAATGCAAGTATAGATTCTATACTCTTAGGTAGGAATATCCCATAGCATTGGGGGTAGTCTATGTGTATAGACTGCGCTTTAGTGCTATCATCATCTACTAATATTCCTTGCATATTTTGATTAATTTGCAAGCTAGTTATAAACTCATTTGGATTAAGTATATTGCTTGAGACATATAGACAATCTCTAGTTAGCTCCACAAATGAAATACTATTAGCTTTATCTTTGCAGGCAATTTTATTGGGATAATCCCTAGCAGTATTTAAAAAATATTCCATTATATTAATATGCAACATATCCCCCTTATTCTTGCATTTAAGTAATTGTAACAAAATGTAGAGATATTTCACTTATGTCAAATATGACAAGAAGCATTGTTATTGTAGATTTTTATATTTTTAGCATAAGCAAAGAATCTTAGATTTTTTATATGTTAAGCAGAGAAATTAAAGATTTTAATTTGATATTATTTCTATTATATTTATATATCTAGCTATGCCCAAGATTGCTTAATCCTCCATCTATAAATATATTTTGTCCACTTATCCACCGCGATTTTGCATTACATAAGAAATCAACTAGATTTGCTATATCTGATATATTTCCTTGTCCTAATGGATATATTTCTTGCATTCTTTGCGAAAAATCCTCTGTATATAAAAACTCTGTTCCACTTGTGCGAATACCACCTAATACAATACTATTCACCCTTGTTATGGGTGCTAGCTCTATGCTTAGACTTCTTGATAGCGCACATAGACTAGCCTTAGATGCTCCATACAAACTCATAATCTTATATCCTCTATGCGCGGCTATGCTTGATAGAAAGATAATATATTCTAAATACTTTTTATAGCCTTTGCTACTTAGAATTCTAATAATCTCGCAAGCACTAAATACATTTATACGAAACATTTTTTCACTCTGTTTTATAGAAAAATGCTTTATAGCACTAAATTGGGCTATCCCAGCTACATGGATAAAGCCATTTATTTTAATATCTGCAGTAAATAAGGGCGAATTTGCCCCCCCCCCCATATTTTAGCGTATTGTTATCTTGAATTGCATTTTGCAGGGATAAGGCTAAGTTATCTATATCTTCTAAATCATGCTCCCAGATTATATTTGATGGATTATTTAGGCTAGCATATAAAGAATCTAGCTTTAGCCTATTTCTACCATGCAAGATAAGATTATTTTCTTTAAGTCTATGGCTAATCTCTTTGCCAATATCTGATGTAGCTCCTGTGATAAGTATATATTTCATAGGGCAACCTTTTTCTCATATATATATGTGGAATCTAAATTCTCCCTTGGATATGGTTTAGCTAACATGAAATCTATATTGTTTTGTATATTTTCCTTAATAATTTTATATGCCTGTTTTTCCTCTATAATCTCAATGCTAGCATTGCCTAGCTTGATTCTACTAATGGCATTATATTTATCAAGTGTTAAGCTTAATGTATCATCGTTAAATGCTTCTACATTGTGATAGCGCACAGGTAATGTAAAAGTCTCTAATGCCTTAGATTGTCCATCAATTATATATCCGCTAAATTCCTTGTCATAGCGATATGGCACTTTTAATTGTTCTTCAACATAATGAGAATGCGTAAAGCAATCATGTACCCTATTACCAAAGAATAGGAATTTTACTTCCCCATTGTTTGCTTGGTGCAATTTATCAAATATGGAATCTTTTCCACAAGAGTTCTTTCCTATTTGTAATAAGTATTTTGTATTGCTCATGTTATTTGCTCTAGATAGTGGAATAATAGCTACTGATAGCAAAGGATCTCTTGTGCGCTTGGCTATATCTAGTTTTCTTAAGTTTTCATTTAGGATTCCCATAGATGATTTTGTATAGCTAATGTCAAAGTCCTCTTTGTTGCAAAAACTAAATGTGAATGTTGGAATGATTAGATATTTTACATCTAAATTTAGCAATATGTCGCTTATATGCTTTAAGATTTCTTTCTTTGAAATCATTGGAATACCAAAATTAAGCGCAGAGTGGATAAATAAATAATCGCATTCATTTGCTTTTAAGTCGGAAAGCCCCTTTTTTATAAGGCTTTTTGTGATTAATCCGCTTTTTGATTCAAATAATGCTATGTCTTTCATGATATTCCTTATATTATATTTATTGCTTGTTATTTAGTCTTTTAAACATCAATTATTTTTTAAGATTCTTATCTAAGATATATAATTAGATATGAAAACCTCCATCTACTTGCAAGCAAGTTCCGCTTATCCAACGACTTTCCACAGACATTAGGAATGCTACAGCATTTGCTATATCTCGCGCTTCTCCTTCTCCTAGTGGGTAAAGTTTTAATATCTTTTCTTTTTGCTCCTGTGTAAATATATTAGTCATATTGGTATTAAATATTCCTCCGCACTGAATGGTGTTTGCGCGAATATTTGGCGCAAGTTCTAGGGCTAGGCTTTTCATATATGAGTCTAGCCCTCCTTTTGTAGCTGCATAAAAGCTATTGCCAACCTCTCCTCTTTGACTAAAGGCACTTGATATAAAAACTAGACTTTTTAGGGATTGCTTATGTTTTTTGATCAAATATTTCACAATCTCCATACATGAAAAAAGATTTACATTTGCTACTTCTATCATGTTTTCATAGTTAAATGTCTTAGCATATCCTATATAAGATATGCCTGCGCAGTGTATGAAGCCTTGCAGGGGGATTGCTTCTTGTATGCTTAAGTTTGGATTTGTTTGCAAATGCTCTTGTAATGTAGGGATAATAGAATCAATCCTAGCTAAATCGCATTCAATAGTGATTACTTGACTTTGTCCTAGCTTTAAGCTTAAGGAATCTAGTCTTTCTTTATTTTTACCCATGACTATTAAATTATATTCTTTTGCAAGCCTAAGTGCTATTTGCTGTCCTATGCTCCCGCTAGCACCACTAATTAGCAAAAATGGCTTATTTTCTTTGCTCATCTTGCTTATCTTTAATTAGTTGTAATAGATCTTTTATGGTTTTTGCTTGTTGTAATTCATTTGTGTAAAGATTTACTGAATATTCCTTATCTAAGAATGCAATGAAAGATATAATGCTTAGGCTATCCCAATCTTCAAAATTTTCTAATAGATCATTTTCGTTTATAGATTCTACATCTAGCAATTCTTCTAACTTTGCGATGATTTTTTGCATGTTTGCTCCTTAATTAAAATCAAATATTTCATTTTCGCCAATGATTGTTGCAGGATTACCAAAGACGATTTTATTACTTCTCACTCGTTTAAATATTATGCTACCAGCAGATATTTTGCAGTTATCTCCTACAATGGATTTTGGGAAAAGACTAACTCTTGGACCTAGGTAATTTCCACAGCCAAGCATAGAGAACCCACCAAATCCAGAGTATGACCCTACGATATTGAAATTACCAATATGGCTATCATGACCTACTGCACATTGGACATTGATGACATTGCCAATACCAATTCTTGCGTTATATGCAATCACGCAAAACGGCGCAATTACATTGCATTCACCAATATTATTAGTATGAGTTACAAATGCTTTAGGAGAGATTAGATTATAGAATCTTGTCTTATCTTTTAACTC
>NZ_JRPD02000024.1 GCF_000765805.2 Helicobacter muridarum | reverse complement strand
TTACTACTTTGTCATATTGAGCATTTGAAAAATGCGAAATATCTCGTTTATTGCTTTGTTGAGATTTCATATTTTTAGATTCTTCACCTGCTAAAGCAGGTTCAGAATGACAAAAGTCTAAGAAGTTTTGCTTATCAAAGTTTTCATCAATGAGATTTAATTCTTGCCATTCTTTGATTTGGGATTGAAAGCCTTTGTCATTTAGTATGGAATCTATTAGAGATTTGGAATTATTGTTTTGGGGTTTTAAACTTTGAGATGAGGGGGTAAAAGTATCGGTAATTCTAGTATCTTGCGTAAGAGACGAATTGCCCTCCCCCAAAGACGAATTTATTAGTAAATCAAGGCTAAAAACATACTCTACCCTCTTTGCAAACTTTGGCTTTAACCACACTGCCTTAAGCTCATTTTCAAAATCACCAATGAGCCTAATCACCTCATAAGCGATATTTTTAATGCGTTGTAAATGTGCGATAATCTGTGGATTCCACTCTTGAATATCACTTTGCTTATAGAGATAATTAAACATCCACAAATCAAACTGCTCTCTCAAGAATCCCCTTGCGTTTTTATGGATAAAGAAATCTACTTCACTTTGTTTTTTGTAACTCCTAAAGATCTTTTTCAACTCTTCTTCATCAATTTTGATTTTACATTCTTTTAAGATTGCATTTTGTTTTAAATCTTTTAAAAACTCCTCGCTAAACTCATTAGAATTTTGCTTAAAAGCATTATTTAGCTCGGGGAATAGGTCTTTTTGGTTGCTAACTTTGATAATAATCTGTGCTTTGCCCTCATCATTTGTTTCAGTATTTACACTTTCAACACCCCCAAATTTAAAAATAATTTTGTTTTTATTGTTATCGGCGTTTTGTCTAAACTCACTCGCATCAAAAAAGACTTCATAGCTTTCTTTTTCATCGCTTAAAGTGAGGCTTTGGTAGAGTGTATCGCTTTTGACATAATAGAGATTTTGCGTTTTGTAAAAGAGGCTCGTGTCTTTGGAGTTGCTATACACTTTGGCATAGATGTTTTTATAGGCGGGAGTATCGTTGAAAAATGGCGTGCCACTCTCATTTAAATAACTATCAAAAAAGGTAAAAAGCTTATTGTAAATATCAAGCGATTGTGGCTTTCCCTCAATTTGAGAATCTAAATAAGCTTTGATATGCTGAAAATATCGCTCTTTGATTTTAAGTAGATTGCTAAAGCCATTTTTGGCAACATTTCCCTGCTGAAAATCTTTAAGTTTCACACCCAAGTAGCAGTCTTGCAGTTTAGAATAAAAGGCTTTTTTGTAATCCATAAGCACACTCCCTTATGCCTTGTTTTGCGGTATTTTAGGGGGTATTTTAGCGAGATTGGGCTTAATTTTTGATTGAATAGATTTTACGAACATTTCAGCGCAAACTTCACCCTGCAAGTTAATACGCAAGGTAGTCTTTTGATTGTCTGTAATTTGATAAGTTGGTAAAGATATATCATCAAATCTCCTTACATCACTGCTATGGAAAATATAATAATGAATCTTTGCATTCTCCAAGTCTTCATTATTTGCAAATACTGCAATCCACACATAATACACACTTTCATCTAAATCATAGCGAATTTTTGGGTGAAAGCTAAAATTCCTTATATTTTTATCTCCTGTTGGCTTACCCTCGCTTGTTTTGACTTGTAAATACTTTGTAATAATGTCAAGTTTTTGATTTTTACAAAATTCACAAAGATTCGTTACACATTTTGCACCTTTAACCTGAAAAATATTTTGTCTAATAGCTGATTGCTAAATTTCCCACAAATTTTGCAATAATATTTAGAAATTACAAAATCAATCCCCTCATCAATATAACTTCTATGCACCTGCCACACATTGTTATGAAATTTCATAGCAAGTTGCATTTCTCCATATAGACCTATGACCTGCTTTTTCTTGTCCTCCTCTAAATTTTGGCTCATAGTTCATATTCTCCTAAACTTTTACCTAAAAATTTATACACACTCTCTTTTAGCTTTTTGTTTCTCTCAATCCCTATGCCAATACGTCCTAACTTGCTAGCTACCTTCACGCTTGTGCCAATGCCAGAAAATGGGTCTAGCACTATCTCGCCATTATAACTAAACATCTTTACAGCAAATTCTGGAATCTCTTTTGGAAATGGGGTATGTCCTAAGGTATTTTGTCCCTTAGAGTTGATTTTAATTACAGGATTAATTGTTTTTATATCTCTACGCCAAGCATAAATAAAGTCTTTTTCTATAACGCTTTCTTGATTCAAATTTTCATTTTGTGTGAAATAAGTTTTTGCGCTAAATCTTTTGCCACGATTTGCTTTGCTTCTCTCAAAGCAATCAAGATTCTTACATTCCCAGCTTTTTAGCCCTTTTTCTGTATAGGCATTACCATTTACTTGCAGACAGCCACACACAGGGCAGGGATAACGTGTCTTATCAAGTCTGTGTTTATGAAAAACTAAAATATGTTCATAGCAATTCATAGGATATTGATAGTATGGATAGGGTCTATCACCATTCTTATATCTTTGGCTTTGCACTTGTCCTTTATCCCAAATAATATCATCTACAAAGCTAAAACCTACTCTTTCAAAAAGCGTAATAAAGTAAGCCCCTAGAGGCAATCTCCTTTTGCCCCAAGTGCTTTTTGTGTATAGGTTATCATTGTCAAAAATATCACCAACATTAAAGACAAAAACTCTATGGTTATCAAGCACACGATAACATTCTTTAATGATTGCTTCCATATTCAATAAGTATTGTTCTAAATTCTCCCATTGTGCATAATCTCTAGCTATAATAAGGCGGAGAGATAACCATAGCACCAATAGATTCTGATTTCATTTGTTTTAAAACTTCAAGACAATCACCCCAAATTATTTTTTATCTTGCTTTTGGATTAAAAAATTCTCTAAATTTTTGTCATAAGAATAAGAGTTTTGATAAATCTCTTTTACAAAGTCATAATATATTCTCTCAAAGGATTCAATAGTAGATCTTATATTGTCATTTTTATAAAGTGGCTTTATTCTATCCATAAAGTCTTTGTGCTGTTTTGTATTAAATTCACCTTTTAAGTATTTTTCGCTTTTTTGCAAAATAGTGTGTATATAATAATTTTTTACACTATTATTTACCTTTTGCGAGTTAGTAATTTGTGCGGATTGTTCGCTTAAGTTATCTTGAGACAAATCAAATTTAATTACTTTTCCCACTAATACACCACCACAATATCACTAAAATGCGATTTTAGATTCAAAAAATTTTCTAATGCTATATCTTCATAGCCATCAATATAGATTTTATTTATCTCTTGTTTTAAGCTTTGTAGATATTGCACGACAGAATCATCGCACTTAGCCACAAAAATAGAATCTTTGTATTGATACAATTTATCACATAAAATTTCTTGCAAATTTTTATCTAGCGTTAGATTATCACTTAAGGCTAGATTTTGCGCTATATCAAAATGTGATATTTCTCTTTTGGATAAAAGGGTTAGATTACTATCTCTATCTGCATAAATTTGTGGCTTTTGGCACATACTATATACCTTAAAGCCTGTATCAAGGTTTGGATTTTCTGTCTTTAATTTAGTCGCAACCCTTTTTACTCTTTCAATGGTAATATCACTAATTACTGGCTCATTTGAACCTAGCTCATTTTTGCAAAAATCATAGGCAACTTTGCTTTTTTTCTCATCTATTTTTTCATCAATTTGCACTAATATAAACTGCCTATTACCCCCATCCTCTGCGTTTAGCTCCATTACTGCCTGTGCGGTTGTGCCACTCCCTGCAAAGAAGTCTAGGATATAATCAGAATTATCATTAGAGGCGTGATTGATGATTTCTTTTATAAACTCAACACTTTTAGGATAGGTAAAATATTCTCCCAAGCCTAATGCTAAAAGTTCTTTTGTTGCACTTTGATTCATAAATTTATTATCCACAAATTTTAAGCTATCAAAAGTTCTCATAGTAGTTTTTAAATCTTTTAAATAGCGTTTATAGATAAATCCTCTATCATCATCTTTATATTCTTTTTTAAAGTAAATCCGCCCTTCATCAATGTGTTTTTGGATTGTGTTTTTTGAGAATCTCCAAAACATACCTTTTGGCGGATAGTCTTCTTTTCCTGTGTAGGGATTTTTTATAGCAAAATATCCTGTTTTTATATTTCCACTTTTAGCACTTGGGTTATCACTAGCCCACGCACCATTTGGATCATTATCTGGATTCTTATACTTGCTTAAATCTTTTTGCCCCCCTAGTAAATTTGTTTTTTCTTTATCTTTAGCATAACAAAGTAAAAATTCGTGTTGATAATTAAGTCCTATTTTTGCATCGTTTGTAGTGCTTTTTGTCTTGCGGATAAAATCACCCACAAAATTCTCCTCTCCAAAGATCTCATCGCACAGAATCTTTAAATTTGCCTGCTCATTATCATCAATGCTAATAAAAATCACGCCATCTTCTTTTAACAAATCTCTAGCAAGCTTAAGTCGTGGCAGCATAAAGGCTAGCCAACCGCTATGACTTTTGCTTCCTGTGATATTTTTAAAAAATTTAAGACTTTCACTCTCCACTTCATTGCCCTCATCATCGATTTCTATAAGTCCTACTTCTTGCAATATCTCCTTATAATCTTTTCTAAAATTATCTGGGTAAATGAAGTTCTCGTTTTTTGTATTATAGGGTGGGTCAATGTAAATCATTTTGATTTTTTCATAATATGCAGATTTTAGAATCTTTAATACATCTAGGTTATCACCTCTTATAATCACATTTTGGGCATTTACATTTTTAGAATCTTTGGAATCTTGGCTACTTGTAGATTCTAATTTTAACTCTTTGTCGCAAGGCGTGGAATATAAAGCATTTGCAAGTGCTTTTCCCGTAAATGTTAGCTCATAGCCTTGCATATTTGCATTTTCATTTAATCCCAAAAGCATAGCAATAGCCTTTAGATTTGGCATATTATCACTAATGCTTTGTGGATAATTTATCTTTAGATATTCTAAAAGCTTATTTTTAGATTCCCTGCTATCAATTACCTTAAATCCTTGCTCTTTTACTGTGCTTTTATCTATCATTTACCCTCCTTTTAAAACCTCATTAATGCAATTTAGTAAATTTTGCTTATTGATTCTTTTATTAAAAATCACTTTGATATTTTCATCTTTTAAATGTGCATTAAGTTGCGTAAAAAAGCTACTTGCATAATCAATCTTTTTTATCTCATCTTGTGGAATTTTACTCTCGTTATCATAGCCCTTTGTCTCACAGACAAAAAATATACTTTTGCCATTTTTATCTTTTAAAAAATATGCAAAATCTGGCTCATAGTTTTTATATGGCGTAGGAATCCTTAGCTTTGGAAGCTTGGCAAAAACTTGTATCTCCCTATTATCAACTTTATCTATATCCTCTTTTGCAATATCTGTTTCAATATTAGAATCATAGACAATTTGTTCGTAGAGATATTTTTTTGCTGGAATTGTAGAATCTATATATTTGCCTAGCTTATTTTTATCAATTTCTGTTAGAAAATTACCATTTTCATCAAAAAGATTCTTATAACTTTGTGAGAAAATATTTAAAGTAAAATCGTAATTCACGCTTTGTAAAAGCCCATTATGAAGGCTAGATTCAATAATATTTCTTAACTCATCAAAGGCTTTTTTGGGTGAGTTTTGCAATTTTGTCTTATTTAATTTTGAGTAAATATCTAGTAAAAATTGCAAAGGCAATTCTTTATTTTTTGTCCTAGCAAAGTTAATAAATAATGAAGTAATATCTTTTGATAAGCTTTGTTGATAATACTTAGAATCTAGTGTATTAATCTCTTGTATTTCAATCCTATTTTCTTTAGCATTGAAAACTTTTTTTGTATAAATAATCTGCTCTTTTTCTATACTGCGTTTATTAAATTCATTTGCCACTTCATTAATGATTTGTTGTTCTTTAATATTTTTATAAACGATAGTTGCTTTTTTATTGATTATATCCCAAAGTTCTTTAAAATCTTTGGCAAGATTTTGTTTGATTTTGATTTTAGTTTGACTTTTATTTGCATTTATGATTTGCTTATGTTTGTTTTGAGATTCTTTAAAATGGCTTATAAATTTATCAAATTTATCACCCAAAAGCTCTTTAGCTTCTTGGCTATTTTGTAAGCCTTCAAAAAGTGGAGAAACAATTGTGTAATTATTGCTTTCTTCATTAAATTGTATAAGTTTTAATCTGTTTTTTAACAAATAAATTACATCGTGCGCTTCATATAGATTTAATCCAAAATTTTGCAAAATATCTATATTCAATATTTCGCCATTAAATACAAAACTAGAATCATTAATTTCTTTTTGGAGATTCTCTATGAAATTTACTTCCTTTCCGCTTATGACAATATCCAAATAATTAATATCATAAAAGCTTTCATCATCATATCCAAAATAACTATGCGTGATTCTCTTGCCGCTATTATTCACACAAAGTCGCAATCCGCGTCCAACTTGCTGATGAGTGCTAATCTCACTACTTGAGCTTGAAAGCTTTGTAAGCGTGAAAATATTTGGATTATCCCAACCCTCTTGCAAAGCCCATACGCTAAAAATAAAACGCAATGGCGTACTTAGGCTTAAAAGCTTTTCTTTGTCTTTTAGAATGAGTGCTATGTCTGCGGCTTCTTTATCATCTAAATTGCCTTTTGAATGAGAATCTCCACTAAAATAACCTTGATGCACAAGTAAATTTCCGTTTTCATCAATATCTTTTTGTAAAAACTCTCTATATTCTTTGGATATATTTTGTTGTAAGATTTCTTTGCGTTTGGCTTTGTAAAGTCTTTCAAAAGTGTTCTTGATAAATGGCTCTTTGCCAACATTCTCTTTTTCTGCAACTTTCCTAAAATCAGAAATATTTGGGATAAAAAACAAGCTTAAAGCCTTGATATTTTGGCTAAATAACTTTTGTTCTTTTTCAAAATGTAAATCAATGGAGAGTTCTAAAATTCTCTCTATTTCATCTTCGCTTAATGTATAACTTTCTTTTTTCTCTATAATGCTATTGTTACTAAGATAAACCTTGCTAGATTCTATCTTTACAAGACTAACACCACCCAAGCCAATTTTAGATAAATCCTCGCCAAGTTTGACTCCTATGTCTTGATGCATACCATTTTTAAACATTGTAAAAGTGGCTTCTTGTTTTTTAGCTTCTTTAAGTGTGATGTTATTTTGACCAAAATCGCTTATACTATGGACTTTTACTTGCTTAACTAGATAGCTTTTGAATGCAGAAATAGAATCTAGGCAATATGCCATATTACTAAGCTCAAAATCTTTTTCTTTTGAAAAAGTCGCACCAAAGCGAAAATAAAGCGATTTTATCCGCTCAAATGATTTGCTAAACTTTTCGCCCTTTAGTAAATGCGGCTCATCTATAATGCTAATTGGATTTAAATCTATGATATTTTCAAAAATACTTTTATCATTAAACAAACTTTCACTAGATTTATTAAGAATATTATCTTTTTTATCTATCGCACTATTTGTAAGCACAAGCACGGATAATTCATCTTGATTTTTGATGTAGTGATTAATAATCCCACTTTGGCTTTTAGAATCTGTGTAAAAATATACTTTCAAATATTTTTGATATTCCACATAAAAATAAGCCTTTGTGAGTTCAATATTTTGCTTGATAGATTCTAAAATCGCCCTTCGTGGAACAAAAATGATAAACTTATTTTGTCTATTAAATTTATGCAATTCAAAAATGAGATTAAGATAAGTAAAAGTCTTGCCTGTGCCTGTTTCCATAAGAATATCAAGGTTTAATTTTTTACTAAAATTTTTAATTGGAATCTCGCTATTTCTTTTGTAAAAATCTTGCAAACATTGTTGCAAGTTGCTGGCATTGTGAGATTTAAAATCAAAATCTTTTAAAATCTCTACAATGTTATTAATACAATCTTGCTGATATTCTTGCTTTTCAAAAATCATATCTCTCCTCCATAAATAGCTAAAACTTCTACACTACGCTTTAACTAGGAAATAATTAGTTTTATTTAGTATTTTTTCGTCCATCTTCTAGCACAACTAAGCCTCCATTAGAATCAATCTCAAGCACGACATAGGGAAGTCCTTGTATATTAAGCTCGCTCATAAATGGGTCGGGGTCATTTTGCTCGATATTCCACACACCACTTCCCTGCGTTGCCTCTTTGGCTATTTGTGCAGAATCTCCGTTCACTTGATATAGCTTAGCACCATTATCAATCCCTTGATATTCTCCGCCTTTTGGCATATCTGCATTCATTGCAAGGCGGTTTTTGTTAAAAGATTCTGTAGCTTTGTCAGAATCCAAAATGCTAGTATCTTGCGTAAGGTTTGAATGTTGTGCAAAATGAGGCGAAGGAACTACCTTGTCGGTAGTGACTGAAGCCGAATTGCAGCACTCATTCAAAGATTGCGCAAGAGACGCATTCTTACTCGCGCCTATGCCCCATTTGCCCTCGCATATTAGTTTTGCTCCAATCATCGCTGGCACGCCTGTGGTATAACTCACTCCCTGTGCATTGACTTCCTCATAGCATTTCTCGTGTTCGCACACATTATAGATATAAATTGTGCGCTCCTTGCCCCCCTTTTTACCCTTAATATAACAGCCGATGTTTGTCTTGCCCTTTGTGCGAGATGCCAAACTTGCGGGGTCGGGCAAAAGCGTCTTTAGCACCTCTATTGGCACAATCGTGCTGCCCTTATGGCTCACCTCATCAATGCGTAAAAAGCCGATATTCTCTAGGCATTTCATATGCGTAAGATAAGATTCACCAAAAGTCATAAAAAAGCGGATTCTTTGTAGTCCCTTAATATTTCGCACCAAAGATTCTAGTTCCTCGTGGTAGAGTAGATAGCTATTTTTCACGCCAACTTCGGGATAGTCCCACTCTTTCATCATCGCAAGGGGTGGAATATCTCGCCACTGCCCTCCTGCATAATCTAGCACTTGCAAATCTTGCGTATTAGAATCTAGGCTAAAATGCTTCTCTTCTCGTTCAAACTTGCGATAGATTGTATCTTGTTTTAAGTCTGGGTTAATCTTTAAGTCGGTGTTGGAGATAAGGCTTGTTTCTGTATTTTTTTGGTTGGGGTTACAAGCTGATTTTGCAACGCTAGAATCTACGATTCTAATATTTGTGGTATTGCTTTCGTGGTTTTTTGGGGATTTTGGGGGTGAGGCTAGACTGCTAGTCTGCGAACCCTCAAAATCTGCGGAATGATTACCCAAAGACGAATTGTTTACCCAGTAGCGTGCTTTAGAACTCACCTCTCTTAAGTTAATCTCCGGATTAAAATTTGTCGCAAACGCATAGCCATGATCACCGGCATTACAATCCAAAATATCAATGCTTTCTATCTCATCAAAATAATGCTTCTGTGCATACGCACAGAATACATTTGTAACACCCGGGTCAAACCCACTGCCAAGCAGTGCAAAGATTCCAGCTTGTTTATAGCGCGTATCGAATGCCCACTGCTCCTTATACTCAAAATGTGCAGAATCTGGATGCTCGTAATTTGCCGTATCCAAATAATGCGTCTTTGTACGCAAACACGCTTCCATAATGCTTAAATCTTGGTAAGGAAGTGCGACATTTACAACAAGCAATGGGTGGTATTTTTCTATCAAGGCTACAAGAGATTCTGCATTGTCCGCATTAACTTCATCAATCTCAATTTCACCTAAGCCTTTAGCACGGATAGAATCTGCGATTGCCTTGCATTTATCTAATGTGCGCGAGGCTAAGACAATGCGAGAAAATACCTCACGATTTTGTGCCATTTTATGTGCGACAACGCCCCCAACGCCCCCAGCCCCAATTTGTAAAACACAAGCCATATAATTCTCCTAAAATATATTTATTTAAAATTATACAAAATTGAAAACTTTAAAAACGAATTTATATACCAAAGACAAAGTCCAATATTACAAAGCAAATCAATTAAATTTGTGTAAAATACTCAAATCTACAACACCAAACAAATCTAGGAATATCATGAGCAGACCAGATGATTTAGATGAAGTATATTCCCACAATAGAAAAGGTATAAGCTTTTTTAAACTATTCAAGCTACTTTTCTATACTGGTATAACAGTTTTCATCATATTATTATGCGTGGTAGGATATTATGCTTATGAGTTATATAAGGAACTATCGCCACAAGTGCAAAAGATGATAAAATACAAACCTAACGAAATTACTCAAGTATTTGATAACAAAGGTAGACTAGTAGCAAATTTGTTTGATGATGAATATAGATTTTACGCGACTTATGATGAGATTCCAGGAAAAGTCATCGAAGCATTGTTAGCTATTGAGGATACCTCATTTTTCGAGCATGATGGTATAAATATAGATGCCATTGTTCGAGCAGCAATAAAGAATCTAGCAAATATGCGATACATAGAAGGGGCTAGCACCATTACACAACAATTAGTAAAGAATATGCTACTTACTAGTGATAGGACAATTGATAGAAAGGTAAAAGAATTCTTGTTGTCAATACGTGCAGAGCAAGTATTGACAAAGGAAGAGATACTAGAAAGATATTTAAACTACATCTTCCTAGGACATAACTATTATGGAATCAAAACCGCATCTATTGGTTATTTCAAAAAAAATATGAATGAGCTAACACTAAAAGAAATAGCAATGTTAGTAGCCCTACCAAAGTCGCCTGTAAAGTATGACCCAACAATTAATCTCAATCACTCACTAAGTAGAGCAAATGCAATCTTGCGCAGAATGTCAGATTTAGGTTGGATATCTCAAGCGGAATTCATACAGGCTTCAAGAGAAATCCCAAAGGTATATAATCAAACACTAACGCAAAATAAGGCCCCCTATGTTGTTGATGAGGCATTGAGGGGATTAACTAATATCCCTGATTTAAAGTCTGGTGGATATAAAATATATCTCACAATAGACTTAGAATACCAAGAAGCCGCTAGAAAGGCACTAATAAATGGATATGAAAATATAAAGTATCGAATTGCAGATATGGAGAAGAAACAGAATCAAAAAATACCAAATTTAAGTAAAGAAGAGCTAGAGCTATTCCACCAACATCAGACATCAACGTTAAATGGCGCAATAGTGGTTACTAACCCACACACAGGAGAAGTTCTAGCTATGGTTGGTGGCGTAAACTATGCTCAAAGCTCATTTAATAGGGCAACGCAGGCAAATAGGCAATTTGGTAGCACCATAAAACCATTTATATACCAGCTAGCATTTAATAAAGGATATTCTCCAGCAGAGATTGTAACTGATTCTCCAAAGAGATTTGGTAAGTGGATACCAAACAACGATAATAGACAATATTTAGGACCTGTGAGCATGCAAACCGCACTAGAAAAGTCATTAAATATTCCAGCTATTGATACCGCGCTAAAGATTGGAGAAAAATCTCTTTATGAAGGATTAGAACAATTTGGATTCGAGAATTTCCAAAAGGATTTAACAGTTGTTTTAGGCAGTCTTTCCCTTTCTCCAATGAAAGCTGCAATGCAATATAGCCTTTTTTCAAATGAAGGGACGATTGTGAAGCCATACATAGTAAACAAAATCGTAGCTTCCAATGGCGATACGATGTTCTTTGATACTACACAATTAACGCTTAGCACTCCACAGCAAGCATTTCTTACAACATCTATATTAAGAAATGTTGTGCAAAAAGGCACAGGACATAGAGCAAGAACAAATGGAATAGAAATAGCGGGAAAAACAGGAACATCTAATGATTCTCGTGATGCGTGGTTTTGCGGATATACGCCAGACCTACAAGTAGTAATATGGTATGGTAGAGATGATAATACTCCAATTGGTGGTGTGGCATATGGAGGAAATGTGTCTGCACCAGTTTTTAGCGATTTCATAAAACAAGTGCTAGAGTTTAATCCAAGCTTAAGTCGTAGTTTTAGAAAACCAAGCGGCGTATATAGTCAAAAGATAAATGGCGAATATATCTACTATACAGATACATCTAGGATTAACTTTGATCAAATAAAAGAAATACAAAGGTTAAAAGAAGCAGATAACGTAATATGGTAACAGAAATAAAAAAAAGCAACATAAAGAACATTATTATAATATTAGGAACTAGACCAGAGGCAATAAAGTTAGCTCCTGTGATTTTAGAGCTAAAAAAACTAAACAAATACAAAGTAACAATAGTAAACACAGAGCAGCAAAAGGAGCTTTCAAATCAAACTCTATCATTCTTTGGTATAAGACCTGATATATGCCTAAACTGCATGAAACCAAACCAATGCCTAGCCACCTTACAAGCAAGGATATTAAACGCTCTAGAGCAAGTCTACCAAAATCCCATGCAAGATAAAGGATATCATGCTACTATAGTTCAAGGAGATACAATGAGCGCATTTTGTGGTGCGCTAACTAGCTTCTATCATAAGATTCCAGTATTTCACGTTGAGGCTGGTTTGCGATCATATAATCTTTTTGAGCCATTCCCAGAGGAGGCATTCCGACAAATGATAGCAAAGACTGCCTCTTTGCATTTTACTCCAACCGCGTTAGCAACACAATCACTACAAAATGAAGGTATAGATTATAATAATATAATTGAGACGGGCAATACCGTGCTTGATGCTCTATTTTGCTTAAGCAAAGAATCATTGCAAAATGCAAGATGCTTTTGGAGCGAAAGAGGAATTAATTTAGAATCTAATACATTAGATAAAAATTGCATTCAGAATATAAGCGCGAGAAAAAATCCCAAATCTAATATAGTTCTAGTAACCACACATAGAAGAGAAAATCATGGACAAAGACTAGATAGAATCTTGCAAGCAATACAAATACTTGCAAAAAGATTCTCTAATGTTGTATTCATAGTTCCCGTGCATCCAAATCCAAATGTAAAACAGAAAATAGAAAAATCCCTAATGAATCTAGAAAATGTTATGTTATGCGAGCCACTAGACTATCCAAATCTAGTGCTAATAATGTATAACAGTAAGCTAATTTTAACTGATAGCGGAGGAATCCAAGAGGAAGCACCAAGCTTTGGAGTGCCAATACTTGTGCTACGATATGAGACCGAGAGAAAGGAGGGGCTACAAGCAGGCTTTGCTAAGCTCGTAGGAGCAGAATGTGAGCGCATAGTAGGGGAGGCATCTTTGATTCTAGAGCAAAATCAAACTTTAATTACAAAACCAAACCCATATGGAGACGGCACAGCTAGCTTAAAAATAACTAAAGCTATTGAATCATTTTTCAATATATACACCCCCCCAAATTATTAAACAGACAATAATCACAAAAACACCTTATATCTGGGATTGGAAAGCATATTTAATTAGTGCATAAATTTTACATAAATATTATTGGGCACAAGAATTTGATTTGAAAAAAATTTTATCTAAGAAGCCTAAGAACCAACAATAAAATTCATTTTACGTAAAAACTAACAAGATACAAACAAGGAAAGAGACAAATATACAAGAAAATAATATTACACAAAAATCATCATCAGGTTAGAATCTACTAACCCAAAGAAACTTTTAGATTCTAAAAGGACATATTAAAATGAAATTCAAAAGTATATGGATTAAGTAGTGCTATTACTCACCCTTCCCCACATAAGCTTATACTTGCGCTTAACAAATTCTACTTCTTCTTGTGTTTTTTGTAGCTGCTGGCGCAATAGCTCAATAGTCTTCTTATCATCATCATAGATTTCTTGCATAGATACGAGTGCTTCTTTTAGAAAACTATTCTCACTTTTGAATGCTGAAATAGTTTCATCTTTGGAAGATATAACTTTATCATGTAGCCCTAGTATAGTTGCTATGGTTTTTTCTACAAAGACTGGATCTAGCGCGTTACCACTTATATCAAGAGAAACTAGGCGGTTCTCTACTTTCTTAATAAGTGCTGAAGTGCCTGTGCTAGCCTCTATATAGATCCTACCATTTTCTTCCTTGCTTTTAATAGATCTATCTTTAATTAACTCCTCAACCTTATCTCGCTCTAACCCAGAAAGATTCAAGAACTCTTCAAGAAGCAACCATGTTTCTTGCTTGCCAACGACATTTGCCTTGACTATTTGGTTGTATTTATCTTGCTTTAAATCATTTATGTTTGAGTTAGGGTTTGATTCTAGATTTTGCTTAGCCGTGGTGTTAGCTATATCTTGCAAAGATTGTAAATGTATATTTTGGGCAACATCAGCTGGATTAGATATAGGTGGCTTTGCTGTTGTATTTAAAGCTGTATTTTGTATATTATTAGCTCTTTGAGCTTGGGCATTTTGCATTGGATTTACAGGACTTTGCCTTGTTGGTGCTATTGGAATTTGCTTAGTAGTAGCTTCATTTATACTAGAGGCAGGGATTGATGTTTGGACTGGTTTAGCAGGAATGCCTCTAGATTGGCTAGCTTGATTTTGGCTATGGCTTGAAGATTGAGCATTTTTAGCTGCATTTGGCTTTGCTTGAATTTCTTGCATTTTGGCTTTTTGCGCGACAATAGGCTTTGTTGCATCTGATTCTAGAATCTGCTCTATCTCTTGGACTTGGCTTTGGGTCCGCTTGCGCAATTCTGCTTGCGCAGAAGTATCATTGACTAAATCTTGCTTCATTTCTTTTATGGTTTTTAGCACTTGCTTAGTTTGTTCATCTGCCATAATATTCCCCTAATTATTGTGATTGCAATTCATCTTGTATTGTTTGTGTATCCTTTTCCAACTGTATAGCTCTTTTCTCTCTATCTTTTGCCAACTCTAAGCATAGATTAGAGTATTTTGGTTGCAAAGATAGAATCTGCACACAAAAATATGCTGCATTAATCGCTCCAGCTTTGCCAACAGCCATTGTAGCAACAGGAATTCCATTTGGCATTTGCACACTAGATAATAAAGAATCAATCCCATCAAGCACACCGCCAGCCAAAGGCACAGCTATAACAGGTTTATTAGTCATAGCAGCAATACTACCTGCAAGATGTGCTGCCATACCAGCTGCTCCAATAAATACATTAGCCCCTCTATGCTCTGTGTCCAGGACAATTTCCTTTGTGCGAAGTGGAGTTCTATGAGCAGACGAGATGTATGTCTCAAATGGAATGCCAAATTGATGTAATACTTTCGTGCATTGTTTCATAATGACCCAATCGCTCTTGCTACCCATAATAACAACAACCATATCAACCCCCATTCCTAGATAGGATTTAAGGATATATTCTACAATAAAAAATATGATTCTTAAATATTTTATTAAATAGTATTCTTAATGGTTTGGCTATGCAGCTTTGCAAATTTGGGAATGCAAATTATGATATAATTAGCAATTTAAGCTTTATAAATTATAATAATCGCGAAATCTCTTAAGGAAACACATGCAAACACTGTGCCTAACAAATCCGCTTGACATGCACATACATCTACGTCAAAACGAAGTCCTAGAGTCTGTACTGCCATTTAGTGCTAGGAACTTCTCATTAGTGCTTGCTATGCCAAATCTAACACCACCATTATTTAATGTTGAATCTGTCATGCAATATAGAGATAAAATAAATCATATAGCAAATAAACAAATTAAAACAGATAATACCATTTTTTTTCATGACAATGAAGCTAGGTATTTTATGCCTTTTATGAGTTTATTTATATCAGACTCTTTAACTAAAGAAGAAATATATAAAGCAAATGATAATGGCATAAGGATTCTAAAGCTTTATCCTAAAGGATCTACAACTAATTCCAAAGATGGTCTAAGCGAAATTTTAAATCCTAACTTTCTAAGGCTATTAGAAATTGCGCAAGATTTGAATATGATTCTAAGCATACATGGAGAAAGTGCTGGCTTTAGCATTGATAGAGAAAGAGAATTTTTAGTTATATTTGAGGAATTAGCAAGAAGTTTTCCTAAACTAAAAATTATAATCGAGCATCTAAGCGATAGACATTCTTTAGAATCAATTCATAAATATCCCAATCTATTTGGCACTATCACCTTGCACCACGCACTACTAACGCTTGATGATATTCTAGGGAACGCGCTAAATCCATTTGCATTTTGCAAGCCAATAGTAAAAACTCCAAAGGATAGAGATGCAATATTAGAAGCTATGCTAAATGCAGATTCTAAAATTAGCTTTGGCTCTGATAGCGCGCCACATAGTATACAAGCTAAATATCAAGGCGCAGCTGGAATCTTTAGTGCACCATATATATTAGAATCTCTTGCAACTATATTTGATAAGTATGGCAAATTAGATAACTTACAACATTTCATAAGCAATAATGCTATGAAAATCTATGACTTATCGCTCCCTTTTACAAAGACTATAACACTACAAAAGCAAGATATGCAAGAGCACCCTAGCGATATTCTGCCTTGTTCTAATGGGGATATAAAAATATTTTTGCCAAGTTTCCAACTTAACTATAAGATTATAAATATAGAAGTAACAAGCAATGATACATAAGATTATATAGACAATGCAAATATCATATTTACTCTAATGCCTTAAGAATAAAGAATAGCTAAATAAAGATATAGCAATAAATAGAACTAAAAAGAATAATTATGCAAAGATATATCGATGTCCTATTTTATATATCATTAACAATCATAGCAGGAATAGGGATTTTACTTCATAGCCATCATGTCGATAAATACTTTTTACTAACTCCATATAAAGCAAAAGCAGATCAAGAAATCATCTATAAAAATCACAAACAAGATTTACAAGGAATGCTAGATGACAATCAAAGAATATATAATATAAATGCAGAATCAATAGGAGATAACATATACCTAATCTCATTCATGATTAATCAAGGAACATTAAGTCAAGGTATATATGGGATTTTATTCTCAACAGACAACTATAACCTGGTAGCATATAATGCAACGATATGGAGTAAACCTAAAATACTAGCAAGCCAAGATTTTCTATTTAGTCAGACTAATCAATATATACATTCAGATGCCAAACCAATTATCTATCGCGATAAAGATAATCTAGTATTACTTGTAAATATGCAGGGTAAATTTAAAACCATATCAAATAAGATTCAAGTATTTTCAATGCCGCTAGCAAGCATTAAAAATATATTTTCAAATGGAGATAAAGAATCTATAAAGCAAACTCAATTTAAACTAATAAAAAATCTAAATTTCTCGGGATATGGAAATATAACCAACTTCATATCAGGCGATATATTAGATATATTTCATAAGCCACCTACAAAAGATTCCACAAATAAAAACAACAAGCAAGAATTTATAATGCCTTTAATATCTGGTTTAGGTATAAAACTTCCAGCCTTTGTGATAATAAGCTCTGATCTAATCCTGCAAGAAAAAATTACAATAGATTCAAATATATCACTAAAAAATCCAAGAATAACCAAAACAATAGATAACGATCTCCAAGTAATAGGCATGCAAAATACTTCACACTCATGCCTAGCAAGCTATACTGATGATTCTGGAAACTTATATAATCAAACATGCGAGCTATATAATGGTAAGCTAAAAATGGGGAGGATAGAAAAAAGCCAAAACATTACTGAAGTAAACCATATAGAATTAGCTACATTTGGCAATCTAGTTTTACTTTTATACACACAAAACAAATCTTCTAGCTTAAATCTAGCAGTATGGAATGGCAAGGACTTCTCTAGGATTTGGCAAATAGAAAATACCAAAAACAAAACTTCAATTACTAGTGCTAAGATATTAATTAATGATGATGAGGGTTATATATTTTATGCAAATAACAAAAGCTTGCATTCTATAACATTTAACGAAAATTATCTAGCAAGTCTAATAACAGAGGAGCAGTAATTTAACTAGGATTCTAAAAGGAAAAATATGAAAAATAATGACAAACTGCAATCCATATTCCTAAATGCTTCAGCTGGTAGTGGCAAAACCTTTGCGCTATGCACACGATATATTGCCTTGCTACTACATGGAATAAATGCAAGCGAGATTCTAACACTTACTTTTACTAACAAAGCCGCAAATGAAATGAAAGAGAGAATCACAAACAATCTCCTAGCCTTATATCACTTCTCTAAATATAGGATAGATGACCAAACTTACCATACATTCAAATGCAGTTCTAAATCAATTGAAGAATTTATTGCAAAAAGTGCTGATATAAAAAAACATAGGCTATCTGAAAAATATATAAATGACGCCCTATCATTACATAAAGCTCTAAGCGAGTATGATTTGGATTTGGAGACTATTAACTCAAAGATTTCTAATGTATATGATAACTTCTTACAATCATCTAAGAGAATTAGCACTATTGATTCCTTTCTAATTACTATGCTAAGACCATTTGCATTTTATGCTGGGGTTAGAAGCGACTTTGAAGTGCAAGAGAGCAATAAAGAGGAAGAATTTTTACAGGCTTTTTTAGAATCTAGCTACAAAGATTTAGAGCTACGCAAGATATTGCAATATATTCACCAAGATTTGCAAATCCCAATTCAGAAAGCAAGATACGCAAAGTCATTAAATCTAAATGAACTACTAATAGCTCTGCATGATAAGTCTATAGAGTTTGACTTAAGAGGAAAGAGTAAAAATAGCTTATTGGAAATCATGAAAGAACAGCAAAAAGAAATGCTAAATGATAGAGTTTTGCTTGCTAAGAAATGCCAAATTCAAGATACATTATCACTAGAGAACCTGCATTCAAGTGAAATTTTATCGCTTGTGTATAAAGCAGCAAATGAGCTAGCAGAGTATATAGAAGAAATTGCCCCTAATGCCAAAAGCTTGAGTAAAACTAAAGATGAGCTAAAAAGCAATAATATAAATAAGATTCTAAAAAGCACGATAATTAAAAATGGTAATCACAAAAGTATAAAAGCAGATGATGATAAAAAAGCAATTGTGCATAAGTTTTGTAATCTAATAAAAAATCGCTCAATATTGTGGAATCTAACTTTAGAGGCAGAAAGGTTAATAACTCTTGGAACATTAGTAAAAAACTATACAGAAAGCATAGGGCAAGTGCAAAAGAGCAATAATGAGCTAAGCTTTAACGCTATTAAACACAAAGTATTTGGATTAATGAATGATGTTTTTTGCAATAACGATGAATGGCATAGCGATTACTTTTACTTTCGCTTGGATTCAAAGATTAGACATATACTATTTGATGAATATCAAGACACAAGCATAATTCAATATAGAATCTTCTTACCTATGTTTAAGGAAATCCTAGCTGGTAGCGGAACAAAGGATAATCGAACATTGTTTTTTGTTGGAGACTCTAAACAAAGCATGTATGCATTTAGGGGTGCAAACAAAATAGTCTTTGAGCAAAGCAAGAAAAATCTAAAAGAGGAATATCTTGATTACAACTACCGCAGTAAACCCAATATCATAGACTTTGTAAATGAGAGATTTTGCTCATTATTTGAAAATTATATAATGCAAAAATATCCAATGAAAACAACTAATGAAAATGATGGAGATGATAATCCAAACAAAAATATAACAAAAGATGGCATTGTGAAAATTAACCTATATAACCACAAAGACTATTATATAGAACAAGACAAAAACAATCCAATGCATCATTCAACATTAAAATCCAAGCAAAATGAAGCATTAAGGAAGCATGCTTTTAGTGAAATTAAAGAAGTATTGCAAGAATTACTCGATCATGGAGTAGCGCAAAAAGATATTGCTCTGCTTGCTAGAAAACGAGATATATTGCAAGAATTTGTGCAATGGGCTAGAAGCAATATATCACATGTAAACTTCAACCTAGACAAAAACGGAAAGCTAATAGAACAAAGATATATACAAATTATATATTACACTATGCTACTACATAACTACAACGAAAGGCTAAGTCAAATAGAAGAAAAATCAAATGCGCATCAGATTCTAAAATATAAGAAATTTGCACAAAAAACACTAAATAAACTCTTAAATAAATCCTATGAAGAAGATATAGCCTTGCCAAATCTACATAAGAAAAACCTAGCATTACAAATAAAAGAAATAATAGAATCATTTCGACTATATAATGAGGATTCTATGCTGTTATTAGAGCTTGCTTGTCAGAGTAATACACAAGATATGCAAGAATTCTTTAATTCTATAGCTAACAAAGATTCTACACTTATGCAAGAAGAGGCAGTTCAGACAATGACTATACATGCATCAAAAGGGCTTGGGTTTTCTTATGTTATATATTTAGATTTAAATATAAAAAGCAAAAAAAAGGCAGAAAAAATTCTCTATGATTATAATGGAATCTATCTAAAACATATACGTCTTAATCATAACGAGGAAGTCCAAGATGATGTGCTTGCAAATCTTACAGAGCGCACAATCCAAAATATGAACAGTGAAGAATACAATATCCTATATGTTGCATGCACTAGAGCAAAAGATGGACTATATATATTCGCAAATGATCAAAGCTATAGCGCATTAACGCTAAATCTAGATAAATCACAAAGTAGAGGGCAAAATCAACCAAGCATAAAGGAATCAAAAGAAAACAAAAATAAGCCAATAATCATTTCTAGTCTACCATTTAAAAAGATAGCTCAAGAAGAATTCTTACGCCATACAGAAATTTCATATAATATGACAATGGACTTGCAGCATAAGCAAACATTAGGAATCATCACTCATATAAGCTTAGAGCTAATGCTAGGCTACAAGATAAAATCTATTATGCCAATACTCTTCTCACAATGGGGATTTCATATCAAGGTAGAAGAGCTAGAAGGCATTATACAAAGAGTTCAAAGGCTTATAAATGGAGATTATAAAGCCGATTTAAGTTTTGCAGATGGAATTATATATTGCGAAATACCTATACTAAAAGTAGAAGATGAACAAGATAGTATAGAATGGCAAGATGGTCAAATTAAAGAATCTCATATAGAGGAACTTCAAAATATAAGAATCATCAATCAAAACAAAAAAAACAACATGAGGTTAGCCCTAAAACAAACTAAGCTTCAAAGGATTGATGCTATATTGCAGCAAGGAGATTCTATATTCATACTTGAGTTTAAAACTTCACAAAAACTAAACAATAATCTAATAAAAGAACATGCAAAACAATTAAAATCTTATGAAAGCTTTATTAAAAATATAACTATATCTCAAAATTTACTATTAACAATAAAAAGCTACATTATCTATTTGCAAGATTATATTATATTTCAAGAAATATAATTAACTAGAATACTAAAGTGTAAAGCAATGACATCACAATCCTATGAAAATACCTCATATAATAATAGCGATGAGCGCACTAGCAATAGTACATTAAAGAATTTCATTACTCATGAATCCTTTGGTGGAGTATTGCTCTTTTTTGCTGTTGTGTTTGCAATGATTATTGCTAATACTAACTTTGGAGTTATATATAATGAAATATGGAATATGTATCTAGATTTTAGTATCGGTGGATACAAGCTAATACATATAAGTGTTCTGCACTTCATAAACGATGTCCTAATGTCTTTTTTCTTTCTTATGGTGGGATTAGAAATGAAGAGAGAGGTTTTATATGGAGAATTGGCTGGATTCAAATCTGTGAGTTTTTCTGTATTTGGTGCTATAGGTGGACTAATTATACCTAGCATAATCTATATATACTTCAATTATGGAACAGAAAGCACACATGGCTTTGGTGTAGCAATGAGCACAGATACAGCATTTGCACTAGGCGTATTGTTGTTGCTTGGCAATCGGATTCCAAATGTGGCAAAGATATTCTTAGTTACTCTAGCTGTTGCTGATGACTTGGGTGCTATTACTGTGATTGCAGTTTTTTACACAGAGCAAATTAATTGGTTTTTCATATATCTTGGCATGATTTTTTTGATTATTTTAATCGTATTTAATTATATGGACGTAAAATATATTTCTTTGTATTTTGCAGTAGGAATATTGCTTTGGTTATGTCTATTTTTTAGCGGCGTGCATGCCACTGTTGGTGCTGTAGTGCTTGCTTTCACAATTCCGGGCAAGTCGCAAATCTCACGTCATAGCTATTTAGGACTAAAAGTAGCCTACAACAAGCTATATTTTCAAACACAAGCAGACTTTACAACATTTGAACCACTAAGATATGAAGAAACAAACAGACTAGGTTCAATTATTTATGGATTTAAGGATTTTTTTAAAAGTTCATATCGTAATATAAAAAATTTTATCAGCCCCAAAACTGATGCTGAACGCGAAATAGACATGCACAAAGAGCACCAAAAAGTAGAAATTTTAGATACTGTTGCGCGTTATTCTCGCTATGCTCAAAATCCCCTTGTAAGAATCGAGTTTATATTGCAACCATTAAATGCCTATTTCATAGTGCCTTTGTTTGCCTTTGCTAACGCGGGAGTGCCAATTGGCGGCGCGCTTGACTTCAATATCGATGGAATCTTCTATGGTGTTATATTGGGACTTGTAATTGGCAAGCCAATTGGAATTTTTACCTTTACATTATTGAGCGAAAAACTAAGAATTGCCAAAAGACCAGCTGGATTAACCAATGCCCATATTCTATCAACAGGATTCTTAGCTGGAATAGGATTTACTATGTCTATGTTCGTAGCAAATCTAGCATACAAAAGCCACCTTGCAATTGATCTAGCAAAAATATCCATTCTTGCTGCATCATGTATTGCAGCTATAATAGGGATAGTAAGTCTACTTATTGCTACAAATAAAAAAGATTCAGATATTCAAGAAGAATTTTAATATGCAAAAAATATAATAATTAATGAATATTTAGGATTAAGATACAACTAGATTCCACTCATAAATAATAAACACAAACCTGAAAAATGCAATAAATGATATAGCTAATGTATAAAAGAATCTACTATATTTACAAGATAAGATCTTGTATATTATCTAGGCTCAATTCACCTTAATCTAATTTCTAACTAATCTTGTAAAATTTTGTATAAATCTTAATCTTGAATTTTTGTATTTTGCTTAAATTCACATT
>NZ_JRPD02000023.1 GCF_000765805.2 Helicobacter muridarum | reverse complement strand
TGATAAGATAGCAAATTAGAATAACAGAGGAGGAAGGTTGTCATATTTGGGCATTTAAAGAAACTAAAGAATCTCTAATTGTCATATTGAAGGAGTGAAGCGACTGAAATATCTTTATTAATAGAATCAAATTTGTCATACTTGCAATCAAGGGTAAATCCTTGTGGATTGCAAGAGGTTTTTACATAGTAAAAGATGAAATATCTCTTTATTATTTATAATCTATTTAGATTCTTAAGAATATTTATTTTTAGATTCTTTATGAGATTCTTTGGCTAAAGGTAAGATTAAAATCTTTTTGAGATTGTTTACTGTGTTCTTTTGTTATGTCTATTTTCCTTAGCAGCAATATTTATGCACCTTTTTCTAGAGTTTGCACAATCATATCGATTTCGTTTCGTAATATTCCTTGCAAACGAACAATTTCTTTTAACTCAGAATTTAGAGCTCCTATATCTGTCTTTTCTCTTGTATCTTTTGCTTCTATATAGCTAGATGGGCTTAGGTTATAAGAGTTTTTAGCAATAGTGTTATTGTCTACCAAGGCGCAGATATGTCGCAAATTCTCACGCTTTTTATATATGCTTAGAATCTCTTGTGTATGGGATTCTTCAAGCTTGTTTTTATTAGTAACTTTAATAAAAAATTGGCCTGCGTTGATGAAGAGCGTTTGAGTTAAGGGCTCATTCTTCTTTAGCACAATAATGCAAGTAGCAATACTCACACCAAAAAAGAGATTCTCAGGCAAGGCAATTACTGCGTCTACATAATTCTCTTCTACCAAATATTTGCGAATCTTCTCTTCAGCACTACTTCGATACAAAACGCCCGGGAATTCAACTATTGCCACTATGCCATTGGGAGATAAGGCAGATAGAATATGCATAACAAAGGCTAAATCTGCCTTTGACTTAGGAGCTAATACACCAGCAGGTGAGAATCGAATATCATTAATAAGAGTAGGATTACTCTCACCCTCCCACTTAATTGAGTATGGAGGATTGCTTACTATAACCTCAAAAGGCTCATAATCTTGATACTTATGGGAAATGAGTGTATCGCCTAGAACAATATAGAAATAGTTAAAACATGCAAAAACATATTGATTCTACAAAGGTTATAAGTGGTTACATTATTTCTTGCCCAAAAATGCCTTGAATAATGTTGTCTTGCCCTAGCACCTTAAGCACTTGTAGCAGCAAAGAGCCAGAGTCACAAGCGGGATCGTAGATTTTATTCACCTTATCCTTATCATAGGTCGTAAGCAGGGCTAGGAGGCGGCTTATTTCTTGCGGGGTGAAGAACTCGCCTCCACTTTTACATGCATTACTTGCATACATTGCGATTAAATATTCATACGCATCGCCAAACATATCAATAGAGCTTTCTGAAATATCGAATTTAAAGGATTGAATAGCTAGCAAAACCTCATATAGCTTTTTATTTTTCTCGATAGTAGAATTACCTAAGATATTAGCATTTAGGCGCATATCATCAAAAAGCCCTTTGAAGTTTGTCTCGCTTGGTAAGCCTATGGTGGAGGATTGTATCGCGGCAAAAATATCGCTTAAAGTTTCATTTAGTATATCTATATATTGCGAATTTGCTTTTAGTCTTTTAAGAGATTGCAAAAGAGTTGCGAAGGAAGAATATAAAAGCCCTTAATTTTAACAATTTCTTCTTTTGCGATTAAATCTTCCTCATCGCTTAAATCCGCATAATCAAAGCCAATACTCTGTTGTTTAGTGTTAATATAATTTTGCAAATTATCACTAATGAAGCGATAAAAAAGACTAACCAAATATAAGCCTTGAAATCCCAATCATCAACTTGCCCCCTTAGAGTGTTTGCTATACTCCAAAGCGTGGGATATAGCTATTGTTTCTGAAGTTCCTGCATAATTTTCCCTTAAAATAACTTTAAGATTATAGCTAAATTTACAAAATCTTTCGAGAACAAAGATTCTATAAATTGTTTTAAAACACGTTATTTATTTGGTTTATGGATATGGTTTTTGACACGTTTGCTATTTTTGGCACAAAACGTGTTAATTATACACTATTGACAAAATAAATCTGGGGTATTTTATAAAATTTTGACGCGTGAAATGTGCGATGATTAAGGCAGGGACGCCAAGCGCAGACGGATGGCAAATACCTAAAGATGTTTAGCCATCAAAGTCTAAATATGCCTTTCATTTTGAGTAAATATTATCCCCCCCCCCCCATTTTAATTTTTTACTTTAGCATATCTATAAATCCTTGCAAATAGCGCAATTTAAAGGATTTATGATGGCTTATACACAAAATTCACTATCACAATTACAAAAGAAGTCAATTGTTCTTGATTATTCTCTTATCAAAGAACTAAAGCTTACCTTAAAAGAATTCTCTATATTAGAACAATTAGCTTACAACACCAATAAAAAAAGTATTTTTGCTTTCCAAAAACATGGATTGGAAAAATGTGCAATGTCTCTCGTGGGCATTTGTATCATTGCTTAAAAACATTAAAAGAGAAGAAGCTTATTTATGAAACTGAAGATGGAATCTATATTTCAGATTCTTTATGTATATAATAATTGCTTATCTATTGATATTTATGCAATTTATCAAACGTTATAATTTATTGTATGTTTATTTCGATATGGAATCTGATTCAAAGCTAGAATATAAAAACTCTATCTTTTAGCATAAAATAACATAAAATGGCAAAACTACATATTTTTTAAAATCTTTACATAGCTCAAGGCTTCTTTACGATATGGCAAAGAACAAAATGTATTTCTAAAATACAAATCTATAATTCCTCTTGCATTTTGAGCAAAAAATTTTTCCAATACCTTAAGCGTCTTTTTAGCTTGTTTTTTATTACCTAGATTAAAACAACTATAGAGCTTTTTTGTTTGAGCTTTGCTAAGAAAATGGGGTAAAAATTTATATTCCTTACCTAGTGAAAACTCAAAGTTTCTTTGTTTTAGTGCTATATGCCAAGAAAGTAAAATAAAAATACCTTCTCTCATCATATTTAAATGCGCATTTGCAAGCAATACTTCACATCGCAAAATATCTTTACTAACGCAAACATATAGCCAATAAAAATCATTACAACAATCCAAAAAGCTTTGCTTGGTAAGAGGTTTGATAAAAAACGCGCTATCACTTGGATCATTTAATGGGCTAAAAAAATTATCCTTATCTAGCAATACACGCATAAGTTTTTCGCTATCTTTATAAAATGGCATGTCTTCAACTGGGATAAGCTTTAGGTCTATACGCACACCATCATCAAAAAGCATTAAATAGCTAAACCAACCGTTTAAGTCCGGTGGATAAAGCTCCATGGATTCAGGCTTTTGAAGCATTACAAGATTGCCAAAAACCTTAAGCCATTCATCATTGCTATTTTGGAAATCATATATAGATTGTCTATCTAAGAAAAAAGAGATGTCATAATCACAAAATATATCTTGTTTAATGTTTGGATTTACTCTTGAGCCCTCAAGCGTAACAGCACGAATAGAATCTATCTTACTTGCAAAATGCAGTATCAAAGAAATAATCTCTTGTTCTTTGCGCACTAAGATACTTTTGCAAATAATCTATAATATATCATATATGTTAAAATATTGCGATAAATCTTAGAATTTAAACCAATTTTATTGCTTTAAATTCAAATTTCATCTAAAAGCTAGAATAATCTATTCTACATAAAGCAAATGCTTATATATAATCTGTCATTATGAAGAATGAACAAAACAGCTAACTAGATTTCTATACATAATCCGTCTTATCCTCTTTGGTATAGCCAGCTTGCGATACATCTCTATATATTGTTTTGGTATTTGGAATTTAGGCGATTCTAGGTCTTTAGCTATCTGCCAAATTTTGCATATCTTAGAATCCTTAATATCGCTATTTATGCTAGCATGGCGCAAACTCCAATCGGCGCAAATCCCTACAAATATCAAGTCTTTGTTTACCCCAACTATTATTCTATTGCCAACCATGCAATCCTTACTTGTTATATTGCCTACAATCTTGGAATCCACAAATCTAAAACATAGCATATCTTTTAGCCCTATTTTTTGCTTCGAGCTCATAATATAGCCTAGTCTTTTTGTCATAATGTCTATATGATGGATTTCTTCTGCCAAAACACTATTAAAGTCATGAAATTCAATATCACATCTAACAATTCGCTTGAAATATAATAAATCCCTTTCTACACAAATAATCCTATATCTATATAAGCGCGAACTCTCATCATGCAGATATGCAAATGAGCGCAATATGCCCATTGTATCATCTTTGTTAAAAAGCTTTTGTAGGCTCGCTCTAAAGGTATTGCGCCTATGTTTAGGGCTTGCATTACTAGAATCAACGAAGTAATTTATACCATTAGACTTATTATATGCTAGTATATGTTGCTTGCGAATGTTAATTAGTGGGCGCAAGATATTGTATGATTTATGTCCTGTGTAGCGAATATCTATCTCTATAAAACCAAGCAAGGAATTTAGCCCAGCTCCCTTTGCAAACTGCATAAAAAACCATTCGATTTTATCGTCTAAATGATGGGCTAAGACTAGATTCTGATAGGAGTTCTTGCGTATAAGAAAAGAGAAAAATTCGTAACGCACCTTCCTAGCACAATGCTCAAAATTAGAATGAATTGGCTTTATAGATAGATTATATTGTTGTATTATGGGATTTAAATATATTTGACTTGAGCCTAAATTCTCATCGCATAAAGCCCTTTGTTGTTTATGATTTAAGCTTGCAAAATCCAAAGAGCTTATAGAATCTAAAACCTCATTTGATTCTAAAGATTCTAAATACCGCGATATATAAAAGTCGCTAGAACAGCTTAAATCTGAATGTTCATCATAACAAAGGCGCATTACATAGCAGTTTTTATTATATGTCATTGATAGGCTTTTAGCATATTGAATCTCTTCATCACTTTGCTTACGCAAACCATAATCCACTATAACCAAATCAAAGTCTATTTCATATGACAAAAGGATAAAAAACAATGCAGAAGAATCAACGCCGCCAGAAAATGCCAAAAGATTCTTATTTTTCCTTAAAACTTCTATGCTATCTTTGGATAGTGAGATTTGCATCATGTCCTCCGCATTGGATAACACTTGATAAATAGCCCTAATGAAATCTCTCTAGCAATAATTGCAATACTAGCAAGAAGGGCTAAGATTTGTGATATTGGATAGGCAATATATGCTCCTTGTAACCCATAATAATGCGCCATTATTGGTAGTAGAGCGGCGATAAATACAACTGTATAGGATATAGTTACAAGGAATGAGCTAAAAGCTCTTTGCAAAGACTGCAAATATAAAGCAATGACTAGATTTGTGCCAAGCAATATAAAACCCAAGAAATACACACTCATAGCTTCCATGCTCTGACTTTTCAATAATGAATCTTGCAAAAATGCCATAGCAATTTGTTCCTTAAATATCAAAAACATAATGTAGATTCCAACTGAAATGATAATCTCGGCAATGATATAGAATCTTAGCAAGCTTTTTAATCTTGCAAAATTTCGCAAACCATAATTAAAGCTAGCAATAGGCTGAATAGATTCTGCTAGTGATAATAACACAGTAAAAAATCCAAACCCCGCATACAATATGGCACTATACACAGCTAGGGCGTCCTCGCCCCCTATGCCCTTCAATGTAACATTATAAAACCACATCATAAAACCCGCACTAATTTCGCTTGCTGCATAAGGAGAACCAAATTTGGCACATTGAATAATATAGCGCGCGCTAAAAGCTGGTACAAGATATAAATCCCCCTTTTTTCGCAAGATAAGCAAACATATACGAAGAGCAACGAGACACAATGAAACAAAAATGCTATTAGAATTGGATATGTTAACGCGTAGGGCTAGATTGTTTAATTTTGCAATTAGTCTATATCTTGGAATATAATGTCCAAATAACACAAGAGAGCCAATAATATGCCCTAGCACAGTGGCATACGCACTTCCTATAATCCCAAATTCCCATACAAATAAGAACAAATAATTCAATATAACATTGCTAATCGCACCTAAAAACATAGCAAACATAGCAAATCTAGGTCGCTTATCATTGATAATACAAATATCTAGTATTGGGTGCAAGACTATGCCAAAAAGCCCAATTCCAATGCCACGCAAATAATCTATACTCATTTGTTTTACATAGCTTGATAGGTCGCTTATAAACCAAGTAATGATTCTATCTGGATATATATAAGTCAATAAGCCAAGAGATAGAGATAAAGGGAAAACAAAAAAGAAAACAGAGCTAAAAATAATGCGAGCTATCTTTTTCTTACCCTTAGCAAGATAATAACTAATAAGGCTTGATGCACCAAGTCCGAACATCAATGAGCCAGCCATAAATATTGGAAATATAGGCCAAACCGCTACTATAGACTTCATAGCATCATCGCCTAGCTTTTTGTTTACAAAGATTCCATCTACTGTAGAATAGCTAGCCATAGCAAGCATAGCTAACAGCATAGGAATGAAATAATTTAAAAATAGCTTAAATATACTATCGCGCGCTAAGTCTAGGCTACTAGGGCTATTGCTCATATATGTCCTTCTAAGCCTATCATACGCGTTTTATAATGTTAGATTAGTCTTGTTTGGTTGATTTATCAGAGCTAGATTCTGTAATTGTTGATTGAGAATTATGCTTTTTCTTAAATATTATTTTAAATATTACGATAAATATCCAACGCAAGATTCCATACAGGACGTATAGTGTAAATACTGCACAGAGAGTTAGAGAAGTTTGTGCTACTACTAAGGCTAGTAAAATTACAATCCAAACAAAATATTTCAAATCCCAAGTAAATTTCTTAAAGCTTGGATAACGCACATTGCTTACCATTAGCAATGATACAATAAATGCTAACACAAGGAATAAATAAGAATTAGAGCGCAAAAAGTCAAATAGCCCGAAAATATTAAACTCATTATATTCAGTTACCAAAATCCAAAGGCATATAATAGCTGCAGCAGATGGTATAGGGAGACCAATGAAAGAGTTGGCATCAGCATTTGTAGTTATATTAAATCTAGCAAGCCTAACGGCACCAAGCACTACAAAAAGACCACTAATAGCAATTCCATATCTACCATACTCATACCCGACATAAAAATATAAAAGCACAGCAGGAGAAACACCAAATGCTACAACATCAGCTAGCGAATCAAATTCAACACCAAACTTACTAGCAGTATTAGTAAGTCTAGCAACTCTACCATCTAATGCATCTAAAATCATAGAGAACAAAATACACCAACAAGCAAGTATAAAATCCTTATCATTGTCTGGCATTTGAGCCTTATAGGCTATAAGTATCGCAAGTATACCCATGAATATGCTCGCTGCTGTAAATAGGTTTGGCAATATATATAAAGGATTTAGTTTCATAAACATGCTCTTAAAGTGATTTTGATTATTTAAATATTTTACCAATGTAATCTTACTACAAGATTATCAAAGATGTATTTTTATGTTATTTGTAACTCTATTTAATAAAAAATTGAATATAAAATCAAAATGAAAAATAATGAAAGTGGACTGAAATACAAAATAAACCAAGAAATAAAAATTAAAATTTTTGCCATACATAACTAGGCAAAAAACCTGCCTATATTAAGTAATGCGTAAATTACAATAAATTCAAAATAAAAATACAAAAAACTAAAAATAATGCAATAAACTCTTATATTACTAAAATTTATATGAATAAGTAGTTAATACTGCTGCAACCGCTCCAGTAGATGAATTCTGTCCAATAAAGAAGTTAAATCCACTCTTAAAACCAAATTCTATTTGATGATGATCAGCTATAATTGTTCGAAGACCTAGATTGAGCCCAGCTGTAATACCTATAGAATTACCACCCGTAGAACCGCCTAGGTTACGAGAAATTAACGCACCAGAGAAGAATCCAACAAATAACCCAGCACTAAACTCATCTCCTGACACCCAATTAAATAAATAATCAGAGTTAATATCGCCAAGTACATAAAGGTCATTACCAAAACCTCTTATACCAATAGCAGATGGATAAAAAGCATGTGAAGCAAATCCGGATAGATAGAATCTAACTCCATTATATTCAGAAAAAAATGCCTGATAACCAAGCCTAGCCCCATAGCCAACAGCTGAACTGCCACTAGCCTCTGAACCTCCAGGTATATTAAACGATGCTCCACCACCAGCACTAATTCCTATAAAAAATCCATTATCCTCTGCTGCTTGCACACTTCCAAGCAATGAACAAGCAAGCACCGCACCAACCAATAATTGTTTCATAAATATCCTTTAAATTAAGATTTCATTTATATAATATAAACTAATTTATGCATTGTAACATATCATTAATCAATCTATCAATTTTAGTAAACTAAAATATAATTTATAACTAAATTATGATAAGCGAATGTAGCTTAGTTTAAGCATATTCTGGTAGAAGTATCTCTAATGATTCTGGCACACTGCCTGATGCTAGCATATCTTGGGCTTCATCAATACTCGATAGCTTAAAATTTTGCTCCTGCTGATCATTGCCTTGTTGCTGTTGTTGCTTATCATTATGCGAGCTAAAGTTTAAGTCAAGATTATTAAATCCAATCTGCATTAAACTTTGTCGTAAATCTTGTGCATTTTGAACAAACATTGACATAACGTTGGCATTTGATATTACAGAGACCTGCAAATCCTTGCCTTTCTTAGCAATACTTAGAGACACTTGCCCTAGGTTAGCTGGATTTAGCTCAAAATTGATTTTTGTAATAGGCGGCTTATAATTTAGCACTTCTTCTCTAAATTGTGAAGCAAAATTCCTTATTGCCTCTTTTGCTTGCGCGCTCTTCATGGTTACATCTTGCTTTGTCTGCGCGCTGCTAGCTTCAATCTTAGAATCTGTATTTGAGCTATCATCTATACTAGTAGATTCCTTATTCTGATTAGAATCAACCTTATTTTTTGCAATGGTTGAATCTGCATTTAAACTCTTAGTAATAGCCTCATCAAATGCCTTAGTAGTATCAAACTCAAATGGAGAAGCAACATCTTTATTCATATCAATAGGTTGCGTTTGTTGGACTAAGTTGGCTACATTTGCCTGTATCTTAGAATCTGCCTTACTTGAGAATTCCATAGATGAACGCATAAGTGCTTGAGCGCGCTCCTTATTGGTAGTTACCAAATCACCCAAATCATCATTACCTGTTATTTCATATAGTCTTTCTAAGAATTCATTTTGTCGTTCTTCATTACGCAATTTAGATCTCACAATATTAATTGGTTGATTGGAACTTCTCTCAATAATTATTGCCTTATCACCATTATCTAACTTCCACTCAAGTTTTTCGCTAGCATTAAGTGCCTTTCTCTTAGCATTCTCTTGAGTATCATATTTATTAAGCAAGTCAGCCAATAGCCTAGCTCTGTCCATTTGAGGATCTATAGGATCTCCTAGCTCTGTTGCAATGGTAGTTGGCACTTGTAAAGACTGAATATTTTTAGCAAGAAGCGCGCCCTTATTTTGCAAAGAATCGCTTAATTTTTCTTTATTGACATCTAATATTTCCTTGTCAAACAACTTATCAATATCAATCTTTGATTGCGTGCCATTTTGTGTAATTTCCATTTTTTGCAAATTTAAATTCCTAGCATTTGCTTCATTTTTAACATCATTTAATGTTTTATCTTTTTGTAGATTAGATTTGATATTTTGATCCTTATCATCTACTACGAGGCTAGAATCTAGAGCTTGGTTAGTCTTATTATTGAGGCTTGCACCTTGGCTACTTGCTACAATTGCTTTTTGCTTTGATTGTTCTTTGTCTGATTCTTTGGAATCTTGCAATACATCTAAGTCATCTTTATCATCAGATAAAATCTTTGCTAATGGAGAGCTTTCTGGCTCTTTATCTTGATTTAAATTCTTAGATTTTATAGACAATGCAGCAGAATCGCCCTCCAATGATATATCTTTACTATCACTAGATGGCGCATTAGAGCTACTAGATTCTAAGCCTTTTTTGCTTGCTTGCTGTAGATTGGATTGGCTATCCTGTGTGGCTAAATTTTCACTTGACTTGCTATCTGCTTTGCTTAGGGCTTGCGCAAATTCAGAATCTTCTCCTGATTGCTGGGATTTAGGGCTTTGCTGATTAGAATTAGTGCCTATGAGATTTAATTCTGGATTTACTTCTGTTACCATAGCCCATTCCTTAATGCGATATATATGATTTTTCGAAGCAAAAATCATTCCTAATTAAGGCACAAGAATCAACAATAAGACTCAAACTATATTTAGAATTAAATAATAAGTAAATTAAGATTTGGATTTACTAAAAACCTTAGATATTTCATTACTATTTTGAAAAAAATCATCAAGTATAGATTCTAAAATTATTTTAGAATCTCCTTGTATCATATGATGAAACTGCGTTTTATTAAAGACTCTTTGTCTTTTTGCTAGTTGTTTTGTATGGATATTAATTAGAGATTCTAGCTCATTTATATTGATTTTACCTTGTAGAAATTGTAAGCATTCTTTTAATCCTATGGATTTGAATGGCTGAATATTATCTCCATATAAACGTAATAGAGTTTGTGCTTCGCAAATGATTCCATTCTTTAGCATATTGCTTGTTCTAAGCTCTATTGTCTTATGCAAAATATCCTTATCAAGCAAGAGATTATAGCATATAATTGGCAGAGGAAAAGGCTTAGGAGGATTTAATTTAAAAAAGAGACTAGGAGGCTGATTACTTAGAGCAAATATTTCTAAACCGCGCAAGATTCTATATGAATCTGTAGGCTTAATATTGCTAGCATATCTAGAATCTATGTTACATAAAAATTCATATTGCTGTTTAATCGGCTTAGCCTTTAGCTCAACAAATAAAGCATTTTGGCTATTATCTAAATTTGGCTTAGGACTTAGCCCATTAATGATTGATTTAAGATAGAAGCTAGACCCTCCAACAATCAACAAAGGTTTATTATCGCGCCTACAAATCTCAACTGCACTATGCAATATATCAATAAAGATTCCAGCATTAACTTTAGAATCAGGGCTTAAAACATCAAGTGCAAAATGCCTTATACCTTCACGCTCTTTTTTTGAAGGCTTAGCAGAGGCAATATTAATATTTTTATATATGCTTAATGAATCAAGTGAAAATATATGAGCTTGTATTTTTCGAGCTATATGTAGTGCTAACTGTGTCTTACCGCTACAAGTTGAGCCAACCAATGCTATGATTTTTGGATTATATGCTAATTTATCTGTGAGAGAATTAGATTCCAAATTCATATTTAATTGTAATCATTAAAGAAAATTTTCTTCTTCATCAATTTCCATAATATTATGTCCGTTATAATAGAATTTTTCAGAGTTGCTGCCAAGCCATTTTTTCTCACTTTGGTTTTCTGATTTTAAATACACCACTTGGGGAAAAACATTATATCTTCTTACATGATCTGAACATATTTTCAAAACATCATCACCATTTTCTGGATAACAATACACTCCAAAACCACCAATTGATTGGAAATTCTTATCTAATATCAACATAATTACTTCCTTATATTATTTAAATTGATTATTGCATCCTAGGCGAGTAAATTACATCAAATACTATAAGCTAGGAATTTGTTAGTTACATATTGTACATATTGATTGTTATTTTACAATCAAACTACTAATAAATAATAATTATAGATTATTGAATAAACATATATTCTTCTAATGATTTACGATTTATTGCTATAACCTTGCCTTTGTTTGTATCAATTATTCCTTGTTTTTTTAGAGATTTGATTAATCTTGACAATGATTCTGGATTGGTGTTTAAATGTCTTGCAATATGTCTTTGAGACATGTTTTCTAGCTCTTTCTCATTTGCTCTAATGAATGCTAGGAAACGCTCTTGTAAGCTCTGACTTTGGGATTTGATATGTGATTCCAAGATTTGTATCTTCTGGCATAGTGAAGAAATAAAAAGCATGCAAAATTCAGAATCTTGCAAATGGTTTTTAAAAGATTGAGTATTAATTATAATAATTTCGCTCTGCTGTATAGTTTGCGCATTCGCTGGGTAGTTTGATTGTGTAAAAAACGGCATTTCAGCAATGAAATTAATTTCATCGAAAATATGTAATGTTTGCTCCTTGCGATACATTCCTTGCTCAATATTTTTATACAATCTAACCCTGCCATGCAATAATAAAAATAAATTTCTAGCTTCTTCACCCTCAAAAAACAGTATAGAATTCTCCTCATATACAACTTTACGTCCAATTTTACAAAGTAATTCTAAGTGTCTTTGCATTTTATCCTACCTTAAAAATTATAAAATAGATTGAAAATAGTATTTGTTAATTATGTTTTTGAATACTTAAATATATAAAAAAATATAATACAAACCATAATCAATGATAATCTTAACAAAAGTCAATCTTTTTTTGCTACATTTCTACTACAATCCATACTAAAATCCAATGGCAAAGATTGCTATATGGTGATATTGGCAAAATTAGAATTTTACCTTTAATGGAGTTATTTATGTTTCAAGATATTAATGAAGATTCTATCTATAAACTCATGGATATTTTTTATGATAAGGTTAAAGCTGATAAACAAGGCTTAGGAGATGTTTTTATTGCAAAGATTGGCAAGGATAATGCAATGTGGCAAGAGCATAAAACAAAGATTGCTAGTTTTTGGAAAGGCATGTTACTTGGCATTGGCGGATATAAGGGGCAACCGTTAAAAGCGCATTTAGAATTGCCCACATTTCCGCTAGAGCTCTTTTCTGTATGGCTAGGGCTATTTGAAGAAAGCCTAAGAGAAGTATATGAACAAGAAGAACATGTAATTTTGATTCTATCTAGGGCAAAAACCATAGCCAAGAGATTTCAATATGCTTTATCAAATTTCAAGCATGATATTACATAATGAAAGCCCAAAGACAAGCAAAAACTAGATTTGATATGTTTCTTTTTATAAGCATAAACTAAAATACTAGAATCATTAAGAAAATCATTTAGTTTGAAATAGCATTATTAAATTTGCTATACTTTGAGTGTTTCTAACTAAAATATAAAAATCAAACCAGAGATACTCTTAGCTATTTTATTTACTCAAAAATCAATACAAAAGAAAGAAAATGAATTCACCCCCCCCCCCCCCCCATTCATTTGGCACTAAGCAGAGCCTAGGGAAATTTATCAACACTAGTAAGAATATTAGCCCTACTTGCTACAAGATCGCTATTCTCTACATCTGCACAGGTGCTTATAGCATTTTTTGGCAAGACTTCTATAATAGCGCAAAGCATCATCTCTTAATAGAGCACATGCTAGAATACTTCGTCTTCACCGATGCTAAATCGCTATACGCGGAATCAAATCCAGATGTACATAAAATCCACCAAGAAAATCTTGGCTGGCCCTACAATACATTAAAAAGATTTGAGATGTTTTTACGTGTAGAAGATGCACTAAAAGAATTTGATTTTGTCTTTTTCTTTAATGCAAACTGCCTTTTTTTCCAACATGTTGGTGAGGAGTTCCTGCCCATAGAAAAGGATCTTTTAGTAGTCCAACATTCTGGATTCATAGACATAGCGCGTGAGCACTTCACCTATGAGCGCAATCCTGAAAGCCTAGCTTGCATTGCATTAAATGAAGGGAAGCATTATGTACAAGGCTCAATAAATGGCGGTAAAACCAAAGCATTCCTAACATTAGCGCGCACATTATATGAGCGTATAGAAGATGATATATCTCGCGGCATAATTGCAATATGGCATGACGAAAGCCACCTAAATCGATATATCATAGATAACCCAAACTATAAGCTTATGCACTATGGCTACAATTTCCCAGAGGGATCTTGGCATGTGCCAAGTGGAGGAGTATATATAATTTTGCGCGATAAGAGCAAAACTATTGACGTAAATGCAATCAAGGGGATTAACATAGATAATAAACATATAAGTAAAGCTCAAAGATTTAATAATAAAATAAAACACCTATTAAAACGCTATATAAGGCGCAAATAGAATAGATATTTACCTTAGGCGTTATAATAAGTTTGGTGTTAAAATTAATATTTTAAGCTAGAATCAAGTATTCACAACAATAAGGATTATATTATGTCAGATAGTAAACATCTCTATGATGATGGATTCTATAAAGCACAAATGGACAAAAGCTATATCTCTGCAAAAGAAATGCTAGGCTACTTAAACACACTTTTACCTAATCCTAAAAGCGTCATCGATGTAGGCTGTGGTGTTGGAACTTGGCTTAAGGCATGGAGCGAAATTAATGAAGATATGCAAGTATTTGGAATCGATGGCAATGATGTATCTAAAGGGCTTTATCAAATTTCGCTTGATTTCTACCAACGCGTAGATTTGACACAAAACTACATGATTCTAATGGATAGTCTTACAGCAAATACGGGGGGGGGGGGAAGCCCTTTACACTAGCACAATCTCTTGAAGTAGCTGAACACCTCTATGAGCAGCATGCACTTAATTTTATAAAGCTTCTTACATCTTTATCAGATATTGTTCTTTTTTCTGCTGCGATTCCTTTGCAGGGCGGAACACATCATGTAAATGAACAACCTCCAGCTTATTGGGCAGATCTTTTTGCACAATGCGATTTCTTATGCTTTGATATTTTACGCGAGCCATTATGGGAAAACAAAAACATAGAATCTTACTATCGTCAAAACGCATTTCTTTTTATACATAGGGAAAATACAGGCTTTCTTTATGAAAAAGGATTCAAACCAACATCAAAGCCTCTGCATATCGTATCCCCCGATCTCTTTGAGCCATACACACTAGCATATAATTACTATTTATCCCATTGCACTCATCTGCAATCTAAACTTGATAAAAGGCTAAGCGCAAGATTTAGGAAAGCCTTGCGCAAAATACGAAATATGTTGAAATAAAATATTTCATCAATTAGCATAATCAATGCAGCCTACTCAAATGAATGAAAGCTTTACGCATTATAATCTATGAATAATCATATAAAAACAATTGCAAACTAGACTATATAGAATCCTAAAATCGCAAACCCTATAAAGCAAGCTCTTTTGGGAATTCTTTAAATCTCTCATAAAATCCCTTAAATTTGCTTAAAACTTTGGGCTTTAAATCCTTTCTCTTTTCTGCGTTCTTTCCAAAAAAGCCCATTTTAGGAAGCACCTTTTCTATATCTTCGCCAAGCTCTTCTATATATCAAACATCAAAGCTTTTATTAATAAAAATATAACTTTGTTCAGCATTAAGATTCAAATCATCAATTATTGTATTTAGCTCCTCTTTCATTTTTTTCTCTATGAAAGTGCTAAATTCGTTATCTATATCACTTTGAGGATTGATTTGCGCTATAAACTCTTCTATTAGGTCTTTTTTGCTTCGTAGATTTAAACTTGAATCAATAAGCCTACGCAAATCTTGAATTTTCTTTTCTCTATCTTCATCATTTTTGTCTTTCATTTGATCTATAAGATGCATTATGTAATCCAAATTTATATCCACTTGCTTCATAAGCTCAAGCTCAAAAACCAAATCATCACTAATATCTGCTTCTTTATTTTTCTCTTTGATGTTTAGTCTCTGTATAGATTTGCAAATACGCGCTTTGCAAATCTTGCTTTTGCCTTTCATTTAAAAGCTCTTCATTTTTAAATTCCGGAAAAGTGCTTAATATATTATTAAGCCTTAAAACTTCATTATAAAAATCTATAAATTCCTTTTTCTCCTCATCACTGCCACTTGTGGCAATTTTTGCAAAGTCCTTAAACTTCTCATCTAACTCCTTTACTAGCTCTTTATAACCCTTATGTTTCTTGCCTTCTTCATCGATAAAGCCCTCCAAATATTCCATAAAGCTTCGTAAAAGAACAACACATTCATCGCCTTTTGAATTAAATAGAGTTATGCTTTTGTTGATATTTTCTTCTAAATCTCTAAAACAAACAATATTTCCAAAACTTTTTACAGAATTTAAGATTCTATTTGTCCTTGAAAATGCCTGTAAAAGCCCTTGATATTGTAGGTTTTTATCCACCCAAAGAGTATTTAATGTCGTAGCATCAAAGCCAGTTAAAAACATATTGACTACAATTAGCATATCAAGCTCTCTATTCTTCATTTTCATGCCAACATTTTTATAATAATCATAGAATTTTTCTATACTACAATTAGTATCATTAAAAAGCTTGTTATAATCTTTGATTGCATTTTCTAAAAATTCTTTTGAGCTTTGAGATAGCTCTCCATCGAATTCGTCTTCATTTAATTCCTCATTTGCACCAAAACTATAGATGATTGCAATCTTTAGCCTTTTATCCTTGCTTAAAGTTTGCATTTGCCTTTGAAACTCTGCATAATAAAGCTTTGCCATTTCAATATCAGCACAAGCTAAGATAGAGTTAAATCCTAGCAAAATATTTCCCTTCGAATTGTAACGCTCATTGCGCTTAGTTTGTATATCAAAGTTTTCTAAAATATATGAGGTAATTTTTTCAATACGCCTTTTATCTTTTAGTGCCTTTTCTTTATTGATATTTGAAACTTCTTCATCAATAATACTTTCTGCTTTTTTCACTGTGGAGTGATAACTAACCTTAAATGGCAAAACATTTTTATCCTTAATCGCATTTACCAAAGTATAAGTATGTAAACATTCTGAAAAAATTTGCTCCGTTGCGATTTGTGAATTTACACCCTTATCAAATTCCTTGCTAAAACCTATACTTCTAGCATTTTCCTTAAAAATAGTCGTTCCTGTAAATCCAAACATCATATATTTTTTAAAAGCTGCTTTTATGTCTCTTTGCATATCGCCGAATTGACTTCTATGGCATTCATCAAAGATAATCACACAAGGCTTAGTTAAAACCTCATGATTTTTATAAGATTTTACAAAATTTGAAAGCTTTTGAATAGTTGTAACGATGATTTTAATTTTATCGCTGCTAAGCTGTTATTTAAGTTCCTTTGTGCTAGAATTTGCCTTTACGCAACCTTTTTGAAACTTCTCATATTCTCCAATGGTTTGAGTATCCAAATCCTTCCTATCTACTACAAAAAGCACTTTTTCTATATTTTGAATCTGCGTTAAAAGCTGTGCGCTCTTAAAGCTAGTAAGCGTTTTGCCACTCCCAGTAGAATGCCAAATATACCCGCAACCCTCCAAAGAGCCATATTTTTTATAAACTAGACTTGTTTTAACCTTTCGCTCAATGGCTTCAGTTGCCGCGATTTGATAAGGGCGCATAATTTTTAGATTCTCCTCTATATCAAAAACGCTATATTTAATCAAAATATTTAACAAAGAATGCCTTGTAAAAAAGGTTTTAGCAAAGTCTATTAAGTCTAAAATCTGCTCATTTTGCATATCAGACCAAAAACAAGTAAATTCAAAGTTGTGATTTGTCTTTTTGCCTTTACTTTTATCATTTTCTTCACAATGCTTTTTACGTGTAGTATTGCTGTAATACTTTGTATAAGTTCCATTACTTATAACAAACATTTGAACCCAATCATACAATCCATTCCCTGCAAAAAAGCTCTCTCTACCATAACGCTCGATTTGATTAAAGGCTTCTTTTAAATCTTTCCCTCTTCTTTTAAGCTCGATATGCGCCAAAGGCAGTCCATTAACAAGAATGCTTACATCATAGCGGTTTTTATAATCTCCTTGTGAATCATATTGATTTATCACTTGTAAAAAATTATTTTGAATATTGTGTTTATCTGTAAAGTATTGTTAAAATCAAAGTGATGAATATATGAAGAAAATAGCATGTGGGTGGGAGTTTGTGGCATGTTTTTGTGAAATCAAAGTGAGGTGTTATTTTTTGAATTTGTAAAAAGATTTTTATACATTGTAAAAAGAATCCTATACATTCCTTTACAAAATACTATACATGTGTATAAAATATGCTTGAAAGTGCGTATTTTATGGAATTTAAACGACTTTAAACAAAAATATTTAAATGTTTAAATAGTAAAACTAACAAGGGACATGACTAAGAGACATTGATGGACAAATTAATAAAATAATATCAAGTCATCTTTTGGAATAAACCGACAACAATACCTAGTATATCGTAATCTCTTCCCTCTAAATCTATATCATCATAGCTTTTATTATCGCTTATAAGCTTGTATTTTGGTAGTTTTTGTAGCCTTTTGATATACAATTCATCATCTATTCGGGTAACACATATTTGCTCTTCTCTTGGCATACCTTTTTCTAAAGAAGCTTTGCTTTGCACTAAAAGCTTAACGAATTGGGATTGTGTGTAACTTCACTAATCAACCTACTAATCAACCTTTTATGTTGATTAGTGCGGTATAAGTTTTAGCTATATCATCTTTAGAAAAAAGTGATATATTAGATTTAATCTTTCCTGTCTTTTTTTTACGGCAAAATCAAGCAAGTTGTCGCATCCACTGACTACACCCTTTTGAGATTTTTTAATATTAAAAATTTCTTGTAGTTTAGGGATAATATATTCTTTGTAATCTTTTGCACTTTTATCTTTTAATTTATCCACAACTTTCTTTTTTAAAAATTTCAAATGCCTTACAGCTTGATTAAAATTATCTTGCTCGATTTCCTTATAACTATTAACTTTCATTTTTGTTTTCAAGCTCCACCATACATCTCTGCTTGTATTACTTATATCTACACCATCTCTAAAATGAATTTGGAATTTCTTGCAAAAATCATGTATATCCTTAACTTGTGCTTGTAACTTAAACCTTTGTTCTGCTGTAATGTGAATATCTGGGTCTAATTGTAATTCAACCACTTTTCTAATAACCTTCTTTTCACCAAAAACTATACTATTGTTGTTGCCATTAATCGCCATAACTGTCCTTTATCTTTAAGAGCTTTTCTTTAATGTCCTTAATCATCTTTGGTGGTGCATAATCTTTAATCAGTTGGAATATTTCTTCCAGCTCATCATCTTTGGCATTTGGAATCTTATTGTTACAACCAACGACTTGAATGTTATTATTGCCTTCAATCACACCATTATAAAATGCATTAAAATCAACACCATACTTATCTGAAATTTTTTTCATAACACCGCTTGGAACCTCCCTTTTATTGTGTTCATATCTAATATATGTTTGGAGTGGGATATCAAGGTCATGAGCAAATTGATTTTGCTTAATCCCTAACGAATCTCTTATTTCCCTTAATTTGTTATCTATTTTCATAAAATTACCTTGACATAAATTATATATTTGGATAATATTATCCAAACAGACAATGTAGTTTGCAATTTGTGTTGTTATATAACATTATATGCAAAATAAGGGGTATTAATGAAAAAAAATATAAGCAGTCAAATAAAAAAGAGATATGGGACTATTAAAACATATAGTATCAAAAAAATCTGAACTACTCAACATTAAGATTTTTTATATGTAAATACCCAAAAACAGATATGCCTAGATACGAAAAAGCTCTTAGAGAGGACGGATTCATAAGATGACAACAAGAGAATTGGGAAAGATGTATCATATAAGCATTCAGGCTATTAATAAGAAAATTTTAAAAGCAAGTTCAAGCCATAAAAATATTATCCAAATAGATAATAAATATTTTGTATTCACCTACACAAACGGCATAGGTCGTGGCGGCAAAGTATTGCGCATTTGGAGTGAGCCATTTAATAGCGAAATAGAAGCAGAAGCGTTTATATATAACCAAAGAATAGAAACTATTGTAAAGATATACAAAAAAGAGGATAAATACAATATTAAGGCTATAAGTAAAGAAGTAGAGGCTTTTATAAATGCATATAAGGCTAATGGGGAGATTAGCCTTAAGAATGCAGGGAGCGATGAATGCGATAATGAGATTCTTAGCCCTCAAAGCAATGATAAGGCGGTGGCTCAACATCATAATGTGCTACATCACAAAGAATCTATCAATACAGGCACAGAATCTAGCAAGGCAATATCCAACAAAGTATCAGAATCTAGTCTTTTGGCTACTGCTAGTGTAGCTAAAAGTGTGGATTTTGCAAATAATGAGTGTAATAATGAGATTGCCATAAATAACAATTCTTTTAATGATAAAGTAATAGATGTTTCGGCTACGCAGGACTCGCCTATGGCTCAACATGACAGAGTAAAGGCGGAGCATGACAAGGGGAGTGTTCGTAATAATACAATAATAGAAACTTCTGGTGCCCGCCTTCAGAATGACAACAAAGTAGAAAACGACAAGGTAAAAGATTCTTCGGCTACGCATCACTCGGCTACGCATTACTCGGCTTTGCTTAGACATAACACAAGTGGAGTTATTCAACATGACTTATTGGCAGGCATGACAAGGTGGCAGGGATTAACTCAAGATTATCAAATCTTCATTCTATGCTCTTTCATAAGTAAAATTGCCTATTTCGTATATCTTTTTATCTTTATTAATGGCTTCTAAATTCACTTCTTCCAATTCATTCCTTGCTACTTCTTTTAAATACTAGCTCTAGCGTGATTTTATTTATTTAAAATAGCCTTTAAAGTGTGAAGGTCCTTTAGCTCATCTTTTAACTTAAGATTTTCCAAAAAAGCTCAATAGCCTTTTTTAATGGCTCACTAACACTATCCTTGCGTGCTGCTCCATTTATTGCACTCTCGCTATAACCTATCGCTTCTCACAACTCTTTGTAAGTTATACCTAACTCTTTTGCTATTGTTAACAAGTTTGCATATTAATCCTTTAACTTTTTTCAAGCTCTCTCACTCGCTTGTTTAAGTCAAATATATAATATCCTAATAAAGCTATAACAAAAAAGATCATATTAAAACTCCTATATGGTAGAATAAGCAACGCAAAAAGCTTTGCCCCGCTTTTGAGCTGGGGCTTAGACTTAAAACCACTTGTAAATAAATATTATAATTGCTACAAGTTTCTCACTTATAAACTTATTTCTAATCAAATACAACAAAGCTCCCTAACACACAAGCACTTCTAAGTTTCTAAAATACTCTTTTATTAGGAATTTCTCTTGTGTTTTATCGTTTTCATACTCTTCATTTTGAACGCTTACTAAAGCCTTTAGCATTACATTATATGAGCCACTTTTACTATAAGATTTTAGTATATTATCCTTTTGTGTGCTAGTCTGTCCATCGCCAAAATCCCATTCTGCTTCTACTAACTCAATGGAAGTTACAATATGAAAGCTTATTACTTCATTGATTGCTATAATGCTTTTAGTTACATAAATCTCTATGATTGTAGTATCAAAGTCTGTGTTATAGTCTGGAATCTTAACCCTTTTCCACTCATCTGTATAATCACTAATTGCTGCTTCACCAATAGCTTTTAGCGCATCAACTGTTGTTTTTTGCATATCATAGCTTTTTAATAGATCTGGTTTATTTGCATTAGATAGGACATTTTGATAGCTTACCATGCAGTTAGCCTTATTAATTTGAGCGTTATCATTTGCACTTTTATGAAGGACTTCAGCTTTGATTTTATCTTGCAAGGCTTGGGCTTGAAGTTGTGCGGTTTGCATTTTGCTAGCTTGTATCTTAAAGAAACTTTCTTTTACTTGATTAGCTAGCATTGCTACTTCTTTTTTCTTACCTAAAATCCCTAATGCGCTTTGATTTTGTGCATCTCTTGTAGCTATTTCATTTTGGTCTATTGTTAAAGCAGTTTGCACGGCTGTATTAAACACTCCTAAGAATGTTTTAGCCATAAAATCACTATAAGCTAAAGCCTTTTGGTCGTCTGTAAAAGAGTGAGAGGGCATATATTTTGTAAAGCTCTCTAATGCGTCTTTATAGATTTGACTATCTTTCATTTTAGCTTCTATAAAGTCAAAGTTTTCTTGAAACTTTTTCAATGTTAGGTTATCTGTTTCTATCATGGTTATCCTTTAGTGTTATAGATATAAAGACTTCATTATTACTCTTTAGATCTGCTTCTACTTTAGTTACATAATATCTCTTATCGCTAAATTGCAATATTGCAGAAATTACATTGTTTAAGTCTTTTAATTCTTTATAGCTCATATTGCTTTTATTAACTATTGTTTGCTTTTGTTCTTTTTCAAAATGCTTAACCTTAAGAGAATAATATTTATGCAAATTAAGCACAAATTCTGCTAAAAATGCAAAGAAGCTATAAACTAGATACATCACAACTAGCATAATAAAGCCTGTTAATATCAAAGTTACATAATCCCAATTAACTTGCATGTTTTTACTTTTCTTTTAAGCTTTTTATTTCTTTTAGAATCTCCTCTTTTTCTATGGCTTCTTGTTTTAGCCTTTTTATTTCATCTTTTAGTCTTTGTATCTCATACATATCACATAGGTATCTATCTGGATATGGTGTTGATTTCTCCATACCTATTATGTATTTTATTAGGCATAATATTACAAATAGTCCTATCAATCCAATTATTGCTGTGTATGTTTCCATGTTTATCCTCTCTTTGTATTGCTTAAAGTCATCTTTTTACTTGCCCTCTCTTACAAGCTCAATACCTACATACATACACTCATCATTCCAATAATCAGTGTATATATCATCAATTTTTAAGCCCTCGTATTCCTTATTTTTTAAAAGCTTTTCTAAATGCTTTCTTAGATTTTCTTGTATTTTTTCTAACATTTTTTCAGTATCTAAAGCGTCCATGTTTATCCTTTCTTATTTGTTATAGATTCTGTAGTAGAATTACAGACTAAAAGGTTTTGGCTGCTAGGCATTCAACCCTACTCAACTTATGGGGCTTAGAGTAAGCGAATCCAGCTAGTGTGTAGTTGTTAGCTAGGTCTGCGACCTTTTAGTTCTCTTTCTTATACAGAATTTCCATTTCATTAACAAGTTCATTCATTCTACTTCCACTTTCATCAGCATAATATGTTTTAAAATCTACTTTTCTTTTAAGCTTTTGATTGCTTGTAGAATCTCATCTTTTTCTATTCTTTCTTGTTTTAGCCTTTTTATTTCATCTTTTAGCATTTGTATGTCATGTTTTAACCTTTTTATCTCATACATATCACATAGGTATCTATCTGGATATGGTGTTGATTTCTGCATACCTATTATGTGCTTTATTAGGCATAATATTACAAATAGTCCTATCAATCCAATTATTGGTATATATGCTTCCATGTTTATCCTTTCTTATTTGTTATAGATTCTGTGGTATGATGAAACTAAGTTTTTACATATCTAACGAACTGCACGGGACTCGTTAGCTAGAAATATGTAAAAATTCCGCCCTTAGCTATGTCGTGCTATGCGTTGGGGCGGATTGTTCGATAAGCTCTAATTCAACACTATAAATTTTATTTCCCTTTGTTTTACCCAAAGTAGTTTCCTTAATCGTAATCAACACATTATTATCATTAAATGGTGAATTAAATCTATGTATAAGCAAGTTATTAGCACCGCTTTTGTCTTTTGTGGTTTCCTTTAGGGTAGCATTCTCATAAAGCTTCTGTATATTTTGCACTGCTTGTATGTGTTCTAACTCGCTAAAGCCATTAGCTACACTCTTATTTATAGCTGTTGTGCTTAACATTTTTGCTAAAGACTTGCTAGAAACTTGTGCTTTTAATCCTGTTTTGTTATTTATAATATCCTTATTTAATAATGTCTCTAAAGCCTCTTTTGTTTCTTGCCTATGCTTATGAATATCTGCTTGTGTTTCTTTTACATTTTTTGCTTCTTTATTAGATTCTATATCTAATCCCTCTTTTTCAGCATTAATCTTATCATGTATGATTTTCTTATAATACTCGCCTAAGACTGCTTCCATAAATTCATGGTCTTTTTGCTCTCCCATGCCTAAAAAGATTGCTAACTCTTTTTGCCTATACGCTCTTTCTTCTAAAAGCTTTTGTGTTTGGCTTAAATCATTGCCTTTTTCTCTCTCTAAGGCTTTTTTGGATTTTGCTATTTGTGTTTCTTTTTCATAGATTTGTCCTTCTAAAACGCTAGCATAATCGCCTTTTATAAGCCTAGTGTAGCCATTATTTAGCCTTGTTAGATAGTTTAGCTCATCATAATATGCTTGTTTTAAATCAATCTTATTTAATGGGAATGAGTTTTTTAAATCATCGCCTAAAAGCATTTCTACACCACTGCTAGCCTTATAAGCCATTAGATTTTTGCCTTTATATGTGCCTATTATTTGCATTTTGTCAGGATTTCTTGCAAAGTCTTTCATGACTTCAGCTAAAGCTTGATTTATAACATCATTTTCTTTTTCTTTGCTTTTAGTCTTTTGCTTATCATTCTCTTTTGTGTCTTTTTTTGCCTTTTTATCCTCTTTTAGATTCCATGTTTTAGCATTAATGCTTAAAGTATCATTATCTTTTGTGTCCTTTATAAACTCTTTTAGATACTCTAGCTTTTGGCTGTTGCGTGCTAAAAAATCTTGTGCTTCTTTTATCTTTCTTGTGTTATTTGCTACAATGTTTTTGCTTGTTGCAATAGTATTATTTAGCAAATCTAGCTCTTTTTGTAAGCCCATAAACTCTAAATGCTGTTCTGCATTTGGGCTTGCCATAGCCTTAAGCCTGCCATGCAAATTATCTTCGCTAGTATCCTCTACAAACCTTGCTTTTAGATTTGGGTCTTGAATCTGCTTTATAATCTTTTGCTTTTGCTCTAAGGTTTGAAGCATTAAAGCATCACTCATCTCTTTTGTTACATAGGTATAGATTTTAGCTTTAAAGTTTGGTATCTCATCTATTAGCCTATTTCCTTGTCTAATGATTCTACCCTCTCTTTGTTCCATATTGGCTGGTGTCCAATTTAAATCTAAATGGTGTAATGCGACTAATCGCTCTTGGAAGTTACTTCCAGCTCCCATTTTACCTGTGCTACCGATTAATACTCTAATTTCACCGCTATTTATCTTTTCTCTTAAGACATTCTTACTCCATTTAGAGTTACCCTCCGCTTGATAATCATGTATGAAGGCTATCTCATTCTCTTTTATGCCTTTTTCAATTAAGACTTCTTTTAAATCATCATACACACTAAAGCCATCTTTATACTGCTCTATCTGTATCTCTAAATCCTCTTTTTTCTTACTAAGATTTTCTACCTTTTCAAAGTCGCCTAATTCCTCCAATTCATCTATTCTTTTTTGAAGATTCTTTAACTCTTTTCCTAGCTTTTCTATCTTTTTCGGACTTACCTTTTTCTTTGGCACTGAAGTATCTAAAAAGACTAATTGCGTGCCTTTCACATTGTCATATTGTTTATAATTCTGATAGATATTATTTGCAGATTGTGCGATTTTACCATTAGAATCTCTCTCCAAGCTTCTATCAATTAAACGCATATCTAGGCTTGCTTTATTAGAATCAGAGATAATTTTTAGCATATTATCGCTTCCTTTTTCCATTGAAGCTCTTTTGTTTTGCTCTATCTTTTCTGCTCGCTTCTTTATTAATTCCATAAATTCAGCTTGATGTGAATTCTTATCAATGACTACATTAATGCGCTCAATCTCTGGCTCAAGATTCTTTATACCTTGCTTTTCTGCTGCCTTTTTCATATCATCTTTTGTAACGACATCAGCAAATTGTAGATATTGATTTTTTAGCTCTGGTAAGTTTGTAAAATCTCTTAGCCTTGTTGTGAGTTTATAATCGCCTGTTGCCTTTAGCTCAAACTCACTTGCTGCCCCTGCAAACTGCTTACACCATTCATCAAAGTGTTCAATCCCTGCAGATTCTAAACCTTTTGGACTTAGGAATCTTTGCAAGACATATACATCGCTTATAAAGTTTGTAATAGGTGTGCCTGTTGCAAATAACACTTTGCCTTTGTCATTATCAAAGACATGTGTTACTTTCATCATCGCATCTAATGCCCTTTGGGAGTTTGCCGCTCCTATACCTCTTACATTTCTTTGTGCGGTTTGTATGGGTAAGTTTTTTAGATAATGTGCCTCATCAAACATTAAGGAATCAATGCCTAAGTCATCAAAGAAAAGATTTTGTTTTTCATTTTCTATTTCTTGTATGTAATTTTCTAGCTTTTCTTTTAGCTTGTCTCTTTTATTTAGTGCGGCATTCATTACTCTTTTTGGTGTATTAGGGTCTTTTGCTAGTTTTTCTATTATTTTATCAATATATTTAAGCTCATTTTGTATATATCTCTCAAAGTAGCTAGGCGAGATATTCATATTTGTAAAAGCAGTATATGTAGTTATGGTTATATCATTGTCATTATTTTTAATCCTTGCTAATTGTTTATTTTTATCCTTTTTGCTGACTGCTTGCACCAATTGTATTTTTGCATTTGGATAAAGCCTTCTTGCCTCTGCTGCAAGCTGTGGAGCTACATTGTTTGGCACAACAATCATGGGCTTTTTTATTATTCCTATTCGTTTAGCTTCAATAGAGCTAGCCACCATTGTATAGCTTTTACCTGTGCCTACATCATGTGCTAAGAGCGTGCTATTTTCTTGTAAAAACCTAAATATCGCGTTATTTTGATGTTCTCGCATAGATATATCTGCATTTTTACCAATAAGTTGTATATGGCTACCATCATATTTTCTTTGCACAATGCGATTAAAGGTATCGTTATATTGCTTTTGTGCGATGTCTGTAAAGCTCTCATTCTCTAAGATAAAGTTTTTAAACTCTGCACTTAATTGCTTTTTCATAGATTCTAAGCTTTGAGAGGCTATAGGGTCTGTATATGTAACTGCATTTGGCTTTTCTTTGCTAAAAATTGTTTTTTGCACTTTTAAGGTTTTATTATTAAACATATCTTCTAAATAATATGCCCCATCAATAGTGCTTATCCCTGTTTGCTCTCTAAATTTATCACTTGTTGCTATTGTTAAATCCCTGCCTGTTGTTATGCCTTTGTCATATTTAAAATTCCAACCTACACCATGAATATAGCTTGTTTCTATATTGCTTTCTAAAACATCTCTTAAAAAAGAATCTGTTATATTTTTATCTAGCCAGTTTGCACCTAAAGGGATATTTACTAAAGGCAATTCAATATCATCAGGTATCACATTCTTTAAATCATTATATGCAATCTCTTGATATTTTCTTATACTTTCATCTTCGCTAAATTTAGGTAATCCATTTTCATCATGAAAGCTTTCAAGCCTAGTTTTTACATCACCACTTAAGAATGCTTCTTTTTCTATATGCTCCCCGTTATTATCTAAATAATGTATTTTATTATCTAGCAATTCCTTTTTAACAGATTTTATATCTTTACCTAAAAGCTCGGCAATGCGTCCATAATTATAGCTTCCTGTTTCATTTAAAGTTATAGCCACTGCTTCATTTAAATTATTAGCACTTTGTGGTGCAATATATGGATAATTTACTCTTTTTGTGAAAATATCAGACTTTATTGCTCCTACTACTTTGTCATTGTTAACTATTGCTTTTTTCTCTAATGCAAAGAGTTCAAAGCTTTCATCATCTAGCATTTCATAAGCTTTAAACTTTTGTGAAATTGCTCCATTTTTATTATAAAAGCTAGAGTTTTTGCCTACTAGCTTTTGATATTGCGTATTTAAATCTTTCCTTAAAGCTTCTATTGTCTCATACTCTAGCCCTTCTCTTTCTGCATTTTGCAATTTAGATAGAGTTTCTCTTACATTATTTATATCTGGTAGCATATCTTTTAGGGCTTTAGCTCTTTGCGTGATTGTGCTTTCACTCCAATCAGTTAGCTCTTTTAGCTCTGCTTCCACATTGATTATATTGCCATGTCTATATATTTCATTATCTTTTAATACTAAAGGGCTATTTTCTCCTATAAATTCTTTAGCCTTATTTGCTTCCTCTACTTCTTGTAATAGAGATTCTCTATTGCTTTTATGCGTAGTCAATGCTAGATTATCATGCTTTATATACTCTTGTAACTTTAAGCTATTTATATCAAAGTCTTTATTGACTACTTCTATAACATCTCCAAACTGCCCTTTACCTACTTGCATATTTCCTAAGACATTTTGCGGATTATCTAAGAAGTATTTAGATACTTGCATTCCATTAAAATCTGTTGTTTCTATCCATGAATTATCTAGCTTCTCACCCTTTCCAGCTTTTCTAAAGACTAATATGTCAGTTGTTACCTTTGCGTCTTTAAAGGCAGTGTTTGGTAGTCTTACACCGCCCATAAAAGCCGCATTTTCTGCTATTTTTGCTCGTGTTAGCTTATCTTTTGCGTCCATAAAGTTATGCGTAACAATTTGAATGCTTATGCCATTTTCTGCTAGATTGTCTATGCCTTTTTTCATAAAGTAGTTATGAGCAGTTGCCCTAAAGTTAGAATCTTTAATAATGAAATTACCATAGGGTGGATTGCCGATTACTAAGTCGTAAAAATCATTGATTGCGTATTTTGATTTCTCAAAGCCAGATTTATTAATCTTTACATTAGGATAGATTAGACTTGCTAGCTTTGCAGAGATAGAATCTATTTCTATTCCATGGATATTTAAGCCCTTATTGCTTAACTCACTTAAGAATCTACCCACACCAACACTAGGCTCTAAGACATAATGCCCTTCTTTTAATCCAAAGCTTTGTGCTAGACTTACCATTTCTCTAATAATTGGCATCGGTGTATAAAAGGCATCACTAGCCCTTTTAAGCATATCTAGCGGTGTTATTTTCTCACCTAAATGCTCGCTTAGAGAATTAAGCAAAGATTCTAACTCCCTGTAAGCTTCTCCTTTTTCCTTTATATTTTTAAATAGCTCATTACTAGCTTTACCAAAGCCTCTAAAGTTGCTTAATATTTCTTTTTCACTATCATTTAGCACTCTTGGATTTTCTAATATATCTTTCAAAAGCTTTAAGCTATCCATATTTAAATCATATAGCTTTTTAGAGCTTGCTATCTCTTCTAAATCTTGTTACTTAAAGCTTTTTTGTATTAATGCTTTTTCCTCTGGATTAAGCAATCCTGCTGGATTAGAGCTACTTTGAAAGTTATCTGCTTCTTTTTCTACTTGCTCTACTTTTTCTGCTTTGTCATGCTTCTTATTCCTTGCGTCATGTTGAGCGTCAAGCGAAACATCTTTATTAAGCTTTTTTGTGGTAGAATTAGGCTTGAGTTTAGTGGTAAAGTCCTTCCCCTTTTTAAAATCATCAAGGTTGCTAAGGTGATGATTTTCTCCTTTGTTAAATGCTGTAACAATCCATTTATTATCTCCATATATAACACCATTTTCTCCCCAACCTTTATTTATTCCTAAAATATAATCATCATAGTAAATATTTGCACCGCTAAAAGTCTCTTTAATCTCTCCTTTTTCTACTATATCTGCCATAAGTTTTAAATCTAAATTCGGGTGTTTATCTATAATATGTGCTAAGCCATAGCCTTTATTCTTTTCTGCGTTTGTTACTTTACCCCAAACTAAATCAATATCGCCTAGCTCATCTCTATAAAATGCACCTGCTACTTGTCCTTGCTTCTCTGCTAAAGGCTTTTTAACTGCATTTTGCCCATCGTGGTAAAACTCTGCGTAATTTGTGCCAAATTCTTTGATAGGATTTGTATTTATCTTTTTTTCTATATTATCTCGCCATTCTTTTATATTTTGTGTTAATACCTCATAAAGCTTATCATTGCTTCGCATATTAGGATTATTTGCATTCTGTTTTTTGTATTGCTCTATTTGAGCCTTAAAGGTTTGATTGTCAGAATAACCATGCTTATGCGCCATATCTCTTAAAGCTATGAAATTATTTCCCTCCTGCTGCAAACCCCATTGCGTGCGTAAGTTCTGCGGAACATTCCATAAATCCCATTCTATGCTTTTTATCTTATAGCCAATCTCGTCTAATTGCTCTTCTTTTACTTCTGTTTTTGCTTTATTGTCTGCAAAGATTGCATCGTATTTAGTGAAGAATGGCTGATATTCATCATTATCTATGTATTCTTTCCAATAGTTATAATTCTCCATATCCCTAAAGGTGAGCTTTTTTCTAAACATTCCTTGATTGTTTAAAGAATTAAATTTATCCTCACCCATAATTTCTTTTAGCTCTTGTAAGGCTTGCCTTAGGATAGGTTTTGTGTTTTTTAATTCTTTTAGCTCCTTTCGTGTAGTTTCATATTCTTGTATTAGTGGCTTTGAGAGTCGCTCTTTTGCTTTTTCTATTTTCTCTACATCTAGGCTTAGAGGTTGTTTTATCTCTTGTTTTTCTTTGTTTTTGGAATCTAAGTCTTTTCGTGGTAGATTACCTTGCAACTTTTTTAACTCTTTTTCTTTTGTATGACTTCTTATGGTAGAATCATCTAAATGCTTTTCAATAGGCGCTAGAGATTCGGACGCTGTAGTCTTTGTGAGATTAGCATTCCCAAGCTGTGAAGTATTACGTCCGAGCTTTGCTAAAGGCTTGGGGTTTAATTCTAATGTCCCTTGCTTTGCATTATTCTCATCAACTAGCTTTTGTGTTTCTTTTACACTTAAGCCTTGCTCTTTTGCTTCTTTTATGATGTCTTTTGTGGGTTTTGGTTTTTCTTGCGGGATAGATTCTTCGCTACGCTCAGAATGACTTTTAGATTCAGAATGACTTTTAGGCTCGGAATGAGGCAATGCTTCGTCATTTTGAGCGTTAGCGAAAAATCTTTTAGAATCTTGTTTAGATTCAATATTAGAATCTAATTTAGCTTTTTGTATGTCTAGCTTTTTACCCTCATTGTTTATTTTTTCTATTATCTCTTTCAATAACTCTTTTTGAAAATCGCTTAAATGCTGTGTATTAATGCCATTTTGCAGTGCATAGGGTATTTTTTCTCTATTTACATCGTTAAGCGCATAGCCCATTATCTGTGCTTTTGTTCTATCAGAAGTAAAGCCTGCTAGCATATCTTTATCTACTTTTAAGCCTGTTAATGGCTCTATTATTTTATTGCTGCTAAGCTGTTTGCTATTACTTATTAGCTTTTTTATATGAAGCATTGTTATAGGTATATTATCTTTTGTATTAGCTACTTCTATCTTTTTTACTACATGTATAGAATCATCTAAAAAGTCTATTGCTAATGCTTTGACATTCTTTTCATTTTGCAATCTATCCTCTAAGAATTTATAATCGCTATATTCTAAATACTTATCTCCATAGTCTTGTATTGCTTGTATTTGCTGTTTTAATTTATTTTCATTGATTTGTTTCTGTGTTTCTTTGACGCTTAATTTTTGCTGTTTTGCTTCTTTTATGATGTCTTTTGTGGTTTGTTGTGTATCTTCTTGCGGTATAGATTCTTCGGCTAAAGCCTCAGAATGACTTTTAGGCTCGGAATGAGGCAATGCTTCGTCATTTTGAGCGTTAGCGAAAAATCTTTTAGCTTGTTTAGATTCAATATTAGAATCCTTAGCCTTTTTACCTTTGTGCGTTAAAGATACATTTCTACTACGAAATCTAGGGCTTGTTTGATACTCATTGCTGTTTCCTCCTGCATTAAATCCGATGTTATTATCCTGTTTAAATCCGATTCTAGCATTATGTCCTTCTCCCTCTCGCAGAATATCATCGCTGCTTTTAGTATCGAAGCTGCTATTGCTAGGCTCTGCTCGTATGTTTTCCTCTGCTCTAGCATTATCTTGCGGCTTTTCCTGTGGTATCTCTTGTGATTTGAATCCATCTGCATTGCTAGGCTCATTGTCTCTTTTATTAGCTCCTCTTGTGTCTTGTAGCCCTTGTGAACTATCGCTCGTGTGATTATTAAGCCCTTCACTTCCTGCTCTATAATCTCTTTCAATAGATTTTGTTGTAGTGGCTGTTGTGCCCTGTTTGTTTGCGGTTTGTCTTGTGCTTTCTTGTCGCTCATGTGCTTTTCCTTTCATATTAGATTCTATTAAATCGGCTTGTTTTTGTGTTTGTGGTTTTGTGGAATCTGTGGTATAATGCTCTTTGTCAAGTTTGATATTAGAGTTTGCTATATCATCGTAAGGGGTAGAAGCGTTAATCTGACTATTCGCTTGATTTTTATTATAAATCTCATATCCGCCTTTTTCAATTTTATTATTTAATCCATTCTCGCTTTTTGGTGCATTACTCCTAATAATCCATTCATTATTATCGTTTCTTGCTACGCTTGTAAAATGCTTTTGCTCGCCAAAGTTTTTAGCAAAAATAATCGTATTTTCATCTTGCATTATAATTCTGTGTGGTTCTTGCAAGGTTGGTTTTATTCTATCTAAATATTTCATTCTGTTTTCATTCATAAGCTTTAAAAGGCTCCCACCTTTTAATCTAATCTCTTGTATTCCCTCTTTTGCTAATGCTTCTTTTATCTCTTGGCTAAAATTTGGTATAAAATCATCTTGCAAGCTCTTAAGATTAAAGGTTTCTTTCCATTTTGTAGCTATGTCTTTTGGGATTGCATGCTTTATATTGCTAGAATCTATAAAAATTTCAACATTATTTTCAACTTCTGCTTCTAAAGGTGTTTTTCTTTCAAAGAATAGATTACTATCTATCTTATTTTGTGTAGCTTCTGGTGCTGGTAATAAACCTTGTATCTTTTTATAATTAACTTCTATATCATTAGCCTTTTTATATACTGCATTCATTGACTCTTTTTGTGTTGCTTTTGCTTGATAGGTTAAATGTTTTATGTCATTGTTTAATATGGGCTTAGGCAATGCTTCTAAAGCCTTATTTAGCATTCTTTTACTAAGTCTATTTAACTCTTCAAAGAAATAATAAAGTATTGCGGCTCTAATAGCACTATCAGTTAAAGGAAGTGCATTGCCTTTAGAATCTACAATAATGCTATAAGGTATTTTTATGTAATCTTTTATGCCACTTTTTAGCTTTGCTAAGTCTTTTAGTTGTGATGGATTATTTGCTAATTCTTTAGCCATATTCTCTACATAGCTTAATAAATTGCCTGCTTGTGTTATAGAATTTGCATAGTTTTCTTGCAACTTATACTCTAATGCTTTGCTTGGATTTTGTTGCAATAGGCTTTCTACTTCATTAATATCTTGTTTTAGTTCGATTAAGTTGTTTTTTATGGAATCTGTAGTAGAATTATTGTCGAGGGTTGCCTCTTTAGTAGTGTTTCCACTAGCACCAGTCGGACGTTTAAGCGAGGCTATAATATCGTCCCCTTTTAATATTTCATCTGCATTCTCTAATTCTCTTGTTAAATAGTCTAAATCAGTATTTTTAAAATGAGTAATAAAAGTTTTATCATTATTCTTTGTAATTAACACATAATAAAAAGAGCCTTTTCCATCTTTAAACCGCTTTAAATATTTGTCTTTATTGTCTTTTTTATACTTAAAATGAGGTTCTTTTAGTGTCGTTTCAAGTAAATTAAAAATTCTATTTCTTAATACGCTATCACCCCTAGTCTCTAAATGTTGCTTAAGATTCTCTACATTATCGAAGTGTTGCAAAATTTGCAACACTTCCTCTGCGTTTAAGGCTTTAGGCATTTCCTCTGGTGTGATATTTTCTAGTGCACTCTTATAAGCTTGCTTTGTTTTAGCATTATTATCATCATAGCCTAATGCTTTATTATGCTCTATTACTTCAGCATCAATTATTTCCTGAAACTCTTGCAACTTTGGCTTATACTCTGCAATAGCAGTAGCTATTTCATCTTTAGCCTTTGTGTTAGTCTCTGTTTCATAGGCTTCTTTTAGTGCAAATATGCTATTTATAGAATCTTTATTTAGCTTTTCTCTCCAATAGTTAAACTCTTTTAATACCTTTATAGCTTCACTATCATCTTTAAACTCATTCTTACTTAAAGATTCTATGCTTGTATTAATAAAGTCTTTTGTATCTCTTGCATAACGCAGGGCTAAACCTAGCTGATGCTCTAAGCTTTGATGTGCTAGATTGTCGCTTAATGCTCCTGCAAAGCGGCTCATAATCTTATGCACGAAGTTATAGAATAGTAGTAATGTCCTACCAAATAAGCCATTAGCACTAGAGATTAATACATTTGCTGGCTTAAAGAATGCTTACATCATAGCAGTTTTTATAATCTCCTTGTGAATAGTATTGATTTATCACTTGTAAAAAATTATTTTGAATATTATGCTTATCAATGATTTTTAAATTTTGTGCTTTGCCATTATCAAAAGTAAAATACTGATCCCAAAAATCAAGATGAAAAATTTTACTTTTATCAATAGTGCTATGACTAGGATTTGCTAGAATTTCTTTAAAGAATCTTTGCTACTCATTTGCGTTAAACTCACAATTATTAAGCCTTTGCATTTGGATTTTAAGATTATTAATCAAACTTTCTTCATTTTTGATTTTGCTATATTCATAACCATTTTTTTGCAAAATTTTAATAAATTTGCTTTCAAGCTCCTTTTCACTCTCATAATGCCTTTCTTTTTCACTGCTTGGGGTAAATTTCGCCACAATAGTGCTTTGATCATTTTGTGAAATGGAGTGAATCTTAGTCTCTTGCATGATTTTCCTTTTATGTAATTTATTGATTGCTGCCCCACTATCCTAAAACAACGACATATTACTTTTCCATAAGCTTACCATTTTTACAAGGGATTACTTTGTTATAACTTCGTTACCTTGTCATATTTAGCCTCTGTCATTCTGATAGCAATAAGCTCTAAGAATCTCCCTTACCACTCCTATAATCTTCACTGAGTTTAAGTCCAACTACCTTTATCATGTCTTAAAGAGCAAAGAAACTAGTCTTATTTACTGATTGCTTTGTCTTTAGATGAAGCTCTCATTAATAGAGATTCTTCATCTAGCTTTAGG
>NZ_JRPD02000022.1 GCF_000765805.2 Helicobacter muridarum | reverse complement strand
GGCTTTATATTTGAGCTAGCAAAGAGAAAAGGAATTATAAAGATTCGTTTACTTAATATAAAGCTGTATTTAGATTTTAGTGGGGTTATGAGTGTGTTTGGTAAATGAAATAAAGCATACATAATTAGCTTACTTACAACACACAATAGCTAATACAATTATTATAATTTTATTACTCACACTAACTTCGCTTGATATCATCACAATCTAGTAACTTATAAATATAAAATCAATTACAATATAAGTTTACATTAGTAATTAAGTAGCAGAAATTAAGGAGTAATTATGAAATGCAAAATTTGTGGCGAAGAGACAAAAATAGCATTTAGAGTTATGATTTTGCAACGTTATAATGAACATCTTTATAAATGCCAGAATTGCGGATTTTTAAGTGTAGGCGAAGCATATTGGTTAAGCGAAGCATATAAAAATGCTATAAATATTTCAGATACAGGCATTCTAGTCCGAAATCTTAAACTATATACAATAGTAGTTTGTATAGCCTATTTGTTTTTTGGTTTCAGGAAACAACCAAACCAAGGCGAGACAGAAAAGATCTTGCTCGATCTTGGAGGTGGAAATGGACTATTGGTAAGACTTTTGCGTGATTGTGGGATTGAGGCGTTTTGGGAAGACAAATATTGCCAAAACTTTTATGCGCGAGGCTTTGAATGGAAAAGGTTAGAAGATTCCATAAACACCAAGGAATCAACACAAGAAAATAAATATAAACAAAATCAAGATAATAAAGAATTAACAGATATAAAAGATTTCATACCAAATAATACAAACCAAATGCCAGCGAAATCACCTATCCTTCAGCCTACTCTTAGCACTAGCTTCGAAGTATTTGAACATCTGCCAAATCCTAAAGAAGAAATTTATCAAATGCTTTCAATCTGCAAGAACTTGCTATTTTCAACAGAAATTCTATCTAGTGATATTCCACAGCCAGCAGGAGAAAATGCATGGTGGTATTACGGATTTCAGCATGGACAACATATTAGCTTTTTCACACGAAAGAGCCTAGACTTCATAGCCAAGCAAAACAATGTGCACTTCTGCTCTTACAAAGATTTACACCTCTTTAGCGAATATCCAATTAATCATTCATATTTTAAGTTTGCCATAAAGCTAGCACGATATATATTTCCTTTTATTAAAAAGAAACTAGGCAGTAAGACACAAGATGACCATAAAAAAATGCTGGAATATGAAATAATGAAATATAACGAGATTCAAATTTGAGGTTATTGGTCATACTAATTCAAGATTTGTTGCCTTTTATCATATTTTTCTGAAAAGGTTTTTATCCTATCATCATATATTTGTTTCTTTGAAAAAATAAATAATAGAATTTTAAAGGATTGTTATGGCTTATTCTAAATCCCATCATCATATTGAAACTAGCTTTATTGGTCACCCAAAACCACTTTTTGGTCTTTTTCTTACAGAGTTATGGGAACGCTTTTCTTACTATGGTATACGACCATTATTAATTTTGTTTATGATTGCTGCCATATCAGAAGGTGGATTTGAAATGGATAGGGCAACTGCCTCTGCAATTGTAGGAATCTTTGCTGGAAGTCTATATTTAGCCACATTGCCGGGGGGATATCTAGCAGATCATTGGCTAGGGCAAAAGAATGCTACATTAATAGGGGCATTCTTTATTGCACTTGGTCATCTTTCCATTGCTTTTTCTGTTTTTCTTACTTTTTTCTTTTTCTTAGGACTTATTCTTATCGTGATTGGAACTGGTCTATTTAAAACCTGCTCATCAGTTATGGTAGGAATGCTTTACAAACAGAATGATGCGCGAAGAGATTCTGGTTTTACCATATTTTATATGGGTATTAATTTGGGAGCTGTTATCGCTCCGCTTGCATGTGGGCTTATGGCAGAAAATTATGGATGGCATTTAGGATTTGGGATTGGTGGTCTTGGTATGCTAATTTCCTTGCTTGTTTTTTATTTTAAAGCTATACCGGATTTTAATGAATATAGCGATAAGCTTAGTTTAGAGAAGAGCTGGGAGGTGCCATTATCTTCCCAGCCAAAAAATATTAAAATTTGGACAGGAATAGCCGCTATTGTGATAGCAATTATAGTGGCAATGTGTGGAAGTGGCATAATCACGGTTGAACCTGTTTTTATTGCAAAAAATATGGCTTTCTTGATAGCTGGTTGTTCAATTTTATATTTTGCTTATTTATATTTTCTAAGTGGCTTGAATAAAGGGGAGCAAAAAAATTTGGTTTTGGTCTTTATTCTTTTTGTTGCCTCTGCTTCTTTTTGGTCAACCTTTGAGCAGCAACCTATTTCTTTTAATCTTTTTGCTAAAGACTTTACGAATAGAGTAGTTTTTGGTTTTGAGATTCCTATAGTTTGGTTTCAGTCTATTAATGCGTTTTTTATCATTATATTTGCTCCAATTATTAGTGCAATGTGGATATTCCTTGCAAATAAAAATTTGAATATCAAAAGTATTACCAAATTTGCCCTCGGTATGATAATAACAGGTATTGGCTTTGCTGTCATGATGTTTGCAGCTAAGATTGTGCTTCAAAGTGGTGGGCTAGTGTCTCCATTATGGCTAGTGGCAAGCTTCTTTTTATTAACTCTTGGTGAATTATTTATTAGTCCTGTTGGAATGTCCATAATGACACAAATTGCACCAAGTAGAATAAAGGGGCAAATCATGGGTCTATGGTTTGTTGGTCTTTCACTTGGCAATCTTATGGCCGGACTTCTTGGCGGACATGTGCAAGCAGACAATATTGACACTTTACCTAGTTTTTTTGAAAGTCAGTTATGGATGCTTATTGGTGTAGCTACCTTGTTGTTTGTTATCAATAGTTTTCTTAGAAAATTGATTCCTTAGTGGGTTCACTATAAGCCAAATGTTGCCTATTTATAGCTTTGTGCATGTATAGCTAATTTAACAAGTTAACCAATATCACTTGTAGTAAATCTTTTGCCAAGAAAGTTAAGAGCGTGCGCATGCAGCAATAATCTAGTACTACCTGTATAATATGCCCTCATATCATTTAGAATTTGCTGATAATAGAATGGCAAATTAGAGCAATAATATAAAAACCTATGAAATATATCGTTGTCATGAGGCATTGAATCATTATTATGTTGTATATCATAAATAGATTCATCAATATTATAAGTATTCCTACCTAGTTTGGAATCCAAAAAGAAGCTAGCAATATGACTAGATACCCCATACAATACATCCCCAATAATATTATGATGAATTGCATTAGCATGAATGCGCAACTGATGTGTCCTGCCTGTAAGTGCCACTATACGAACCAAAGAAAAATTAGATTCTTTATTGCGGTTGTTAAATGCCTCATCTCTAAATCGAATATATGATTCTAGTTGTTGATTAAACTTCCTAGATTCTATTTGTTTGGATAATCTTGAAACATCTGAATTAAATATATTATCACTAAATACCTTCCTACCAAAACAAGATTCTAAAAAGCAGTGCAAAGGATAATCAAATAATCTAATAGGCATAAATAGACTAATAGCATGATTACTAGTCATAGAGGAGGAATACAATGATTTAAAATCCATTAGACAATCTGCATTTAGGGCTTTTGAATTATTATAAGTTGATTCTAGCCAAGTAAAATCTTCTTGCATAAAGTTTGCTTTATGATGATCTCGCAAAGAATACAATATATCATCTGCCTGCAATTTATCCAAATAACGCATATTTAGATTATCTACTTCACCCTTAATACAGAGGTTACCAAACTTCTTAGGAAAGATAATATTAGATTGTATTAAAATTGTCTTTTCTAATCTACCACGCACAATAGCTAGATATTCTTTAGTAATATCGCGTTCTAAGAATAGATTCTTTAATCTTATCTCACTTGATTTATCAAGCGCACAAAGGACAAGTCCGCTTGTCTCATAATCCAATCTATGACATGGGTTGCAATCTTGTCCATAGCTATATCGTAATTGATCTAATAGGCTTGGCTCTTTACTATTTATATCATTATTCTTTGGGTGGGTTAATATCTTTGCTGGTTTATTGAATATGCAAAATGACGGAGAATACATATCTATATTAGTGGACTTGTTGCTTAAATTTGTATCTTGAGCAGCATTGCTATTATTAGACACAACTCTAGCACAAAGACCTAAATCCATACCGACAAACTCTATAACCTCAACTTCTCCCCTAGAAATTAGGCTAGATTTTTGTAAGACTTTTCCATATTGTTTTAGCCTGCCCTTATCAATAATACGTTGTGTTTGCGACTTAGAATAACCTAGTTGCAATAAGAACTTAGTAGCTTTGATAGGGCTATTTATGTTATATAGTTTTTTTACAAATCCCATGTATCTTGTCTATAATTAGCATTATCTCCTCCTTGTTCCGACTATGCAAATGCTCATCTTCACTACAAAATATATGCATAACCTGACTAATGGAGTAGGCTTGTTGAAATCCATACCGCCTATTAAAATATTGGGAATTAATTGAGAGTGTCGCGCTAAATTGCAGAATATCTCCTAATACAAACTCTGCTTGCATATATTTTGTATTAAAGAACATTGCCTTAATAGGAGTATCAGAATTAGAATCTATTAGATAAAACTCCAAAAATCCATGGTTTGTTCTTTTAAATCGCAAAATCTCTAGCTCAAAAAAGAATTTTGGTATGCTATTACCATTACCATAAGGCTCATGGGATTCTATATGTAGGAGGGTTTGGCGATTCACAAGATTTAGCGGCAGAATGCCTAACAAATCATATTTGCTCTGCCTCTTAAGATACACAGGGCGAAAAAGTCGCAAAAATTCATCAATATGCTCTTCACTAATCTCCAAACCTACCGCTCCAACATGACCGCCATAACGACTAAATAAATGCCCAACCTTATGCATACTAGCAATCAAATCCACATCTCCATCACTCCTGCCACTGCCCTTACAAACACCATTGATATTAGTTAATACAAAGCTAGGCTTACCAAACTCATCAGCCATCTTCCCAGCAACAATACCAAGCACACCTTCATGCCAATCATGTCCAACAGCAAAGCAAATATTAGAATTGTGCACGTTATTTCGAAGTGATTTAAAAGCTTTTCTTGCTACTTGCTCTTGCAATTCTTTTCTATAATTATTGAGCTCTTTTAGCTTATTAAAGTTAGACTTAGCTTCAGCAATACTTTGAGATCTCAAGAAGTCAAGGGCAATAGTGCCATCATCAATCCTTCCTGCAGCATTAAGCAAAGGAATAAACTTAAATCCAAGCATCTGGGAATCTATTAGGCACTTAAAATATTCAACAACCACAAGAAAGGCTGAGCTTTTATTATCTTTTAAGTGAGAAAGTCCATAATCACAAATAGTGTAATTAATCGCATCAAGCGGCATAACATCAGAGATAATAGCAATACTTACAAATAATAGCAATGTTTTCATGCTAGTATTGCATAGATTTTTTTCATAGAACTTAATAAGAGGGTTTTGAGAATTAAATGATGCCAACACATCACCTTGAATAAGAATCTTAATCGCATAGCAAAAATACCACGCAACAAGCGCGCCACAAATATCCTTATATTGAAACGTGCAAGCCTCTTGCTGGGGATTAATCATAAAATCAGAATCAGGCACTCGAATATTGCCATCATTATCAACCTCTAATGTATGATGATCTGTAATGATTAGCTTGATATTTGACATCTTGCAAAGCTTTGCAGCCTCAAAGCTACTTACACCATTATCCACAGTGATGATTAATGCAACATCTTCATGCTTTGTTACAATTTCTTCAAACAACGCACGAGAAAACCCATAACCATGTTTGAATCGATTTGGTATCGCAAAGCTAATATTTTTATATCCCATAGCATCAAAGAAATCTAGCATAGTGCAGGTCGCACAAATCCCATCTGCATCATAATCACCCACAATAACAATTTTTTTATTATTGGCTATAACTTCACATGCAAGTCTAGCCGCGTCCATATTATTAAGCAGGGAACTAGGATGTGGAATCTTGCTAAGCTTTCGCACAAAAGGATAATCTTTAAAACGTTCATCAAGTAGAATCTTTATCTCATCTGATTGGCTGAACTGTCGTAATGTCTTTTTTAGCTGAATGGCTTCTGGATTGTTATATAAAGAGTGCAAAAAATGCTTATCGCCTGACTTGGATTTTTTATTTGATTTATGGTTCTTATTTAATTTCACTCTTTTGTTTATAGCAGTGTAATCATTAGGGGGATTTTTACTATCAATACTATTATTGGTATATTTAGCGAGTTTACTTTGATTTTGTAGTTCTGTATCTGGCAACATTATTTATACCCTTGGGCTTGTTTAACAAACTCAACTATCACCCGATTTGGATTTTGCAGTCGCGAGGTAAATTCAGGATGAAACTGAACTCCAACAAAAAAAGGATGGAAATTTAGCTCTACTGCCTCAATAAGCCCATTGCACTCACCACTTACAACCAAGCCTTTTTTCTCAAAAGCTTCTCTATACTTGGGATTCGCCTCATAGCGATGCCTATGCCTCTCTTTTATAACTTTCTCATCATTATATGCCTTAGCAAGCCTAGAGCCTACCTTAATATGACATTCATATTCTCCCAATCGCATAGTCCCGCCAAGTGGCGAAGTATGTGTGCGAACCTGCTTATTGCCTTCTATATCAATAAAATCTTCTATCATGTATATGATTGGATTCTTGCAATGCTTATTAAACTCCGTAGAATTGCAATCATCTAGCTCCAACACATTACGAGCAAACTCAATCATGGCTAGCTGCATGCCAAGACAGATTCCAAGAAACGGTAAATTATTTTCCCTAGCATATCTAATAGCTGCAATCTTGCCTTCTATGCCCCTCTCGCCAAATCCACCGGGCACCAATATGCCTTGCACATTAGCAAGCTTAGAATCCTCAATATGCTCAGAATCAATAAAAATCACTTCGACCTTTGTATCCAAATTAGCACCAGCATGCACAAACGCTTCTAATAATGATTTATAAGATTCTTTTAGAGAAATATACTTTCCAACAAAGCCTATCTGCACATTTTTAGTAGGAGATAGAATCTTTTTTACTAACATATCCCAATCACTCATATCAGGTTGCAAATTGCCTAAATGCAATCCATTTGAGATTGGTTCTAAGATTCCTTGATTAATAAAGTTAATTGGGCATTTATATATTGTGCTTGCATCTTCTGCGCTAATCACGCTATTAGAATTAATATCACAAGCTAGAGCTATTTTTTCTTTTGTATCCTTTGATAATGGTAGCTCTGATCTTGCAATGATAATTTGCGGAGTAATGCCTATTCTACGCAATTCTTGCACACTATGCTGTGTGGGCTTTGTTTTTAACTCATCTGCCACGCGTATATATGGAACAAGTGTTACATGTATACTAAGGACATTATTCGCTCCTAACTCATGCTTAAGTTGACGCATAGCCTCTAAATATGGCATGCCTTCAATATCACCAACAGTGCCACCAAGCTCTACAATCAAAAATTCCGAATCTTGTCCAACATTCATGATACGTTGCTTAATTTCGTTGGTTACATGTGGAACTATTTGTATAGTTTTGCCCAGATAGTCGCCCTTGCGCTCCTTTTCTATCACAGATAAATATATTTGCCCTGTAGTAAAATTATTATTTCGAGATAGATTCATATTTAAGAATCTCTCATAATGCCCAATATCTAGGTCTGTCTCTGCTCCATCTGCCGTTACAAACACCTCGCCATGCTCCAAAGGACTCATGGTTCCTGGATCTACATTGATATATGGATCAATCTTCAAAATAGAAACATTAAATCCAGAATGTTGCAAAAGTGTTCCAATTGATGAGCAAGAGATTCCCTTTCCTAGCGAGCTTAGAACGCCGCCTGTTACAAAAATGTATTTTGTCTCCGCCATAAATAGCAACCTTATATTTTTTCAAACCAAATTATAAACTAAAATTCATATTAGATTTCTTAAAACATTGGCTAGACATAGGCATAGTCAAGCATACCAAATAGGATAAAAATCTCTAAGTCATAAAAGTTATTGGCTTGGCTTTCGTTGGATTTTGTTTAGATTCATGTTAGAATATTGACAAATAATTTACAGAAATAGCACTTAGCAAACTAGTTTGGCTATTTTAAAACTAAATACACTCATAAGGTAGATTTATGAAGATTATCGAAGGCAGTATGTCCCTACTAGGGCATGAGAGGATAGCTATTATTTGCTCTCGCTTTAATAGCATGATAACAGACAGATTAATTGAAGGGGCAAAGGATTGTTATGTTAGGCATGGTGGTGATATACAAAAACTAACACTAATCAAAGTCCCTGGTGCATTCGAGATCCCGTTTACGTTGGAAAAAGTCCTATCGAGCGGAGATTATGATGGAGTATGCGTGCTTGGAGCGATTATTCGAGGTGGCACACCGCATTTTGACTATGTTGCAGCAGAATCTACAAAGGGTGTAGCAAATGTAACATTAAAATATGGCGGTGCAGTGAGCTTTGGGATTCTCACAACTGATAGCATAGAGCAAGCATTGGATAGAGCGGGTATAAAGGTAGGTAATAAGGGCTTTGAATCTATGTCTAGCTTAATTGAGTTAATAAATATATATCGTCAATTAGACTAATATAGGACAAAATCAAAGGGAAAATATGGCAACTAGGACACAATCAAGGATTGCAGTTATACAGTTGCTTTATGCAAAAGAATTGGGCAATGAGAATGCAATAGATGATGCTAAAATATTCTTTAATGAAAATAAAATACGCAATAAGCAACAAGAATTCGCCCTTTCTTTGCTATATGGAGTTTGCAAACATGAACAAACTATACTAGATATCATAGATATATTTGTAAAAGAATGGGATATTCAGAGATTGGGTATAGTGGAGAAAAATATACTAAAGCTTGGAGCTTTTGAGCTACTAGAAACCAATACACAAAAAGCTGTTGTAATTAACGAAGCCATTGAGATTGCTAAAATATTTAATCTTGAAGATGCCTGTAGGCTAATTAATGCTGTGCTTGATAGTATTGCCAAAACGCATAAAGATGAGATTGCTAAACTTGTAAAAGAAAGACAAATGACAATAAATTTAGCTATAGAATCTAGCAAACCTGAAACAACATCATTAGATAAAAGTAACACTAAGCAACATATGAGATTTAAGCAAGAAAAAAATCATAAGCCTTATAGCCAAGCAAAACAAGAATCAAAATTCAAAAAAGATAAGAGAAATACAAGTAGCAAGAACAATCCTATTAAATCAAAGGATTCTAAAAGCGCATTTATAAAGCCAAACAATAAGGATTCTAAATGAAGCTCTGTGTAGCACTTGACATGCCAAGCAAAGAAGATAACATAATTCTTGTTGATGATATAACAACGGCATGCAAGAATCTTAATATTTCCACAAAAGATATATGGCTAAAGATTGGGCTAAGGAGCTATATAAGAGATGGTAGGGAGCTATTGTATGCATTGCAAGATAAATCATATAGGATTTTTTTAGACTTAAAACTATATGATATTCCAAACACAATGCTAGATTCTATTGTTGAATGCGAGAAATTAGATATTGATATGTTAACCATACACGCAAGTTGTGGATTTAAAGCAATGCAAGCAATCGCTAATCTCCTACAAGAAAAAGAATCTAATATGCTAATAATGGCGGTATCTGTGTTAACTAGTTTTGATTCGAATGGATTTCGCGAAGTATATAGCATAGAGATTAAAGAATGTGTAAAAAATCTGGCGATATTAACACATAAAAGTGGTCTATCTGGACTTGTGTGCGCTATTGATGAAGTGTCTATTATCAAAAATATCTCACCATCTCTATTAACAGTTACTCCTGGAATTCGCCTAGAATCTACTACAAATCCAAGCGATGACCAACAGCGAGTAGCAACATTGCAAGATGCAAAGATGGCTTGCAGTGATTTTGTTGTAATTGGTAGACCAATATACAGAGCAAACAACAGGATTTATACATTGGAATCAATCTTACAAAAGATATATAAAGACCAATAAATATTACTAGTAATCTATATATTAAGGCAAAATACATTTATTTTAATTGTATAAAAGAGGCGTTCAAACAATTAGATGCTAGTCTAAAAATTTATTTGAGTTTGTGTATATGGATTTAGATAACGTCTAAATTTTGAATTTGTTGCAACTCTTAATCTACAATCTGGGGCGTGATAATTATGATTAGCTCCTCATTTCTCTGCAATCTAGATTCCTTACCAAACACATTTTTCAGACCTTTTACCTCACCAAGCTTTGGAATAGATTTCGTAGTTGACTGATTTACATTGCTTAGTAAACCACCTATAACAACTCTCTGACCTGTGCGAAGTCTCACAATGGAAGAAAGTTGATTAGTGCTAAGATTTGGTGGAGATGAAAGAGCTTGGGCAACATTTTCTAAGTTTGGATCTTTAGTTTTAGTTATTGAAGGATTGATTCTTAGAATCACATAATCACCGCTAATTGATGGGGTAATATCAAGCAAGATTCCAGCAAATACGCTAGGATATTGCGTGCTAGTATTTTGTATAGTGTTGTTGGCATTATTGGATTGATAAACTAGGTCTTGAGAATAGCGCAAAACAGAACCTACACTAATAATTGCGGGTTGATTGTTTAGAGCAATGATTTTTGGATTGCTAAGACTTCTTAGGCTACCATAAGTCTTCAAAAAATTTAGCAAGTGATTTAAGTTTGTAGTGCTATTTTGCAAAGTGAAAATAGTGCCTCCACCTCCAAATAATGAGAATCCAGATTGGGTTGGATTTAATATTCTAAACAACTCCTGCCAATCTATACCCACATTACTAGAGCTAAAATGAGTAAGGCTTAGAATCTCAACGTCTAAAGACACTTGCAAATTCATCTTAGATTCTATATTAGCAAGTAAAAGCGATACTTCCTCCATCTTCGCTCTGCTTGTCCAAACAGACACCAATCCTGCTGCCTTATCTATAGTAAATTTATCACCAAGCTTTACATCAAGCAACACATTTAGCCTAGATTCTATATCTGTCCAAAAATTAGACTCATCAAGTGAATACACCTTTGTGCCGCTCTTGCCAAATTGCGTAACATTGTTGTTCATCTGGCTACGCAATTGTTGCTTAATAATATTGCCCTCTATAGCACTATAATTAAATAATGGATTTTGAGTAAGATTTTGTGAAGGCAGATAGCCGCCTAGGCTATATCCACCATAACCTCCAAAATAACTATTAGGATAGCTTGAGTATCCGCCGCTATAATACCCCCCTTGCTCTTGTGAAAATAAGACATCAGTATTACTTTGAGCCATTCTCATACTAGAGACATAATTTAGCTCAAAGATTCTCATATCAATACCTTTGACTATAAGTCTATGAGGCTGTATCTCATAAAATACATCTCTAAGCAACATCTTAAGAATAAAATCTAGGGACTGCTGCTTAGCATAAATAACACTAGTATTATTAATCTTTTTTAGATCTTGACTGTATTGTATGGAGAATTTACACTCCTTTGCTAATTGCTCTAGAATAACCTTAGAATCTAATGTCTCTACTTTAGCCAAATCAAACTTCCTCGCCCTGCAAGTAGGAGAAAGCATAGCTATATCCATATATGGCTCTATATCCCTAGGAATAACTTTTAGCGAAGGAGTATTAGCAATTTTGCTAGCTTTGAGGTTATCTAAGTAAGACTTAATTATATTTTTCTTATCTTGAGGTTGGATATTAGCAATATCTAGCTTTTTTTGATTCTCATCAAAAATATTAATAAAAAATCTAGTATCCAAATAGCTACTGCTAAATGGAATTAAGGAATTTGCATATGCAGAATAGCTATCCAAATCTGTGTTCATAGTTGAATATACATTAAACGCTTTTCTTAGGTCATCAATAATAGAATAATGCTGTAATTGGCTGGAATCTATAGACATTGAGGATTGGAAATTTAACTTGGAATCTGGCACTTGAACATTGCTACCATAAACTCCAATAAAACAAAAACCAATACAAAACAGCAGCAAAATCAAAGGTGCTAACATTGTAAAACACCTCCTAAACTTAATTTTAATAATCTAAAATTTAATAGTTTAATATAATAACACAGTAGCATTATGGCATAACCATTATGCCACATAATAATATAAACACTATATAAATAAAAATACAAAAGATTAAGTTAAGCTAGTAGTAATCAAACCATTTATTAATAAATATGCAATCAAAATATTACAGTTAACAAAACTGAGCCTTAATTGGATATAAAATCCTAGCCTTATCTTGATTTTTTTTTTCTTTTTTGTTATTATGCATAATTAAAGAACTTACAGGAAAGTCTCCCAATAGTTTTTTAAAATATATGTTATCCATTCTATGTCAAAAAGGTGTAAAAATGCTAAATTATAAACAAGTTTTAAGCCAATCTGCAAAAGTAGGTTTAGCAATTGGAGCTGTTGTAATGTTGGTAGCTTGCTCCGGGCAGAGTTCTGCCAAAAAGAACAAGAAATCCAGCAAATATGAGAATGAAATAGAGCCTAATGCTAGGCAGCTTGCTGTATATAAATCAGTAGGTTATTCTATAGATCCTCAATTGCCAATGTATGAACCAAAGACTCTCAATGAATCTGCAAGAGGAATTGCCGTGGCATATAGTATTCCCTATAACTGTAAAGTATTAGGTGAGGTAGAAGGTAAGGATGAAGCAGGCGGCAAAGCAGGTCCTACTTTCGAGCAAATTAGAGAAGGTGCAACTAATGATCTAAGAAATCAAGCCGCAGATCTAGTTAGGGGTGGACAAAGGCTTATGCTTTCTATTTCAAAAGAAGCTATGATTTGCCAAATTAGAACTAAGAAGGATAAATATCAAGAAGAAGATTGCACATTGTGGAATAAGTTGCCTGCAAATTCGCAGATTCTTTCTTACAGAATTCACGCAAATGTATTTGAATGTGGCGAAAAATAGATTATTTTAGTCTTTGAAATTTCATTAAATATTTAATAATAATTGTAAAAAGGGTATATAAACATGTTAAATAATATTATAAAAAAAGGTTTTATTGCAGGATTTGTGTCTTTATCCATGATGTCTTTTGCTGTTGCTGATGATGTTAGAGTAGATGTAGAAGTTGAAGATTCCCAATCATATTCTGGTTCTAATGATAATATGCCTAGAAATCAAAAATCAAGAGAAGAGGGCATAGACGTTGCTAGAGAACTAACTATTACTAAAGCTGCCCCATATTCATACTATAAGCTGCCTCAGTTGCCAACCTATCAGCCAAAACCTCTAATAGAGGAAGCTAAAGGTATCGCTGTTGTTAATGGTGTTCCATTGAATTGTAAATTGCTAGGAGAAGCAGAAGGGATTGATAGCTCTGATGGACGTTCAGCACCTTCATTCGAGCTTATTAGAGAGGGAGCGTTAAACGACCTAAGGAATGGGACAATGGATTTAGTTGATGCAAGAGACAGAATTGTATTAACGCCAGTAAAAGAAGCAATGACATGCGAGCTTAGAGCCAGTGAAGATCAATTTGAAGAGAAAGATTGCACACAATGGACACAAATTCCTAGCAACGGTAAGATCCTATTTTACAGAATTCATGCAAATGTGTATGACTGCGGCGCAAGATAATAGTTATTCTAAAAATATCATAAAGTTAAGGTAGAAAGATGTTGAAAAGTAATTTAGTAAGTAATTTGGTAAAAGTTGGAGTAGCATTAGGTGCAGTGTCTCTTTTCGTAGCTTGCTCATCTAAAAGTAGTGGTGGCAGCAATAGCAGTAGTTCGAGCAGTTCAAAGAGCTCAAGCAAAAGTAGTAAGGTAAGCTACAGCAGAGAAGCTGAAGTTACAGTTGATGCCGCAAGGGAGATTACAGTAACAAAATCAGCTCCGTATATCAAACTGCCACAATTACCAGCATATGAGCCAAAGAGGCTTAATGAAGAAGCAAGAGGTATTGCAGTTGCACATAGTGTTCCTTATACTTGCAAGCTTTTGGGTGAGGTAGAAGGCAAAGACAGTTCAGATGGAAAAGTTCCACCTTCATTTGAAGATATCCGAGAGGGCGCGACTAATGACTTGAGAAATAGGGCATCTGAATTAGTAAATGAAGATAGCAGAATTCTAGTTAAACTAACAAAAGAAGCTATGATTTGTGAAATGAGAGTCAAAGATGGGCAGTATGAAGAAAAAGATTGCACAGCTTGGCAGAAAATTCCACAAAATGGAAAAATTCTTTCTTATAGAGTTCACGCAAATGTATTTGAATGTGGAACTAAGTAGTATTCTATAGCAAAGCAATAGTAGGTTGCATACTACAAATGCAAACTACTTTAAACAAAACTTAGACATATAGAAACTTCATAAATCTCAAAAATCTGTTTTGCCATATCACATAATTACATATATAGCATTGACCAACAATAGCCATTAGAGTGTTTATAACATATAACTTAAAGGTGAGCAAGAATTGCTATTTAGCAAAACAAGCATGTAAAACCACAAGCAAAAGATCAAATTAGAATCAAATAAGTGATAGTTAAAAATCAAGAAACTAAGAAGATATTCGATTACAATCAAGCTATGAGTTAAAACATATATAAACTTTATTTATCTATTCCCTTTATCTTTGTTAACCACTCCTGCAATGTTCTTTCAAATCCAATGTTCTTATGTTCTACATATATTTTCCCTACATGATACTCTTGTTCTACATATCCACCAAAATCATGTGGATATTGGTAATCCTTAGCATGAGTGCGTAAATGAGGTGGAACATTATCAATACTATTTTGTGTATCATTTAGTGCAGAATTTATTGCCAAATATGAGCTATTACTCTTAGGCGAACAAGAGAGATATATTACACATTGTGCAAGAATGATTCTTGCCTCTGGATAACCAATCTTGCTAACAGCATTCATTGTGTTTACACTAAGATTTAGCGCGTTTGGGTTAGCATTGCCAATATCTTCACTTGCAAGAATAACAAGTCTCCTAGCAATAAATTCTGGATTCTCTCCTGATTGTATTAAACATGCAAGATAATAAATAGCCGCATTCTCATCACTTCCTCTAATGGACTTTATAAGAGCAGATATATAATCATAGTGAATATCCTTTTGTCTTACACCTTGTGAATGCTTAGTAATTTGCTCTAGGTTTTTCAAACTTACTAAATCCTTAGAATCCATATCCATAGCAATATCTAGTAAATTCAAAAATGCCCTGCAATCTCCATTATGCCTATCCAAAAGCCATTGCTTCACATGCTCAAAATCATGCTTTGGCGGATATATATTTACTACCTTTTCATAAATAGATTCCATATCTTTACGTGTCAATGCTTTAAACTCAAAAATAAATAAGCGACTTCTTAATGGCATACTTAACGAAAAAAATGGATTCTCCGTGCTTGCTCCAATAAAATGCGCATCCATTCTTTCTAAGATTGGCAAAAAGAACTCTTGTTGGGCAATATTCAATCTATGAATCTCATCTACAAAGATTATAGGCTTTATAAATGAGTGTTGATATTTGTATAATTCTTTCTTAAGAGATTCTAACTTGAAGTTAGTCGCATTAAACTCAAGTAAGACATTATTGAATAATTTAGCAATAATACGAGCCAAGCTAGTTTTACCCGTGCCTGCTGGACCAAATATAATAATGTGAGGTATTTGACAGCCCGTATTAGAATCTTGATAAGAATCAAGAATTAACCTTAATGGCGCATTCTTGCCTAGTAAATGCTGTTGACCAATGAAATCATCAAGTTTTCTTGGTCTAAATTGCTCTGCAAGATTTCTCATACAATATCCTTATTGTCTATTAAATTATATCGCCAGACATCATAAATATAATACTGCCATACAGAAAATAGCTTATAATATGTTAAACTTAACGTTAGGAATTACACTGCTAAAAACAACAAAAGAATATATGGAATTAAAATGGAGAAATTACAGAATATTTATAATTTATCAAAGCCCCATTTACTTAGCAAACAAAGATTACTTTGTTTTTATAATAAATATAGGTAGAATTACACTCTCGTAACAAATAAATTGGCAACTATTAAAAAAGGGTGGGCTAGTGATTATTGCAGATAACGAAGTGCAATTATTATGCAAAAATTTTGCCAATATACAAATCCCAGATGATACTGTAATAATAGAAGGTAATTGGGATAGTTTTGTTAAGCAAACATATATTAACGCCCTAAGATCACAGATACAAAAACAACAAGGTGAAATTCATATACTTTTTCAGCAAGCAAAAGTTGGAATCATATTTATGATGTTGCTTAAAGACATCTTACATACTTATGGATTTAGCAAAGTATCAGTATATATTGACAACCCACAAATCATCTCATTGTTGCAATTCTTACTATCAGATTACTATGAGATTATTATCAATGGTATAGTCTATACAAATGCAAATGAACAAACTAGCAACAATATAAACATATCTGTTGATTATAAGATTCCAAGAAAGAATATGCTAGTTAGATTCTTGGAAGGTATCGGAAAATGGTGCACTAATTTTTACAAAAACACAATTTCATTTTTTAATTTTATTGGCATGTTCTTGTATTTCTTTGCTGCATCTTGCATTAATCCTAGCAATTTCCGACTAAGTTCACTAGCGTATCATATCTATGAACAAGGGTTTAGGGCGTTACCTGTAGGACTAGCAGTCTCTCTTATTGTTGGCTATGCTATTACATTACAAGGCGCATATCAGCTTAACTCTATGGGTGTGCCAATTATGAGCGTAGATACCACAGCAAAGCTTGCATTAAGAGAGATGGGGCCATTTATCCTAGCTCTAGTCATTGCTGGTCGTAGCGCATCAAGCTTCACGGCACAACTTGGCTCAATGAGGCTAACAGAAGAGCTATCCGCCATGCAGGCTATGAACTTAAGTCTATTTTATTTTCTTATTATCCCTAGGGTTTTGGCACTAATCATTGTAATGCCCTTAATGGTGTTTGCTGCAGATGCTGTGGCATTATTTGGTGGAATGGTAGCAATAAAAACAAGTGTAAACATAAGCTTTGAAATGTATCTTGAAAGATTTTATGAGACAGTATCTATTTCTCACTTTTGGATAGGCGTGGTTAAGGCTCCTGTATTTGGTGCAATAATTGGAATTGTGGGCTGCTTTCGAGGCTTAGAATGCAAAGGCGACACTCAATCAATTGGAAAAATGACTACTACTAGTGTGGTGAATGCGATATTTTGGATTATCGTGGCAAATGCAATTTTTTCTTTCATATTCACAAGGTTTGATTTATGAATATTATTGAAGTTGACAATCTTTATACTAATTATGGAGATACCCCCATACATAATGGTATTAGTTTCCATGTGAATAAGGGTGAAATATTCTCTATACTTGGCGGAAGCGGGAGCGGGAAGACTACATTGCTGCATACTTTAATTTTCTTGCATAGACCAAAGAGTGGTAGCATAAAGATTCTAGATGCTGACATATGGAATCTAAAAGAAAATAGAAGACAAACAATCATGCGCAAAATGGGAGTCGTATTTCAATTTGGAGCACTCTTTAGTTCATTAAATGTGCTAGAAAATGTAACAAGCCTTCTAAAAGAATATTCTTATTTTCCAAAGAATCTATATACAGAGGTTGCAAAGTTTTGGTTATCAACAGTTGGGCTAGATCTTGATATATGCAATAAATACCCAAATGAATTGAGCGGGGGTATGAGAAAGCGTGTGGCTCTTGCTCGGGCTCTAAGCACAGAGCCAGATATATTGTTTTTAGATGAACCAACAAGCGGCTTAGATCCAGCTAGCGCATGTAAGTTTGACAATTTGATTCTATCAATGAAAGAAAAAACGGGCGTAACAATAGTAATGATTACACATGACCTAGATAGTATAAAAAATGTAACAGATAGATTTATACTATTGACAAATAAAAATATAGAATTCAGCGGTACACTTGAAGAATTTGCCAAAGAGGCAAACGCCGGTATGCATAGAGGAAGTCTCTTTCACTCCACTAGGGGCGAGAAATATTGGAAAGAAATAAACTAACAAATTCACAATAAGGACATATTATGGAGCGCAACATTAACTACATAGTAATTGGTGCAATCTTTTGCGCTTTGACGGCAGCCATGATTGCTTTTATTTTTTGGATAGGTAAATTCGGGATTGATGAAAGAAGAATGAAAATATACCATGTTTATACTGAAGACGAAATTGCAGGCATAAGCGTAAATACACCTGTAAAGTATAAAGGCATAAGCGTAGGCAATGTAGTATCAATTGGATTTAAAGATGGCGATATCGGCACAGTGCAAATTAACGTAGCAATTAATAAAAAAATTCCTGTTAGAGAAGGGTCTGAATTGGTCATAGATTCTGATGGATTTGTGGGAATGGGCTATCTAAATCTCAAGCAAAACGAATATGGTAATGTTATTGAAGACAGCGATAAAGCACAGCTAACACTAACCAAAAATGCTCTAAGCAGACTAATGGGCAGTGCAGAAGGAATGAGTTCTGATATGCAACAAATCTTAAATAATATAAAGGTTATGACAGATGGCAAGATAATGGAGGAACTAATAGGCACATTAAACTCATTTCAAAGCACAAAGGCGCATATAGACGAAACCCTAATAAGCGCAAACAAGCTTATAAAAGATATAGACAAAGTGATATTGCGCGGAGATTTTAGCTTTAAAGATCTTTTAGTGCCAGTTATTAATGGTGCACAAGGCAGCATTTATCTCTTCAATACATCACTAGAGAAAATAAGCCACTTTTTAGATAGGCTAGAGAGAGATCCTTATGACGCTCTACTTGGCAAGCGAAACTAACTAAACATATTTTAAGGCTAAGGATATTATATGTTATTAACTCGATACATTAGGATAATTTTTTTTGCCCTATCTCCAATATTAATTGGGGGATGTGTTACTGTAAAGCTTAAATCTGTGTTACCACAACAAGCCTATTACAACCTAGACAACATTAAGTTAAATCCAAGCTGCAAAAATATGGACACTGCCTTTGGAATCAGCATTTCAGTCCTATCTCCATATGATGGCAAGGATATTTTAGTTTATGATAAAAAGTCTGAAATCACAATCTTAGAAAACTATAAATGGATTGATTTGCCTAAGAATATGATTCGCAATAACTTTATAAAAGCTGGATTAAATGCTTGCATACAAATTGACCAAAATCCACCCGTTAGCCAAAAATTGAACACACTGCAAATTTATATTAATGAAATGTATGTGGAGCTTGATTCTGAAAATCAAAGCTATACAGGATATATGTATTTGCACTACGAACTTAGGCGGTTTGATTATGAACGCATAAAAAATGGAATCATAATCACACAATCTAAAGACACAAATCCAATAAAAGCCCTACAAGATGCAACAAATGAATCTTTGCAAAAGGTTCTAACACAAATCAAACAATAGCTATGATTTAATATCATTGCTGTATCTATAGCTAACTATAGATAACAGAAAGGGATAATTTTATATCCTTAGCTAGCCTATTTGCTCACATAAATGTTTTGAAAATAAAAATCACATAGTGCCCTGCCAACGTTTAAAGAGATCATGCTCGATATGCAAGATGTCAAAATACTTACCAATAAGAAAATTATGCAATGATTCTAAATCCAAAACATCACTATAGTATCCAACAATAGGCGGGGCTATGCAAACACCAATAGATGAGAGTTTTGCCATATTTTCTAGCAATATCGCGCTCAAAGGCATTTCACGTACGGCAAGTACCAGGTTACGCCCCTCTTTTAGACAAATAGCAGCAACTCGGGTTAGGAGATTATCTTGAAGTCCATTTGCAATACAAGATAGAGTATTGCTACTTGTAGGCAAAATGATACAAGATTCAAAAAAGAAGCTACCACTAGCTAGACAACTACTAATAGAATCATGAATCTCTAAATTATCAACACGTAAATCTGCGATTAGCCGTCTTAAGTTTTGTTTTTTTTCTACATGACACACTGTGTAAGCATTTTTGGTTGGTACTACAAAAAGCTTAATATCTAAGGGTAAATTCTTAATAAAATGTAGGCTCAGTTCTAAGCAACTGCCGCCGCTAATCCCCAAAACAAGTGTTCGTTTGGCCATTATGATTTCCAAATTTAAAATTTCAAAGCCAAGAATTATACAAAATCCATATGATAGGATTATTTATATTCTAAAAGGCATAGTGCTATATTTACTTTTTATAAATACCATTCACAGCATAATTGTATATACAAATATTTTTCTTAATTTATGTCATATTAAAACAATCCACACAACCAAACAAAAAGTTGCTTTAGATTGCATTAGGAGTCTCTTTAATGTCTTTATATGAGTCTTTGTATAAAAAAATCATAACAAAAATATACATATTGGCATCAATATTAATAGCCCAACTCTCTTTGTCATTTGGCATTGCAAAAGAAACCAATAAACAAAATAATTCAGCAAACTTCTTATTCCAACAAAATATTGGGCAAAATACAAAGCAAAACAGAAGAAATGAAGTTAAAGATTCCAATCAATTAGAATCTGTCTTAAGGGAAAGTGGTAAAGATGGCATAACATTAAAGGAGCTACTAAACAGTGCAAGCAATAATCTATCTCTCCAAGCACAAAATCTACTAAGTGAACAGGCACAAAAGGACTATCTTGTTTCAAAGTTAGCTCTTATCCCAAACCTAGATGCCAAATACAACTTTAATCATACGGCAGCTAGCACACCAATTAGCTGGCAAACACAAAACGCACAGCTAAATCTTAATTGGACACTAGATTACGCTAACTTTCAAGCTATAAAAGAAAAGGGGGCAATTTCGCAAAAGAATGTATATGATGTAAAATATCTAAAGCAAAATATATATCTACAAATAGTGCAACAGTATTACATATATTTCAATAACGAATCTATTATAATGACATTGCAACAAAAATTACAACAAATTCGCTCCGATGTGGATAGAGTGCAAAAACTATATGCGCAAGGTCTAAAAACAATTAGCGATTTAGAATCTCTAAAATCCCAAGCCTCATTAACAGAATATCAGATTAATGATGCCCAATTGGCTTTAACCCAAAGCATGCTTACTCTAGAATACCTAGCTAACACAAAGATAGAAAATATCAAGCGTATAAGTATAATTGACCCAACATACTTGCTAGAGGATAGGAGCGATATTAAATCCCTTGAATTCCAAATCAAAGCACAAAAACACCTAAATGCTCAATTGCATTATTATCCATCATTAATATTTCAAAATACCTACACATACAATATACAGATTCCAGACTTTGCTAAGCAACTACTAATGGGATCAGGTGGAATTGGCGGGTTTGCGGCAACATATGCAGATCATCATAATTCTTTTGGGATAATACTTAATTATGGTTTATTTGCCAAAATCGGACAGAGTGTGCAAAAACAATCTTTTGCTCTTGCTACAATTGCAAATGAAAAAATATTAAACTATAAGAAGAATGAGCAGAAAAAAGATGAAGAGCTATATAGGATGGCAATAACATTAGCTAAAAATCAGATCGAAAGCGCAAAAGCAAGCCTTATATCAGCAAACCTATCATACGATAATATGAAGAAAAGGTATGAAGCAAACATCGTAACATTCACGGAATATATGCAAGCACTAAGCACTAAATATGATGCAGAATCTACACTCATACAAGCCCTAAACAACTATGAGACACAAAAGGCGAATTATATCTTTTATAGCGGGCAAGAGATAGATAAATATATAAAATAATAATCTTTTAAGGAGGAATTATTGAGAAATATCACTTTGTTATTTTTGATGACTCTGATGATGGCTCTAGCAGAGCAGAAAGTATATGCAATCTTTAATGTTGTTGCAATAAGAGATTCTAATCTGATGATGGATACTAGTGGTATTGTAGCAAACATATTTGTAGATGTGGGCAGCGAGGTTAAGAAAAATGATCCATTGCTAGCACTATCTAATGAAGATAGAATCCAAAACGTCAATATGCAAAAAGCACAGCTTGAGGGGGCAAAAGCGCAATACGTATTTGCAAAGAATCAATATGAAAGATACAAAAAAACAGGTAATGCTATTGATAAAAACACTCTTGAGCAAAACTACTCCAACTTCAAAAATCTTGAAAGCACCTATAATAATCTACAATACAGTGTGCAATACCAAAGCGAAATGCTAAGGCGAACTACATTAGTGGCCCCATTTGATGGCATAATAGCTAGCAAAAATATAGAGCTAGGAGATGGCGTAGGAGCTAATCAAACTAAACTTTTTAGACTTGTAAGCCATGAAAAAAAGCTTGTTATACAATTTGATTCAAAATATCTCCCATTAGTGAAAATAGGAGATGTCTACCGCTACAAGATTGATGGTAAGGGAGCAGAAATGGAATCCAAAATCTACAAGATTTATCCAGCAGTCGATGTAAATACTCGCAAGGTGAGCGCAGAAGTAAGTGCGCCAGATGAAATGCAAGCTGGATTATTTGGAGATGGATACATCATAACTAAGTAGAACAACTTGCTACAACTGTAAGATAGTATTAATATTTTAATTACTATAATTAAGAGTGCTGATTTTTGGTAGGGCTAATTTAAGATTTAGCGTAAAAAATATTAGTTAATTTACAAATAAACAAATTAAATATATCTAGCAATATTCAATATTAAATCAAACCATAGTCATAAGGATTACAGAGAATCTAAATATCAAACAGCATCAAGCAATTATAAAAGCAACACTAAATATTTAGGCTTCTAGCTCCTATACTTATTCTACTGCGCCATTAGATGTATCAATATTAACCTCATCTTCACCTTCATCTTGCAAAGATTGAGAATCATTCACTCCAATAAGAGTTCGAACAACCACAGAATTGGTATCATCAGGAATTACTGTATTGGCTATGAAGCTCTTGATTTCTTGTTTAGCATTGCTAGTAAACTCCATAAATGCTTTTTTGGTGCTACCGCTTAATTCACTACGCTCTGTTTTAATCTGCCCTAATGGATCAATTGGCATATTATTCTTATATACACCAAAATGCAAATGTGGCCCTGTGCTAAGCCCTGTGCTACCTACATCACCAATATAAGTGCCCTGTCTCACAAATGCTCCCGGCTTAGATGCCTTACCAATTTTGCTCATATGGGCGTACAATGTCTTTATGCCTCCATCATGCTGGATTTCTATAACCTTACCATAGCCTCCCTTTACCCCCGCAAAGATAATCCTACCATCTCCTGCTGCATATATTTTTGTGCCTGTTGGAGCTGAAAAATCTACTCCATAATGAGGACGCACATAGCCTAAGACCGGGTGTCTTCTGCCTGACGAGAATTTCGAGCTAATGCGGCGATACTTCACTGGATTAATCAAAAGAAAACTAGCCATCTCTTTGCCATCTTCATCACGATAGCGATTTTGGAATCCAAACAAATAACTAAATCTTCCTTGTGATTCCACCGCAATGGACTCTATGGTAGGCAAACCTATAGGTTTACCTAGTCTATACTTTCGATAATATATAACCGCTATACGATCGCCTTTTTGGACAATTTGCCTAGATCTATAAGCCATTAAAAACTCTTGATTTAGTCTAGGATCCTTAGTGGCAGAATAGAGTGCACTAGATGGAGAACCACCGCTTTGTATCCTAGCCATTACTCTCTGCTTAGTCTCTAGGGAAATTATAGGGATAATATTCATCTTGTATAAATTCTCTTTGAAATCAAAGAAAATCTTTACTTGTGTCTCGGCATTAAGCGGCAAAAACGCCTGCAAAAGATTTCCATTAGAATCTCTAACAATAAAAATCTCCGAATCTGTTTTTACATCTGCAACTAGCTCCTTGTCCTCTGGAGAAAGAGAATAATATGTGCTTTCTGGGATATTGTTTTTAGCAAGAAACCCAAGCAACGTAAAGCCATATTCCCATTTAGCTCTTTCAGCATAACTAGCATAGAATCTTTTTTGTACGCCTGCGTTATAAATATCACCCGCAAACAATAAAGCACAAAATGCAAAGTAGCACACTGCCAAAAAGCTAATACGCATATTGATTCCTTAGACAGAAATATCAATCAATGAATTAAAATGTGTTACAATGGCATTATATTTGCTATATAAGCAGATATTTGATTGGAACTAAAGTTGGTATTATATCAAAACTGTATTCTAAATCATAATATTCTCCACTTAGTTAGAATCTTGAGAAAGATTCTAAAGATATGGAGATTTGGAATAGGATTCGGCATTATGCTCATAAATATTGTGTCTAAGGTGGTAATTTATGAAAGATTTTATTTATCCCACGATAGTCTTTATATTATTTTTGAGTGCAATGGGCTTTGTTATGTTTTATACATACAGTAGTAAGGGGACTAATTCCTATGAAAGCACTAGGAAAGGATCTGTTACAACAATAGAGAATCTGAAGCGAGAAATTATGAAAACGGTTAATTAAATTATAAAATTGCCGATTATTTGATGTGGATTTATTAATGTAAGGAGACATTATGAGAGTTGCAAGCAGCGTAATGGGATCAATCCAACAAGCACAAAGTAGAGATTTAAGGAATGAGTTTAATCGTAATGTGCAAGATAAAAAAAATAACAATATAAACAAGGATATATTCGAACTAGAGAAAATATCAGAGTTTAACACAGCACAAAAACTCCGAGAAGAAAAAATAGCTCGAATTAAGGAGGAGATTAAAAACGGGACATATAAGATAGACCTATTGGCTACATCTGATAAAATGGCACAAAGTTTGCTTAATGTATGATATTAAGACAGACTTCGTATAAGATGGAAATTTATATAATTTGACTTAAATTTTAAGAACTCATTTAGCTATTTGGGTTTTTAATTTGGTGTTTGTTGCTTATATCTAACCTTAAAATGACAACACTATATTTTGGCTACTAGACAAATTTAGTAGTTCAATCCTTCTATTATGATAGCCTGTCTGTTCAATCATTGGGGCTTTAAAATGATACAAACAGACTCACTACATATATATTTGCAAGAAGCAATTAACATTCTCAACTCATTAATCAAATTTACGCAAGAGGATATAGACGATATAAAGGTTGCCAATCATGAAGTAATCTTCAATCGTTGTAACACAAAGGCTGTTGCTATAAAGGAATTTGAATATGCAAAAAGCAGAATTGATAAAGAAATTATAGATTTAACAAAAAAGCATCCTCACTTAAATATTGCACAAATACTAGATGAAAAAGCTGATCTGCTACTAGCAGATATGCGCAAGGCATTGGAAGAGCTAAAGTCAATAAATAGGCATTATGCTCATATAGCCTTTGCGCTAAGTGAATTTTATACATCTATTGCAGACAGGCTTATTCCACGCGAGAAAGCTGATTATAAGAGTCGCGCAGAACAAAGTCAATTACTAAAGATTGAAGTTTAGACAAGGAGGATCAAATGGGAGGTATTCTATCTTCACTTCATACGAGCACAACCGGATTGCATGCCCACCAGCTAATGGTGAATGTAACAGGTAACAATATCGCAAATGCAAGTGATGAATTTTACACAAGACAAAGAGTAATAGTTCATCCTGAAACTCCACTATATTATCCAACTTATAATCTTGGTAGAGGTGTAGATGTTGATTCTATACAGAGATTGCATGATGAATTTGTATTCTCGAGATACTCAAAAGCAGCTACAGAGCATAATTTTTTTGATACACAGTTTGCCGCACTTCGTGAGGCTAGCACATTTTTTCCTGATGTAGAAGGTGTTGGAATCTACAATGACTTAGAGGAATATTTCAACTCATGGAAAGATATCGCCAAAAACCCAAACGACACTGCGCAAAAGCAAGTTTTAGCAAAAAATGCCATGATTCTAACAAGGAATATAAATGATACTAAAGAAAAACTAGTAATACTGCAACGTAAGAAAAGCGAGGAACTAGAAGCACAAATAAATGATGCAAACAAGCTAGGAAAGCAAATCGCAGAAATAAACAAAAAAATGAAAGAAATGGAAGATAGCTTAACACTAAAGCAAGCAAATGAGCTTAGAGATAGACGAGATGAATTAGAGTTTCGCTTAAGGGAAATAGTAGGAGGTAACGTATTTAAAAATAAGATAAAGGCAAATAATATTGTAGGAGCACAGGCTGCAGATTTTGATGAAGATTATACATTTACTATTGGGCATGGTTTTAGTATGATAGATGGAGCAAACTTCCACCCAATCATATTAAACAAAACCAATAATGCCGCTGGGTTAAATCGCCTGTATATTAGGGGATATGATTTCAAAGATGTAGACATCACAGACAAAATTGATGAGGGTAAGGCCGGTGCATTAATCGATTTATATAACAATGGATATGACGGCACAAAAGTAGGCAAACTACAATATTATATGAACCTGCTTGATAGCTTTGCAAGAGGGCTTATAGAAGCTACAAACACAATATATGCTCAAAGCGGCACAGAGGAAATAAAAAGTGACTTATTGGGGATTGGAAAGAATGAGGCGTTAAGGGATACAAACTATAACATTAAAATGGGTAAGTTTACTTTATATGCCTACAACGCCAATGGTCAGGTGTTGGCATCAAAAGATATAAATATAGATATACCAACAACCATGGACGATATAGTAAAGCAAATCAATGCTAACACAGATGACAATAAAAATAATAATGCGCTAGATGACTTTGATGATTATTTCACAGCATATTATGATGATGATTCTAAACAGTTCAAGATTACTTCAAAATATCCTACAAAAGGGCTTTATGTAGGATTAAAGGACCACGGCACAAATTTCACTGGAGCATTTGGAATCAACAGATTCTTCGCAGGTAATGATGCTAGCAGCATTAACCTAGAATACGAATACCGAAAAGATTCTACTAAGATTCGCCCATGGCTAATGCCTGTTAGCGGGAATTTTGAAATAGCAAATATGATGCAACAGCTTCAATATGATGAAGTAGAGTTCTATCAAAATAAGCTAGACAAGAAATACATGAAGATTAATGAATTCTATCAATTCACTACAGGCGCAGTTGCCAACCAAACACAAGAAGTAAAGATTACACTAGATACAAAAAAAAGCATACTAGAAGCAATCAAAAAAGAACACTTAGCAATATCCCAGGTTAGCGTAGATGAAGAAATGGTAAATCTTATCAAATTCCAAGGTGGATATGCAGCAAATGCAAAGGTAATTACAACCATTGACAAGATGATTGACACACTATTAGGAATTAAACAATAGCATAAAAATTTTAAAAACAAAATCTCAACTTACTAAAGTTGCTACAATAAACGCGACAAAGAATAAACTAAAGCAATCCCATTAAATTTAACAATAAGTGCTAATACAACAAAACAAAGTCGAACAGCAATATAAACTAGCAACCATAAACCCTATAACTTTTGCTGTCCAATAGAATTTGTTTTTTTGCTTCTATGGAATGTTATGGCAAACCTATGTGCCTCATCTCGTAATTTTTGTAAGAATTGCAAACGCAAATCATTAGAATCAAGCTTAAATTCCAAATCCCTTGAACGTATAATATCCTTTGCACCACCCTTTGAGCGATATGCCTTAGCATTCCTTTTTTCCTTTGCTATAGCTATAACATCAATATTAACATTGCTAGATTCTAAAATTTCTAAAGCTATTGCAATTTGTGCCTTACCTCCATCTAATACCCATAAATCAGGCGGACTTAAGGAATCAAAACTTAGAGCACGCCTTGTAAGCATTTCTCGCATTTGAGAATACTCGTCTCTGCCACTAAGATTATAATGTCTATATTTCTCCTTGCAAAAATCATTGTCGCTATAACTAATCATTGCTCCAACACAAAAACTTCCTGCATGATGGCTTGTATCAAACACCTCTATACTAGCAATCTCCCTATCTAACAAAAAAAGTTCTGCAATGCTAGCAATAGTCTCATTTTCACTTACAAAGAATGTCTCTTTATCATGTAGCAACCGTATAGCATTGTCATTTGCAATTTTAGCTAACTCTAGTTTTGCCCCCCTTTTTGGCATAACTAGCTTAGGGATACAATCTTGTAGCCCTTCTTTAGCTAGTTTTTGCAATAAAATAAAATTAGATTCTGTAATATTGGCGATTATTAGCTCCTTTGCCAATGTCTTATCTTGGCTAATCTTTAAAAGAGCTTGAGTATAGATTTCTAGCTCAAACTCCGAGCTAGACTCATTCGTGCGTTCGTTGTAAGATTTGGGATTAGATGCCAAAATATGACGCGAAATTTTTACAAATATATGATACATGCTATCTACTTTACCATTGCGAACAAAAAGTTTTAATAAAACCCCCTGCCCTCCTTTCATAACAAAGCTAAGCACATCACAATCATAATGCTTCTTTAAATCAAATGCGCAGAAGTTAATGTCATCAATGACGCTTATGCAATCTCTAAAGAATCGTGCATGCTCAAAAAGCTCTTTGTTAGCAGAATCTAGCATATGCCTTTGCAATTCTTGTTTCATTAGATTCTTATTTTGCATAAGCTTTATTGCTTGGCTTATAATATCTGCATATTTGGCTTGCAACTCATGACTAGCAAATTCGCAAATACCCAAACATCTTTGGATTTGATAATATAAACAAACTCGCTTCCCCTTAAGGCAACTTGCTTGTTGCACTAATGGAAACATCATATAAAGGCTATTTAAAATTTCCTTTGCTCCTCGCGGATATGGACCAAAATAGAGCATGCCTTTTTTATCTTCAATTCGCCTAGTAATTACAAATCGAGGATATTTGCTATCTTTGTCAATACAAATATATGGATAGGTTTTATCATCTCTTAATAGAATATTATATTTTGGATTCTGCGATTTGATTAAGGAATTCTCAAGAATCAAGGCGTCTCTCTCATTTTCAACAACAAATATTTGAAGTGAGCAGATTTGGGATACCATATGTCTTATTCTCATAGAATTTCTAGGGTTTGGGGAAAGATCTTTAGCAAAGTAGCTCATCACACGTTTTTTAAGATTCTTTGCCTTACCAACATACAGCAATCTATTATATTTGTCATAGTATTGATAGATTCCAGACCTTTGTGGCAAACTCTTTAGCTGTTCAAGTAATGTAAGATTCATAGATTAGATCATAAAATCATCTCTAAATGCCTTTATTTGCATAAGAACATTTCTCATGATTTCTTCTTCTTGGGTTAAAGCTATACGCACAAACCCCTCACCTAACCCTTGCCTGCCTAGATATGAACCAGGCAAAACCAAATGTCCTGTGCGTTTAAAAAGTTCTTTAACAAACATCTCATCAATAGAATATCCATCACAAACGCCCTTAGAGCCAATTTGCAACCAAACATAAAATGCATATGGGAAGATTTGACAATCAGAAAAAATCTTTCTAGCCATTGCTAAATTTAGTGCAAATTTACGTCTAATATGCTCTGCATATTCATTTTGATTCCATGCCACTATGCTGGCTCTTTGCAACACTATTGGCATACTTATACCAACATAGCTACGAAATACTCTATAAGGCTTTAGAATCTCCTTATCTCCAGCAACAAACCCACTACGAAGACCGGGGGCAGATAACCTCTTTGATATAGAATTGATTGCAAATACATTTTTAAATCTAGGGCTATTAGACTCAATAATGCTAGCTTCCAATACACTAGGGGGGCTTGATTCCTCATATATCTCGCTGTAACACTCATCATTAATTAATATAAAGTCATTATTAAGAGCAGCCCTAACCCACCATCTAAGCTCATCAATGTTTAGAATCTGCCCTGTGGGATTATTAGGTGAGTTTAAAATCACTATATCTACTCTAGCTAAATCCTCCTTGCATAATGATGGCTTGAAGTTATTTTGCTCTGTAAGAGGCATATATATAACATCTGCGTTATTGGCAATTTGTGCGCCTTCATATATTTGATAAAATGGATTTGGGAAAGCAATAGTAGGCTTAGTGGATTTAAGCTTATGCGTTAAACAAAGGAAATGAGGAAAACTAAACAATACTTCCCTTGAGCCAAAAGTAGGAATAATCTCGTCATCTCTTAGCTCTATATTAAATCGCCTAGACACAAAACCTCTCTGAGCTTGGACTAAGTCCTGCTGCAAGGTGGGATAATAGCGAATGCTGCTAGCATTCTCTTTAATGGAATCTAACACATTCTTAGGAGAATCAAAGGCTGGCTCTCCTATGCTAAGATTTATACCTGTCCTTTGTGTATTACAATCTCTTAATAAATTGCGTAATCTCTCAAATGGATATGGATTAAAATTCATATCAATCCTTATAAGAATCTAATCATAAATAGTAATCATTTTGCGCTTAAGAAGCCTTTAACACAAAAATAAGTATTTATGAATATTAAACATAAATCAATATTAAGCAACTTTCAAAAGCTATGTTAATTCTTGATACAAGGCAAAATGAGATTATGAATCATGGTTGGCATTCTAAAGGCACTAGTATGTAAATTGGAATTATAAAACAATACATTATCTAGCATATCAGACTTTTGCAAAAGCAAATCGGCTAATGGGTGAAATCTCTTACTAGCAAATGCATAAAAGCTATTATCCAAACAAGAAATAACAAATGGCATTAGTATATTAAAAAGAGGTTTTACCATATCTAGAGAATATAGAGCAAGGTTTGGTTCTATATAAAGATTCTCTAATCTATAAATCACAATGCCATCATCGCTAGAAAGCTTATGCAAGGCTTGGACTTCATGTGCCTTTAACTCGCCTAGATGCAATACAATGTCATAACCAGACTGTTTAATGCTAGAAAAGTTGGGATAAAAGGAAATTTTATTATTGGCTTGAATCTCTTTAAAATTTGGCAAAAAACCGCTTAATGTATGAAACGCTTCTATATGCGGCAAAACAACATCAACCTCTACACCAAGATTTGCAAACAAATGGGCTATTTGGCAGTTTAGTGTTCCAAAAAGCAAAACACGCTTAATATTAATTCTAGTGCAGTATGGAATATAGGTCAACATTTCACTTTGCGCGTGAAGAAATCGCTCAATCAACACCTCTTCATTATGCTTGCTTCTATCCTTGTAGACAATTCTGGCTATTTGTCCAAAAACATGAGAATCAAATAGCTCTACACAAACAGAATCCTCCTTATAGTCTGCAAATTTACTATGAATGGTTAGTTGCATTTGTAAATTTTGAGATGACGATGTATTTAACCACATATTAGTCCTTTATATATCTGTTTATTTCCTTATCAATACACGCAATAAAAGTATTTGCGTATGGCGCATTTCCTACAATATTATCTCGCATTAATGCCAAATTTTCCAAATAGTGATTTAGCTGTATCATACCCTTTGTAAGCTCGAATTTCAAGAAAAGCCAATAAGTATTTAATACATCACTTTGACAATAAAAATCAACCTTAGCAATATTATTTTCCTTAAAAATGAGTTCAAATACTTGTTCTCCATGTATATCATATTTTCCCATAATGCCTGCCATTTTACAAACCGAATCTAAGTCAATACTTCTTGTAGCACCATAGTTGCCCAACACATCAAACAAATCAAGATGAAATCTTTCGCTATATCGTTGACGATAGTTTTCCCATTTATTTTTACCTGCATTTTGGTTATCAACCTCATAATAGCCCGATAGGTTTATATTATACTTCAATGCTCTAAGAGCAATTAGTGGCATATCAAATCCTCTACCATTAAAGCTTACCAAACGGGGGCTCTTCTTATTTATAAAAGAACTAAATTCCTGCAATAAAATCTCTTCTCTATCCTCTATACTTGCATTTGCGGCAAAATGTCCAACCTTAATAAACCTACCATAATCATCTGCTATCACACTGGCTATAGAGATAATTCTATGAAAGCTAAGCGGCAAGAACGAATGTCCACTCTTATCTTTTTGATCCATAAAAGCTTGATTGCAAACATCTAAACAATCACCACTATATCCATAAATCTGTCTTAAAAGCTCAACATCTGGAATACTCTCAATATCAAATATACAAATCATGTTTCCTCTAATATGCCTCAATATATTGAAGCTCTAATTGATAATTATGATAATTACGTTTAAAACAAGCTTATAGCAGTAAATAAAGCTTAATTTCTATAAGCAATATTATTTCACACATAACAAATCAGCTTTTATAGATTTGTTAAGATTTCTTTACAACACTAATAGCATTTACAATATCATAAGCATCATTCATACTTTTTGCAATTGAGCCGCCATTTTTATAGAGCAAATCCCCTACTACAAATAGATTCTCTACATTGCTCTGCTTGGTGCTTTCATCATGAGAAGCAACTCCATTAGAATCAACTTCAACACCGCATTTCCTCAAGAAATCTAAAGGTACAACCCCACCAATAGCATAAACTATCCTATCAAAATGTGCACTAGAGTTATCTGTAAAATTAACTTTGAATCTGCCATTATCATCTTCTAAAGAGTTAATATCAACGCCAAATTTCCCGATTAAGCCATTTTGTAAGCTATTTTGCAACTCTCGAGCATTTTCGTCATTTATACGATTAAATTCAGAGCGTCTATAATTAAGCGTGGTCTTTGTAACACCGGCAAGATAAATTGCATATTCAACCGCAGAATTACCACCGCCCACAATCAGAATCTCCTCTCCAGCTAAACATTCATTGACATTAAAATTTGCCTTTTTTCTAAGTTTTGTAGGAATTGGATATTGTGGCTTATTTGGCTTACCCATTTTGCCTATGCCAATTATTATAAAATCCGAGCTAAAACTATTTGTTCCACTTTTAACGACAAATATAGAGTCTTTTTTAATAACTTGCTCTACTTCTTTGTTATAAATAATTTCAACATTATTCTCACTTAAGAGATTTTCAAAAAGAGTTAACGCAATTTCTTTGTTGCAATCTTTAAAATCTATATGACCCTTTAAGTCTACTAATTGCCCCTTATAATCCTTATCTACACGCTTACCATCTTTGTAGTATTCTCTAATCATTCCACAAATCTTATCAGTTTTCTCAAGTAATAAAATATTATCTATACCAAACTTCTTGCATTCAATGGCACTTGCAATACCACCAGGTCCTGCTCCAATAATAATTACATCATAATGCTTCATAGTATAATTGTCCTTTCTATAAAAATGTGAATAGTTTATCAGATTACTTTTTTGGCCTATTTGATGAATTACTCACTAAATCATGAGCACTATTTAAATCCTCTATTCCATCAAATAGCACACCTTGCATCATTCTGTCTTTATCGTCAAACTGACCATTCCTTAGCCCCCATAAGAATGCCAATAAGCCCACAAATCCAACACAAATAGACACGCCAAGCATTAATGCCATAACCCAAGTGCTCATGAAAACCCTTTTTAAAAACCTACAATGAATTGTATCTAAATTTGATTAAAGCTATAAATTTATATTAAGCTTGACAATAAGCCGCTATAGAATAATTATATAGATTCTAGTAGAATCATTATCCAACATTAATATAAGGATATATATTGAATCTTGTTTTTATTGGAACACCACTCTTTGCTAGAAATATTTTAGAAGGATTACATATAAAGCACAATATACTAGGAGTCATAACGCAAACAGATAAGCCATTTGGTCGCAAAAAGATTCTAAAAGCTCCAGAAGTAAAGCAATATGCACTATCTTCAAATATTCCATATTTTCAGCCACAAAGATCAATAGATATAAAAGAAACTCTCAATAATATAGAATCTAATGGCACAGCAATAGACGCAATTGTAGTAGTAGCATATGGGAAAATTCTACCAAGTTCTATTGTAGATAGATATTTATGCTTAAATTTACATGGTTCTATCCTACCGTATTTCCGAGGGGCTAGCCCAGTGCAACATAGCATAATGAATAATTATGCACATTTTGGGCTAACTGTAATTAGCATGGACTCTAGCCTAGATACAGGAGATATACTTGCTACAAAAAACCTATCACGCCAAGATGTAGAGTCTTTAGAGATAACAGATGTGTTCAAAGCTTTAGCTCCTCATGGTATAGAATTATTAGATTCTGTAATAAAGGCTAGTGAAAAAGGAGAGCTAATAAGAGAGGCTCAAGCTCACCACAAAGCTACATATTGCGCAAAAATTAGCAAACAAGATTGTATATTAAACCTTGATGATTCCAAAGAGTCATATCTACGATATTTAGCACTATGTGATAGAGGAGTAAGCATTATCTGCAAATACGGAAAGCTAAAATTAAATACAATCATATCCTATGAAGAAACGGGCTACGAAAAAACGATGAATGAGAAAGAGCATTACGCAAAAACACCACAAACACAAAAAGGCACAATACTAGAAATTGACTTCAATAAAGAAAGCTTTAGTCTTGCATGTGAACAAGGAAAGCTATGGATAAAAGAGGTTACCCCAGAAAATAAACCAAAGATGAAAGCCCTAAGTTTCTTGCAATCAAAGGGACTAAAAGCTGGAGATACACTACTAGCCCCAAAACAAAGCTAAAGTGGATTGCTTACATATTCTTGCAATGATTCAATCATTGTTTATAACGAACGCCCACACACAAACCCCAAATATGTAAGTAATCCAAATAAAGTATTAGTTAAGCCCCCCCTGGCTTAAAGGGGAAGCAGGAGACAAACACTAGGATGCTACATATCAAAAAGACCCTCAATAACTAAGGGCTTTCTAAAATTAGAAAATACGGCTATTGTAGCAATCTTAAAATATTTTGCTGAACCGTATTTGCTTGGCTCATTGCAAAGCTACCAGATTGTGCTAGGATGTTTAGCTTGTTAAAGTTAGCAGACTCTTGTGCAAAATCCACTTCTCTAATTTGACTTTCAGCTGCTTTAACATTCACTTGTGTTACAGAGATGTTATTAACAGTTGAAATCATTTGTCCTTGAACAGAACCTAAATCCGCACGGATTCTATCAAGAATCTTTATCGCAGATTCAGCAATATCCATAACAACCATAGCACCACGCAAGCTTGTTACACCAGCACCAAGCTCTGCGCCACCACTTGCTACAACTTTGTTATAGTTTGAACCAGCAGCAGATTTAACATCTTTATTAAATGCTCCCATAGTATCACGCAAGTTTACAACTGTTTTTGCGACCTGACTGCTGTCAAAACCAATACTTTTATATAAAGATTTAGCATTTGATGCTGACATTACTACAATATCACGAGAATCTAGTCTTGTAAGAGATAATCGCCCATAGTTTTCAGAGCCCTTACCATCTAACTTTTGACCACCATTCATAGATTTTACTGATACTTCTGCAACTTTGCCATCTTGACCTTTTTGGTTTTTGCTAACAGAGATTTTAATGCCTCGCCCATCGATGCTTCTTAGGTTTAGTCTACCTTTTTCATCTGTGTATGCCTCAACACCTGTTTGGTTTGTAACAGCATTAAATGATTGGACCAAACGACCATCAGAGTCACCAGCCTTAATATTATTAACATCGCCTATTGTTATACCATTAATAATAATGTTAGACATTGTCCCAGATTTAATCATCTCATCAGATGTTGAGATAACATTGGCTACCGCACGAATCCCTGTTTTGTCAGAGCTTTTATTAATAACTTCAGCTAAAACACCAATACCTGTTCCAACG
>NZ_JRPD02000021.1 GCF_000765805.2 Helicobacter muridarum | reverse complement strand
AGCTTGACTTCTCAAACTATCTGCAATAGTCATACCTGAAGCATCATCTGCTGCTTTGTTGATTCTCAAACCTGAACTTAACTTTTCCAAAGAATCTTTTAAACCTCTTTGTGTAACGACATTCTGCACATGCGCATTTAACGCATTTAGGTTAGTATTGACTTGAAAAGCCATTTGTCACTCCTTGTGATTATATTTTTAAAAATATCCCAAGCATCCTTGCTTGTTGCATGCAAATCGGCATTTTTTCAATTTTATAAAGTTGTTTTTCAAATATTTAGACTTAATCTGCTAATCAACAATTTAAATCTATATGCAATAGATAATTAGGAAAATATTGTTATTGTATGTAGACATAAATTAGAATCTAAACTTTTGGAATTACAATTTTATTGCCATTATGCTCTATTACTTCGCATTTTAATCCTTGATAAACTTCCCCAAGCTTCTTAGATTCAAACAACTTTTTTGGTTCTCCTATATCAACTATGTAACCATTTTTCATAAGTGCTACTTTATCGCAGAATAGTCCTGCTAGATTTAGATCATGTATAACTATTATTCCGCAGATTCTATGTTTTTGTATCAGAGAGTGCAGTATTGAGAGCATTTCTACAGCATAATGAAGATCCATGGCACTAGTAGGCTCATCAAGTAATAATATTCTTGGTGAGTTTACAAGAGCGCGTGCAAGCAGCACTCTGCCAAATTCACCTCCACTTAGTGTATTTGCAATTCGCTCTTTATACTCCCATACATTTAATGCTTTTGCTACTTCCTCCACTATCATAAAATCAGCATCTTGATAACCTAATAGCGGATTTTTTAGTTTTGCATATCTACCAGCCAAAAGCACATCAAATACTTTCAATGGCATGCTAAGTATGCTTTTTTGTGGAATATAGCTAAGCATATTTGCTAATTCTTTGGGTTTTAGATAGGATATACTTTCTCCATTGATTGTAATTTGTCCTTTTTGCGGTCTTAAAAAACCTAGCATATTCTTTAGTAATGTTGACTTGCCGCAGCCATTTGCTCCTAAGATTCCAAGTAATTCTCCCTCTTTTGCCTGCAGTGAAATATCCCTTAAAACCTCCTTGTTTTCGTATGAAAAGTGAAGATTTTGAATATGTATCATAATTTATCTTCGTTTTAAGGCTAAATATAGGAATAATGGCGCGCCAAAAAATGCAGTAATTGCTCCAATTGGAATCTCAATGGGCGACCAAATGCTTCTCCCAAAGGAATCGCAAGCAAGCAAAAACAATCCACCAAGCAAAAAACTAAGCGGTAAAATAATAGCATGATTACTATTGCGTAAAAACAGACGTAATATATGTGGAATAATTAGCCCTACAAATCCAATTAGCCCGCTAAATCCTACACAAAATCCAACAGCCAAACTAGATACAACTAACAACTTAATCTTTAATCTTCCTACATTGACACCTAGCGATCTTGCTTCATCATCGCCATGCAATATAATATTAAGCTCTAATCTTTTGCTAAAGAAATACATCATACAAAATATTGTTGGCAAGCAAAGTATATATACTCTATCCCAATTTGCATTTCCAAAGAATCCCATAAGCCATGCTGTAATTTTAAAACTATCCTCTCCTATTAGATATATTGCAAATGTTGTAAAGGCACCAAGAAAAGAGCTAATAGCAATGCCAATCATGAGCAATGTAGACATATCTTTGCGTCCACCAATAGCAAATATAAGTAAGCTAATACCTACGCTTGATATAAAACCTAAGATGCCATAATATACATCACTTAAGCCCAATAGATAGGCACTTACCGCTCCGAGTGTAGCACTTGATGCAACGCCTATTATATATGGATCAGCAAGAGGGTTTGCAAAGACACTTTGCACGACTACGCCAGAACTAGCTAATAATGCCCCAACTAATATAGCCATAAGTATACGCGGCGCGCGTAATTCAAAAAGAATCTGCCTATCAAGCTCGGCAAAGCTTACTCCACCAAATGAAAATGCTATTGCAAGCACAATGCCATAGCCAATAGTTATAACTAGAACAATGGTTATGATTTTTTTTGTGAGACTAAAGTGAAACCTCATAGCGTTTTTATTTTGTATATCTTGCTTTGCTTGATGTTGACTTGATTTAGTTTGTTTTATTGTATTCGTGTTATGAGACGAAACATAGATTTGATTCTTCATAATCTTTTGTCATTGTATTTTGCTTTTGGTATGCAGTATACTATGCTGCTTTTGTAAGTCTATTTTAGTATATGTTAATAAACAATACTAGTTATTATATCTTTTTTAGAAAAAATATTAATACTAAATTTAATCTTTACTAGAATCAATTCTATTATTAGAACCTAGTATATATTCGTATTTTCAAAAGAACAACATTCTTCCAAAGATTATATGTTTATAGAATCTAATTTTTGGAATCTAAAATTTATATATATATCCTGCACTACCATACATGATTGCCCCAATGTTAGTAAATACATTACTATCACCTTGTTGATTTGTAACTGTGCCAAAGAATAATGCCATACCAGCTTTTACACCAAACTCAATTTGATGTTTTACATTTATTACTGTTCTTATACCAAGATTTGCGCCAGCTGTTATTCCTAGTGAGTTAGAGGCTGTGGGATTTGGGTTTTTAATCGGTATTCCGACTAACGAGCCGCTAAAAAACCCAATAAAGAACCCAGCACTAAAGGCTTGTCCCTCACTCCAATTGTATAGATAATCTGCATTAATATCTCCTAGTATATATAAGTCCATAACAACAGGAGTATCAGAACCTGAAACATTTATTGTATCTGGATACACACCAATGGTTGTAACAGCAGATAGATAGAATCTCATACCTCCATTTTTAGAAAAAAAAGCTTGATATCCGAATTTTGTTCCTATCGATACCCCTGTGCTAAGCATAATGCTGCCAGAGTTATCCCCATTTTCTTTTAGAAAACTAGCATTGGTAGCAAGTGCTCCGCCTAAGTTGGCTCCTATAAACCATCCATTTTTCTCTGCCTTAAGCGGTGTTATTAACATCATGTTGCAAGCAACACATAGAATAAAAAAGGCTAGGATATTGTGGAAATATATATAAAATGTCCTTATTGAATTCATCGTATTTCCTTATTAATTGATTTTTAGTTTTCTAATAAGATGCTATATTTGATTAGCGAACTTGTCCCATGGTTATTTCATAATGCTTCTGAATAATTTAGGAGTTGTGGCTTAACTACTGTTTCAATCCATATGGATTTTATTCCAAGCCGATAATTCCTAATAGTTTATAATCGGAATAAAGACAGGAGATTTTATAGCGTAGATATTGGAATTAGCTCTACTTTATATTGTATGTGTAGCTAAATATATTAGCCTATTTATTTTATAACTTTGTATTTTGAGTAGTTTTATTTACGTTTGTTGGGATTTTTGAATCTTAATTCCTTAATTCATTTATATTTAGATTGATTATCCGAAATTGTTTATGATGTCTATGTCTATGTTTTCTTCATGAATGTTATTTATAATATTTTTCACTTCATTCATGCTTTTTTCTATATTTTCATCTTTGTTTTTACTAGTATTCGTTTTATCATTTGTGTCTTCATTGTTCATTTTATTCTGCGTTCTTCGTTCTGTGCTATCTTTAGAATCTCTTTTTAAAGTCTCATTGTCATGAGTGCTCCTATTGCAGCTCTCTTTATCGCCTAAGGCACAAGACATAGCAAAATATTTACTAGCTATTTCCTTGTCTTCTAATACTCCTTCTCCTGTGAAATATAAAGCACCTAAGTTGAAGCAAGCAGGGGAATGCTTTCTATTGCAGGACTTTGTGTAAAATCCAATCGCCTTAGGATAGTCAATGCTAACTCCATATCCTTTATTATATAAAATGCCTAAGTTATAGCAAGCCTTTACATGATGTCTGTCGCATGCGAAATTATATAGCTCGATGGCTCTAGGGTAGCTTTGTTCAACTCCCCATCCATAATCATATAAGATTCCTAAGTTATAACAAGCTCCAACTTTTTTCTTGTCGCAAACTCTAGTGAAGAATCGTTGTGCCTTGTCATAATCTTGAGCTATACCTTCGCCTTTAGAATACATAACCCCAAGATTATCACATGCGTCATCGTGGTCTAGTTCACAAGCCTTTGCATAAGCTTCTGCCGCTTTTTCATATTCTGTATTGCCACCCTTGCCATAGAAGTATAAATTTCCTAATCCATAGCATGCGTTTGCTTTATCTCCTTTGCAAGCAATAATATAAAATTTCCTAGCCTTTACCTCATCAACTTCAACCCCTTTCCCATACTGATAGAAATATCCGAGATTAAGACATGCAGCAGGATGTTCCCCCTCACATGCTATTGTATAATATTCTATAGCTTCTTTTATATCAACTGTTACTCCCTGCCCCTCTTGATATAAGATTCCTAGATTGTAGCATGCATTCATTTCTTGCAAATTGCATGCCTTTTCCCAAAATTCACGCGCTTTGTCGTAGTCTATAGTAACACCATCTGCTGTGTAATATATGTCGCCTAATACTGTGCATGAAGTTTTGTTATTGAATTGATTGCATCGATTTAATAAGCTAGATATGTTTGGCGCGGAATAAAGAGGAATAAAAAATGGAAAAATTATAACTAAAATAAAAAAAATCGACTTAATCATGAACTTATCCACAATACCCCATTTTAAAATTCTATTTTCGGATATAATAACATAATATAAAGACTTTTAAGGGAATAATTATGGAAAAAGAGATTGCAAAAAATACTCATATTAGATTGCAAAAAATCATTGGTCAGCTTAATGCCATTGACACAATGATAGATGATGGTCAGTCCTGCATTAATATTCTCATTCAGATTAATGCTGCAAAATCTGCTTTACATAAGGTTGGACAAATTGTTTTAGAAAATCATATAAGACATTGCATGCGAGATGGCATGGAAAATGGCGATATTGATAATAGTTTGGAAGAGTTGGCTAAGTCTATAGAACAGTTTTCAAGACTAAGTTAGTCTAACTTAATTGTGCTGTATTTATAGTTAGCTTTAAGTTATAATTCATAAAATAAATCATAAGGAATATGATGGGTAGGGCATGGAAATTTGGTGATAATATTGACACTGACGTAATAATTGCTGCACGTTATCTTAATACAAGTGATGGCAAAGAGTTGGCAAAAAAAATATTTGAAGATGGTAGGAAGGGAGTAGCCCAACTAATACAGCATGGAGATTTCATTGTAGCAGGCGATAACTTTGGTTGCGGTAGCAGTAGAGAGCATGCTCCTTTGGCACTTCGTGAGGCTGGTATTAGGGCAGTACTTGCGCCATATTTTGCTCGAATATTTTATCGCAATGCCTTTAATACCGGCTTGCTTATTCTAGAGATTGATAAGAGCAGTATAGATTCCATTAATGAGGGAGACGAGCTAGATGTAGACTTATCTTCTCAAAGGGTTGTAAATAAAACTCAAAATATAGAATACAATTTTCATGCTATTCCGCCATTTATGCAGGAATTGTTGGATATGGGCGGGCTTATGCAGTATGCAAAGAGCAAGATAGTTAATATTAGGTAGGGATAAATGAGGACATATAATATTGCAATTCTAAAGGGTGATGGTATAGGCGTTGAGGTTAGCAATCAATCCTTAAAGGTATTAGATTCCATATCTAAAAAATTTAACATTGATATTCAAACTCAAGAATACTTAGTTGGTGGTGCAGCACTTGATGAATGTAATAGTGCACTTCCAGATTCAACTCTTAATGGCTGTAAGGCAGCTGATGCCGTTTTGTTTGGAGCAGTGGGTGGTCCAAAATGGGATAAACAAATAGGTGGTATTTCTAATTTAAATGTCAAGGACAAAGATTCTGCGTTGTCTGCCTATGATACACCAGAAAGTGGCTTGTTGGGTTTGCGCAAAAGCTTGCAAGTTTATGCAAATATTCGCCCTGTTTTTGTTTTTGAATCTCTTATTGAGGCTAGCACTCTTAAGCCCAATGTTATTAAAGATGTGGATCTAGTGGTTGTTAGAGAGCTAATTGGTGGAGCTTATTTTGGCAAACCAAGTGGCATTGAGGTTCGCAATGGCGAACGAGTGGGATTTAACAACATGATATACAGCGAGAGCGAGATTGCTCGTATTGCTCATTATGCCTTTAAGCTTTCACAAAAGAGACGCAAGAAGCTCTGTCTAGTGGATAAGGCAAATGTTCTAGATGTAAGTAAGCTATGGAGGCAAGTTGTAACAGAAATAGCAAGTCAATACACAGATGTAGAGTTAAGCTATCAATATGTTGATAATACTAGCATGCAGCTTATTAGGAATCCAAGAGATTTTGATGTGATATTAACAGAAAATATATTTGGTGATATTTTAAGCGATGAGGCAAGTCAGCTTATAGGCTCTATTGGACTCCTGCCAAGTGCTAGCATAGGAGATTCTTATGCTTTGTATGAGCCAATACATGGCAGTGCGCCAGATATTGCTGGAAAAGATATTGCTAATCCAATGGCTTGTATTTTAAGTGTTGCTATGATGTTTGAAATTAGTTTTCATGAGATTGAAATAGCAAAGTCTATTAGAGATTCCATAGATAATATGCTTAATCATGGCATAAGAAGTAGGGATTTAGCTATTTTTGGTGCTACAAAAGTGATAGGTTGCGAAGAAATGGGAGACTTGATTGCAAAAATGATATTGGAGCAGTAATTTGAGCAGAAAGTTATTAAGTCTAGCTTATATTTATGAGATGAATGGCAGATATAAGGAGGCTATTTCGTTTTTTGAGCAGGTGCTAGAAAAAGACTCTAAGAATCCAGATGCAAGCATAATAAAAGAGGCTAGAATAGGTCTTAAGGCAAATCAGCTGGCTATAAAGTATAAGACAAATCCGCAAATGATAACAAGAAATATGAATCTTGCTTTATTAGAAAAGAAGATTGACATTTTTAAAGAAGATCCACATAATCTTATAGGGTGGTTTAGCCAATGGAATTAAAAGATGTTGTATTGCAAACATTAAATGAGCTAGAAAATAGTGTCGATGAGAAAGGTTTTAAAGATATTACCTTTGGTGTGAATACAGGTGAGATAGAATTCTTGCAGAGCTTTAAAGAAAGGCTTTTTGTGTTATTTGAAGGGTTAAGGCAAGATGAATTATGGTCAGAAGACAATGCAGATATGCAAGGCAAGGCAGAATCTAAGCTAAAGCTTGTGCTTGGATTCTTGCAGTTCCAATTAGCTTTAATTGATGCAAGGTTAGATTCTATTAATAAGCAGATGATGGAGACTGAGGAAGCAAATTCTAAGATTAATTATTAGTTAGGGATTATTAGTCTCATATAACTTAATTTGCTAGTTTATCTTAAGCCAGTTTATAATTTAAGCATAAGTCGCATCGTTATAGAATGAACATATAAAAGAAGAATTCCCAAATTTTAATCTAATGTTTTATTTAAGTATAAATAATCAACTATAATATTAGTATAACTTAAAAGTTGTTATCATTATTAGTATGGTTAATTTCAAGTTATTTACACTAAGCATAAATTTAAAATTGTGGCTATATCGCTATATTGAGAGGAACTGATATATCTCCACTATAGTTTTTTAGCAATGATTGACATAAATTTGAGTTTAAATTCTGATTAAATAGTATTTGTAAGTAATCAACACCATCAAAGCGAATACTAACGCAATCATTTTGAGAATCCACAACTCCATTCTTGGCAATCTTTAGCATATCTCCGCTTACTACCCATCTTTGTGGTGATAAATGTAGGAATGATATAAGCCATCTTGGATTTGCATTTTGCAGGAGCAATTCAGACGTAATGGCATATTCTTGGGTACTAGTTATTATGGTTTGTATGTCGCTTTGTATTGCTACGCTCATAGCATTTGTGCGAGACAATTGCAATCTAGGCAAGGCTAAACTAGCCAAGATTCCCAATATAACAATGACAAATAATAATTCAATCATACTAAAGCCAGAGCTAGATTTAGAAACTACAGATCTAGATATTAATGTTAGTGAGAGTTTGCTATATTTTATTTTTTGGCTTGATGGGCATTTGGAATATAATTTAGAATTATAATCCATTAAATCAGATTCAATTCCTATCGATTGATTATTTGTTTTTTGCATAATATCTTTAGAATTAAATTTAATATATTTATATTTGAGTTTAGACATTTTAGACTCCAATGATAAATTTATACTAACGCCGAAATACTTATATTCAATTTGATTTTCATCAAATGTATTTCTTGTTCGCATTTAGTTAATTTTAGTCTATCAAATTTGCCATAAATATCTTTTAGTTATGAAAATTTAGATTTTATTTTAAATTTATATTTTCTTTGGATAAGCAAAATCAAGCTAGTCTTAATTTTCTAGCATTATTTATTTTTTATTTTAAGACTTATTAGCTTTAATTTATATTTAATTTGCTGAAGAGTTATTTTCTAATCTTTGCTTTTAGATTTTTATAGTTATCACAGCCATTATATAGCCCGGCTTCGCATGCCAAGCTATACATTTCTAAGGCTTGCCCTGAATTTTGTGTAATACCTCTACCTTGCTCATATAACACACCTAGATTATTGCAACTACTTGCTACGCCGCCAATGCAAGCAGTATTAAAGTATTGAGCTGCTAGCCCATAATTTCTAGGCGCACCCTCTAATCCTTGCGCATAAATATAACCAAGATTGGCACAACCCACAATATCACCAGCATTACAAGCAACGAAGTTCAAATCCACGGGATTCATCTTCGCGGCATCAATTCCATAAACATTACTTGCATTGTTTAATAGCCCTAGATTGTAGCAACCAAGTTGACTTCCCGCATCACAAGCGAATCTATAGTATTGCAGTGCTTTATTAATATCTTTTGGAACTCCAGAACCATTTGCATAAGCCCATCCAATATTATTGCATGCCTCTATGTCTCCTCCCGCACAACCAGTCATATACATTTCAGCAGCTTTTTGCTTATTGTTGCCCATATTTGGAGCTTCGTCATAAATCATACCAAGATTCGCGCATGCAGTAGGATCTCCTCCAGCGCAACCCTTTTGATAATATCTAATTGCTTTTTGTGTATCGCTTTGGACACCCGCGCCATACATAAACATTACTCCAACACCAAAGCAACCCGCTGGGTTACCTTGGTCGCATGCAGTATTAAACATATTTAAAGCTTTCTTGTAATCGCCTTTTCTAGCAGCGTCTATTCCTGCATTTAGTGTTGCACTAGCACTTTTTGGATCTGCTAAAGCATTTTCTAGCGGATCATCTATTCTTGGAGACTTGTAGCTAGGTAGCAATACATTTACGTTATTAGGCGTATATGGCATAGGTGGAATTCTAGGCGCGTAGCTAATCGCAATGTCAGGTGGAGGAAGAGGTGCTAGCTGTATCTGTGGCTGCTTATTGTTGTCATCGAACCATTTAACTTCATTTTTTGCATCATCTTTAGACTGATTTTTATTTGCAACATTGTCATCTTGCGTGCCATTAGATGGGATACCTTGAGGATATATTGGATATATAGGTGGATAGTAGTATCTCTCATAATTTCTAGGATCATAAGGATCGTAATATTGACCGTAGTTTCTAGGATCATATGGGTCATATCTCTGCGGACCATAGTAACTAGGATAGCTTGGTTGATAATATCCTCCTCCATAATATCTACCATCATAATATCTTGGATCTCTTAAATCATAACCCCCATTTTGTGGCACATTAGTTACTGGTCCTCGTGCTATGTTGTTGCTATTTGCGTTATTAGAGCTTTGCGCAGATGTTCCAGATTGTGAATCTTGATTTGGTTTTTCATCATCTGCACCGTATAGATTCAAAGAACTTATCAAACATAATGTGCAAAGAAATAATATCCTTTTTTTCATCGTTATATCCTTTTGTCCCCTAATTAATCCAAAATATTAAGCAAAAGATATGCCTATATTTGCAACTTATGCAAATTTAAGCCCTAAACATTAATTATATAATGTTTTTAGCAGTTCTATACCTACAATGTTTTCGGCTGAATTGTCATTGGTATCTACATTTATGGACTTGAAGTTTACAGCACGTTCTGGGTGTGGCATCATGGCATAAATATTTTTATCTTTATTGCATATCCCAGCTATTCTATCAATACTACCATTTATATCATTTGAATAAGATAATAAGACTTGTTCATTTGCATATAGAGATTCTAATGTATTTGAATCTACTTGATAATTTCCCTCTGCGTGTGCTATTGGGATTCTTATTTGCTGTCCTTTTGTGTGATTTCTAAGCATTGCATTGTTTGTATTGACTACTTCTAACATGGCATTTTTGGCGATAAATTTTAATGTTGTATTTCTCATAAGCACACCGGGTAACATATTTGCTTCACATAGAATCTGAAATCCGTTGCAGATTCCAAGTATACGTCCTCCATGCTCGCTATATTTCTTGAGAGCCTTAATGCTAGTAGAAGCTGCAGCAATTGCTCCGCATCTAAGATAATCCCCATAGCTAAATCCTCCAGCAAGCACAGCCAACCTTGTTTCACTTGGTAAGGATTCTTGCGTATGCCATATAAAGCAGGTTTCATAGCCAAGATATTGGTATATATATGCTAGATCTTCATGGCAGTTTGTGCCAGGGAAGATAAGTATTGCTACCATAGACACTCCTTAGTTTGAAACTGTATCAGAATCTGTGATAGATTCTATATGTATGATGTAATCTTGGATAATTGGATTTGCCAAGAACTCTTCACAAGCTTCTTGTAATGTTTTCATTGCATTTTCTTTAGAATCTGATTCTAAAGATAAATAAAACTTCTTGTTCATACTAAGCTTTGATATAGCGAAGTTGTGTGATTGTAGGGCTTGCAATATGGCTTTAGATTCTGGATTAAGGACGCCATTCCTAGTTGCAATCTCTATTTCAGCTTTAAACTGCATATTTAATCCTTATTATGAATTATGAGGATTAATTATAGAGTCTTTTGTTTATTTTTTAGAGAAAAGCATGTTTCTATGACTGTTTTTATATATGATGAGGTAGTCAAGCTCTTATAATGAAAGAATCTCAAAACATGCTACAATATCTAACAATCACCACATTAATAGGGGAATGTAATGCAACATAGTGATGTTAGTTCAATGCCAGATATAAAGCCCAATATAGAATATCCTTGCATGTGGAGTTATCGCATTATTGGTATACAAAAGGAAGCCGTGCTAGAAGCTATTGAGCATGTGCTAGGAGATGGAGCGGTAATATCTCCTACTCATAATTTTTCTAGCCACAATAAATATGTTGCAATTAATTGCCAAATACGTGTGCATTCTGATGAAGAGAGGATTGGTTACTTTGATGGCTTAGTTAATCAAAGTGGCATTATTATGGTGATATAATGAAGTTCGAATTGTCTAGGATTGTTGCTGGCATATATCTCTTATTTGTTGCTGTAAGTCTTGGAGCATTACTTATTTGTGTATTATTGGAGGCTTATATCTTCGATTTAGATTCTATTTTTCGAGCAAATGCCTATACAGATACGCTCATTACTAGATATGACCAAGGTATTATTATGAGCACGATTTGGGATAATCTTTACTATATATTGCTATTTAGCTCGATAATAATATTAGTCTATGAGACGCTTAGTTTTAGATTTAGAAAAAGCACATTCTTTGTTTGGATTCTAAACATTCTAAATGTTATATTAATGTTGCTTTTGTGTTTCTTTTATTTGCCAGAAGTCTCTAAGATATTTAATGGCGATCCAGTGATTGTAGCGACACCAGAATCTAATTCTATAATGAACCAAATAGAACTTGTGATGCAGCTGCTTTGTATTACTTTATTTGCAACATTTTTTATGCGAGTTTTTATCATGTGTTCAAAAACCAAATAAACATTAATCTCTTTAATCTATACACTAAAACTTAGTTTATACTTATGAAAATAATGGCAGGAAGCTTTGCAGGAATGATTCTATATTTTTTTGTAATGATTTTAAATCACTAAGATTTTCAATAATAAAATCACTCTTTTTTTTCTTAATCTCAATATCAATTTGAGAATCTACCCGCTTTATTGCCTCTTCCAAGCATAAATTATTTCTTTGTTGAACTCTTTGGATTTGATTTTCTCTTGTTGTATATACGCAAATTACATATCTAGCCTTGTATTCAAACCTACTTTCAAAATACAATGGAATCTCAACAAAATAAGGAACTTTTTTAGATTCTATCTTGTTGCATTGATAAAGAATTTTAGATTGTATAAGCGGATGTAAAATATCTTCTAGTAGTGTTTTTTTATTTTTGTCATTAAAGATAATTTGCCCCAACTTAGTCCTATTGATTATTATTTCATCTGATTTTTCATTTGATTCTATAATCTCATCACCAAAGGATTGTATTATGCAATCCTTTTTTTCATTCATAGCCTCGCGCGAAATTATATCAGCATCAATAATTTGAAATCCATGCAGCTCCAAAAGTTTAGCCACTGTGCTTTTTCCGCAGCCTATCCCGCCTGTTAATATATTTGCATATTGCATAATATTCCTTATTGGAAATTACTATAATGCTAGATTATTAGTATCCATGCAGCATAATTATTATTAATTTTATCATTAAGTAATTAAATCTAAACTTTTATTACTTTTATGAACAAACCTGCTTAACAAAAATTTAGTATGATAATCTATCAATTTTGCATGTATATAAACTCTTTATTTGTTAAGACATCAAAATTTAATACTTCATTAATATTTGGAAAATAAATGGATAAACAAGTAAAAATAACTCGTAATATTGCCCTAGATTCTGATTTTGGTTCTATATTTTGGGATTTATATCAACCATTGCAACAATCATCTCATATCATTCACATTGCACATGGCATGGTAGAGCATAAAGGCAGATATGAATGGGTGGGAGCATTTCTAGCAGAACGGGGTTTTATTGTTGCAATAAGCGATCATAGGGGACATGGAGAGAGTATAAGTAAGCAACCCAAAGACTTCCATAGCGATAACGAAATATATTGGGGTGAAATGGGGAAAGATGGAATCAATCAAGCAGTTAAAGATTTATACATTCTCAATCAAGAATTGCACTCTAGATTCTATAATGCAAAAATCACTCTTTTAGGTCATTCTATGGGTTCAATTATCGCTAGGCTTTATTTATTTAAGTATTCAAAAACTATTGATGCTTTGATTCTAAGTGGGACGCCTGCGCCAAATCCACTCATTAATGTGGCAATTTTGCTTACTAAGAAATTGCAATCCCTAAATCTCCAAGATAGGGGATCAAAACTTCTAAATAAGCTTTCATTTGGTGGCTTTAATGCTAAGCTACTTAAGAAGATTCATGTAAAAGATCATCAAAACACAGGATTTGAGTGGCTTTGTTCAGATTCTTCTGTTGTGCAATCCTATATAACAGATTCAAAATGTAGCTTTATTTTTTCATTGCAAAGTTTTTTAAATTTGTTTATAGCTTTAAGGGATATTTATACAATTACACAGCACGCTGATGATATATCTCAGAAAATGCCTATTTTATTTGTTAGCGGAGATATGGATCCTTGTGGTAATTTTGGAGAGGGCGTAGAAAAGGCAAAAAATATATTATCTATGCAAGGGTATAATAATATTACATTAAAGCTATTTAAGCACGCAAGACATGAGATACTCAATGAGATAAATAAACATGAGATTTTAGAGGATATCTTAGCATGGCTGCATCTTATATATGCAGAGTAATTTTCAGCTTGATTGCATTTATAAAGCAATTGTAGAATACCAAATGATAGAAACTTGGAATTGGTTTTGCTTCAGTTATATTAGGAATACTAGCTATTAAGGAGAATATTATGAATAGTTTATCAAAAACTTTCGGCACTTCATTTGAAACTTCTAGGGCTTATAATCTTGTGTATAGCGCACTTGATTATAGGTCTTTAAGGCAGGATTTGATCTCTAGTAATATAGCAAATGTAGACACTCCTTATTATAGACCTAAGGATGTTCATTTTGAGGATATGTTAGCCAATAAAGCAGCAAAAATTTTTAATTCTAAATCTTCTATACAAGATTTAGAATTAACTAGGACTATGCCACAGCATATTTCTGGGCTGCATCCTGATAGATTGACGGGCTCTATGTTTTTTAGAGATGGACATTTAGCTAGAAATGACGGCAATAGTGTGGATTTAGATGTGGAAACTACTGAATTAGGTAAGAATTCCGTAATGTATCAATCTCTCACTGCGGCATTGAAGAAGCATAAAGGTATTTTTGCTTATGCCTTAGATGCTGGTAAGAATTTATAGTAAATAAAATTGATAGCGTAACTAGTAAAGGATAAACAATGTTTTTAAGTACATTTGATATTAGTGGATATGGATTATCGGCACAAAGAGTGCGCGTTAATGTAGTTTCTGCAAATATAGCTAATGCAAATACTACCCGCACAGATGAGGGTGGACCATATAGAAGGCAAGAGGTTGTTTTTCGCTCTTTTGATTTTAATAAGGAGCTAAATAAGAAGTTAGCAAAGGATAATAACTTGCTTGAGTATAAGGATCCATTGCAAGAAGGGATTTATGGTATCAAGCCTGTTCCAAGCATTACAGGTGTATATATTGATAAGATTGTGCGAGATGATAATAAGCCGCTTATGAAATATGATCCTACTCACCCTGATGCAAATGCACAAGGTTATGTTGCATATCCAAATGTTAATCCTGTGGTTGAAATGGCCGATTTAGTAGAAGCAACTAGAGCTTATCAAGCTAATGTTGCCGCGTTTCAAAGTGCTAAGAATATGGCAAATACAGCGATTACTATGTTTCAAGCTTAGTTATAATGTTAAAAGTAACTAAAAAATATGAAATATATTGTATAATCAGGAGATATTAATACAAGGAGAAATACATGGCACAAGTTACACCAATTCAATCTGCTGGGCTTAGTAATATTTCTCTAACAGATGTTAATGAAGTTAAGGGAAAACAGGGAGATTTTTCTTCACTACTTAAGAAATCCCTAGATGAGTTAAACGCATCTCAAGAGGAATCTGATAAAGCGTTAGCTGATATGGCAAGCGGGCAGGTAAAGGACTTGCATCAAGCAGCTATTACAATAGGTAAGGCTGAAACTAGCATGAAATTAATGTTAGAAGTACGAAATAAAGCAATTAGTGCATACAAAGAGATTCTAAGAACACAAGTATAGCTATAACTTCATTTTGTAATTATCTTTATGCAAGGACGCGACATTAACGATAGGGAGTCTGTTAATAGACCTAATGTGGCGGACTCCAAGAAACTTTCCAATGAAAAAAAATCTTCTTCAGATAGTTTTTCTAAAGGAATTTTTTCATTAAGAAATGATTCTTCTTTAAGTTCTCCACTTAATCATAATCAAACTCGAAGCGTTACAAGTAGCTCGTATAAAAGTAGCGATGAGTTGGAATCTAATATTCAAAAGAAATTAGCCTTTATGGCTAACTCTATACAATCTAATTCTAGTCAGAGCCCTAAATTCGCAATGGCTGATAATAATCAAAGTAATAATTCTATAAGGCGAGTTGTCAATAAAAGCAGCACCTCATCTATTTCTACTAGCTTGTCTACAAACAATGTATCTGATTCTAATATATCGCTTAATCTACATGCACAACAAAATGAAGGTAAGATACCTCTAAAACGTGTAAGTAATGCTGGACAAAATATTTCACAAAGTGATAGTATAGATTCTATTATGCTTGATAATATTCAAGAAAATTATCAGTTTAGCCCAAACTTTAAAAAACATACTAAAGATAGCAAAAAGAAACAACAAATTAATATAATTAAACAAGATTATACAAATCAAGATCAAGTAAGCGAGATAGCAGAATCTTTTAAGGCAGGACGACTTTTTATTGTTTTAGGGGTTTTTATACTATCTTTTACTGTATTCTTATTCGCTGTGTATGCAAAGATTATATTTCAGCCTCCAGCCATGGAGCCATACAATAAAAAATCTAGGGATTATCCATGGTCTGCTAAAACGGATATAGACATTGCTATGAGAGGGCAAATCTCAAGCCTTGATGATTATATTGTTGCTTCAAGCCATAAACTTTACAAAATAGCAATTTATGCACCATCTATTTATGAAGAAAAGAAAGAACTTTTAATTAGCCTTGTGAATCTATATGCAAATTTAAATAGTAATTCTATCCGCTTTTCTCTATCAAAAGGTGGAAATGTGGTTCTTACAAGCAATGCTAATTCTCTTGTTGCTGCAAATCTTAGAATACTGAATCAAAAGTTATCTATGCTAAGCGTATATAAGAAATGCACTTTTAGCTATATTAATAAGAGTAGTATTAATGATTCTGAAATCCAAACAATGATAGCACATGCTCAAGTTGTTCGACAGAAAAAAAGAGAAAGCGCATTAGACTCTAGAATCTTGCGCACATTGGATAATCTAGAGCAAGGCAATATTCCCCAGTCTCAAGCAATGCAAGAGCTGAACATAGCACTTGTTGATTATAAGAATAAAAGTATAGATCTATCTAAGGAGTGTTATACTCCGATTTTCACTTACAATTCAGATGTAAGAGATGGTGCGGTTACAAGAGTTGAACGTGGACTTGATATAACTGTTAGTCAGGTTGAACGCGAATATCCCTTTAATGAGCTTATGCAACCTTTACTTGGATTTACTAATTATACCAAAAGAACTATTGATGGTAGGCTTTTTGACGATAAGTTGCGATTTGTGGCACAATCTGGGATAGAAAAATATCGAGACGGAATTTTATCTCCAAAGCGAGATGGCAGAGTAACAGGGCTAGCTGATAGAAGCGGGAATATTATTTTAAACAATAATTCTCAAAGTAATGAAAGAGAAGATGGATTTAATATCAAGTTAACTATACCCCTTTCTTTTCAAGCTAAGCTTCAGAGCATTGTAGAGGTAGCAAATAAACAATATAAGACGCAGCAGATTGTAGCTGGGATTATGGATCCTAGCACAGGTGAAATTCTAGCACTTGCATCGTCATCTACATTTAATCCAAATAGAGGGCAACGTAGCAAGAATATTACTACTGCTATGAGAGTTGCAGCTGCAGAGCGTTCTTTCGAACCAGGTAGCACTATAAAGCCACTAGTATTTTCATATCTTATTGATAATAAAAAGATCAATCTATCAGAAAGGATTGATTTAAACGATGGAATCTACAAGCTAAGAACTTTTACTATACGCGATTCTACTCCATTAAAGTCTGCAACCCCGGAATATATACTAATCAAGTCAAGCAATATAGGTATGACAAAGCTTACAAAAAACCTAAGTGGAGCTCAAATGCGAGAGTTATTTGAGACCTTTGGAGTTGGACAAGCTACAGGCGTAGATATAGCTAACGAAGCTACAGGTTTATTGCCAAAGGCTAATATTTTGAGTCGTGAAGTAGAGAAGGGCGCGGCTAGCTATGGATATGGTTTGCGAATGAGTTTTATGCAGTTGTTGCGTGGATATGCGGTTTTTAATAATGGCGGATTTCTAGTTTCTCCGCATATAACAAAGTATTTCATATCTCCTAATGATAAGATTCTATATCCTAGCCTTGAGGAACCAAGACAAGTTATTAGCGAGCAGACTGCCAATTTTATGCAGAATCTTTTGCAGCGCGTTGTAAGAGAGGGGACAGCTAAGAATGCTGATGTGGAAGGGTTGATTATTGGTGGTAAAACCGGAACTGCAAGAGAAAAGGAAGGAGGCGAAACAATTTATAATGGTTCATTCTTTGGATATGCGAGTGATGGAACTAAGACCTATACTATTGGAGTAGTTGCATACGGCTCGCAGGCTAGTGAGGACTACTATGCAGGGCAGACAGCTGCCCCTATATTTGCCCGAGTTGCGCAGCTACTTGCAGATGAGGGTTATTTAAAGATTGATAAATAGTCTTTTAATATTTAGTATTGAAAGATAAACTTTAATAGATATATACCTTAAGGCTTTTTTGCTTCTTATTCATTTAAGGTTGCTTTGGTAGCACTTTTATTAATTATATATGTTGCTTAAGTTATTTTGGTTGTCTTATATTGGGATTCTATAAATTTACTATTTAGAGTTGGATTGTTTTTTAAGTCTATTGCTCCATTCGCATGCGTCCTCATATCCAATTTCACATGCTTTTGTGAAGTAAACCTTTGCTTGTTCCATATTATTTTGCGCTATAAGCTTTTCCATAGCTTTTTTCCCGCTTATATTGGAATCTATCTTTACGTTTACTTGTCCATTGAAATATAGCACGGCGATACCATAACAAGCTATGCCAATTTTACTATTACAGGAATCCTCATATAGCTCAATAGCCCTATTATAATCCCTCTTAACGCCCAATCCATTTTCATATAGCACACCTAGATTAAAGCAGCCCATTATATAGCCTTTTTGACAAGCTAATTCGAAATTTTTCTTGGCATTAACATAGTCTTTATTTTGTCTTTGTAGCATTCCTAACTGATTGTAATTTCTTAGTTCACTTGCATCACGAATCCTAGTAAGATATGGTAAAGCTTCATTATCTCTACCTGCATGGTAGTAAATCATAGCCAATATACCACATTCATTTTCAACATTGCATTCGTTTACATTTTGCAAGCCCTTAGATATTAGTTTTATACATGTATCTTTATTATAATCAATAATGCAGGCTATCCTTTCCTCTCTTTCATCTCTAGTCTTTGAATCCTTGCTAAAGCTAGTATTTGCAATCGCTAATATCAAATAAAAAATCAGAGTAATGGTTCTAAGATAATTCCAAAGCTTATTAATGTTAGCACTATAGTCAGTATAGATTCTCATATCTAATTCCTATCTTGGAATCTGCTGTGAAGAGAGCATGCCTAGGAAATTTTGCACTCCACCTTTTTGGCTTAGTTTCTTAGCAATCTTGCTTGCTTGATCGAATTGCTTCAAGGCTCGATTTATATCACTTACATGTAGCCCACTACCTAGTGCTATACGTTTGCGTCTTGAGCCGTTTAATAAGCTTGGATTCTCCCTTTCTTTTGGTGTCATGGAATTCACCATAGCGCGAATAATTTTGATTTCTTCAGAGTTATCCAAATCTACGTCCTTTAGTGATTTAGCCATGTTGCCCATACCAGGAATCATAGACATAATCGAGCTTACAGAGCCTAATTTCTTGACATTTTCAATTTGGTTTAAAAAATCCGTAAATGTGAAATTGCCTTTCTTTATCTTCTTGTGTATATCCTTTGCTTCTTTTGCATCAATTACTATAGATGTTTTCTCTGCTAAAGTAGCAATATCTCCAGCTCCCATAAGCCTAGATATGATTCTATCAGGCAAGAAAAGATCAATATCAGCAATCTTTTCTCCAGTTCCCACAAAACGAAGCGGAATTCCAATTTGATATGCAATTGATAGCGCAATACCTCCTTTAGAATCGCTATCAAACTTGCTTAATATCACTCCACTTAAATGTATTTTTTCATGGAAACTAGTCGCACTTCTAACTCCATCTTGTCCACTTAGGGAATCTGCTACATAGAATATATCATGAGGATTTACAATAGCTTTAATATCGATGAGTTCTTGCATAAGCTCCTCGCTAATAGCAAGCCTGCCTGCTGTATCATATATAACTACATCAAACTGCGATTTTTGGGTGTATTGTATTGCTTCTTTAGCTACTTCTATGGGGCTTTGACTAGATGATTCGAATACTTCTACTTCAATTTGCTCTCCCAATATTTTTAGCTGTGTAACAGCTGCTAATCTTTGTAAATCGCATGGCACAAGCAAAACTTTCTTATTTCGTAACTTTAGGTAATTTGCTAGTTTCGCGCTAGTAGTAGTTTTTCCACTACCCTGCAACCCACACATTAGCACATTGGTTGGCGGTTTTTTGGCGTATGTGAATCCATAATTACCACTAACAGCTAAAATTTCTAGTAGTGAGCTACTTAAAGCTTGCAAGAAGTTTTCTCTACCTATCCCCTTCTCTTTTGTCTTTATTTTTGTTTTTTGGAGAATTTCTTTTGTTGTTTTATGATATACATCGCTTTTTAATAGAATCTTCTTTAGCTCATCTAATGCTCTATCTAGTGATTTTTCGTCATCGCTAAAGCGCATTTTATTAATTATACTGCGGAATCCGCTACTTAAACTCTCAAACATTACTAACCTTTTTGTAATATATGTATAAGAATGATTAGAAATTATAACCAAATATTAGGGCTAAGCCATAAGCATAGATTCAAATTAAAGTTCTCTTTATATAGATTCTGATACCATAGAATAAGATTTTAAATTATAAATCACATATTTGGATAAGACTTTGGACACTTTAACTTATAAAAATTTTGGCGTTGATATTGCAGAGGGCAATCGATTTGTGCAAGAATTAAAGCATGTTGTTAAAAAAACTTTTAATCCGTTAGTGCTTGGTGGGCTTGGTGGATTTTCTGGTTGCTTTGAATTACCAAATGGATATAAAAATCCTGTGTTATGCTCGGCTACTGATGGAGTAGGCTCTAAACTAAAAATGGCAATAGAGCATGATATGTTAGATAATATAGGCATAGATTTGGTGGCTATGTGTGTAAATGATTTGATATGTGACTTTGCTAAGCCTTTGTTTTTCTTAGATTATTATGCTACTCATAAGTTAGATACAAATAACGCTCTGCGCGTTATTAAGGGCATTGCAACGGCTTGTGAGCAATCTGGTTGTGCGTTAATTGGCGGAGAAACTGCTGAAATGCCAAGCATTTATTCTAAGGGAGAATTTGATTTGGCTGGTTTTGCTGTTGGTATTGCCGAAAAAGAAGATTTGCAAAAGAGGCAATCTATACAAAGCGGAGACATTATTCTAGCTCTTCCTAGTAGTGGTTTGCATAGCAATGGATTCTCCCTTGTTCGAGGTATTATAGAATCGAGAAATATAGGCATTACTCAAGTAATGCAAAACGGTAAAACGCTGCTCCAATCTATGTTAGAGCCAACAAGAATCTATGTTAAAGAATTCTTGCATTTCAATAATGAGATAAAAGGGTTAGCTCATATTACAGGAGGAGGATTGAAGGAAAATGTAGTTCGTATATTAGGCGATGATGTTTGTGCCATAATAGATGAATCTAGTATCAAAATCCCTTCAGTTTTTAATATTTTTCTGCCATATATTAGTAAGGAGGAGGCATTTTTAGTATTCAATATGGGGGTTGGCATGGTGCTTATAGTTCCAAAAGAGCATGTTCTTAATATAATATCTAATAGCGATGCATATGTAATTGGACATATAGAATCTGGGTTGCGAGAAGTCATTATTCGATGAATAAATATCTCAAATATATTTTATTTTCACCCTTTTTACATATTGCATTTGATTCTAATGAAACTTATAGACAATGGTATATAATCATTGCTCAAAGCGCATAATCTCGAGGTTTAACCAATATGCAATCTAATATATCATGTAATTTAGATACATCTAATCATAGCTATGCTTTCATATTTCTTGATTGCATATTTGCAGTAGCTATTTCATCTTTTACATTTCTTAGCTTAGCTTATTTACAAGAGGAGATGATTCAAGAATCAAAACAAGAGATACATCTCTACGAGGAAGCAAGTAGGAATCTTATAAATGCCTTTAAGCAAAATAATCCAAATCAGATTAGTATTCAAACTATTAACAACCAATCTTACACTTTTTTATTATTCAAGGGAGAGGCTAGTAATGATCAAGGAAGAAATATTATTTCTTTGCATAGGCTTATATTGCAGCCTTGAAGTAGGCTAGATTCAAAACTTGAATTTGGTATTTATAAGAAAAACATTATAATTCTCTATATATCATGTTTAGAAAGGACATTTATGGCAAAGCTTTGGGGCGGTAGGTTTAATGAATCTATGAATGAACTTCTTGAGAGATTTAATGCCAGCATTACATTTGATAAAAATCTTTGGGAGGAGGATATACAAGGCTCAATGGAGCATGCTAAGATGCTTTATAGTATTGGATTATTGGAAGTTAATGAGCTAGATTTGATTCTAAATGGCTTGAGGGAGATATCAAGCGAGATTATAAAAGATAAATTCTCATTTTCATTAGAAAATGAAGATATTCATACTGCAATAGAAAATGAGTTATGTAAGAAAATAGGACAGGCAGGTAAGAAGTTGCACACTGCACGTAGTCGCAATGATCAAGTAGCACTTGATTTTATGCTTTATTGTCGTAAGGCAAATATAGTGTTGCAAGGCTTACTTGGCAAACTCATTCAAACGCTTTTGAATATAGCAAAGCAGCATACACATACACTTATGCCTGGAATGACACATTTGCAACATGCGCAACCAATTAACTTTGGATATCATATAGTTGCTTGGTGCATGGGGTTTAAGAGAGATATACAAAGATTGCGAAATAGTTTATCTATGATCAATGAATGTCCATTAGGTAGTGCTGCATTGGCTGGGACTCCATACAAAAATGAAAGAGAGAATCTAGCATTAGGCTTAGGCTTTGAATCTGCTAGCTTGAATGCTATGGATTCTGTTGCACAAAGAGATTTTGCATTAGATTTGCTATATGATATTTCAATGATTATGTTGCATATTTCAAGGCTTGCCGAAGAGCTTATTATATGGAGTAGTTATGAATTTGGATTTGTTGCGTTTGCAGATGATTTTGCGACAGGCAGCTCCATTATGCCACAAAAAAAGAATCCAGATGTAGCCGAATTGCTACGCGGCAAATGTGGACGGGCTTATGGGAATCTAATCGCCTTACTAACTACTATGAAATCATTGCCTTTTGCATACAATAAAGATATGCAAGAGGATAAAGAATCTGTATTTGATTCTGTTCAGACTGCGCATATTTGCCTTGAAATTCTAAATGCAAGTTTAAAAACATTGCATATCAATAAAGAAAATATGCGCAAAATGTGCGAAGTAGGGCATTTGGTTGCTACAGATTTAGCTGATTTCTTAGTGCAAGAGCTTGGGATTCCATTCCGAGAAGCACACCATGTTACAGGTATTTGTGTGCGCTATGCTGAGAAAGAAGGACTTGATTTAAGTCAAGTTGATATTCAAGATTTACAAGCATTGCTAGTAAAGGAGTTGGGAGATGGTGTAGCAATTAATATAGATAAGCTTTCTTCTGCTTTGAATTTGGAGGATTCTATGCAAAGAAGAAATAGCATAGGCGGTTGCAATAGCGATGAGGTTAAAAGGCAGATTCATGTATTAGAGACATGGCTAGATATATAATTATCGCTATAATCTCTTAGTAATGCTATAAACTTAAGAAATAATTAATTTGCTATTTTGGTTAAATGTTTTGTAGAATAGTTCTAAGATATTGATTTTTATATTACTAAATGTCTTTTAATATAGTTAAATAATTATAATCTTATAATATTAATAATAAACTACTTGTTGTAAATCCTATATCAAGTCATCAAGTAAATTTGTATTTCGCTATAATCGCGAGAAGTTTTCATTAGAGGTTTTTATGCTAAGATTTGCACCTTCTCCTACAGGCGACATGCACACAGGCAATTTACGTGCTGCAATATTTAATTATCTTATGGCGCAGAAATTGCAACAGCCTTTCATTATCCGAATAGAAGATACTGATTTAGATCGTAATATAGAAGGCAAAGATAAGAGGATTTTATGGCTTCTTGATAATTTTCATATTAAATATGATGACGTGATTTATCAAAGTAATAATTTTCCTTTGCATAGAGAATTAGCGCATAGACTATTGAAGGAAGACAAGGCTTTTTATTGCTATTGTTCAAAAGAATTTTTAGAAAATAAGCGTGAAGAAGCAAAAAGAAATAAAGTTGCCTTTAGATATGATGATACATGGGCGCAGTTAGAAAAAGGCAATAAGACTGCAAGTCCAATCATACGATTGCGCGCAAGTAAAAATGTAAGCTTTTATGATTCTATTAGAGGAGATTTGCATTTTAATGCTAATGAAATAGATAGTTTTGTAATTATGCGTAATGATATTCCTACATATAATTTTGCATGTAGTGTTGATGATAGGGATATGAGCTATATTATTAGAGGTGAGGATCATATCAGCAATACCCCAAAGCAGATTCTTATACGACAAGCATTAGGATTTTATACTAATATACGATATGCACATTTGCCATTAATTCTAAACGAAGAAAATAAAAAAATGTCCAAAAGGGATAAGGCATCAAGCGTAGAGTGGCTTTTATCAGAAGGATTAGAACCAAATGCAATAGCAAATTACTTAATATTGCTAGGTAATGGCAAACTAGAAACACAAGTAGGAGAGTTGTTTGGTTATGAGGAATGTTTATCCTATTTTGATGTAGAGTATATATCTAGCAATGCGGCGCGCTTTGATTACAAAAAGCTGTTGCAAATTAATCGCGATATGTTGAGAAAATCTTTGCAAAATATCACTTATAGGCGTGGATTCTATCCCAAGCTACAAGAAGCCATAGATAAACAGCTGGAATTTTATAGTAAGCGAAATAGAATTCTAATTAATCAGGATTTTGATGAAATTATCCTCTTATATGCCAATGAAATTAGTAGTGCGCATGAGCTAATTAGTAAGTTTTGCAGCATATTCAAGCCCATTTCTGCAAAAAAAGAGAATCTACATGGATTTGAAATTGAGTTTGATAGCATTATCTCTGTTTTTAAGCAAAAGTCTAGCTTTGATAATTATGAGGATATGAAAAATTATATTTCAGCTGAAACTAAATTAAAAGGTAAAGCATTATTTAAACCATTACGTATGATTCTAAGTGGGGTTGAACATGGGGTAGAGCTAGATAAACTATATCAGCCCATAAAGCAACATATACCGCTTATTCTAGCAATAACTTAAGGAGATATTATGACATTTTTGGTATTGGTATGCAATGCAATAGGCACAATCATGTATTGGATAATAACATTGTATTGCTGGGTAATTTTTATTGGTGCGATACTAAATCTTGCTAGAGCAGATCCTTATAGTAATATTGTAATTATTATTAATAAAATAACTTATCCTTCTTATGCGGCATTAAAAAAAGTAATGAAGACTGAATACAATGGTCTTGAATTTGCGCCGTTTTTGGTGATTTTAATAGGGCAGTTTATTAATCTTACTGTTGCTAGGTTTCTTATGGGATTCCATTAACTAAGGAAATACATGTCAAAGAATGCGCTACATCTGGTATATTTATTTGTCTTGCTGCAATTCTTTAATATTATGCTTTTCGCAGATAGCATTATTGATTTTACACATGACAATAAGACTACCACAAAGCAATATAAAATAAGTGATAATAAGCTAATTCAGCCAAGCAAGCAGTCCAATCAATCATCACAAGACAACATAATGTATGATAAGGTAGATTCTAAATCTCCTACAATCCAGCTAAAAGGCAGGGAATTCTTCAACCATTATATTAAAGATAAACCAAAGGGTATTGTGCGCGATTTTTATATATGGCAATATTTAACAGAAAATACATTGAATGCGCAAGAAGTTAATGAAGTATATAAGTTGTTGAATGCAAAAAACCCATATCTACGACGAGTCTTAGATAAAATAGGCAAAACAGAGAAGCTTCCTAGAGATATGGAATGTGCAAAAATGAGCTTAAAACTAGCACAAAAAGAAGATAATGCTTGTTTAGCTATTGCGGCACGAAGTAAGTTATCTGCGTTTAAAACATTGCCAAGTAAGGAAGTAGAAGTTATAAAAGCAAAGCTTGATAAGACACACAAGGACACTGCAAGGGCAATTAAAGTTTTGCATTCTCCTAATCGCACAAAGGATATATTTAAGGAAAATTCCATAGTGTTTGCAATGGTGTATCATGCTTTAAGTGCTGATGAGAAAAGCAGAATGCACTCTGATGATATGGCAAAGGACATTGAGAGATTAAGTAGTTATAAGACAAATGGATTCTATTCAATATTAAATAGCATTGTTTTAGATTCTAAATTACATAATCTAAAAACAGCCTTACTAAAGAGCAATATAACCCAAGCTCCTCATAATACCCTATTTCTACTTGGAATCAATGAGTTACGTTTTGGATCAAAGAAAAAAGCAATAGAATATTTTAAACGTGCTCAAAATGCTAGCAACGTACCATTTTTTATTGATAGGGCTTTATTTTGGCAATATTTAGCAACTAATGATTCTAGGCATTTAGACCAATTATCAACAAGTAAGCAAGTGAATATATTTAGCATTTATGCTAACCAGAAGCTAAAAAAGCCACCATCATTTGAGGTTGTAAGCACTCTTCCGTCTTTAGCCTTAGTTAACCCGCCTTTTGATACAAAAGATCCTTATGTATGGCAGAATATCTCTAAGACTATGATAAATAGTAATGATCCAGTAGCTCTTGCAAAGTCAGTGCCTTACTTTTCTTACAAGGATACTATGCCACAATTAGCCTATGTTATGCAAAAAATTGACAAATACTCTAAGAATTACTATATATCACCTTATGAGGGTTTGATTAATTGGAACAATGTAGAAGAACAAAGCTTTGTATTCTCCATTGCTAGACAGGAGAGCTATTTTATTCCTACATTAATTTCTAAATCATTCGCGCTTGGAATTATGCAAATTATGCCAGCAAATGTAAAGCCATTTGCCAAGGAAATGGGGTTAAAAAATATCAACTATAATGACTTATTCGATCCAAAGATTGCCTTTGAAATGGGTAGACATTTTATTAAACAATTGCAAAAAGAATACAATAATCCGTTATTTGTGTCTTATGCTTATAATGGTGGACCTGGATTCCTGCGCAGACTACTTGCTAAAAATGAATTGTTTTTGAAAAATAGAAAATATGAACCATGGCTTAGCATGGAACTTATTCCGCTTGAAGAGACTAGATTCTATGGTATGAAGATTATTGCAAATTTCATTATATATGAAAAAATCTTTGGCAAAGATGTCAATTTGCAAGAATTGCTTGATAAGACATTGATATACAATAATCCTGCAATTATGAAGTAGATTCTATGTTTTATAAAACCAATATAAACAAATTAGCTTGTTACAATGCTAAACTTATGGTTTAGATTCTAGTTTTTGCTTTATTGGTTATGACCTACTTTACCATCTTATATTAACTTTGAGTTACTGCTATGATAATGGAGAATGTATGAATATAGAGGTAGGGACAGATATAGCTTCTATAGAACGTATGGAAAAAGTTATCAATCGTCATGGATTCTTTTTTTTAAAGCGTTTTTTATTGCCAAGTGAGATTATTATGCTAAATACGCGATTAGATTCTAAGCCAAGTCTCATATTGGATAACATGGGCAATACTAGGCTTAGGGTTTTTGATAAGACAAACCTAGCTTATTATGAAGAATATGTTAGCTCAACGTTATGGGATTTAGAGAGAGATTTTCGAGTTGGTGATTATAAGCTATCAAGTATAACAGCCTTTTGGTCGTTGAAAGAGGCTTTGAGTAAGGCTTTTGGAGTTGGTATAGGCTCTTTGCTTGGATTTTATGATATTTGTATCTATAAAGATTCTCTAAATAAGCCATATGTAGCCCTAAGTTTAGAATCAAAAATGAACCTAGAAACAAATAACAAATACGAGATAAAGCAAATCTCTGCAAGTATTAGTCATGATAGCGGATTTGCTATAGCTGTATGCGCGATAACTTATAGCTGAAATTTTTGCCTGTTATTGTTGGATAGTTTTTATATTTTGTAGTTATTTAGTCTTTATTGTAAAAACAAAAATGAATAAATTCTAGTGTTATTGATTTCAAAGCCTTTTTAAAATATCTAAATTAGGCATCAATTATCAGACACATTGCTTATAACAGCATATTAATTAAGCTTATAATTCTGTAAACTTTAAATTAAAATTCATTAATTTAATGATTATACATATTTTTTATGCGTTGTCAATATAATATACATTATATTGTGCATTTTTGAAAGGTTTTTATGATTCCAATGAATCGCTGGTATAATGGAAAAAGCGGGCTCTCTCAAAAAGCTTTTGTGGATAGTCTTGGTGTATCTTTTAGGACTATTCAAAACTACGAATACGGAGTTACTTCTCCTAGCTATGATTTCTTGCAAAATCTATCAAAAAAGTATAATGTATCAATGATGTTTTTAGTAGGCAAAGGGGAAAATGATTAGTCAATAATTTCTTAGTATTCACCAATCAAATGTCAAGCGACTTTATAAAATCCCAGTTTATGATGTCTATGCAAGTGCAGGATCAGGGCTTGTTAATGATGAGCATATAACACATCATATAGAAGTAGATAAGGCTTCTTTGCATGCATATTTCAGGCTTACTTACTTTGTAGATTTATCAATTATTAGTGCTAGAGAAGATTCTATGCTACCCACAATACCGCCTCATTGCAAGCTTTTAGCGCAAAGCGAAGCTTCTTTAGTAAAGTAAAGTTTCTTTAGAAAAGGCATGCCAAGAGAAGAGCAAATATGCGTTACTCGTATAGATGATTAGCTATATGTTAAACGATTGCAGAAATTACCAAATACAAGCTTATAAGCGATAATAAAAGCTATGATGATATAGATTTAGAGGGAAGAGAGTATGAAATATTAGGTGTTGTAATAGGGCTATTCCAAAAGATTACTTAATATTATTTATTATATTTGTCTCTTAATGTCCATTAGTAGATTCCTAAGTCAATAAACATAATAATCTAATACCTCATAAATATCAGTTATTCACTTCAAATATAGCCTTATTAGTTTTTACTATTTAAACATTTAAAAATTTTTGTTTAAAGGTGTTTAAATGCCATTAAAATCGTGATTTCAAGCATATTTTATATACATGTATAGTATTTTGTAAAGGAATGTATAGGATTCTTTTTACAATGTATAAAAACCTTTTTACAAATTCAAAAAATAATGCACACTTTGATTTCACAAAAACACCCAACAACTCCCACCCACACGCTATTTCTTCATATATTCATCACTTTGATTTTAAACAACACTTTACAAGTTGTTGCCTTGATTTGTCTTGTGCTAGATTTCTAAAAATATTTTTTATTTTATTAGAAATTATTATTATTTTTAATTTTTATTTAAGCTTTATATAGTTATAATTTCATATATCAATTTTGATATAAAATTGATTACTTGTTCTTAACAAGGATTTTATCCTTTGATAGTTTTGGGTTAAGCTAAGAACATTCTTTCACATTATCTTCCTTTAAATTTTGAGGTTGGGATCTCCCCACCCTTGTTGTTTATTAATCCTAATATGGCATGCAATATCAATATTATTTAGACTAGTAATTTTTATATATTTATATTGTTGTAGCCAATTCAAGTTTTTTATGCGTGATTGGTTAAATTAAACAAATTTACTGTTTATTCTTAATGAATGGTGTTGTTTTCATTGTTTCCATAGGAAATAATATCTACTCCATTGACTAATAATGATATAGCACCTTTAGCATTTAGCACAAAAGAAGTAATGACCTGCTCTAAATGCTCGCATTCAATCTCAAATATTGCTATATCAGCATCTTTGCCCTCTTGCAATACTCCATTATTAAGCCCTAATGCTTTAGCAGGATTGCAAGTTACAGCATATAGTATATGCTTAGATATAGATTCTATATCCCTAGCTTCTGTGCTACTTTTTGATTCATCTTGCTCTGTTTCTTTAGCCGATAGTGTAGCAAATAGGACATAACGCATTTCTTGTAAGAGATCTACATCGTTATTTGAACTTTTGCCATCTGTAGCAATAATATTATTATCTCCCATTTTACCATTAAGCAGTAGATTAGATCTAGGGCAGGATATAATGCTACCTCGTTTTAATATCTCTTCCTTAACACTAGAATCCGCATAAAGGCAATGAGTAAAGATTGCCTGCACATCATGGAATAAATCTATAAATTCGTCTTGGTTAAAAGATTGAACATCTTCTAGCTTTAGATATTTGTCATAAAATTCTTTGAAATATCCGCTTTTTGATTGAAGCCATTCTAATTCATGCTTTGATTCTAAAAAATGTGTAGATATTAAAAGTTTATATTTGGAAGCCAATTCTATAATATATTGGGCAAGTTTAGTATGCACAGAGTATGGTGCATGCAGAGCTAAGGCACTTTGAAATAAATTAGTCTTTAGTGCCATTGAGTGCTCGAGCCTATTAGATATGTTAATGACTTGATTCTCAAAATCTTTTTCATCTGCTCCTATTACTTCGTGGCAAAATATCACACGCAAATTAGAGTTAAGTAAGCAATCTAAATCCAAGTCGTAGCTACTAATAGCACATACAGTGCCTACTCCGCTTTTCTTCTGCTCCATAATTGCTTTTTGTATGGCTTTTAGATTATCCTTTAGAATTGCTCCACGGTTTTGCATGACGCTATTAAGCCATAAGTCAAACCTGCCATACATAAAACTTGAGATATTTTTACTAAATTCAAAGTGAATATGAGAGTTAATTAGGGCTGGTAGTATGATATGATTCTTGTAAAAAAGAAAGTCGCATTGCCTGCATTGCTGTTTTAACTCATTAAAGTCTCCTACTGCTAGAATCTTGCCATTATCAATTAGCACTCCGCCATTACGCAAAATCCCTATATCATCATTGCATGTAATAATGAAACTAGCCCCTAGCAACTTCATATATTCTCCTTTATCGGAATTGCATTAATGGAATTTCACATAGATTCTACACTAAATCAATCTCTGTTATGCAATTCTCTTAACAAAGAAATCTAAAATTGCCTGATATAGTTATTATCCAACTTGACAAATTATGCTACTATTAAATCATAGATATTATAGATAAATATTGCTATTACCATGAGTGGAGCTAAAATCCTGATTGAGAAAAACCAAAATTCAAACATATTATTATTAAAGTAGCCTTTCGTCCATTCTTTTAGTTGATTTTTCTTAATAGCATATCCTACGAAGATGCTAGATAGTAATCCTCCTAAGGTCATGATTACATTCGCGCTAATCCAATCAAACCAATCAAATAGGCTTTTTCCTGCTATTGTTAGCTCTGGGAAACCATTATTCAAAGATAGAATCAAAACAGAACCTATAATAAAGATTACAATACCAACAATCCAAGATAAAAATACTCTGCCCTTATTTGTTTTATCTTCTAGCCATTTTACACAGGGTTCAAGTAATGAGATAGTGCTAGATATGCCTGCAAATCCCAAGCCTATCATAAAGAGCATGCATACTATACTACCTGCTATTCCCATTTTCTGAAACATAACAGGTAGTGTAATAAATACTAATCCAGCTCCAGCACCCACATCGTCCTCACTGCCATATTCAAAGACAAATGTAAATATCATTAATCCAGCAATAATAGATATGATTATGCCCGGTATTAATACCCATAATGCAGAGGAAAATAGATTTTGTTCTCGTTCTGTAAAAGCCGCATAAGTAATAACAATGCCCACCCCTAGAGAAAGAGAAAAAAAGACTTGTCCCATAGCACTAATTAAAACCTTTGGGTTAATCTTAGAGAAATCAGGCGTAAACATAAAGTCTAGGCTCTTTGTAAATCCGCCCATAGTCATACTATAAAATAGCAGTCCTATAAAAATAATAAATAATAGAGGCATGAGGATAAAATTAAGCTTCTCAATACCATTTTTTATTCCTTTAGCCACAAAATAAGATGTCAATGCCATTACAATGCCAAAGCTTATAATCTGAGATGATATATTTTGAGTTAAGCTGATGAATAAAGTTTTAGAATCTTCAATGTTGCTTGGCAGATTAAAGCTAATACTATAGAGATAGTATACAACCCAGCCTAATACAATGCAATAAAATGTCAATATGAGAGGACCACCTATTACAGTTAGTCCTACCCAATGCCAATTTTTATTTTTAGTTTCATCTAATGCGTTAAAAGCATCTTGGGCATTCGTTCTAGTGCGATTGCCAATTAGCATTTCGGCTATTAGCATGCTAATTCCAGTAGCTATACATATGAGTAAATATAGTAAGATGAACGCAAAACCACCGTTTTGTCCAGCCATAGTAGGGAATCTCCAAATGTGCCCAAGACCAATCGAGCTACCCAAAGTAGCCATGATAAATCCTATTTTGGAAAAGTTATTCATGATTTTTATCCCATATTGATGTTGCTAAAGTATAGATTATATATAAACTAATAAAAACTTACTAAAAGATAGCTTAATTTGTTTCTTATCCTCGCAAAAAATTTAAAAAATGTCGATTGTATTATATAATAATATATCATATTCAATATTAGGAGGCTATGATGGAAACACAAGGAAGTTCATTATCATCATTGCAGGGTGCCATTATGTCTATGGTAAGTAACGCGGGCTTACCTCGTGAGGCAAAAAGGATTTCTCCTCAAGCTACAATACAACCAGAAAGCACACAAAGAGATGGGGGAGTGGAATTTAGTATGCAAGATAAGCTTTTGCGATTGTCAAAACAATTACAAGAAGATATGCAAAGAATAAATACTAATATTGATTTTTCATATAATGAAGAGATAAAAGGGTTAGTGGTAACAGTTCGTGATTCAAATGGAGAGAAAGTTATTCGTGAGATTCCTTCAGAGGAGGCTATAGAGCTTGTGCGTAAGATGCGAGATATGATTGGCAATATCCTAGATGAGCGGGTCTAAGCGATTTATATTATTAAAATTTGATGGAGCTTATCATTTTTGATTTGATTTGTTCTATCTAGTGTTTGCATTGTGTTTAAATAGAATCTTTTACGCCAATAATATTTATTCTGAATTTTTATCTGCTAGCATATGACTTAAGTTTTATGTTTCTAGCTTATTACAATTTTGAGCTTCTACCTTGCTATTGTATGAGTGAAACTATTATATACCTCAAATTGATTAAATTTTTTACAAAGATTTGTCTATACATAATCCAATTGTTTTATTATCGAAATTTAGATTCTAGTTTTTATGATTGTTTTTAAGATTCTTTGCCTATAGCCTGAAATATGGCAAAATTAAATCTATAATCTTAGTTATTAATTTTATAACTTTTATTCTATCTTAATAAAGACTATAATAAATATTAGGCTAGAAATTAGAATTTTGCTGCGAGTTGAATATAGAATGCAGCACCGGGTGCCCTATAAAAGGAAAAATATTTGTAATTGAATATGTTGGTTATATTCAAGCTTGCTTCGTAATTCTTTAAGAATCTATATCCTAGTAGCAGATCTCCTAGCACAAATCCATCAGTAGAGCCATATACTCCGCTAATAGTGTCGCTATTATCAGCATTGGCAAATGGCTTACTCATCATTTCCAAACCAAAACTACCAAAAAATTTAGAATTATCATAGGCAATTTGTATAAATCCTAAATGCTCTGGAATGCCTGTTAATTTCTTGCCTACTAGATTTGGATTTCCGGGATTAGTTAAATGCTCGGAATTTGTATAAGTGTAAGTTAGCAAGAGGCTAAAATAAAATGGCAAGCTTTGTTTATATGAAAACTCAAGTCCATTTATTAGAGCTAGTCCGCCATTCTCTATTCTTCCTGTGCTATTTACTATATTTGTGAATATTATATCACTTCTGTAGGTATTGAAATAATAAGCTTTCATTAGTCCTTGATATTGTCCAATATTAAGCTTTTGTTCCACTCCAATGTCAAAAGCAGTTACACTCTCTGGTTTGAGGTTTGGGTTGCCAAGAGTTACTACGCCATCTGTCCTTACATGATTTGAGAAGAGATTTGTTAATGTAGGTGCTCTAAAGCCCTGACCAAAAGATGCTTTAATTGTAGTGAGTGAAAAAGGCAAGTAGTTTATGGTAACTTTTGGTGAGATTTTGTGTTTTGAATTCTCTGATGCTTGTCTTCCACTTGTTAAAAAGTCATATCCTAGCCAATAGTCATATCTAAGTCCTAGTGTTGTGCTAAGATTGTTTAGCCATTGCGATCTTAATTCTACAAAGATTCCAGAGTTTATGCTCTTAGCATTTTGACTACTTTTAAAGTTTTCAATAGCACTATCAAATTTAGTCCAATCAAATATATTATTTACTTCGTTATCAAATTGCTGATGTCTGATTTGCCCACCTGCTAACACTTTATGTTTAGAATCAAAGATTGGAATCATGCTAAAAATATCTAGATTGTTTGTTTGATACCTATCTTTAGTATTACTACCTTGCCCACCTAGCATAGTGGTGTTAGGAGCATTAGTTATGCTTGAGCCATTTAGACTGCTAGCTTTTGCGCCACCATCTGGATTGTTAAAGTCTCTCCAACCATCGATCCTAGAATACTTAGCTTGAAGCATGATTTCATCAAAATATTGAGTATATCCTATGTAAAATATACTTTGGGCATATCTTTCCTTGCCAATATTTCTACCAAATCCAATGGGCAAAGGGCGATTAGTCCCATGTGTGCCTAGCGTGCCACTAGAGTTTGTATTTGTATTATTCCCCCATACTTCCCTGCCATTGCTATCGCGCAAAAATGTTTTTGGATCATCATGCCTATATCCATAGAAATTGAAATAGAATCCAGAATCTAATGAAATATTCTCTGTAATGTCTAGATTTGCTCTTAATTTAAAGTCATGGATTTGATAGGCTTGTTTCCCCATGTTGCCTACAATTTTTATCGGTTTGCCTTGAGGATTTACGCTATCTATTGCTCCAGTATTCCCACTTAATATTGTATCACCTGACTCTACAAAGGCTGTATCTGCTGCATAGCCATCAGATGTTGAGAATCCATAGCTAGCTTTTAGCTTTAGTTTGGAATCAAAAAAAACATTTCCAATAGATATATAGCCACGTACTAGATTCTCTGGAGCGGTATTTAGCATGAATGGACTGCCATATGCTATATTTGTTTTTACTTCAAATTTCTCAGGCATAGCTGTTACAAAATTGATAGCACCACTAATTGCTCCACTACCATAGAGATTAGAAAATGGACCCCGAATTACCTCTACTTGCAATAAATCGCTTGGATTCATAGAAGTAATCATCTTGGTATTATTATTCATATCATTTAGAATTACTCCATCAAGCATGATGGTAGCTCCATTTGGAATGCCTCGAATAGTAACAGTGTCAAATGTGTCTAATCCTCTGCTTTTGCTTTGACGCAAGCCCTCAATGCCTCTTAATGTATCGCTAATTTTGCTATTGGGGCGAATGTGGATTTCTTCTTGACTTATTACGCTAAGGTTGCCCGGGGCTTCATCTATGGTAGTTGGAATCCTAGTCGCTGTAATGGTGGCTGCTTCGAGTCTTATTGCTTCATTCTCTTCTTTGGAATAACCAAGATTTGTAAGCAATAGTAATGATGCAATAAAACTAATATATTCTTTTTTCAAATTTTTTCCTTTAACTATAAATGTAAATATATAGTATATAGCAATTAGTATTACTAAATGCTTAAATCGTAATACTAAAAGTATAGTTATCATATGTGCTAAAGATTTCTATAATTAAGAAGGGCTTATATAATTTGCATATTTCAAGGCATATATGGATACAAAGGGTTTTTGCCCATACTTTGGGACTGCTTCTTTTTTTAGATTTATTAATTATTGTGGCTAGGTTAGATTGTTCCCAACTATAACGCTTAAAATTACAAGCTACGATGATTAGTATTAGAGGTGGAAACTATAATATTTTAGGTGTTATAGTAGTATTATTTCAAATATAGCTTGATATTATTTAGCTTTGATTTTTTTGTTATGTTAGGACTTTAGGCGA
>NZ_JRPD02000020.1 GCF_000765805.2 Helicobacter muridarum | reverse complement strand
ACTTCAGCTAACGCTTCAGTATGACAAGCTTTAGAATCTTGCAAGAATTTGTGATATAAACGATAAAGATTCTCAATTATTTCTGTTCTCTCTCTCTCTTGTTGATAATTCAGATTCAATTAAGTTTATCTCCTTTTCATTCAATCCATAGGCTTGATAAATCAAGGAATTAAGATGAGATTCTAAAGTTTTTGTATCGCAATCCTGCTTTTTGTTTTTTTCAAAATGGATTGTCTCATCTGCTTTAGTCAAGGGGGCTAGGGGGAGATTTTCGCTTTTATTCTCCCCCTTTTCCCCCTTAACAATCCCCCTTGACCCCATCAACGCGACTGCTCCATTGCCGCAGGGCAAGTTATCGCGTGGGTGAGATTTGCCCTGCATAGAATCTGCGCTATTTTGTGTATTATATGATTGAGTTTTAGATTCTAAAATTTGTTCTGCTGTAAATTCAATTTCTTGCAAAAGCTTAGAATCTATTTTATGCGTTTCTATCACAGGCAATCGCTCTACAAAGATTTTGCTCATCTCATAGCCATTTGCTCCCAAAGTCGCACCGATATGCTTAAAATACCAAAAATTCATTTTAGAATTAAGCACTGCAGTGAGATACAAGAGTCTATTTTTATCCTTGCATTTATCAGTAAGAATAAAACATTTTTGATTTGTGAAAAAACCTTGCGTATCAAGGTAAGCGATAAATTCTTTTGCCATATTAGGATAAATAATCTTGCCCTCATATTCTCTTGGCACTTGCAGCCCTTTGCAGAATCTAAAGGCTTCTTTTAACTCTAATTCAAAATTTTCACAAAGTAGTTTCACCAAAGATAGAATCTTAGATTCTATACTTGCGATAAGTAATAAGGCTAGACTATAACTTGCCCCCCCCAGCTAATTCTACAAGCCTTATTTCCTCATCACTTAAGCCATAGAGGGAGAAAACTAGGGAATTAAGTTTAGATTCTAAAGAATCAAGGCGAGATTCTAACTCTTGCAACTCCTCTTTATTATCAGAATCTTTTTCTCGCCCACTTCGTGGTGTTCCAAAATCGGAATCAAGTGAGGCAGAAGTGTCCTCACGCTGATTTTGGACTAGAAGTGGATTAAGCGAGGCTTCCCCATTGATTGCCGAAAAAGCGGTGTCTTTTTCGGGGTTAAGGGGGACGGGAGGGGGATAAACCCCTTTTTGCGATAAAGATTTTAAATTAGAATATTGCAAAGACTTTTTGCACTTTATAATCTCATTTACGATTTTTATAAATTCTGCTTCTTGGCTTTGAGTAATTTTAGGGATTGGGAGATTTTCTAAAAAGGCTTTTTTGTAGCGATAGCCACTTTCTCCTAATCCCCCTCCTGCATAAAATTCCTTAAAGGCAAAAGTGCAAAGTTTAGAATGTAAAAGCCCTAAAAGGTATTCTAAACTCGCTTTCATTTTGTCATATTGAGGGCTTTTGCCCGAAATATCTTTTTTAGAAATCTTAAGAGATTCTTCGCTTTCTTGCGAAAGCTCAGAATGACAATTTGCTGTTAAAATAAAGCTTGTCGCTTCTGCATAGAAATACCCAAACTTAAACTCACCATTGTCTAAATAAAATTGTGGTTCTCTCACAATTTCAGAATATATAATTTTAGGTTTAGCAAATTCCTCTAAATAAGCGCAATTTCTAAGATTGTAAGGCGTTATGCCCTTATCATCTCGGTTGTAGAATCCTTTACCCTTGCTCTGTTTGCCCTCACTTGCCACCTTATCAAAGTAAGCCTTAAGTGTTGGATACTCATCTATATCAATAGGCGGAATTTTAATTTTAGCTCGCTTTTGTTGAGATACTTCGGCTAACGCCTCAGTATGACAAGGGGTTGTATTTTTGGAATCTGGCGGAAGCATTTTAGATGAAATTTTGGGGTTGTGCAGATTTTTGGAGCTAAGGCTAGATACGGAATCTGCCGTGCGAGAAAAATCAAATCTCCCCGAAATTTCGCTAAAAGGCAACGCCTCACTCACATAGCCATTATGCGTATTGATTATCCACAATCCCGCCCAATCATAAGAATACCGCTTTATATCCCTCCCGCGTAAAATGGGCTTTATAAGCAACTCCGTGCGTTCTCTCTCTGTCAAATAAACCACACCTTTTTCTTTATCTATTCTTGAATCTAGATTTTGCATAACTTTTCCTCAATCTATTTCATGGTATTTTATGGTATTTTTGATAATATATCTTTTAATTTGATTTTTGTAAATGTCTAAAGGCAAGATATGGATATAAAAAAGCTAGAATTACTATTTTCGCAAGTGCGATTGCAGAGCTATCAAAGCACGAAAGAGCATTTTAGGAATCTTGCGCTAGTAGGTAAAATCTCACCAAAGCTATGTATCCTTGAAATCTGTATCCGCAATATTATAAATCATATTTTGATTGAAAGGTTAGGCATTGATTGGATAGAAAATGAAGTTGAGGCAGAATATAGGGGACAAAATCTTAGCAATCATCAGCTCATATCAAGGCAAAGACTTGGCTTTTGGCATAAGATGGTTGATAAACACAAGCTTTATAATCATATTTTTAGCTTTTCTAAATCTTTTGATTTTAAGCAATACTATTGGCAAAATATAGATAGATTCTATCACAATGGCAAAAAGCGATTTTTGCGAGATAGTCATAAGGCAGAGGTTGTTTTAAATTGGATTCATACTATTAGAAATCGTGCTTTTCACGCGGAAAATCTGCTAAAAACTCATATTGTTACTAAAGGTGAGAAAAATATTATCGTGCCTCGCATTGTAACTTTTGTAGAAACTGATAATCAAAGACTTTACTTTCGTATTATGCCTGATAAAATAGAAAGTTTTTTAGATGATTGCTTGGGCTTGATAGATAATGATTTGAAAGATTTGCTTGAGTAGAGTGAAAGCTACAAAAACCTACCTTAATCCCTGATACACCGGATTAAGTAATGTGCAATACTATGGGGGATTAAGGTAGGTTTTTATTGGTGTGGCACGAGGAGCCACTAACTAATGAGGGAGGATTTTATAGTATTAGCTCTTAAATTTTGCTTAAGAGGGCATAGCGACACCATTCTTACTGCTGTTTTTTGCTATAAATCTCGCCATTATAGCATTATTTGTGCTAGATTTTGCCTCCAAGGCGCAGATATTCCTCCAAGCTCATCGGCTTTAGGCTCTCCTCACTATCATCACACACACTCAGTATCTCCTCACGCTTTTTAGTATCTATAATAAAGGCTTCATTGTAGCCTGTCAAGATTCCACGATAAATGTTTATATCCCAATCCTTTAGCGGTGTGCCGATTTTTTCAATCTTGGCTTTTAAGGCTGCAATTTCTGGGCTTGTGAAAATAAAGGAATCCGTGCTTAGGGAATCTTGGGGGATTTGAATAAGCTCTAAGCTCTCCTCTAAAGGCTTGTTTTCTTTGGGATTATAATCCTTTGGGTTTGCATAGTTTAAGCTGTGGCTTGCATTAGCTTTTGCCTTATGAAATTCTAAAATACTCGTATCCACTGTGGCAGATTCAAAAACTTTCACACCATTGAAATCAAGATAGGTATTTATTTGCGTATTTTTAAGCAAAAATTCTCTCAAAGGCTCACCATAAGCAGCCCTGCACCATTTATTAGAAGTGATGAAGCTTAAGATACCATTGTCTTTAAGAATCTTAAGCCCAAGTTCGTAGAAGTAGGTATAAATATCACTCGTGCCTTTGTAAATGCTAAAGGCTTTTTGCAAATGAGGTTTTAAGTGTTTAATCTCCTCTTGCCTTATATAAGGCGGGTTGCCAATAACTAAGTCAAAACCTAAAAAATCGCCCTGTTTATTTTTGTGCAGGTTTCTTGAGTTTCCTTTTCGTTTATTTGCATTATTGCTTGCTATTTGTTCTTGTGTTAGTCCATTGTCTAGTAGTTTTGAAAACTCTATACGCCATTCAAAATTTCTTTCTAGGCTAAAAATTTTATTGTGTTCTTTTTTGAGATTCTCTAGGGCTTTTTGTGCTTTTTCTTCTTCTTTAATTTCATTTATTTGCGGAAAAAAACTAAAGGTTGTAACATTATTTTTTAAAAACTCATAATGTTCTGAAAGTTTATCTATGCCATATTTTTCATAATTTTTTGAATACTCATCACATTTTTTACGTAATGCTTTTAACTCTTTATAGTATTTTCTCATAAAAAACTTGCTTAAAAGCTCCTGTTTTGTGTTGTAGATTCTCTTTTGGTGTTGTTGTTTATCTGTGTAAAAGCAATGAAAATAATCAGACTCTAGTTTTTGATAGTCTTTTATTTTCTCCTTAATATCTATATAAAGTGGTTCAGAAATTGGCATATACGACACCAAGCTATTCCCACATTTAATATTTATATCGATATTTGGTAAAGTCTCTAGGCGTTTGTTGGCTATGTCTTTATAAAAGCTATATTTAAGTAGCTCTATCCAAAGGCGGAGTTTGGTAATCTCGCAAGAGTTTTGGTTAATATCCACACCAAAGAGGCAAGATTCTATTAATATGCGTTTGTTATGAAATAAAGCCCTTTGAATCTTATGAGATTCTATGTTTTCGTGTGCGGGCAGGGTGTAGGTAAAAAGGGCATTGTTAGAATCCCTTATCACAATCTCATCATGCAATATCTCTAATGAAATATCTTTTATCCTAGAGTAATTCTCATCGCATAAAATCCCAAGTTGAAATTTCAATAAAATTAGCTCATTTAAGGCAGAGACAAGAAAATGTCCGCTTCCTACAGATGGGTCGCAGATTTTAATAGAATCAAAAATTGCATTTGCTTGCTTGTAGTCCTCTTTAGAATTTGTGAGTTTATCAAGCTTGGTTTTAAGCGATTCTAAATCTGCACATTGCCAATTTTTCACGCTATTAAATTTCTCTAGCACGACTTTTTCTAGGCTTTGCTTGCACATATAGCTTGTAATAAAGCTTGGCGTATAAAAGCTACCCTCTTTATAACCATTTAGCTTTTCAAAGACAAGCCCCAATACAGCGGCATTAATGAGCTTATCATAGTTAATTTTAATATGGTTTTGAATATCGTTACTTGTAGTGGTGAAATCATAAGCATGTAAAAAGGCAAACAAATATTCTAAGAGTGGCAAGGCGGAATCTTTGCCTTTAATATTTAAGTCTTTGCGTATTTGCTCATCTTTATACAAAATAGAATCTGCATAGAGGGTTAAAGGCTTAGATTTTAAAGATCCAATCTGTTTGCCCTCATTTTCAAGGGGTGTCTCTTCAAAAAGGCTAGAGTTAAGATAGGGGATAGCTTGTAGAGATTCTGTGAGATTTTTGCCTCTGCTTTCCTCTACTTTTGCTAAGACATCGAAAAATAAAGTAGAGATAGCCGGGAAGTCCTTTAATGTCTCTAAATCCAAAAAAGGCTTAAGTATATGCTTAAAGCCTAAAAGCATTGATTCTAAAAGTCTTAGGAATAAAAGGCGATTATTCCAAGTAGTAAGCAAAGCAAACAGGGTTTCAAAGTCTTTATCTCTTGATAGCTTAAATTCAAAGCAAGTAGAATCTAATAAGGTATTTGGTGTATGGCTTGGCTCTATTATAACTTTAGAGTTTTGCACCTTTTCCTCTAAGCCTAAAATATAGAGCAGCTCGTTATAAAAGCTTTGATTGAGGGTATTAGAATCTATACAGACTTTATGCTTTAGAAGTGTAGAGGGGCTTATGGCTTGGTAGATGAGTGCTAAGGAAGTTTGATATTTGTTTATTTTAGATTCTATAGTTTGAAAATCTTTGGCTAACGCTTCAGAATGACAAGAGAAGCTTTCAAAATGAGAAGAGGATGCAGCATGATAAATGAGATTAGAGTCTAGTAAAGATTCATCTAGGCAAAAATAGGTGTATTTAAGTGTAGAATTAATATTAGGCAAAAGGAATTTTAGCATCTCATAGAATCTTTTCGTGCTTGTGTCGTTGCCATCTTTCTTTTCACAGTTTTTAAAGGCTTTAACAATCTCTTTATGCTTAGCAAATTGCATATATTCTTGTGCATCAATGCAATAAAATTTTTGCGTGTTGGTTAGGATAATGTAAGTAATATTGTTGTTTTTATGCGTGATAAATTCGCGCAAAAAATAGAGGATAGATTCATAAAAGGCTTTAGATTCTAAACTAATATTTGTATCTTTGATACTTTTATCAAGGGGATTTTCATTTAAGGTATTTTCATCTAGGGTATTTTGCCACCCCCCCCCCCGCCAATAAATTCGCCCTCATTGCTTAAGCTTTTTACCTCAAAAAGCACTTTGGGGGTAGAATCCTCATAAATAGCTAAATCGATTTTGTTTCTTGTGTTGCAAGAGTAGTCAAAAGTTTTGCTTAAAAAGCTACTTAAAATATTCTTTTGGTGTTCCTCGCTCTCTTTTTTAGAATCTGAAATGTTTGCTACATAGGATTTTAAACTTTGTTTAAAATTGCTAAGCACTTCTTGTGTGGGGGAGCTATTTTTGTTTTTTGTCAAAAAGTCTTGTAGTGTAATGAAGTAATAGCGCATATCCTGCCTTTTTGCTTAGATTTTACCACTTTTGGATTCTATCATTCTCTTAAATGCTTTGCGCTGCTTTTTTGCGGATTCCTAACTTGACAATAAATAAATCTTAGAATTATATTTCTATACAAATCCCGCATTTTAGGGCATTGTATGGAGTTTGTGTCATGCACACAAGCAAAAAGGAAATAAATCTACATGATTTTATAGCACATTATAGATTCTTATAGCTCAAAGCTAAACCTTTAATCCTATTATCATATTGAGGGCAAAGCCCGAAACATCTCATTAAAACATTAACAGCCTTTCTTTGCTTGGGCTTCCCTATTGTCATGCTAAAGCTTTTTACTCTCTTGTCATGCCTTAGATTTACTCTCTTGTCATGTTGAGCTACGCCTTCTTGTCATGTTGAGCTACGCCTTCTTGTCATGTTGAGCTACGCCCTCTTGTCATGTTGAGCAAAGCGAAACATCTCTTTTAATACAACACAATCTAAAACACCAAGAGCAATATATTGACACAAAGCACAAGAGAATTTTATGCTGCCAAATCTCTATGTTGCCCACTCAAAGAAACAAAGCAAACCATAAGCCTTAAATCCAAGCACACAAATATAAATACAAAAGCTTTTAACATAAAAATTATAAAAATACACAAATGGATTTTCAAGGATTTTTCAGGCACATAGAGGGGCACAATTCCCATGCCCCTCTATTCACTCCCCAACTTATACAAATACTTTAATAATATATAAAAACAGAAATACAAAAAATAGTTGATTTATAAATAATTTCTACTATTATTTTTTTGTTAAGCAATTCATAGATATAAAGATTCCTCATCTACGATATACTAAACTTACTAATTTAGCATTTCTATCTCCTTTTTATTTGCCTACCCTATTTGCCTGTTCTGCGGGGTATCTATCACCTACAATAATAATTTTATCTAAGCTAGAATCTATTGCTTTTATATCCGCATCGCTCAATTTCACAGCCAAAGCCTTAAGATTATCTTCCAAATGCACCTTGTTTGTCGTGCCAAAAAGTGGAACTATATAAGGTTTTTTTGTTAAAAGATAAGCAATAGCAACTTGTGCGGGAGTTGCGTTAGAATCTTTTGCGCTTGGATTTTTACCCTTGCCAAATTCTTTTAGCATTTCAATAATTTGGTAATTTGCCTCCATTGCGCTAGGTTGAAATCGCGGGAAAGTCGCGCGATTGTCATTGCTTGCATTAAATTCAGAATCTTTAGTGAGCTTGCCACTTAGATACCCACGATTAAGCGGAGAATACGAGACAAAGCCAATTCCTAATTTCTCTAATGTCGGCAGAATCTGCTTTTCAGGGTTGCGCCACATTAGGTGGTATTCGCTCTGCACCGCAGTTATGGGGCATATTTTATGTGCTTTTTCTATTGTCTTTGCGCTTAGCTCACACACGCCAAAGCGCGCGACTTTGCCCTCTTTGATGAGATCTTTCACACAACTCGCCACCTCCTCAATGGGCGTTTTGGGGTCAAATCTATGCTGATACAAAAGCGGAATCTGCTCTAAATTAAGCCTTTTTAGGCTATTTTCCACAACTTCACGAATGCGCTTAGGTGAGCTATCTAGCACACTAGAATCTTTACCAAAGCCAAATTTTGTAGTAATGAAAATCTTGTTTTTGTAGGGCTTTAGCAACTCGCCGACAAGAATCTCGTTGCTATCTGGTCCATAGGTTTGCGCGGTGTCATAGAGTGTGATTCCGCTTTCAATAGCAGCTTCTAGCATTTTTAATGCCTCTTTTTTGCTTAGTTTTTTAGAGCGGTGGTAGTTTAAGCCCCATACAGCCAAAAGCTAGGGCAGAGACTTCAAAGGCATAGCTGCCCTTGCCTAAAATGCGCTTTGGCATTGGGATTTTAGAAGTTTTAGAATCCACGCCAAAAAGCGGCAATGATCCCACACTTAAGGCAATGCTAAGCATTGCAGAAGTTTTAATAAAATCACGCCGAGAATCTGCGCTATGTAATGAATGTTTTTGCATTACTCCTCCTTATAATAAAAATACATTTGAAATTATAAAGCCTAACACTTAGTGTTTGGGTGAAATGTTTTATTGTGCTAATACTTATCATTTTAATTCATTTGCATTTTTCTTAAATCCTCTATGAATTTCTCAAACGATTTTACTTTATTGCTTGCTTGAAAAGCATTTTGTGTCAATATATAGCAGCCATCTAAATCAATCTCACAAATTGCTCGTCCTTTTTTACAAGGCTTTTTGAATGATAGGGTTTCATCCTCATCTAATGTTATAAAAAATACCTTTATATGCTTTGTGATGTTTGATTGCGCTAATTTTAGCTTCCAATATCCTGTTTGTGCTATTCGCTCTCGCAGAGTTACTTTGCTAGATAAAACTGCTATAACTTTTAGATTTATCGGATTGTAAATCACCATATCAACATCTGGTAGGTGAAATCCAAACTCACCATAATCTATACAAAGATTTCTTTTGATTGTCTCTAATTCTGTGCTAAGTTTTGTGGAGCGTTCAAGCTTGTTACCATTAATGATATTAAAGCCTAGCTTTTCTACCTCATCTTTAATAATATATTCAATAATTTTTTCTAAATTTTTACCCTTAAATGCTCTCCAAGATTGCTCTGTGTCTTGCAAGCCTTTATTGATAGCCATAGTTTTATGCAATTCTTTAGCATTTTTAAAAAGCTGCGATATGTGTTTATAGGTTTCTTTGCCATATTTTTGTTTCATTTCCTCATATAGAGTAATTAAATCTTGCAAACTCATTGTTTTTCCATTATCAAAATATATTCTGTGGGATATGCCAATTTATCTGTATCTTGCCTTTTACTGAATCTGCCAGTGCTAGAATCTCTTGTTGATGGGAGCATTTTTGATGGGATTTCTCTATGGATTATGTTATGAATCTTAAAACCTAGATTTTGCATTTGTTCGCAAAAAACTTCAGCATTTAAAATATCCACACCTTTAAATTGCGTGTTGCCAATCACTATACAAGCCTTACCTTTGGACTTTAAAATACGCTTCATTTCCAAAAAACTCTCCAGCATATCGGCATAGTAGTTTTGGACTTCCATTTGTTTTTTATTGCCTAATTGAGAGATGATTTCATCAGCCATATTGCTTTGCAAGTCAATTTTGCCTCTAACCTTTGCGCTACTGCCTATAAACTTTTTCCTAAAGCTAGCTAAATCATCAAGATAGCCAAGCCAAAGAGATGGCAGCTGATGCAAGTCAGCATATTCATAGCTCGTTACATAAGGCGGACTTGTAACGATTAAATCAACACTATTATCTTGTGTGTTTAAACTCCTAGAATCTCCACACGAAATATTGCAATAATAATGAATGCTATCTAGTATATTTTTATTCAAGAAAGATTGATATTCCTCGTGTTTTTTTATCATTTTCTTTGCGTGTGCAAAAAATAATTTATAAACTTGTGCTTCTTTTTTATTCAAATCCCTTGTAGGTTTTATACTCTTTTGTAGCCAAAGAGATGAGGATTTCAAAATCTGTGAAAAGCAAATATAGAAAAAATCCCTAATATCGCCATTTTGAATCATATTAATATGTTGCAAAAGTTTTGATAATGAATTTTTTTCATTTACTCTAAACCAATAATCCAACCGTTCGTTTTTAATTTCCGCAAGTTGCGACTCTTTATAATTAGAAAAAAGACTTTTTGTATGGCAAAAAAGATTCTCCAAAGTAAAAAATTCATCTTTTAACTGCTCTATATTAAGGGGAGTAATTTTTACTTTTGTTAAAAGATAGGCTATTTGATTAATATCTACACCAATAGCTTTTCTATTGCTAACTAGGGATTCTACTATTGTCGTTCCGCTTCCCATAAATGGATCGGTTATCAAATCGCCATCTTTGCTATATTCTTTTATTAATCTATTTGCAAGCTGCGGTATGAATTTGGCTGGATATGTGTAATAACTATGCGTGATATAGCTTGTATCTTTTTGTGTTTTATCACTAAAAGACCAAGAATAATCAATGGGAACAGATAAGCTCAAAATTTAGTGCCTTTTATAAATAGGTGTAATATTAGCATCAATACACTGAATCATTTATTATTTAGAACACAAAATTATTTTTATTGATTATATAATTATACAACCTCACACCTAGTGCTTGTCAAGTAGCTTAGTAAAATAACTAGAAATATTTGCTAGACTATTCACACTCAATAAGGAGGATTTATGACTGCGATAATAGATAGTGTGCAAAACATCAAGGATTCTAAAGAATCTATCACATCAAAATATCACATCTTCAATCAAGATTGCGTCAAGGGACTTAAAACACTCACAAACAATTCTATTGATTGCATTATTACCGACCCGCCTTATTTTATTGATGGTATGGGGAGTGAATGGAATGATAAAAACCTAAAAGCTAAAGCTTCAAAAAGTGGTGTGATTGGAGGGTTGCCTGTGGGTATGAAATTTGATAAAGCTCAAGGCGAGAAATTGCAGGATTTTATGAATCCTCTAGCAAAAGAATTTTATAGAATCTTAAAGCCCGGAGGATTTTGTATTGTATTTTCACAAGCAAGACTTTATCACAGAATGGCAATGAGTTTAGATTTAGCAGGATTTGAAATAAGAGATATGTTAGCGTGGAAATATGAGGGACAAGCAAAGGCATTCTCTCAGACCCATTTTATTAAAAAAGATAAAAACCTTACGCAAACACAAAAAGATTCTTTAATCAAAGAATTAGATGGGTATAAAACGCCACAATTAAAGCCACAAATCGAACCCATGGTAATGGCACAAAAGCCAAAAGAGGGGACATTTGTGCAAAATTGGCAAAAGCATAAACTAGGGCTTATCAATACAAAAGAGAGTTTAGATGGGAAGTTTCCTAGCAATGTAATGGAGGTTAGCAAACACACAAGAAAGAATGAAAGCGATATAAAAATAGAACATTTAACTCCCAAGCCTGTGTGTCTTATCTCTCATATTGTCAAGCTTTTTACGCAAGAGGGGCAAATCGTGCTGGACCCCTTTATGGGAAGTGGCTCTCACGCACTTGCTGTATTAAAGAATAATCGCCTTTTTATAGGCTATGAAATTGAGAAAAGATATTTTGAAATAGCCAAAGAGCGTATAGAGATTTTGTAATGCAAGAAAGACATATTAATCCTAGCTTGCTGCTAGAAATTAGCAATATTATTTATCAAGCATAAATCATTTTTTATAAAAATAATAGATTCTTAATAGCAAAATAGTAGGCGCAAATATAAGCTCTAATCTGCCATGTGTGAATCATGTATGAATGCAGTAAAACTTTATTGTGTTAATTATCATGTTAAGCGCAAGCTACTAAATTTACTAAAGAAGCTTTGCTTTCTTCAACGAATAAACATCTAATCAAAAGCCTAAATATCTTAGAATCCAATTTATGTATAGCAGTCTGTCTTTGGATTCTTCGACTAAAGACTAAAAATAACAAGGATAAGGCTAAATGTTACAAAGCATATATCTCTTTAGATTCCTTATATAAAGTAGCAATGACAATAACTTACTTAATATTTTGTAAATATATATTATCTACCTTAAATATAGCTTTTAAATTATGCTATGTAAATATTTAAACAATCTAAAAAGCATTAGACAAAATCAAAATAATTGCTTCTCTATAATTGTTTTTCTAGGGCTTGTCTAATTAACCCCAAACAATAAGCCACATTATCCATAGAATCCAAAATTACTTCTACCTTTCCATTACCCCAAGCTCCGATATTGCTAACATCTTTTGCTAATTCTTTAGGATCATTTAATTCATCAATATAAATGTTAATACTTAGCTTTAAGGCATTTTGTTGAGGGATAATATCTACAAAGTTGGTATCAAATTTATAGGCGATATAGAGCTTTAAAATTTTTTCTTCTATACCCTCATCAAGAGCTAAAATCCCATTTCTTAAAGCCTCAAACAACTCTTTACTTTTGCCATTTTGTAAAAACTTATGATTCTCTAAAGTCTGTTCGTTTTTGGGTTTGTGGCTTTCTGAATAGTTCTCTAAAGCCCCTTTATCAAGTTTTAGATATGTCCAAATTTTTAGGGCATCTTTAGCTAAATCTTGCGCTCTTTGTTTAATATTTGCCTCATTCCAAGATTCTATACTTTTTAATTCTTTATTTAACCTCAAAGGACTTTCTTTGAAGCCCCCTTTCATATTTTGTTTTTCTCTAAAAGATTTATTAGAATATTCAGAGTTATAGCCTGTAAGCGTAAGGTTGCCTAAAGTATGCAAATATTTTTCGTGGATTTCTTGCCAATGTTGCCCAAGCTCCTCTTGCCATTTTTTGCTGTTTTTAATGCTTTGAGGCATAATATGCTCAATAGTGTATTCATTTATATTTACCTTTTCTTTTCTATTAAAATTTTCTAACTTATCAAAAAAATAAAGCTTTTTCTTAAATGCCTCATAAATATTTTTACTATATAAGTTCTCTTCAAATTCACTATCATTTGGAAATTTTGATGTATTTTTTAAACAATAAAAATATGTAAATATACTTTGTAAATATTCGCTTTTATTGACTTTTTTCATAGCAGAAGCAAAAACTTTATTTAAAGAATTTGTAGGGATTCCACAAATCGCCCTCCTTAACAAATAGCTTTCTATCATCTTTAAGATTTCTAAAAAATCATTCTTGCTTAGAACTTCATCCTTATAATCCCTATAAAGCTCAAGTAAAAATGGATATGCCACTTCACAATCTAGTGCCTTAAGATTCTCAAAACTTTCAAATAATTCTTTGTCTTTTTCTCTTTTAAAAGCCATAGTGCAATAAAAATGTGAGTATTGTTGCAAGTCTTCCAATAAGTCTTTTGTGCTAAGATTTTGAGATTGTTTATACTCTTTAAAAGATTCATAAATCCTATCTAAATTTGGGGTTTTTCCATCATTTTTTATAGTGAGATAATGCCTTACAAAATAATCAAAGCTTTGCTTTTCTTTTTTGTCCTTATTGAAATTTTCTCCAAATTCAGTTTCCATAGTGTGCCAACAATTCTCATAAATTTGCTTTTGCTGCTCTGGGGCTAAATCCATTAACACATAATTGCGTATTAAGTCTGCTTGAGATAAATCCTTACCTGTGGAATTCATACTTTCAAAAATCAGCTGCGGGTCGTCATTGCCTCTCTCTAGCGATACATCAATAATTAAAAGCTTATTAATGCCTTTGCAAATAATCTCTAAGTTATCTTTATTTTGTTCTAATTTATCTTTAAAAAACTTAAAATTATTTTTGATTTTATTTGAAAGCTGCATAGGTTTAGTATGGTCTTTATCTATCAGAGAAATAAGTGTATCTTTATCACTTTGCGTAAGGATAAGTTTGTATTTTTCCTAATTTTTTCCGTATTGATTAATAAGATAGTAATCTCTAATTTCATCTTTTGAGAATCCTGAAATGCTATTATCTGTAATTTCTCTTATAGCCTGTAAAAGTAGGGTTAATGTAGTAAGTCTTTGCTGCCCATCTATAATCATAAGCTGATTGATTGAGCTATGATGATAAACATCATCTTTAATATACATGATAGAGCCTATAAAGTGTGCTTTTGTCTTTTCATTTGCGCCTATTTTCTCAATATCATGCCATAGTTTTTTACAATGTTCAATATCCCAGCTATAAGTTCTTTGATACACAGGGATAATAAATTGTGTCTTTTGAGCATTTAAAAATTTTAGGGCATCAACTGCTTCTGCTTTCATTTTCTCTCCTATTTAGTTTTGATGTCCAAACTCATATTCTATCAAAAAATGCAAAGTAGCGATATGGCTCTAAGAAAAAGTTACTTTTATGTAGTTTTAATTTAATAAATTACTTATTAATTAGCGTTAGGCTGTAATATAATCAGTTTCCTTTAAGGATGGTCAATGCGCCGTAAAGATTTTGATTTTAAAAATATGCCAACTATTGAAAAATTTTTAACCCAAATAACCTTTGGCACACTTGTGATTCCTGATAATATTCCTTATGCAGTTCCGCTTAGTTTTTGCTATGAAGATTCTAAAATCTACTTGCACGGCGCAAAGGCGGGGCGTAAATATAAACTTCTAAAATATAATCCCAAAGTTTCCTTTAGTGCAGCTAAACCCTATGCCTATATCCCTAGTCATTTTTTAAATAATACGATGATTCCTACTCAATTTTTCTTTTCTGTTTTTATAGAGGGGCAATTTTGTGCGGTGGAGGATTTGGAAGAGAAAAAGCATATTTTAACGCGTCTTGTGCAGAAATATGAACCAAGTAATACACAAATGAACATGGAGAGAGGACAATTTATCGGGACAGAAAGGGGTGTATTTGTAGGAAAAATCCTTATAGAATCTTTAAGTGCAAAAGCCAAATTTGGACAGAATCTCAAAATTGAGGACTTTGAGCAAATTGTAGAGGATTTGCAAAATCGTAGTGATATGCTAGATATACAAACCATAGAGCAAATGAAAAAGTTTCAATAGATAATGGCAAATCTCCTTTAAGATTATAAAGCCTATTTAGGCTTATGGGCTTTGTATCCTTTGATAGCATTTCAGGATTTTCTAAAGTTTTCTTATGTGGCATTACAATCAATCTATATTTGTCCAATCTATATTTGTCTTATTTGCCGCTAAATACAGGAAAATATGAATGCTCTCCATAATCTTTAAAATGAAGTTTTTTTAGAGATTCTAAATCTTCTTTAGAAATGCTAAAATTTACGTCCGCATTTTGTGCGATAAAGCCGGGAGTTTTACTCTTTGGCAATGATACAAGCCCTAATTCTAATGTATAGCGAATGGAAAGTTGCGCAGGGCTTACATGATATTTATCAGCCATGGCTTTAATGCTAGGATCTTTTAAAAGCTCCCCATGTGCAATTGGCGAATATGCTTCAACAACCAAATCTTTACTTTTACAATATTCTATCAAATCAAAAGGTGTATTGCCTATGTGTGTTAGAATCTGATTTACGGCAGGTTTAATTGTGCAATGTTTAAAGATATTTTCTAAGTCTTTTTGTAAAAAATTGCTCACGCCAATAGAGTGCACCTTACCCGCCTTTTGTGCATCTTCAAGAGCTTTATATACTTCTACATTTTGGTTGAAATAATCGCCTCCTCTAAAATCTTTCCAAGGCTGTGGGCTATGAATAAGCATTAAATCAATAAAATCTAGTTTCATAAGCTTTAGCGAATCGTCAATGGATTTACTAGCACTTTTGTAGTCTTTGTATTCAGCGCGAATCTTACTCGTTATAAAAAGCTTATCCCTTTCTATATTATAGTTGCGCACTGCCATTCCCACGCCTTTTTCATTCTCATAGGCTTGAGCAGTATCAAAATGGCGATAGCCAATTTTTAGTGCCTCTTTGATGACATTTTCAACGATATTATTTTTTATACGCCACAAACCAAGCCCTAGTCGCGGAATTTTTGCTCCATTATTAAGCGTAAAAAAGCTATCTAAAACAGAATCTACATTTGAGTTTATTGGATTTTCTAGCCCACTTAAAAGATTTGGTGCTAGAATTGCCGCTCCAAGCCCTAATTTCATGAAATCTCTGCGATTTGTCATTATTTCTCCTTGTAAATTAATCCCAAAATTATAAAGCATGACATTTAGTGTTTGTCAAGATCAATTTTCACATAGTTTGCTTAATAAAAGAAAGAAGGATTATATATACCTTTAAATTTCTAGTAAAACTTTCCATGCATTCAAGAGATTATCAAGACTATACTTTGCATTAGCTGGACTAGTTGAAGGTAAAGAAAATATGGCAATCTCACGTCCAAATTTTTGTGAAGTTATGGGGGTGAGGGTTTTATAATGGGAGTGGGAATGTAGCATTAATGATAAATTTTGATTCTTGCAATATTTTTGAAAAAGCATTGTTGCTTTTGTGCCATTTAAGCAAATAGCCTTAATCTTGCTAGAATGCAGTAGGTTAAAGACATCATTAAACACAATATTTTTAAGAGTAGAATCACTTGAACCAATGATTTCACAAGAATAGACAATATCCCATAACACAAATAAATGAGACTTAAGAAATGCTATTTTAGTAGCCATAGATTGCATAGATAAAGATATATGCTTATAATCTGCTTTAGGTATATGTGAGGCAGTGTTTTGCTCTAAAAAAATAGCTTGTGGAGTAGTAGAATTTGGCATAACACTCCTCTCTTTAAACAATAATTCCAGCACTCTCCAAAAACGATTTTGCGGATGAGCGTAGTAAAATCCTTCTTCTCTTGAAGCAACAGAGGGGAAAGAGCCAAGAATGAGGATTTTAGAATCTTTAGTTAAACCACTAGGAGCAAATGGGTGTTTAGGCATATCTATCCTTATAGAATGAAACATTTAGCTTATTGATTTATCGACCAAATATAGCTTCAGTAGTAGATTATATAATTTTTCAATTCTTAGCTTATATTCAAAATATTTTGTTGTTAAAATAATAGAAACACCCTGCTCCACAATCTTTGCCATTTTGACAAAAAATATTGTTAATTACCTTTTTTCAAATATCTTTTATCTTGCGTAGTGTAAAGAGGAGGTTTGGCATTAGTTTTTCCTATTTTCTCGTTTTGCATTTTCGGGCAAAAGACTATAAATTTCCTCAATTTCTCTTTTATCGCTTAAGATTTTTTCGGCAATATAGTTGATAATCTTAAATAAAGCTGTGGCTATCTCAACATTATCCTTTACATCTAGTTCATTTGGATGCACTGCACTATTGCCTATCACTCGCACAGAATCTAAGGCTTTTCGCAAGATTTCATCAATTTTTTTCTTATCAATCAAGCTTTGAATCGCCTTATCAAGATTCTTATCCTCTCCTAAATATATCATTAGTTTTTGCAAAGCCAAACGCAACAAAGCACAAGCCCCTCTTGGAGAATCTTGTATAATCCTTGAAGCCTCTTCATAATCTGCCTTTATCCCATCGGGCAAATCTTTGTTTGGCAAAGGCGTTAAACGCGCTTTGGGATATACCATTTTTTGATTTATCCAAATAATGATTTCATTGCAATTTTGACAAACACAAAAGGTATTTGCATAGGCTCTATAATCTTGCATAATTTCTTTTATGGCTTCTGTTCTATGATGCAATCTCTCTCCCCCTTCCTTCATTAAGAATATGCTTATCAATTTTCTGTGCTATACTTTCTATATCCATTATTTCATCAATAATAGCTCGTTCAATTTCATTAGGAATAAAAAAATCCATTTGCGCTAACACTCCACAATGCGGACAAGTAAAAGACGATTCATCAAATTTTGGTTCTTTAAATGTAGTATTCATATTTCACTCCCAAGAATTTTTAAGCAAGGCAATATACTCGGGTTTTTTGCTTTGCAAAACCTTGAAAGATTCTAAAAGAAAGCAAAATTCCTCTTTGTCTAATCCATACAGCTTAGCAATGGCAATATCTTGCTTTGCCTTTAGTTCATTATAGAGTTTAGAAGTTGTTGGAATTGCATTTTGTGAAATCCCAAATTCCTCTTGCAGCTTTTTAAAATGTCCCGCTTTGTCATTATAAAGCTGTAAGATTAAAGCGTTCTTGGCGATAGACAAATAAGTTGCATTTTCTAAAATTTCCTTATCGCTAGGTTGAGGCAATGGGATTCTACCGATATAAGTTTTATTAAGATGAATCTGCGCCATTCCACGCACGATAAAATCAACAAGCAAAGAATTAAAGATTCCTAAGGCAAAGCAGATTCTTAAATGGCTCACTTTATGATAAGTGATTTTGCCATTTTCTAGTGCATAAAATTTTGGCACACTACTCCACAAGGTATTTCCACAACCTACACTCTTGGGTAAAAGACTAAAAATTGCTGTGCGCTCATCGGTATCTCTTGCAATATCTCTAAATCCCAAGCGGTAAAACTGCCTGTCATACACGATAAAGGAATCTTCTAAAGCTGTTTTGTCATTTGTGGGCGAAGCCGAAGAGCTGTTAATGTTTTCGTTATTCTGAGGAAGTGAAACGACTGAAGAATCTCTAGCTTGAATATCTTTAGATTCTTCGCCTAAAGGCTCAGAATGACGAGTGGTAAGCTCAAAATGACGAGTGGTAAGCTCAGAATGACGAGTGGTAAGCTCAGAATGACGAGTGGTAAGCTCAAAATGACGAGTGGTAGGCTCAGAATGACGAGTGGTAGGAGAGGATTTGAAATGACAATATAGTGAAGCAGAATCAGAATTGCTCTCTACTTTGTCATTGCTAGAGAGTGAAACTACTTCGTTACTATGAGTATTTTCTACCTTGTCATGTCTTAGGCGAAGCCAAGAATCCTTGCCTTGCGTCATACTGAACGAATGTGAAGTATCTTTTTTAGATTCTTCAGTCGCTTCTCTTCCTTCAGAATGACGATGTGGGATAGAATCCTTGCCTTGCGTCATACTGAACGAATGTGAAGTATCTTTTTTAGATTCTTCAGTCGCTTCTCTTCCTTCAGAATGACGATGTGGGATAGAATCCTTGCCTTGAATGTATTTAGGAAAAAATAAATACTCATACAAATCAAGCCATTTTGGATTGATTGTATTAATAAGCTTTTCTTTAAAATCACGCTTTTTGCCTTTTAGATATTTTTCCCTTTCAATAGCCTGAGTGATAGAATCAAAGCTTTCAAAATACACCAAAAAGCTACAATTATATTTTTTAGTAAAACCATCTGCAAGTTTATTTTTATGTTCGTATATGCGTTTGTTTAAATTGCTTGTAACACCTATGTAGAGTGTTGTTTTTGTAGTATTTGTAAGTATATAGACATAGGCATTGTTTTCGCTCTGGTCTTGTGTAAGGCTTATAGATTCTTCGCCTAAGAGCTCAGAATGACACATAATATCACAAGTAGTAAGCAAAGATTGTAAAAGCCTCTTATATTCTTTATTATCTATACCTAAATCCTGCTTTAAGCGGTAAATTTCCTTACTCCTTAGTCGCCTATCAAAGTCCACAATATTTAAAAAATATTGTGCCTCGCCAAAGTTTGCATTAAATTGATGTATCATTTTTCCTTGATAAAGCGAAAGTAAGCCCTTGCTTGTAGATTCTATAAATAAATCTTTATCTGCTGTCATATGGAGCTCATTGCGAAAGTCTAGCCATTTTAAATCAAGCGGGGCAAAGGCAGCATAGCATTTTTGTAAAATCTCTAAATCTTTTTGACTACGCACTTCTTGAAGGGCGAGTTGATTGGGGCTTAAGCGTTTTATATTTTGCAAGGTAAGCGGGATAATGTTTGATTTATCGTAAATTTCCTCAATGCTTGTTTTATAAAACATAGTTTTTATTGTGTGTTTTGGCTTTGACTTAGCATTGACTACTTGCATTAAGGCAAATTTATAGCTACGATGAACATCATTAAAAATCCCCTCTCTATTTTCAAAACTATAAAAATACTGCAATGTTTTGTTTTCTAAAATCTCTTTGCGTAAAGCAAGGCTTCCCTCTTCTAGCATAAGTGCACTTGGCAAGACATAGTTTAGCGAGGCATTAGGAGCTAAAAGGCTTAAGTTGCGCTCTACAAAAAAGCGAAATAAATTGCCATCGCCACTGCCTACATTTAGCGGAAAATGTGCCTTGTAATATTCATTTTGCACGCTTACAAAGGCTTTGGTTGCTTCATATTCTTTTTTGATATAGCTTTTGGACAAGAGATTTTCTTGCACTTCTTTTTTACCATTATTACTTAAAACGCGGTAATTGCTTTGATATTGTGGGAAAAAGTCATTATCGCTAAACTTTGTCTTATCCCAAGGGGGATTACCAATGATTGCATCAAAGCCATAGAATTCATTATTTACCCTGATTTCGGGAAATTCTATTTCGTAGTTAAAGAAACCATATTTTTTAGCACAAGTCTGTATGAGTTCTCTTTGAGCCTTATAATCTCTGTCGTTTTCTAGTTGCTCTGTGTTTTGCGTGAGTGCGGATTCTAAGTCTTTTTGCTCTTGTAGGGTTAAAAAGCTTTTAACATTAAAGGCGTTTAGGTAGAGATTAAGCCTATTTAGTGTTGGAGCGATTTCATCTTTATAGAGTCTCTTGCTCTCTTTTATATCTGCCTCTGTGCTATCTTTGATAGAATCAAGTCTTACAAACACTTGGCTCAAAATGCCAAATTCTTTTAAGAAATTATTGACAAAAAGATTTCCCCCTTTATTTTGCAAATCATTAAAATATTTTGTAAAGCTATCAATGCTTGTGCCAATAAGCGCGTTACCACATTTGATATGATGCTCTAAAAAGCTTAGGGGTGTGCCAAAAATAAAGCTATCTATCCATAAGGAGAGTTTCGTAAGCTCTATGCTAAAGGGGTTTAAATCCACCCCAAAAATTACTCTTTTAAGTAAAAGCCTTTTTAAAATATCGCTCTCATCGGCTTGATAATTTTGAATAAACTCGCAAATATTGCTTTGGATAGTTTGTTTTTCCTTTTCATAAATGACTTTGAGACTAGGAAAGGAGTCAAAGTCATTTTGCACGATTTGCGTGATTTGATTTAAGGCAACTACGAGAAAATGTCCGCTTCCACAGGCATTATCTAAAATTTTAAAATGCAAGATATTGTTATCGTTTAACTTGTTTTTCAAAGCAGAGCTAACAAGGAATTTTGTAATAGATTCTGGTGTGTAAAAACTCGCAGTGCTTTTGCGTGAATTGCTTGTATTTTTGAGATAGATTTGCCCTTTTTTGTAGGTGTCTTGGCGATGGATTGTGTGATTTTTAGCGATCTTTGCATAATCATAACTATCAAAATAGCCCTCAATAGAATCTAATTTGCCCTTGCCCTTTTTGGGTGCATACACAAGGTAGAAAATCTCTTCTTCAGCAATGGCAAAAAAGTAAGAGAGTAAGCCCTCATAAATCGTGCCAAGATGTGCCACGCTTAAAGTGCGATAATCTCGCCTAAAAAGCGTATTTTGCGTATCTGTGCCTTGATAATTAAATAAAGAATCTAAAATGTTAATTAAATCCCGATCGTTAAATATTTTGGGTGTTTTAAGCAGCGGGGCATTTGCCTCATCAAAAAGTCCGCCATTAAAGATTGGCATATCTAGGTTTGGATTGCCTTCATTGTAGATTCTAAAAATCCCTTCTAACTCATCAATGCCAACAAAGCTTTCATTTTCCTCATTTGCCTCTTGCTTTAGACGAGAAAGCAAAGTATAGAGACTAACTTTTTTCTTAAAGCTTGAATGGCTTTGAAGAATCGCATCAAATTTATCCTCAAAATAAGCGATAAAAAGCAGACGAAAGATAAAGTAAAGCGAGGATTGGTAAATGTCTTCTAGCTTAGCATTAGGATTTTTAGCATAAATACACGAGCCGATTTTCTCAAACAAAGAATCCTTGCCATTAATCCCATAAATAAGTGATTGCAAGTCGTCCTCTATGGCTATTTTAGCTTGATTATTTTTATTAAGAATGTCTGTGATTGTATTTTTCTTTTCTGTATCTTTTGTGATGAAGTTGTTTGCGTGAAAAATATGATAGAAATAGTTAAAGCCTTGCGTGTTGTTAGTTTCTATAAGAGTTTCAAGGTTGATTTCATAAAAGACTTTTTGACTACTAAGTTTAGAATTATCATAAAAACGCCAAATTCTCCCATTGGTTAAGAATCCAAAATCAAGCTTAAGATTGCTTAAATAACGCAAAAGCTGGAAATGCGGATTATCTTTGATTTTTTTGTTATCTACTTCTACATTATAGGCTTTAGATTCTAAAATGACTGAAATATGCGCGTTTGTAGCTTGTCTTTGCTCTTTTGGGATATTCTGGTATTTCTCTTTTGCCTCTTTGGAGCTAAAAAGCAAGAAGTCTGGCTTCTCTAACTTGCCCTGAATAATTTTCTCATCTTGGCGAATAGAGTGCCAACCTAGAATCTCTAACACCTTAGCAATAAAATCATCTTCAAATTGATGTTCGTTTTGCTTTAAAAACTTCGCTTTATCATAAAGTGCTTTTATGGAATCTAGAGCAGCTTGTGCTTTTTGCTTATTTTTATCAAACGCATAAATATGCGGGAAATCTACTTCTAGGGTGTAAGTGGTAAAAAGATTATTAGTAAGGAATGGAAAATTTTGCATAAAAGCCCTTTAGCTTAAATATGGAATTATATTTTATATTGTTTCTACAGTAAATTGCATATCGCAATATCTTTTAAAACTCCTTTATTTTTACATTGGGCAGTAATTCTCTTATTCGATTATAAAATATTCGCTTAATCTAAATACTTCAGGTTAAGCGAATATTTATCAGGCTTTGGCAATTAAAATTTTCAATATTACTTTGCTTTTTTATTGCTTCCTATTTCTACCTGCTTCTTTGATATATCCCTCATACTCCTCATCACTTAGGAGTTCTAGCCAATTTACATTCTTACCATCTTTTTCTTGCGTCAAAGCAATATGCACACCTTTTTCACTTAGTCCTGCTCCATGCCAATGATCCACATCAGGAGGACAAAGCACCACATCACCAGCTTTTGCAATCTGCACTATTCCATCTTTTGTACCTGTATAGATTGTGCCTTGTGTCACGATAAGCGTTTGCCCTGCTGGGTGAGTATGCCATGCACTTCTAGCTCGAGGGCTAAAAGTCAATTCTGCTCCACTAAAATCGCGATAATCCCCACTTTTAAAAAGCATTTTAACGCTCACTTCACCACTAAAGATTTTAGAATCTCCTTTAAATTCTCAAAGACTTCCTGCCTTGAGTATTTCTTGTGTTTTTTGCACTTGTGCCTCCTTTGCACTTATAAGATTTGTCAAAGCTAAACCTACAACAAAAGTCATAATTGTTAATTTCTTCATTTTTTCTCCTTATTGCTTCAAAAAGATTAGATTATTATAAATCCTATCATCTAGTGTTTGTCAAGAGGGATTTGAAAAATTATCCCCATTTTTGCTTTAATTGGTTTTATTACACTTTTGATTTTATGGACAGGCTATAAAGAAAGCGGCAAGCTTGATTTATTGGAAATGTTAGCGAATACTCAAACAGGATTCTCTCTCTTTTGGGGTGGATTTGCAGCTTTAGTCCTTAATCTTTTAATTTCGTGGAAATATTTAGAAAAAAGAGCCTTCTTCCCTATTTTTAAAATAGGCACTTATTCGATGATTCCGGCAAGCTTTATTTTGGTGCTTGCTTGGAGTATTGGTCCAGTTATCAAAGAAGATATGCAAACAGGAATCTACTTAGCCAATCTTACAAAAGTTTGGCTAGATGGAGGGGTAGGCTATGCTTCTGTAGCTATTCCTTTAGCAGCTTTTATCATTTATGCATTCATTGCATTTTGCACGGGTACAAGCTGGGGAACTTTTGCCATTATGCTACCTATTGGTTTAAATTTAGCAACCACTAATAATGTAGAATTTGCATTTGTAATGTCTGCTGTGCTTTCTGGTGCTGTTTATGGAGATCATTCTTCACCCATTTCAGATACTACAATATTATCAGCAGCGGGTGCTGGTTGTTCAGTGGAGAGCCATTTTATTACACAACTACCTTATGTAAGCACAACTGCTTTAATAGCCTTTGTTAGTTTTGCTCTAGCAAGTTATTTTGATTCCATTTTATTAGGCTATGGAGTGGGTGTTTTACTATTATTGGGAATTTTTGGATTGTATAAGAAAGCCTACGTTTAATTAAACAAGCAAATTGGTTGTGCCTTTCAACCAATAGCGTAAATTTATAATAACAAAGAATTTTTCACACTAAAGCTATAAGGTGTATCCTCTAATGTGCTTTTGAGATTTTCTAGCACAAAATCTTTGAAATTCTCACTTGTGGGCATTGGGATTCCTTTAGGTATTTAGATTTCTTTTGCAAATAAAAGTTGTCGATTGTATGTAAGCATAAGATTTTATTTTTGTTAAACCACTAACTCGGTGATATATATTCTTAAGCATTTATTCCAAGCAAATTTTGATTATACCTTATTAATCTTTGTTGTAATTCTACCTTGTATTTAATATTATCTGTATATTTCAACAAGATTTCATCACCTATCAAATTATCAAGCACGGCGTCCAAGTCTCTAAAATTTAATCTTATCGCCTTTTTAGCACTTTTATCAAGGCTGAAAATCTTGTGAGAATTTGCGTCAATATAAATTAAATTTTGCCAATTATCAATGGCTTTTAGCGCATCAATATCCTTTGCGTAATAAAATGGCACGATATGGTGAAGCTCAAAGCAAATATCCTTTTCCACTTCGTGTTGCTTAAAATATTCCGCCTTGATTAAACTGCTGCGTTTGAATGTGATTTTTTCACCATTGATATTGGCTTTAAGCAATAGTCTTTGCTTGTCTGTATCGTATTCAAACAAAGACATCAAGTCAAAGCTATTAAACATACTTTGTGTTTCGTTTCTCCAATTATGAAAATCTCGCTTATCTGTCTTATCGCCTATAAAATTTGAAGGGTTACAAAATTCACTTACGACATCTTCTACAACTTTAGCTCTTGCCTTTAAACTTCTAAATTCATTGATAAATTCTACAATTTTATCTTTTGTGAGTATATTACCTTGATATTCCTTGCCAAGATAAGTTATAAAAAACATCATTTCACTAACGCTTATATATTGTGGCTCAAGTGCGTTTAAAATATCTAAAACATCTTGCACCACACCATCAAAAACAAAATCCAAAGCAATACCTAAATGTCTTTGTTCCTCAAAAATATCTCTTGAATGGATAAAATCCAAGCCTCTTTGTGTGATTTTTACATATCTATATTGATATTTTCTGTTTATATCACATAATTCTTTCTTTTTGCTAAATCTATCAATAAACCCCATTCTTTGCAAATTCACAAAAATAATCTTACGCATACCCATATCTGTAATACTTGCATTAAGACTTAATAAATCCTTATTAACCTTATTCAAGTATTCACAAAACTTTTGTTCCTCATTACTATAACGATAATTAGCGTGTATATCGCCTTGTGTATGAAACAATAAGCTATTTTTTGGTAAATGCTTTAAAACTATTTTAATATATTCTGCACTCCAACGATAATGTTGCAGTTTATGCGTTCCTCTATAATCGTCTCTTAACACTCTGTGGTAAAGAAATCTTAAACAATCAAGCGCAGGATTTATTCCTATTAATTGATTTTTAAACTCTTCTTGCGTCATTATTTCTCCTTTATCTCTAAACCAGAATCTAAATATTCCCTCTTTAGCTCACAACCTATATAATCCCTGCCTAATTCCCTTGCTACGATACTTGTTATGCCACTTCCAGCAAATAAATCAAGCACCAAATCCCCCTCTTTAGAACTTGCCTTAATCATTCGCTCTATCATTTCTCTTGGTTTTGGTGTGGGGTGATTGAGCTTTTGCACCTTGCCATTCACTTTTTGCTTATGCCTCTCACTTACTATCTCCCACACATCAGGGCAAAGTTTGCCATTAGGATTAGGATACCAACGCTTACCATTCTTTAAGATTCCTTTTTCTCTTGCGTGGGCTATCCTTTGAGTAGAATTATAAGGGATTCTCACAGAATCACAATCAAAATAATAATCCTTAGAATCCATTGTGTAAAACAAAATGGATTCTTGATTGTTTAAAAATCTCTTTTTTGTATAACTTAAGCCGTCCTTTTTATACCAAGTAATAAAGTTTTGAAAAACTGCCTTGCCTTGCAAATAATGCAAAAACAAAGCGCAATGATAAGGCGTATTAAAGATATAAAAACTTGCACTTGGCTTCATTTTTTGCAACATCAAATCAATCCAAGCAAAACTAAATTCTAAAAATTCTTTCTCACTCTTAAACTTATCCCAATCTGCCACTTTAAGATTATAGGGAGGGTCAATAATAGCTAAGTTTATGCTCTTATCCTCTAAAGTTTCTAAAAAACTAAAGCAGTCTTGTATGTAGATTATATTTGTATTCACAATAAAAAACCTTCAAAAAATACTATTCTTCAAAAGTTCATAAGATGATAGATTGGATACACTACAGCAATATGCTGGGTTTGGAAAATTAGAATTTAAAGCTAACTTATCACTCTCAGCATATCCAGCTACAACCAAAAACAAACCATTGTTATTATTTAAAATGAATGTTTGGATATAAATGTTTGCTTTGAAGTTATCAAATTGCCTTTTATCTACCAACAAATTTAAATTAGTAATTTCATCTATATTTTCTATTATTTTATTTCCATAACATTTAATATCAATACTTATATCATTTTTTCGAATATCACACCCATTGTCATATGAACCAATAACCAAATGATAACAACACGATTGCTCAATCATAAATTGTTGTAATGTTAGAGTATAAGGAATTTGGTTTTGAAAGTGTTTCTGCCGTATTTCAAAATATCTATGTTGTAAATATTTTGTTAAATCATCAAAAATCAACATTTCCGATAAAATACCAATGGCTGTATTACCTTTTGATAATTCAGCAGGAGGATATGTAGGCATTAACGCTTGCAAGATGGTCTGCATTTGATAAGTTGGTTCATCATAGCTATATAAATGTCCATTCCTTTGAAATTCGTATGGATTTCTGATTTTTGCCAAATAATTTGCTGTTATAAAAGCTTCAGGACTTATACGAATACAATAAAAATCATTTTGATTAACCATTTAGATTCCTTATAAGTTTATTTAAATCTAGCTTTTCCTCTATCACGCTCTTATAGTGCGCATAGAGTTCATATCCCACATAATTTCTTTTGAGCTGTTTAGCAACTTTCAATGTCGTGCCACTCCCAGCAAAAGGGTCTAACACCACATCTCCTACAAAAGAATAAAGCTTGATTAGACGATAAGGTATTGCTTCGGGCATAATGGCTGAATGCTTTCCAAAGGCACTATCGCTTTTGTTTGGAATAGGAATATCCCAAATTTGTTTTGTGTATTCTACCCACTCTTTTTTTGTAAGTTTGCTTTGCTCTTTGATTTCTTGTGGAATCTTATTGTTTGGTTTGCCATTTTTAACATAAACGCTTATAAATTCGCTCGTGTTTTGCGCATAAAAATTGCGTGGATAAGGATAGCTTCCAAACATTAAGGGTTTTGTCGTATTAGTGCGATTCCAAATATATAAATCAAGCAAGAATAATGGAGTATTGTGTAAAATGCTATGTTGAATATCGCTTTGCAAATCAAAGATATGGCGATTATAATGCGTGTTCAAATCTTTTTTAAGCATAGGCATTAAAGGCACATTAATACAGAGTTTGCCATTTGGTTTTAATACCCTATAACATTCCCTCCAAACCTGCAATAAACCATTGAGATATTCTTTATAATCATTGATTGCACCCAAATCCTCTTTTTTAGATTCTGAATGTTGTGTGTTTTGATAGCCATTTTTAGAGTAATCTTTGATATTAAAATAAGGCGGGGAAGTGATGATTAAATCCACACTACAATCTTGCAATTCGCTCATTGTAGTGCTAGATTTGTAAAAGATTTGATTATGGAGCTTATAGAAGCTTAAGCTTTGTGTCATTATTTTCTCCGCATAAAATCCGTATTATATACAATCTAAATAATAACCTCAATAAAGAACAATAGAATTAAACAAGGTTTCGTATTGGTGTATAATTTATTTGTATTGAAATTAGAATTTATCAAAGCATAGTTTGAAGCTGACTGTGTATCTCCTCCTCTGTAAGGTATATGCCGATGATTCTTTGTAGGCTGCTACTATCGCCAAGTTTGATAAGCATATCTCCCTTGCCTGTGAGCTTTTCTGCTCCTGTTTCATCTAAAATAATCTTAGATTCTGTGCTTTTTTGCACCTTGAGGGCTATGCGACTTGGGACATTGCTGCGTAAATCTCCGCTAAAGTTTTGAGCATCTGGTCTTTGAGTGCCAAGCACGAAGTGCATTTTGCAACCTCTCATTTTCTCGGCAAGTGTTCCAAGCTTATCATTTAAGCCTTTATTGCCTCTTGTTAAGTTACGCAATTCATCTATAACAAGCACTTTATAAGGCATACTTTCAAAGCTCTCACCCGCTGCATTTCTTTTGTAGCGTGATTCCATTTCTTCTATAAATTGCTCCACGCACTCTACCGCTTCATTTTGGGTAAAAAGTGTTACATTATTCGCATTGTTAAACTCCACAAATTCCGACCCAAATTTTGGGTCAATAATTGTAATTTCCACGCTTGGCGTTTGCAATAAACAAAGAACAATGATTTTTAGAAGTGCTGATTTACCGCTTCCTGAAGTCCCGCCCACTAGCAAATGCGGAGTAGTTTTTAAATCAAAGCAAAAAGGCTCTTTCTCCACACTCATTCCCGCAAAAATACCAAGCGCATAATCGTGTTTGCTTAATTCCTCTAAGCCTTGCTTCAATTCAGGCAAACCGAGTTTTCGCCATTGTTCTTTAGGCTTTGGAATCTGCACACTATATGTTCTGCTGATGCCCTTAACTTGCTCAATATAAATGTTCGCGCCTAACTCATCATCAAGATATTGACTTTTTGTTTTAAAGGCTTGAATCTTAGTAGAATCCAAAAGCTCAATTTTGCAGATATGATGGCGATAAGAATCCTCTTCATTCATTAGCCTAATGCCAATTCCTTGTTTTTTGAAATAATCTTGCAGTTTAAGAAAGTAACCCACATCATTATTTTTGGGATTTTCTTTTGTCTGCTCCTGCTTTGATGATAAATGTAAATTATCCAAACACCATTGATAGAAACAATCGCTTGATTTATAGGTATTATCAAGCTCATAAAGCCCCCTTTGGATATAGCGACTTAAAATCCTTAGATATTCTTTTTCATCGCTGAAAATATTTTTGTTTTCTCTATCTAGCTCGTCTTTATGCTTCATATACAGCATTGAGCGGATTAAAAGATCAAAATCCTCGCCCTTTTCTTTGTCTTTGCCCGTGAGTTGTTCTAAATTATATTCCTTGCCCCTCTCGGCTCTTAGACTTTTCCAGCTCGGAGAACTAAGGGGTATCTTAGGCAAGGATAGAGCCTTTGCCAGAGCTACTCTTAACACAAAATATTTAGGAAACTCACTATCTATGCTATACCCAAAGCCATTTTTTCGCACATTGTCAATGAGTATCTCTTCGTGATTGTTTGTATTAAAATCTGCCATTTTCTCTCCTTATAAAATTTCTTCAAATTTTCCTACTCTTTTGATAGTGGCGTGTTTTCTATCTGCTTGGTTATCTATCTTATAGAGTTGCGCAAGGTAATTCTTTGCATATTCATATTCCCTCTCTCCCATTTCTCCACTATGGGGCAGAATAATTACCTGTGCATTGCTCGTATAATAGTTTTGTATAATTCTTGCCCTATTTTCCCTATCTATTCTACTTAATGGCGTATCAATGATAATAGGTAGATTAGAGTTTGATAATTTGCTTAAAGCCCAAAAAATCGCAATCGCTAGAATCTGCTTTTGTCCGCTGCTTTGGTTTTCTATAATGATTTGCTCATCATTTTCATCTTTAAGCTTTATCTCAAAATCCTCGCTAATGCTTAATTCCTTGATATTATCATTGGGCAAAAGTTTTTGATAATTTTCCAAAATAAGTGAATGCAGCTCATCTCTTAGCTTATCATTCAATTTTTCTCTATATTGAATTAAGCTAGTTTTTAAAGATTCCAAAATCCTTAACTTACTATCAATGCGCTCTGTATTGATATTTTGCTCTAAAGAATCAATTTCTTTATCAAGCTGTTCTTTTGCTATTTCCAATTTTCTTAAATCATCTTTTAACTTTTCTTTTTCCTCTTCTTTTTGGGATTTTTCACTCTCTAATGCGCTTACTTCCTCTTTGAGTGCTTTTTGTTTTTCTCTTGTGCTATCATCACTGCTTAATTCATCAATGTAATTTTTAACTTGTGCGAGTTTATTTTTTGCGCTTTTTATCTCTTTTATATCTTGTGTTAAACCCGCATTTTCCAGCCTTGCTAAAGATTCTCTTAATGGCATAAGCATATTATGCGTGATAAAAGAATGGGCAAACCCCTTGCTTTCTAGCTTATTTGGAAATTTATCTATAATCTCTTCTATGCTTTTTATATCAAGCACTTTAAATAACTCGCTGTTTTCAAGCTCTTCATTCATAAATTCCTTAAGTTCAGGCAAAAGCCTTTTAAACACTTCAATATCACTTGCAAAATTGCTAAGTTCCAATTCTTGTATATGAACTCTCAAATCTTGCAAAAGTGCCTCGTTGCTCACAAAAATTACACTTTTTATGCTTTCTTTCAATCTCTCTTTTAAAGTAACAAGTTCTTTATCCAACTCATTTTTTTCGCTAATAAGCTCTGCTTGTTCTTTGCTAGAATCTGCACTTAGTTTCTCAATCTTTCTTTGTATTTGTGTTATTTGGCTAGACTTTTCCTCAATAAAATGCTCAATGCTTTTAAGTTTTTCTTTGTTGTGGCTCAAATCTAATTTGTATTTGTCTCTATCTTGTTTTTTGTCATCAAGTGCGCGTTGTTGCTCTTTGCTCGTTATTTCTCTTGTCATTAACTCATCTTTATAATTGTGAATTTGTTTAATGAGCATATCTAAAGGCTTAATTTGCAATATTTCCTCAATTTTTCCTTGAAATTCTTTGCGTAAATTATTACTCAACTCTCCCAATTCCTCGCCATCAAAAAAGAAAAATTCCGTTAAATTTGGAGGCAAAATCATATTAATTCTCTCTTGTGCTTCTTCGTCATTCAAATTTTCTTTATCAAGATTTAATATTAATTTTTCCTCAATTTCACCATAAACATTTGTAAAAGCACGAGTGAGGACAAAGCTTTTATCTCCCAAAGCGCCCTCAAAAGAGATAAAAAAATCCTCTAATCCCTCTTTTGTCGCTGCTTTGTTTAAGATTCCAGCCCAAGTTTTTGAATCGCCTCTAAGTAATTGTCTAGTCGATTTAATATGCGGTGCAAATCTTTGGATAACATTTGGAATCTCTGCTTCTTTCACACCAGCACCCAAAAAAAGCAATTTCGCACAACGGATAAAGCTTGTTTTACCAAAGCCATTATTGCCATAAATGCAATAGAGATTCTTTCCCTCAACCTTTTTAAACTCTATCTCCACTTTTCCATAGTAAGCAAAAAGATTGGAAATGGTGATTTTTGATATAAACATTTATGCCTCCTTTCTTTGCTTGCTCGTTTTATCCTCTACAAGCTTTTCTATTTCTTTCTTTATCTTGCTTGAAGCATTATTTTTACCCCTTAAACCTGTGGTATTATAAATGTCTATGCAAGTGCTAATGAGATTCTCTAGCTCTTTAGAATCCAGCCTGTCTGCCACTTCTGTCAAAAGCTCCTTATGTAAAACCCTGCTTTGTTTTAATTTTTCATCTTTCATTCGTCCTACCTCCTGTGCGAGTTGTATTGCTTTATTTTCAAAATCAAATTCCTTGTTCCACTGCTCTTGTATCGCATAAATTTGTGAATCTGTGATGAGCTTACTGCCACCATTTTGTATAAATTCCTGCTCTGTTTGCAAAAGTCTTTTTAGAATCTCCACACGAATATGGCTTAAAAAGGGTCCAAGTCCTCCAACCTTATACACCGCTCTGCCATCGCGTTTATAATCTGCCCTTGCATTGCAATCCTCCCTTAAATCTTTAATGTAATTTCTAAATTCATTGAGGGGTTTTAGATTCTCCTCTCCAGATTCTATAAAGCCCTGCATTGATTTATCCTCATTCACCACCGTGCATACCCAGCAACCAAATCTTGAGCCACCACAACTGCTTTGACTTAAATCTGTGATAAACTGACACTCCTCACCACTTGCTTTGGCATAGAGCAAAAATAATTCGCTATGGTCTTTGTCCCACAAAGGCTTATGTGTGCTAAGATACGCCCATACTTCATCGGTGTTCCACTCTGCAATGGGTGAAAAAGTAAGCGTATCGGGGAAGTCGTGATGTTGGGAATAACCCTCTTCATTTAGGATTCTCTTTTCTATGGATTTTTTACGATTGCTTGATTCTGCCTTTCTTGAACCTAGTATCAAAAGAGCCGAGCCATATTTTTGTGTGATTTTAGCAACTTCTGCTTTAGTTGGAGTGATTTTCAGCCTATCAGTGCACCACCGAAAAGTCCTTGTCGGGCTAGGGTAACCTTTGCCAATGAGATTGACCCAAAAATCATCTTTCAAGCTTGGGCTAACTTGTAGGATTTCAAAGGGGATATTGTTTTTCTTTGCGTGGGAATTGATAGAATGGATTACTTCTTTTAAAAATCTATCAATATGTGGGGCTTCTACAAGCGTATTTGAAGCAATAGCATAAGTCTGCCTCCTTTGATGTGATTGCAAAGAGACGAGCATTTCATAGACAAGTTGTAGCGCACAAGTAGAATCCTTACCACCACTAAAAGCAACAACCCAAGTGCGCTTTGAGGCAAGAAATTTAGTTTTTAGCTCCTCTAAGGTAGATTGAATGAGTGAAAATTTATTTTTAGGATTTTGTGGGCTTGAGATAGGCTCAAAGCCATTTTCAAAGGCTTCCATTATCCCGCAATCTAAATAGTAAATGGTATTTAAGGGATAGAGTGAGATAAAATTTTGGTTTTGAATGATATTTTGGGCTAGGGTTTTAGATTTTTTAGAGCTAAAGCAGACGATAAGGAGAGGCTTGATAAAGGTATTTACCCCCCCCCCCCGCTAAATACTCTAAAGATTCTATAATTTCTCTCTCATCTTTTGCGTGGAATGAACCTTGTAAGTGCGCACTCAAAAAGGCTTGGGTTGAGCGAATATCAAATATATGAAAGTGGGGCAATCCCTTTTCTTGCAACAAAGAAAGCGATAAGCCTTCAGCGGTGATATTTTCCATTATATATCTCCAAAGTATCTTATAGAATCGATGTCCAGTAGGACAATCCATTCTAATCGCATAGATTCATAAATAATTTTATAAAGTATTAGTACAAAACCCTATACATAGTTTTTTTGTGTCGTGCGAATGAATCAGTACAAAACTAGAGATATTTTACCATCAAATTAAACTTATAAATCCAGATTCGCTTATCAAAACCCGACAGAACCAATATGCAGGATTTTAGAATCTAAAAGCCAAATTCTTTTCACTTTAAGGGTGCAATCTCATCAAGCGCACTTAGGGCATTTAGACTTCTAGGGTAACCGATATAAGGCACAAGTGCGCTAATCACTGCAATAAGCTTAGCTCTATCATTACCCATTCTAAGATTCCCCGCAATATGTGCCCTCACTTGAGAATCTGCCCCGCCCATAGAAAGAATATAGACAAAGGTTAAAAGCTCTCTAAACTTCAAATCTAACCCACCGCGTGTGTAATAATCCCCAAAGCAATTCCCACTTAAAAAAGTGCGTATGTGTTGGTAGTCTTTTGGTGTTGCTGCATTGCCTTTATCAATGGCTTCTCCAAAAATTGTGCGCTGTGTCTGCAGCCCCAATTCTACTCTATCTTCAAGCGTAGTTGTGCCTTGAGGCTCTAGGGGTAAAGAGATTTTATTTTGCGTAAAAATTTCATTAGTAGCAGTGATAAAATCTAGCATCTTTCCCATACCCACATAAGGCGTGGCTTGATAGATAATTTCTTTAATCGCCACAGGCTCAACGCCATTTTTTAATGCTGCCTGAAGCATATTATTAAACTCACTTAAAGCTGGAATTGCTATAAGTGAGGCAAGGACAATCATCAAATCTTCTTTAAGTTCAAGTCTAGATTCACTTGGCACTTCATCAAAGGCAAAATTCACATAATTGCTAAAAAATCAGGATCGCTTTGAGCTAGGCCACTTGCACTTGGGTCGCCAAAGAGCTTCTCAAAATTTTGCTGTGCTTTTGGGGTGAGAGTAGATTTCATTGTATCTCCTTGAATGTTTTGTGTTTTTTGAAGATTGTTTGTAAATGCAGAATTTTTAGAATCCTCGCTACACGCACTTAAAGCAAAGCCACCTAAACCTACTACACTTCCCATTACACTAAGCTTTGCAGAGGTTTTTAAAAAGTCTCTACGCGCTAAAGATTTCGCGCTTTTATCTTGCATTACTCCTCCTTATAATAAAATACATTTGAAATTATAAAGCCTAACACTTAGTGTTTGTCAAGAGGTGTGAGCTGAATTATTTTAAGATTCTATGCTTTGGAAGTTACTAGTAGGATGTCTCTTGCTACTATAAGTATTTAAGCTAAAGGCAAAATATTTATTGATAGCTGTTTAAACTTTAATATATAGGAAGTTTAAAGAGCTGCTTGATAAAAATGCCTGTGCGGAGATTTGCTCCATCACTATTAAGATGATAGCCTGTATCATAGAAATATTTTTTATCAAAATGAAAATCTGTAAAATCTCCATAGATATAAATATTATGGGCAGCAAGTTGAGATTTGAGATTCTCAATCTTTTCAAAAGTTTTTATATCTTTAAGGCTAAAAGATGGATTTTCCATAGTTGGAGGGTAAAAGAGAAAAATTTTTATATTTTTAGAATCTGCAAAATCTTTTAGCCTCTTATATTCACTTAGAAAAAATGGAGATACTTTTATTTGTATATCAAAATAGCTTTCATCTTTCTCAAAAATATTGATATTTTTTTGTGAGCAAAAATCACCGCTAGGGCTTAGAGATTCGTAGCTATAGCCAGCCCAAGCAAAGCTTTGACAAGGAATTGTTATGATGTCTTTTTGAATAGAATCATTGAGTGGCACAATCATTTTTTGATTTGTGATTTCCTGAATGCTTTTTTCTCTTTTAAAATGTGGGTTTTCGAGGTAGTATTTAGCTCTTAAGAGGACTTGTGTAGGATTATTTTTCATATATGCTAAAAGTGTATGTTTTATATCAATATATTTACGATAATCTTTATCCCAGTTAAGCATATTTTGAATATACCAATAATTACTCCAAGGAGAATTTGATGAATAATAACCAAATTCCAATGGCAAAATAATAATATCGCCCTCTTTTGCCTTTGCTATAACTTTATCAATATGATAATTAATGGGTAGTCCTGCATGTGTGGCGTAGTTGATAAAACTAAAATCAGTGTTTAACTCAACCATTGCTCCATTAAAACCAAAGAGCGAGCTAGAGCCGCCTACAACCATAAGCCTTTGTTTTGTTGTTACCCTATCATTTATTATGTCCTTAGCTTGATATACATCTTTAATCCAAATTTCAGTGTAGTCAAATACAGGAATATGAGCAAAATGCACGGAGTAAAATGTGAATATAAAATAGCTTGCAAAAAGAACGAGACTAGAAAGGAAAAAAAATACAATTTGTTTAATACCTAATATTTGCATTTTATGCCTTTAAAAATTAAAGTATAAAAATGGTACGTTATAATCTTGAACAAAAAGTCCCAATACGATATATGCAAACACTGCTCCCAAAATCGTGAATGTTATGCTATTTATATGTTGTGATAATTTTGTGGTAGCACTCCTACACCAAACACATACCACAAATGCCAAGATAATATAAACTAAAGTATCATTTCTACCACCTATTTGACCCAAAAGCTTAGGCATATGATGAGCTTTTAAGGGTAACTCAACCCAAATAATCCCAAACATTCCCTTTAAAAGATTAAACGCTCCTTGCACATTTTCACTCCTAAAAAATATCCAAGCAATATTGATAAAATTAAAAGTGATAAACCAACAAAGCACTTTATAGAATCTGCCTTGAGTAAAGTTTCTTATATTTTTTGCTAAAGGAGTATTGCGGAGTTGTTTTGTAGAATCTGCTTTGCTTTTAGAATCTAAATCCTTAAAGTCTATGTCTTTAGAATCTTTTTCATCTTTAGATTCTAAAGCATTATTAAGATTGGTATTTAAAAAACTTTTAGAATCTCTCTCATGCATCATATTATCTATCACCCATGAGTAAATTCTATGAATTATCATTGCAATTCCATGTAATAATCCCCATATTGCAAATCCATATCCAGCCCCATGCCATATTCCACTTAATAGTGCTATGATAAAGAGATTCCTAAGAGTTAGAAGCTTGTTTAAGATTCCATAATGGCTATAATCTTTATACTTTGTATTTCTATTTCCTCCTAATGGAATATAGACATATTCTTTTAAGAATCTCCCAAGAGTTATATGCCACTTCCTCCAAAACTCACTAATGTTTAAAGCTTTATAAGGAGAGTTAAAATTAATAGGCAGCATTATCCCAAAGAATAATCCTAAGCCTATTGCCATATCGCAATACCCACTAAAATCAAAGTAGAGTTGAAAGGTATAAGATAGAGATGTAACCCAAGATTCAAAGATATTTAAAACACCTCCATTCTCTACAACACCAAACCCAGCATTTGCCCATTTTGCAAAAGAATCTGCAATGAATACTTTTTTAAATAAGCCAATAGAGAATA
>NZ_JRPD02000001.1 GCF_000765805.2 Helicobacter muridarum | reverse complement strand
AAACAATCATGTTATAGATTCTAATTTAACTAACATCTTGTCATGATTTAGGTTATATTTAGCATTTGCATTATTCTTAGGCAAAGACAAAGAATCTTTGTTTAGTCATATTGTGAATCTCTCCCTTACCATTACCATATCTTAAAGAAGCACAATAAAGCGAGGAATCTCTAATAGAAATGTCTATAGATTCTAAACCTACATTAGTTTTACTAATTAGCTATATTAAGACCTAATACTCTGTAGTATTTAAGAAAATATAAAATATACTCATAAAGATATAAATTTGTTATATCTAGCATTTATTATTCTTAGGCAAAGACAAAGAATCTTTGTTTAGTCATATTTAGCTAACTTCTATCATCTTATCATGATTTAGCTTGTGAATCTATTTTGTTATATTAAACCATTACCTAGTGATATTGAATCGCTACTTTGTTATACTGAAAGAATTTGAAGTATCTCTTTTAGAATCCTTTAGAGATTCTTAGCTTTCTTTAAAAATCTAAGACATGGCAAAAAATTAGAATTTATCTACTACATTCTTAGCAATCTCTTGGACATTATCGCCTATAATTTCACAAATCTCTCCATTCTTAGCTAAAAAGATTCTATCTGTTATGTCAAAATATAAGTTATCATGACTAATTACAAAAATAGTTTTACCCATTGCTTTAAGTTTGGGCAATAATACTTCATAGAAAAACCTGCGAAAAAGCGGATCTTGGTCAGCCGCCCATTCATCAAGAATAAGAATATCTCTCTCCTCTAATAAGGCTATTAGCATAGCGATTCGCTTACGTTGCCCTGTAGATAGCTTAGTTGTATTCACATGATTATTGTAAATGCCAATCTTAGCATCTAGCTCCAAAATATCTAGCCATTCTTGAACATGTTTAGAATCTGCAAAAGAATCCCTAGACAATATCTGAGTAAATAAATGAAAATCACTAAATATTGCGCTAATTAGATTCCTATATAACGCGATATTATCGGATACAATAGGCGTAGAATCAAGCAGGATTCTACCTTCATTTGGCTGTATTAATCCAGCTAAAAGCATAGAAAAGGTAGATTTCCCACTACCATTCTTACCTATCAAAAATATAAGCTCTCCTCTATGAATCTCTATGTTAGTGGGCTTTAGACTAAAGGCGTTATTATAAGAGAAACTAACATTCTCAAACCTAATATTATTCCATACAATATTTTGCTTGGGGATTGTAAAATCTGGCTTGTAATCTTGTAAATTAAGATTGCGTATCTTATCAAGCGATATTTTGGCAATCATTAAAGTAGGTAAATTCCCCACCAATGTAACAAGTGGTGTGCGCAAAAATAAAATTACCAAAGCTATGGTTGTGGCATCTTCAAGACTTGCCCAATCAAAACGTAAGGCACAATAAAACTCAAGCCCTATTAAACCTAGCAATGCAGTATTTCCCCAATTACCAGAAATACTTTGATAGATATTGCTTTTAACATTGCTAATCTTTTTGTTATGAGCATTTTTTATAAAATCATTATCATAATAATATTTAGCACGAAATCGATTTAGGGTTAATTCCTTATGTCCATCAATTATATGTTGATAATTGAGCTGTAAAGAGTCATCGCTATCTCGAGAATTTTTGAAATTCTTATAAACATTTCGCATTAAATAATGATTAATCCAAAATACAATTACAATCCATACAAAACTAATAATAAATATTTGAATCGAAAGATAAAAAAGATAAAAGCTTGTGCAAATGATTAGAACGAGAGATTGAATAAAATCTGGCAAACGCAACAACCCAAAAGAAACAGTTCGCACATCATTGCCTAGTGAAGCGAGTAATTTTGCCTTGCCAATCTCATGGACTCTTAGTAATGGTGTGTCAAGAAGCTGTTTTACAAGTCTTGTTTGCATAGTGAAAATAAAGCTTTGCCCAAAATATCCAAGTATAATTTCTACTAAACATGAACTTAGAAAAAACACAATTAAAATAATAATAAAATACCATATTATATTATTATTACTAATATTTGATTTTAATAAATACTGATTGATGAAAGCTAAAATTCCAATCCCAAAGAGGCTAGTAAAAACGCTTGCAAACAAAAACATTAAAACCTTGTATTTATTTCTGATAAGAAACGATACGATGAAATCCATAGATTCTACTCTCATAATCATTGGGGTTAAATAAAGAAAGATTCTAGCATGATAATGACATGGAGTATGCTAAGCATAAAATGTAAAAATCTATAGCATTAACAAAGGGTTAGGTAATTGCCTACTATAGTAATACAATTTGATTTAACAACAAATATAAATCAAGCCAAGAAAGAGAAAGTAATCTATAGCATCAATGTAAGAAACAAGTATACAAAGCCAAAGCATCAAATCTAATTATAAAAGATTGCTTAAGACCTTGTAAATGTTATTGGATTATTGTCCAACAGCTACGATTATTCCAGGTATAACATAGGCAACTATCATAGTCCAAACCCCAATAAATAATACAAAACCAATAGAATACTTCAAAGTAAATCTAAACAATTCGGACTCCCTGCCAACCAAACCAACAGCTGCACAAGCAATAGCTATACTCTGCGGGCTAATCATCTTACCAACAACTCCTCCAACTGTGTTTGCTGCCATGAAAAGAACTTCTGGCATATCTAAAACTCTAGCCGTAACTTGTTGTAGTGGTCCAAAGAGTAGATTTGAGCTAGTATCGCTACCTGTAAGGAATACACCAATCCAACCAATCAGAGGAGAGAAGAATGGGAATAATGAACCTGTATGAGATAGTGCTAAGCCCATTGTAGCGGCTTGCCCGCTATTCTTAGAGATAAAGGCAAAAGCTAAAACAAGACCTATGGTTAGTATGGGTATAGACATTTCTTTAATAGTATCGCTTGCAGATTCTATTACTATCTTTGGTGTGGCACGTAGCACAAATATACTAAGAACTGCGGCAAAGAATATTGCTGTTCCAGGATTATCAATTAACTTCCATGTCCAAACAGCTCCTAATGGAGTAGGATTGGCAACTAAAGGCTCAATCTGTATAATAGCCTTATGTAGCCCACTCATAGGGAATGCTATATTGGTATTAGATAAAGCACCACCTGCCTTAAATAGAGCCTTGAAATCTGGAATATTCCAAATTGTAATTGTTAAAACAAGCAATATAAATGGCATCCAAGCTATGATAACCTTACAAATATGATATTGCTGAACTTGAAGCTCAACACTCGAATTACTGCCTGTATCAATATTGCTTGGTTGCCAAAACTTTAAAAATATTGATGTAACTGCAATAGAAACGATTGCAGAAATAATATCTGGTAACTCTGGTCCTAAGTAATTAGAGCTTAGATATTGCACGATAGCAAATGATGAAGCAGCAACAAAAACAGCCGGAAATGTGTCCTTAACGCCTTTAAAGCCACTCATCAAGAAAACAATAAAGAAAGGGACAAACATAGTAAGAGGAGGTAACATACGACCAACCATAGCGGCAATATCACTAGCAGGTATACCTACTGCATTGCCTAACGCTATAATCGGAATTCCAACCGCTCCAAACGCTACAGGAGCAGTATTTGCAATCATACATAAACCAGCTGCATATAGTGGTCTTAAGCCTAATCCTACAAGCAATGCCGCAGTAATTGCAACAGGTCCACCAAACCCAATAGCACCCTCTAAAAATGCACCAAAACAAAATGCAATTAAAATAACTTGTAATCTCTGATCTGGAGTAACTGCTATGACACTTTGTTTTAAAATATCAAAGTAACCAGTCTTTACAGCAATTTTATATAAAAATATTGCTGCAATTATAATCCATGCAATAGGCCAAAGCCCAGTTAAAAATCCTTGTATAAAACTCATAATAACCATATTAAATGGCATACCATACACAACAAGTGCTATTAATCCGCTAAGACCAACAGTTAAAGCTGCTGCTACCCAGCCCTTGAGCTTAAACCACACAAGACATGCCAAAAACAATAAAATGGGCAACAACGCCACAAAACCGCTTATCCATAGATTATTTGCTATGGGCATATAATTTTGCGTCCAAGTAATCGCATTAGTATCCATCAGTTATCCTTGTAATTATGTTTAAATATACAATTAAGTATGACTTTACATCATACTATAAGTCATAATTAAAGTAAAAATATTATATTGGAAAAATATCATACATAATTCTTTTTGTTATTTAATGCTACAAAATGTAATCAATAAAATTAAATTTTACGATTTTACTCACTAAACTAAAGATAATACAAAAATAAAGAATCTTAATCTATAAATTTCTATCTCTAGCAAAATTGCATTATTTAAATACGTTATCAATATTTATGATTTAAACAAAATTACCCTATAACAAGAAAATTAAATAAAAAATATTATAATGCCTATACAGTTTATCTTTTTTAAAGGAATATATTATGTTTGAATTACGAAAATTGCCTTATAATAAGGATTCCATGGGAGATTTTTTAAGTTCTTCTACATTTGATTATCACTATGGTAAACATCATAGCACATATATAACAAATCTAAATAATCTCATAAAAGACAATGAATTCCAAAACTTAGATTTATACGAAATAATCAAAAAATCTAGTGGAGGGTTATTTAACAACGCAGCCCAAGTATATAACCATGACTTTTATTGGGACTGCATAAGCCCCAATAAAACTGAACTATCTGATGAGTTAAAAAATGCTATTGATTCAGAGTTTGGCTCATTAGCTGGATTTAAGGAGAAATTCCTCCAAGCAGCTACAACTCTATTTGGTGCTGGGTGGTGTTGGCTTGTTTATAACACCTCAAATAGCAAAATGGAAATTGTGCAGACAAGCAATGCAGCTACACCTATAACAGAAGACAAGATTCCGCTTTTAGTAGTTGATGTTTGGGAGCATGCCTACTATATAGATCATAAGAATGCAAGACCAGTATATCTAGAAAAATTCTTCTCACATATACATTGGGCTTTTGTTTCTAAAGCATATGAATGGGCAAAAAAAGAAGGTGTTAATTCTATTAGATTTTATGTAAATGATATTCACAAAAGGTAATGGACATCGTTAGTGGGCTACCTACAAAACTAATTTCATTTTAATCCTCATTAAGCAGAAATCCCAACTGCCTTGAGCTGGTGGGTAATTCACTCAATATGTAAAATCTTAAGCTTATAGCGATTCTACAAATTGCATATTAAACTAAGATAAAAGATATTAATGTCAATCAAAATACTAGACAACTAAAATAAAAAATAACTTATTGGTTATAATGTATACGCCAGACATAATAAAACTATTATGAAGATGAGTTATTTAAAAATGATCCATAACTCATAAGCTTTTCATAGCGAGTATTAATAAAATTAGAATCAGAACGTATTTTATTTAGGGATTCTAAGAAATAATTTTTAATACTTTTTGCAGCTTCTTTTTTATTTCGATGCGCACCACTACTAGGCTCTTTAATAATATCGTCAATCAAATTTGCCTTTTTTAATTCATTAGGAGTAATCTTCATGGCTTTTGTTGCTGCCTCAATCTTTGTTGGATCATTCCATAAAATAGCAGCACAACCTTCAGGAGAGATAACACTAAAGATAGAATATTCCATCATAGCAAGCCTATCAGCTACACCAATGGCTAATGCACCTCCGCTACCACCCTCTCCTATAACAATAGAGATAGTAGGGATCTGCAACACAGCAAATTCTTGAAGATTCTTAGCTATGGCTTCACTCTGTCCTCTTTCTTCTGCTCCCAAACCCGGATATGCACCAGCTGTATCTATGAGCATAAGAAGAGGAATATTAAACTTTTCCGCCATCTTAGCGACTCTTAAGGCTTTTCTATATCCTTCAGGATTAGGCATACCAAAATTACGAATAATCTTATTCTTAGTCCCTCTGCCCTTTTCTTCTCCAATAACCATTACTCTTTCGTTATTTATCTTACCTAGAAAGCAAACAATAGCCTTATCATCACTAAAATGCCTATCTCCAAAAATTTCATATGGATCTTCCAATATCATTTCTATATAATCAAGAGCATATGGTCTATCTGGGTGTCTTGCTAGAAGCAGCTTTTGATAATCATTTAGGTTAGAATAAACTTTATTTATTTCTTCGTTCAACTCTTTTTGCAAGATTTGTATCGCAACATCGTCATTCCTCATGCGTGCAGATTCTATATCTTCTTGCAAAGATTTTAGCCGTTGTTCAAAATCTAAATAAGTTGCCATATTTATACTTTTTTGAAAATCACTACACTATTAGTTCCGCCAAAACCAAATGAATTACTCATAACAGAATTTATAGTTGCACTCCTAGGAGAGTTAGGAATATAATCAATATCACAAAGTTCATCTTTTTCTTCTTGATTAATTGTGGGCGGCATAATACCATTTTGCATAGCAAGTATTGATATAACAGCCTCAATTGCACCTGCAGCTCCTAGGCAATGCCCAAGCTGCCCCTTGGTGGAACTAACAGGGGGGACATTATTATTAAAAGCTAATTTCAATGCTTTAGTTTCAAATATATCATTATAATATGTGCTGGTGCCATGAGCATTAATATAATCAGGTCTTAATTTCGCCATTCTTAAGGCATCCATAACAGCACGATAAGCACCCTCGCCCTCTGGTGCTGGAGTGGTGATATGATTAGCATCACCACTCTCGCCAAATCCGCAAAGCTCAGCATAGATAAATGCCCCTCTTGCCTTGGCTTGCTCATAATCTTCTAAAACCAATGCTCCAGAACCTTCACCCATAACAAATCCATCTCGCTTCTTGTCAAAAGGTCTTGAGGCTTTTTTTGGATCGCTACAAGAACTTAATGCTTTCATAGCTGCAAATCCTCCAATACCTACTTCACAAATTGTAGACTCTGAACCTACTACAAGCATTTTATCCATACTGCCAACCATTATTGTCTTTGCAGCTTCTATGATAGCATGAGTTCCAGCTGCACAGGCAGTAACACTAGAGATATTAGCACCTTTAATTCTATGTTGAATAGAAACAAATCCGCCAAGCATATTTACAAGAGCAGAAGGAATAAAAAATGGATTAATGCGCCTTGGTCCTTTAGTATGGCATGCTATGGAGTTATTTTGTATGACTTCCAATCCACCAATTCCAGCAGCGGAACTAACACCAAATCTATCACTCACATCGCTTAATATTGTAAGATTGGGATCAAGAAAAGATTGCTTAACATTTTTATTACTATCCAATAAAGCTTCTCTACTTGCCAATAATCCCAGCTGAATAAATCTATGAGCTTTTTTTACTTCTCTTGCTTCAAGAACAGATTCAGGATCAAACCCTTCAACCTCGGCGGCAATTCGAACAGGGAAATCCTTTGTATCAAAGGACTTTATGTGGTTGATTCCGCATTCACCTTTAACTATTCGATCAAAGGAATCGTCCTTGTTCAATCCTAGCGCATTTACCATGCCCATTCCCGTTACTACAACTCTTCGCAACACTATTCCTTAAAATATAAAATATCTGGAAATTATTCAGAAGCCGCCTGATATTCAGCAATGTAATTAACTACATCTTGAACGGTTTTTATTTTCTCTGCGGACTCATCTGGGATTTTTATATCAAATTTTTCTTCTAAAGCCATAATAAACTCAACTACATCAAGACTATCCGCATTCAAATCCTTAACAAAGTCAGACTCTGGCTTAATTTCTTCTTCTTTTACTTTTAGTTCTTCAGCCACCAATACTTTGACTTTTTCAAAAATATCTACATTCATCATAATGCAACTCCTAACAAACCTTAATAGTTGAAATGTATTTCTTATTCTAACCAAAAAACTTGACAATATCAAAATAAGAAAAGCAAAATTATAACATAAAATCATAGTTTAATGATTTAATGGATAAAGACATCTTGGCTTATTTATGGAGTTAAGGATATAAATTTATAGTATATAGAAAATCTTTAATAATCCATTATATTATTGTTTGTTGTAATTTTTACATACATTGAATAGTTAATTAAGCATATAACAAGCAATAATATAAGCAATAACAAATTACAAACCTTAAAAAGGACTACTATAAACAATATAAATTGCTAGAAAGATACAAATGTGAATTCAACTAAATAATTATGTAGGGCTAAATCACCTTACGCTTTAGAGCAAGCAAGTGTTTCATAAAGCAAACATAAACATAACAAGCAAGTAAAATATTTTAGTATAATCTAGTTAGATTTAGTCAAGGGAAGTATTATGATAGACTTAGATAATGTGCAAGATTTCAAACAGAATGGACTATATAACCCTCGCAATGAGCATGATGCCTGTGGCATAGGAGCAATTGCAAATATCAAAGGAATAAAATCACATAAACTAATTAAAGATGCATTAACAATCTTAGAGAATTTAGAGCATAGAGGCGGAGCGCAAAAAAATAGCGGCGATGGTGCAGGAATGTTAATACAAATTCCGCATAAATTCTTTAAAACTCAGAATCTAAATTTTGATCTGCCAGATGAGGGAGATTATTCAGTAGCTCAAATATTTCTTTCGCCAAATGAGAGCTCAAAGAAGCAAGGTATAGATATATTCACAAACGGAATAAAAGAAAGTTCACTAGAATTATTAGGCTTTAGAGAAGTTCCAACAAACCCAATAATCATTGGTGAAGCCGCTAGAAATAGCATGCCCTACATCTTACAGGCATTTATTAAAAAACCTACAGACATTGCAAGAGGCGTAGATTTTGAACGTAAACTATATATTACTAGAAGGCTAATTGAGAAAAGAGCATTGCATGTTCCAAAATTCTACATATCAAGCTTTTCTTCACGCACAATAGTCTATAAGGGTATGTTGGTTTCCACTCAAGTAAGCGATTTTTATCTTGATTTTCAAAATTTGAATGTAGAATCTGCAATCTGTCTTGTACATTCAAGATTTTCTACAAACACATTCCCTAGTTGGGAACGTGCACACCCAAATAGATACATAGTGCACAATGGTGAAATCAATACAATAAATGGAAATGTAAATTCTATGAAAGCTAGAGAGGGAACTTGCCAATCAGAATATATCGAAGATTTATCACAAGTTTTTCCTATCATTGCAAAACCTAGTAGCGACTCGGCTATGTTTGATAACACTTTGGAATTTTTAATAATGAATGGTAGGAGCTTGGAGGAAGCAATCATGTTAATGATTCCAGAGCCATGGAGCAAAAACGATTCTATGGATAAAACAAAACGTAGTTTTTATGAATTTAATTCAACATTTATGGAACCATGGGATGGACCTGCTTCTATAATATTTAGCGATGGAGTTATAATGGGGGCTAGTCTTGATAGGAATGGATTTCGTCCATCTAGATATTACATTACCAAAGATGACTTTTTAATCCTATCAAGTGAAACAGGAGCATTAAAGATTAATGAATCAAATATCAAAGAAAAAAAGAGGCTAGAGCCTGGCAAGCTATTATTGGTAGATACGCAAAAAGGACGCGTTATAGCAGATGAAGAAATCAAAATGCAATATGCTCATGCAAAACCATATGAGAAGTGGCTAAAAAATTTAATTGTGTTGGATAAAATAAATATAGATGAATTAGATACAGAGCCTGATAGCACTTATGAAATCACAAAACAACGAGTTCCTAGTAAAAAATCGGAAAAAAAGAGTGCAAATTCCGCTGCTGGCACTAACAAAGGTAATATTGCATCAATTAGTAATTCATATAATCAAAATTCACTTTCGCAACAAGACTTACAACATATTTCAATACTACAAAGAGCCTTTGGATATAGTTATGATGAATTAACGTTAAGTATAGAGCAAATGGCTTGCAATGGCAAGGAAGTTCTAGCTAGTATGGGAGTAGATACCCCATTAGCACTATTAAGTCCGAATCCTCAACCTCTTTTCAATTATTTTAAACAGCTTTTTGCTCAAGTTACAAATCCGCCGCTAGATTCCATGCGTGAGAGGATCGTTACAAGTTGTAGAAATTACATTGGTAAAGAAAGCAATCTATTGCAACCAAATGCAAATAATGCTAAAAGAATCCGCATTTCAAGACCAATTATAAATAGTGAAGAATTTTACAAGATTTCACACTTGGAATCAAGGGGCTTTAAAAGCAAAACAATCTCACTTCTCTTTGAAAAAAGTGAGCTAAACAAAGAACTATGTGGAGAGCACAATGTGCTAGAAGAAGTGTTACAAAGAATCTTCTTGCAAGCAAATGAGGCAATATCAAATGGTATTCAAATATTAATATTGAGCGATAGAGGGTTAGATAACAATCACTTATATGTTCCAAGCTTACTAGCAACTTCTGCTTTACACCATCACTTAGTGCGAACATCACAGAGAACTAAGGCAAGTATTATCATAGAGAGTGCTGAACCAAGAGAGATACATCATTTGGCATGTCTGCTAGGATATGGTGCAACTGCTGTATACCCATATTTGGTATATGATTCTATTGCGTCATTAATAAAACAAGGCAGATTAAAAATTAAGTATGAAGAAGGCGTAAATAACTTCGTCAATGCTGCAACCGATGGCATTATTAAGATTGCCTCAAAAATGGGCGTATCTACTCTTCAAAGCTACAATGGAGCCCAAATATTTGAAGCATTGGGAGTTTCTAGTGAGCTTATTAACTCTCACTTTAGTGGCACACAAACAAATATTGAAGGAATTGATTGTGATGATATTTTACGTGATGTAGTAAGACTGCATAATAATGCATTTAGCTCTCCTGCTGCTAACAATAACACATTAACACAGGAGCTAGAAAGCATTGGTTTACATGGATATCGCAGTGGAAAATATCCAAATGGCAATACAGATAATACTAAAGAAGAGCATTTATACGATCCGCTTATGATTTACAAATTACAAAACTCATGCAGAAATGCCAATTATAATGAGTTTAAAGAATATGTAAATATTGTGGATTCTAAAATTGTGCATATTAGGCATTGTATGGACATGGATTTTTCACAAGCAATTTCAATTAACGAAGTAGAAAGCACAGAATCAATTGTAAGAAGATTCAAAACTGGTGCAATGAGCTATGGATCTATATCAAAAGAAGCACATGAATGCCTAGCTATTGCAATGAATAGGATTAAAGGACAGAGCAACACAGGCGAAGGAGGTGAGAATGAAGATAGATTCAAGCCATTTACTAATGAAAATAGTGCAAACTCTGCCATTAAGCAAGTAGCAAGTGGTAGATTTGGTGTAAGCATTAACTACCTAGTAAACAGTAAAGAGATTCAAATAAAAATAGCACAAGGAGCAAAACCGGGTGAAGGGGGTCAGCTACCGGGCAAAAAAGTATATCCATGGATAGCCAATGCTCGTAACTCAACTCCCGGCGTTACATTAATCTCCCCACCACCTCATCACGATATTTACTCTATTGAAGATTTAGCGCAGCTAATATTTGATCTAAAAAATGCAAACAGGGAAGCAAAGATTTCAGTAAAACTTGTTAGTGAAAGCGGTATAGGCACTGTCGCAGCAGGGGTAGCCAAAGCTGGAGCAGATACGATATTAATCTCTGGCTATGATGGTGGCACTGGTGCTAGCCCTAGGACATCTATTGCAAATGCTGGCATACCGTGGGAACTTGGTTTAGCAGAAGTGCATCAGACGCTAATTCTAAATGGATTGCGTGAAAAGGTAAGGCTAGAGGTTGATGGCAAACTTTTAAGCGGTAGAGATTTAGCAATTGCTACACTACTTGGTGCCGAAGACTTTGGCTTCGCAACTGCTCCTTTAGTTGTGCTTGGCTGCACTATGATGCGTGTTTGCAACCTTAACACATGTCCATTCGGAATCGCAACGCAAAATGAATTTTTACGCAATAAATTCACAGGTAAGCCTGAGCATGTTGTGAATTTTATGCATTTTATTGCGCAAAATCTACGCGAATACATGGCATTACTGGGCTTTAAGAATTTAGATTCTATGGTTGGTCGCAGTGATAAATTGCAACGCAGCAGTAAACTATCACTATCATATAGCAATGCTAAATTATCTGGATATGAAAACCTAACAAAGATAACACTTAAAAAAGCAAAAAAGATTAGCTTGGATAGAATCTTACACAATCCTTTGACATACAATAGGACAAATACACATTGCAAGGACTATCAACGTCTTAATTTGGACGCAAGCAGAGATGTAAGTGTTATATTGCCACAGGTTAGATCTGCAATTACAAAAGGCAAAAATGTGCATTTAGAGTTAGAAGTAAGCAATATCACAGGTAGAACATTTGGCACGATTCTAAGCTCTGAAATCACTCGTGTGCATGGTAAGGCTGGCTTAGAAGAAGATAGTATCACTATAATTACACATGGCAATGGAGGTAATAGTTTTGGTGCTTTTCTAAATCATGGCGTAACACTTAAAATAATTGGGGACGCTAATGATTATTTAGGTAAAGGCTTGAGCGGAGGTAAGATTATCGTTCATAAATCAGATGCAGCTACTTTTGCCGCAGAGGAAAATATAATAGCAGGCAATGTATGCCTATATGGAGCAATACAAGGAGAGGTATATTTAGATGGTATTGTTGGCGAGAGATTTTGTGTTCGTAATTCTGGCGTAAAAGCCGTATGTTTGGGTGTTGGACAACATGGTTGCGAATATATGACTGGCGGTGTTGTAGTAGTGCTAGGTGATATTGGTAGGAATTTTGCAGCTGGTATGAGTGGAGGCATTGCATACATTTACGGCAAACATAACACAGCAAACATAAACACAGAATTAGTTGATATTCGTGAACTAGATTCAAATGATGCAAGTGAAGTTGAGTGTCTCATTACAACCCATTTAAAGCATACACAATCTAAAGTTGCAAAAAAGATTCTGAATAATTTTGATGAACGCGAGTTCTTTAAGGTTATTCCACGCGATTATGAAGCGATGCTATTAAGCATAGCAAGGCACAAAAACAATGAAAATCCAATTTTAAAAGCATTTTACGAAATTACTGGAAATAAGAAAGCAAACATAGCAACAGAACCAATGAAGTAACTCTTATACCTAGAAAATTACTACTTCATTAAACATTACGGGCTACTTAGCCTAAGTTGAAATGTTAGCGATATAGACAATAAAATTCAGTCTTCTTAATGTTATTAACTATTATAAATTTACTTATGCTTAATATGTAAATTCTATTTGAAATAGAATAATAAACCAAAAATCATATAAATTATGTAGCAGACTAAAGATATAAACAAAAAAACCAATATACCATATATTTAAATTACAAAATTGACAATATTACATTCAAATAAATCCTTTATGTAGCCTCAATAGCTTAGTGGACTGAATTTTTTTGCATTGGCAACTTGATGTTATAATTTTAAACCTTATCAACCAACAGGAGTTTTGATGAAGCCCAATTTGAAAAAAGACATAAAGCTTTTTTTTAGACGTTATTGGCATTATATCACTATGCATAAGTGGCATTATTTCATGCTCATTGTTGGAATGGTTATTGGAGCTATTGGGTCTGGGGGTAGCGCATATGTAATTAAGCCTCTAACTGATAAAGTCTTCGAAGCAAAAGATGAAAGTATGCTATATATTATTCCTCTAGCACTCATAACAGTATTCTTTGTGAAGGGTTTAGGTTCTTATATACAAGGATACTATATGTCATATATCAGCGCAAACGTAAATAAGCTTATGCGTGAGAATATGTTAAAACACTTGTTAAGCTTTGAGCTTGGATTTTTTGATAAAAAGCGAGGTGGTGAACTATTTTCTAGAATCAACGATATAGGCACAGTAACAGAATTCGCTACAGTATATCCTATGAATCTACTCAATACCTGTTTGACTATACTAGCCTATGCTATTGTGATTATATATAATGGCTCATTCTTGGCTCTCCTAGCATTTGCTATCATGCCTCTTTGTCTCATTCCCATTCGCATAATCGCAAAAAAACTTAGAGCCTTAGCCAATGAAAGCTTCCAAAGCGGTGTAAATATGTCCTCAAGGCTTCTTGAGATATTTAATAATATGGAGATCATCAAAGCAAATTCAGGCGAAAAGCTAGAATATAATCACTACAAGCAAGAAAGCGACAATATGTTCCAATTAACAAGAAAATCTACTCGAATAAGTTTACTTACATCTCCGGTAATGGAGTTTTTAGCCTCAATAGCTATTGCTATTGTAGTTATTATAGGTGGTAGGGAAGTTATACAAGGGCAACTAACTACAGGCGAGTTTTTTTCTATTACAGCAGCTATGCTTTTACTATACAAGCCAATCAAAAGTCTTAATGGTAGCTTTATAGGTGTGCAATCAGCTCTTGTTGCAAGTGAGAGAATTTCAGATATTCTGGATAGAGAACCTAGTATCAAAGATGGAACAAAGATATTAAAAGCCCCTATTCACTCCATAGATATCAACGATGTAACCCTACGGTATGACAATCTTGAGGCATTGAAAAATCTTAGCATAAGCTTTAAGCGTAATACTGTTACAGCTCTCATTGGCAAGAGCGGTAGTGGGAAGAGCTCACTTGTAAACTTGATACTTAGATTCTATGAACCAATCAGAGGAAATGTATCAATCAATGGAATTGATGTTAAAGAATTCAAACAGGCAAGCCTAAGAGAGAATATAGCCATTGTTACACAGAGAATCTTTATTTTTCATGGCAGTATTGCTAGCAATGTCGCATATGGCAACGAGATTGATGAAGAAAGAGTAATAGATGCTCTAAAGAAAGCACAGGCATATGAATTTGTCCAAAACTTTGAGTTTGGAATTCACACTATACTAGATGAGTTTGGCAAAAACCTTAGTGGTGGTCAAAGGCAGAGAATAGCCATTGCTAGAGCAATATATAAGAATCCGGATATTCTAATATTAGATGAAGCAACAAGTGCTCTTGATGAACATACAGAAGAGATTTTTAAAGATACATTAAGTCTACTAAAAGAAGACAAAATCCTAATCATAATTGCTCACAGACCAAGCACAATAGAGCTTGCCCAAAGGGTAATAAGAATCAATGAAGGTCAAGTTATTAATGAGTGGAGCAAAGAAGAATATCAAGAGGCAAGGAAACAAGGCAAGATAACAAACATGGATATTGCATAGAGTATGAAGTATGGAGAATGAAATTATGAAATCAGATAAGGCTATGGATTTGGATTCCAATCTTTCCAAGCCTATTAGAAAGACTAAAGCTGATATAGAAGAATTGGTTGATTTCTTGGCACTATATGCTACAGCCCTACTTGCTAATGGAGCTTATACATCAAGGATTGTTCGTTGCACTAGTCGTATTGGGCATAGTTTTGGTTATGATGTAAATATGATTATTTGGTTAAAATATATTAGCATTAACGTAACAGACAAAAATAATTATGACAATAGACGAACAAGAGTTACAACAAATAGTCTACTTAGTATGAATTTGAGAATCATTTCAGATTTAAGCGCACTTAGTTGGCAGATTCATGATAATAGAATCACTCTTAAAGAGGCAAATATTAGATTTCAGCATATCTTAAGCATAAAAAATTATGGCTTTATCCCAACGCTTCTTTCTGCTTGTATTGCAAATACTACTTTATGTAAACTCTTTAACGGAGACGTAGGTGCTCTACTTTGTGTTTTTGTAGGGACATTGATAGGATTCTCATTGAGATTTATCCTTACTAAATTCAAGGTTGATATTCGCGGAATCTTGGTGATAGTGTCTTTTGCTTCATCATTTAGCGCATATACAGGTGTATATCTTGGAATCACAGCTACGCCAGAAATCGCCATAGGCTGCAGTATATTGTATCTTATACCAGGTATGCAAATTATTAACTCACTTGTAGACATTTTACATGAATACACTCTTATGGCAGTTAGCAGGGGCATTAATATGTGTGTTTGGCTTATATGTATAGCAATAGGTGTATATATCACTTTAGATATTTCTAAAATGAGCATAATCAATGTCTAATGTTTTAGAATCTATTCCGCATTTAATGGAATTTCTACATACAGATTTCTTTAATTCTAAATCATTTAGTCATATAGCCATCAATGTAATATTTGCAATGATTTCAGCATTTGGATTTGGATATCTTTGTAATCCACCAAAAAAAATTTTATTGGGAATCATGTTAACAGCGGCACTAGGTTATCTAATACGCTCGCTTTTATTACTGTCGCCTATTTTTAATTTAGCTGGTGCTAGCTTCTTTGCTGCACTCTGCATGGGAATATTTACTATGATGATTGCTAAGCGCGTCAAAGTCCCTGTAGAAGTAATTGTTTTTCCTTGCTTGCTACCTATGTTCCCGGGAAGCTATGGATACAAAAGTATTATTTCTTTACTTACATTTTTGCAAAATACAGATAAACCAGAACAAATAGACTATTTAATAGCATTTTTCAACAACTTTATAACAATGGTGTCTGTTTCGCTATCGCTAGTAGTAGGTGCTTTGGTTACATTTATAATATTTTTTGAGCAAAGCTTTATGGTTACAAGGGGCAGCAAACAAGTATCAATTTATATCATCTTTAGAGAATTACGTAAGAACAAAAAAAATCAAGTTAAAAATAAGAGAATGTGAAGGATTGTACATGAAGTATTTTTACAGCTCATTTATCATAACAATCATAGGTTTGTTTATAGCCTTTTATTTGGGTGGTATACATGCTGTATTTATCTGCTCATTATTATCTGTGCTAGAGATTAGCCTCTCTTTTGATAATGCTGTAGTAAATGCAAAAGTATTAGACAACATGGATAAAAAATGGCGCACACGTTTTATATATTGGGGAATACCAATAGCAGTATTTGGTATGCGGTTTGTATTTCCTATTGCTATTGTATGTATAGCTAGCAAAATGGGATTTTTCGAGACGCTTTACATTGCTATGTATAATCCTAGTGAATATCACCAAGCATTAGAGAAGAATATAAATCAAATATATGTTTTTGGTGGGGCATTTTTACTCATGGTGTTTTTAGATTTTTTCTTTGATTCTAGCAGAGAGGAAAAATGGCTAACATGGATAGAATCAAACCCTATAATCAACACAATCATGAATATATCTAATATATCTGTATTATTTTCATGTATCATTGGTGTAGCTCTGCTTCTGCTCACTAAAGATTTTATGATAGGAGTAGTATATTTTTGCGCTTTAGTAGTATATTTGCTACTGTCTAGCATAAGCTCAATTATGGGTGAAGATGGGATTCGTAATGGGCTTGCTGGATTCCTATACCTAGAAGTATTAGATGCTAGTTTTAGCTTTGATGGAGTAATAGGTGCGTTTGCTCTAAGCAGCAATATATTTATTATCATGATAGGATTAGGTATTGGAGCAATGTTTGTTAGAAGCCTCACCATATATTTGGTAGAAAAGAAAGCATTGCAAGAATATATATATCTTGAACATGGGGCGCATTATGCCATTTTTGCATTAGCCATTATTATGTTATTAAAAATATTTATAGAAGTAAGCGAAGTTATTACAGGACTTATTGGCATAGGATTCATTGGTATCGCATTTATATGTTCAAAAATGAAAAATCATAAAGATAAAAAGCCCAAGATTTAAGAATCAATTAGATGCCATTTCTTTGCAAGAACATATTAGAATGTAATTAATATCTAATATCTAACAGATGGATTTCTTTCTATAAATCTATTAATGCCCCTTACAATTCCATTAGCAATAATAGACTGATATGCTTTATCTTTAAGCCTTTGAGCCTCTATTGGATGAGAGTTATATCCCACCTCTACAAGCACAGATGCCATCTTAGCTCCAACTAAAACCCAAAATGGACCCTCACGAACACCTCCGTCTAAATGCTCTTTATATGTTTTTTTAAGCTCCTTTATAATTCCATCTTGAATTTCCATACCCAATTTGGTCGAAGCTGGGATTCTATGATTGATTAGGGATTTAGCTAATATATCTACGCCTTTCTCATCAAAATCTTGTCCTTGATTCTCATTAGCAGCCACAGTTCTTGCGCGCTCGCTCCTAGCTGTAGATAGAAAATATGTCTCTACTCCCTTTGGTTGCTTAGTAGAGCCCTCTGGCATTGAATTGGCATGAATTGATATAAATAGATCTGCCTTAACTTCATTAGCCATTTCTGTCCTTCTTTGCAGCTCTATGAAAACATCACTATTCCTAGTCATATATACTATGTGCCCACTTTTATCAAGCTCCTTTGCTACCAACTGTGCTATACTAAGAACAATTATTTTTTCACAGGTTTTTGCTACTCCTTGTGCACCACAATCTTTACCTCCATGACCTGGATCTAGCATTATAATTCTCTTATTGTTATTGCCATCTTTTTTATTGCTAGGCTTAGACTTGGATACTAAAATTGGATTTGGCTGATTTTTCTTATCTTGAGAGTTAGGAGTCGTAGTGTTGGCTGGCTTTATTGGTGCAGTAGCCTTTGGTGGTTGCACTGGTGTAGCTGGTGGTTTTGTTGTGATTATAGGCTGCTTTACTTGCGGTTTAGGATCTGGTTGCGTTGGTTTTGAATTTAACGGAACACTTGATCTAGAGCTATTTTTTTCCTTGATATAGACATATAAAGTTTTACCATTAATTTTATATTCAAATTCAGTTTTTGGAGTAAGTGTTACTACAATCCTTAAACGCTCTTTATTTTTTGTATTATCATTTTGTGCAACAACAATTTGAGTTTTATTTGAAAAATTATATTCCTTTTTGTTTTTTGGGACAAAGACAGCAGATAAATCAATATATGATGTAGTTTCATTTAATTTAAGTTGAGCTATTATATCTTTTTTCTGTATAGGTCTATTCCCATCTAATCGTAGGCTAGAAACCCCAAATGGTATAACATTTTCAATGCGTAGAGTGTTAGCATATATCCCACTAAAATACAACAAAAAGAGTAGGATATAGCGCATGATTCCTCGCTTAACGTTGTGTTAACTCATCAATAAGGTCTTTCACATGCACAATTTCATTGATACGATAGCCATTTGCTCCACTAAAATATAATCCTTCTCTCTTATCTCCTAAATGACCCTTACCCAAACTATCGGCTATACAATATCCAACTTTCTTTGCTTCCTCACCTCTATGACATGGAGAAACACAATTACTTATACATTTTATCTTAGGAGCATTGCCTTCTTTTAATCGCTCAAGCACTCCTAACTTCAATGCTCTAGCAGGAAATCCAACAGGAGACTTAACTAGCTCAATGTCTTCCTTTACAATGTTTGGCATAATCTCCCTATACGCCTCTGCATCGCATTCATAAGTGCCTAAAAATCTAGTCCCCATTTGCACTCCGCTAGCACCTAATGAAAGCATTTTATCTATGTCTTTTCTATCCCATATTCCACCAGCAGCAATAACTGGAAAATTTCCCCATTGTCTTGCTTCTTCGGCAACTTTTGGGACAAGATTCTCTAATTGATATTCTTCTTTAAAACAATCTTCGTATTTAAAACCTTGATGTCCTCCACTTAATGGACCTTCTACAACAATCGCATCAGGGACTCGCTTATATCTCTCGCTCCATCTTTTGCAAATAATGCGTAATGCTCTAGCTGAAGAAACAATAGGAATTAGAGCTACTTCTGGAAAATTCTTCGTAAATTCTGGCATATTAGTAGGCAGCCCAGCACCAGAAATAATCATATTTGCTCCTACTTCACAAGCATCTCTAACAACCCTACCATAGTCATTAATAGCATAGAGTATATTAGTGCCTAATGGGTTATTGCCACAAATTTTTCTTGCATTTTTAAAAATTTCATTTAGAGCATTCCTACTATAAAAATTAATTGCCTCTAGTGGCTTACTTGAGAGAATTCTCTCTACAAACTGCATATTCTTATAATAACCTGTCCCAACTGCTGAAATAATACCTAAACAACCCTCTTTAGAGACATTACCAGCCAATCTATCCCAACTAATTCCTACGCCCATTCCGCCTTGGAATATTGGATACTTAATTGTATATTTACCTATTTTTAAACTTTGAAATGTTTGTTGCATATACATGCCTTAATATAAATTTATATGTGATTAATCAATAACAACAATTTTAGCGAATTTTCTTTTGCCTAATTTTATAACATACTGACCCTTTTGTGAAAAAACATAGCTATCATCTTTGATCTTTTCTTCGTTGATTTGCAATGCTCCAGCCTTAATATCACGCCTAGCCTGTGAGCTAGATGGAGAAAATCCTAAATCCAACAAAACCTTGCATATCCAAGAGTCAATCTGTATATATATGGAGTCCATATCACTAGGCAAACTCTTTTGAGAAAAGATTCTATTAAATTCTTCTTGCGCCTGTTTAGCTAGGATCTCATTATGGAATCTAGATGTAATCTCTAAGGCTAATGCTTCTTTTGCTGCTTTTGGATGCAGCGCATGATTCGCTACATCTTGCTTTATGACTTCTATCTCCTTTAATGTCTTAGAACTTATTAATTCGTAATAACGCCACATAAGTGTATCTGACACGCTTAAAATCTTCGCATACATACTATTGGGCTCTTCTGCTAGTGCAATATAATTATTTAAGCTCTTGCTCATTTTACTCACACCATCTAAACCCTCTAATAACGGCATAGTAAGTACACTTTGTTCTTTATTACAATTATATGCCCTTTGCAAAGATCTACCTACAAGCAAATTGAATTTCTGATCTCCACCACCCAACTCTATGTCGCAATCAAGAGCTACTGAATCATAACCTTGTAATAATGGATACATAAATTCAACAATAGATATGGGTAGATTATCCTTATATCGTTTGGTAAAGTCATCTCTTTCCATCATGCGCGCTACTGAATAATGTGAAGTAAGCTGCATGATCCCAACACTACCCAAGCTACTTAGCCATTTGCTATTAAAACACACATCTGTAAATTCTGGGTTTAGTATCTTAAACACCTGTGTCTCATATGTTTTTGCATTTTGTGCCACTTCTTCAAAGCTTAAAGGTTTCCTAGTCTCGTTTTTGCCCGAAGGATCGCCTATTGTGGCGGTAAAATCCCCTATAAGAAATTTCACTATACCGCCATATTTCTGAAAAGTAGCTAACTTTGTTAGTAATACAGAATGACCTAAATGCAAATCTGGCGCAGTAGGATCAAAACCGGCTTTAACAATAAATCTCTTGCCAGTTGTATAGAATCTAGATACTAATGATTCTATATACTCTTTACCTATAAACTCTATACAGCCTCTCTCAAACTCATTCATTGCTTCTTCTACATTGTTGCATATATTAGAATCTCGGATTGGTTTCATTTGCATCCTTAAATAAATTATGAGCCTTGATAAGCATCTTTCAGGCTAGAAATCTCAACTATGTTAAATTTCTTCTTGATCACATCATACAAGAATTTACCATCTCTACTATCAGATTCCACAATCAACTCACAAAGTGGCGAAAATGTATTCTTGTGGCTATCATATGAAATACTAATGACATTATATTGATGCTTTGCTATAGCATTTAGGAAAGTAGCCATAGTGCCTCTCTTATCCTCAAGCTTGGCAATGATCCTAAATCTATATTTTACATTCTTTGTCCATTTTATAAAAAGCTGATTATCGCCATTATTGATTTCTTGATTAGCACTTTCACAAAGCTTATGGTGAACAATAGCTTTTTGTCCTTTTTTTATTGCTACAATAGAATCTCCATATTTTGGATGACAACAAGAATCAAATAAAGCCTCATTAATATTACGATTAGTGTAAATTAATAGATTGTCAAATTGCAATGGGCTAAGTTTTATGGTCTTAAATCGCAACATTGCAAAGAAATTATTATCAATGTTATATTCTTTTTTGATTCGATTCTTAATATCCTTTAGAAATACCAAATCAGTCGCAGCACGATAAATACAACCATCAAGATTATTATTCTTAACAAACTCATAAAACATCACATGTTCTTTTTCAAATATTGTGCTAAGTATATTGAATGCCACTTTTCTATCAATTTCTTTAATTTTATTATTGCATATAGTGCGCATATGGGCTTTTGCTTTAGATGTTTTTACAGAATCTATCCATGTGCATCGTGTTTGAGCTTGCTCACTTGTAACAATATGCACTATATCTCCGCTCTTTAACTTTTGCAATAATGAAACAGGTTGATGATTTACATAAGCCATCTTAGCCTTATTTCCCAACTCGCTATGCACAGCATAGGCAAAATCTAGCACAACAGAGCCAAATGGTAAATTAAATGTCTTTCCATTTGGCGAAAATACAATAATATCTTCGTTATATAGATCATTTTTTGCAAGTTCATAAAATTCCTCAATAGAATTATCACCATATTGCATATTCTTTAACCATTCCGTATTTGGAGCGATACCACCACTTTTATATTTCCAATGAGCAGCTACTCCAAATTCAGCTATTTTATGCATATCAAATGTGCGAATCTGCACTTCAAAAATAGCCCCATCATCAAACACAGTAGTATGTATAGTTTGATATGCGTTTTCCTTTGGTAGGGCTATGTAATCTTTTAATCTTGATGGAATCGGCTTAAAATTCAAATGAATTATGCCTAATGCGCGGTAACAATCAAGAGGAGTCTTTACTATAACTCGCGTTGCTAGTAAATCTAACATCTCATCAATACCAATACCCTTTCTTTGCATCTTAAGATAAATAGAATATGGACGCTTTAGCCTACCATGAATCTCAAAGCTATTGCGCAAGAATCCATTACCAAGCAAAAAAGTCTCTATTTTGTTTTTGAAGTGATTTAACTTTAATCTAAGATTCTGGCTTTCATTGTTAATATAATTTTGAATCTTATTATATTCGCCTGAATAGTAGTAATAAAAGCTCTTATCTTCTAGTTCATTTTTTAGAGAAGAAATTCCAAGCCTATGTGCAATGGGCGCATATACTACTAATGTTTCCTCTGCTATTCTCATTTGCTTCTTAGTGCTAAGTGCGTCCAGTGTAAGCATATTATGCATTCTATCGCTAATTTTAATGATAAGAACTCTTGCATCATCTACGCTTGCAAGTAAAATTTTACGAAACGAAAGTGCCTGAGCAGCTAGCTTTTCGTTACTAGTAGCAGATGGTAGCTCCCCGTCTCGAATCTGAACGATTTTAGTCAAAGCATCAACAAGTTTTCCTACTGATTCTCCATATTTTTCGTATACATAACCAATTTCACATAATGTATCCTCCACAACGTCATGCAAAAGTGAAGCACAAATCATAGATTCATCTCCACCATAATATGCAACAATACAAGCAACACAAATAGGATGTATCACATATGGAATACCGCTTCGTCTTAACTGCCCATCATGAAACTTTTGTGCATCTTCTACTGCCTGCGTAACCTTAGTCGTAGGTGGCTTGATTGAATATAATTGAGAAAGCGCAGAATCGATAGAATTTATTTTAGATAAAGTAGTAAAGAATTCCACCTTAAGCCTTATAGTTGAGATTTTAATCTATCTATATTCTTGCTAGTTCATTCTTAAATTGCAAGCAACTTGCATTACCAAATAGACCAACCTAAAGCAATACAGAACAAAAACATTAGTGCGAATACATAATCTAAGCATTAGCCAACATGGATTCCAAGTAAAACAATATAGTTTATATGTCCTTAAGGAAACACCATTTAAAACAAAAAGCACTAGAATCTATCATGTGCTAAAGTTATCTTTCCCTCAGCTATTTCCTGCAAAGCAATATCAGATAGATCCATTTTTTTAATATGATCTTCAGATTGAGAAAGCAAAGGCTTATCCCCATTACTAAGCTCTTTAACACGAGAAAATACTAAAGCACAAAGCCTATATCTATCATTGCCTGTCCGTTCCAAAGCCTTTGAAATGATTTGTTCTGCTCGCATAAACCAACCTAAACCAAAAAGATTATTAAATATATTATAAGGATAAACTATAATTATATCCAAAAAGACTAAAATTTTAATAGAAATGAACATTCATGTAGAACATTTTAATAGATAGCATGCTACAATCAGATAAATTATTTATGCAAGTTATGCAAGGAGTGCTAAGGTGAAAGGCTTTAAAATCTTTACAGGCAGCGCACATCCAAAGTTTAGTAAGGGGCTAGCATCTTATCTTGATTGCGCCCTTTCTAAGGCAATTTTGGAACGTTTTAGCGATGGTGAAATCAACGTACAAATTGGAGAATCTGTAAGAGGTAAAGATGTCTTTATAGTGCAACCAACCTGTGCGCCAACCAATGATAACTTGATGGAACTGTTAATTATGGTTGATGCCTTTAAACGTAGTAATGCTAGTTCTATAAACGCAGTTATCCCATATTTTGGCTATGCCAGACAAGATAGAAAAGCTGCCCCTAGAGTGCCAATAACTGCAAAACTTGTAGCAAACCTCATTCAAAGCGCAGGCATAGATAGAGTAATTACAATGGATTTACATGCTGGACAGATTCAAGGATTCTTCGATGTGCCCGTAGATAATCTCTATGGTGCTATCGTATTTCGTGATTATGTAAGGCATAAAAATTTTACTAGTCCAATCATTGCTAGTCCAGATATTGGTGGAGTATCTAGAGCTAGATATTTTGCCAATCAACTAGGACTTGATCTGGTCATTGTTGATAAGAAACGAGAAAGAGCAAATGTAAGCGAAGTTATGAATATTATTGGAGACGTCAAAAACAAAGATGTGATTCTAATTGATGATATAATCGATACAGCTGGAACAATGTGTAAGGCGGCACATGTATTAAAGGAGCAAGGTGCAGCTAGCGTCATGGCAATAGGCACGCATGCTGTGCTAAGCGGTGAGGCTTATGATAGGATTAATCAGAGTGTGTTAGATGAAGTAGTTTTAAGCGATTCTATTCCGTTAAGACAAGAAAGCAAAAAAATTACTATTCTTAGCGTTGCTCCGCTATTTGCTGAGGTAGTGCGTAGAATTTACCGCAATGAAAGCGTTAATTCATTGTTTATTTAAACAGCAATATTTATAAAATTTTAATTGATTTAATCAATATCCTCAAATCTATAAACGCTAAGGAAAGATATTACATGATAGTAAAGGATATTTATGAAATACTTGATTCTATAAGTCCATTTGCATTACAAGCCTCTTGGGATAATTCTGGCTTAAACATAGGATCTTTATCTATGTCATTTAAACAAGTATATATTAGCCTTGAGCTTGATTGGCAAGTTTTGAATTGTATTGATGAATTTAGCTTACTTATTGTGCATCATCCACTCATATTTAAGCCATTAAAGACATTGGATACAAATACTTATCCAAGCAATCTAATTGCGCAATGTCTGAAAAAAAATATCGCAGTTATTGCTATGCACACAAACTTTGATTTAACCCATCTAAATAAGACTTTTGCTAATTCATTGCAACTTGAAGAATTGGGCTTTACCTTGGAATCAAGCAAAGAATTTAGTCTCATTTATATAAACACCTCAAAAAAACCAATAGCACTAGACTCCATTGCCACGCATATAAAAAATAAGCTTAAGCTAGATGTATTGCGCTATTCAAAAGGCTTTGATTTTTTACAAAGTGACTCTAGAATTTTTATTACCTGTGGGAGCAATGCTCCTTCACATTGTATAGCTAACAAAAATGATTGCGTAATCACAGGCGATATAAAATACCATGATGCAATGATTGCAAATAGCAATAATGTTAGTTTTATTGATGTTCCACACTTCGAGAGTGAGTATATTTTTGCAACACTGCTTGCCGAAACTTTGCAAAAAAGTAATATTCAGGCTATAATTGCCAACTCACATAATCCATTCTGCTACATTTAAGAGGAGATACAAATGAGTGATAATCCTACATATGAAAACTTACGTAATAGGAATCTACAAAAACTTATAGAAGTTAATAAATTTGATTGGGAAATTTCAAAATTTAATCCCTTAATTGATGAAAAAAGAGCTCCTATTGTCAAAAAGGAGAAAGAAAAAAAACAGTTCTTTAAGGAAAAGCAAGAGCTAGAACAATCAATACAAGAAAAAAGAGAATTACTTATAAAGACAAATGAAGAGCTAGGTGTTATATCTAGTGAGATTGAAAAAATACAAGAAAAACTAAAAGATAGCAAGAGCGAAAAAGAAGTAAAGAATCTAAGTATGGAAGAAGATATTTTACGTGAAAAGATTCTAGGATTTAACAATGAAATAGCAAATATAGAATCATATATAAAACAAGCTGAAAAAAAGATTGTTAATCTAGGTTCTGATATTGAAGAAACTAGCAAGGAGATTATAGAGTTAGAAGAAGAATCTAATGATGAAATTGCAGCAATCAAACAAAGTCAAGATAAAGTAAGCGCAAAGAGGCAACAAGTAGCACTTGATATGGAGCCAACACTGCTAACTCTATACGAGAAAATAAGAAAATGGGCTGGTAACACAAGCGTTATCCACTTATATAAGGATGCATGTGGAGGTTGTTTTATACGTTTAAATGAAAAAAATCTTATTGATGTTCGTAAGGGTGCTGATATTGCACATTGTCCACATTGCGGAAGGATTCTATATGACAAAGAAATTTACGGCAATTCACAATCAAGCAATATAAAAAACCAAGATGAGATAAAAAACTAATTTTATTAATCCTAGTGGTTTAATAATGACATTTATTTATTATGTTCTAGCTTGCCTAGCCCATATCATAGCCACTCCTGCAATAATTATTCTATCATTTAAGCAAAAGTATCGTAATAGTCTAAGAGCTAGATTCTTATTCGCCAAGAATCATTCCAAAGAGAGCTATGACTTTTGGTTACATGCTTGTAGCCTTGGGGAAGTGAGCTCACTAAAGCCAATTGTTGATTCTATACCTAGCACAAAATCAATCTTCTTAACAGTCATTACAAACACAGGATTTACAAAAGCTTATAATCTTTTTGGAAATAGAAAAAATTTGAGCATTGAGTATTTGCCATTTGAGAGTTTATTGCCACTTGTTGCTCCAACTTGTAAAAATTTACTAGTATTTGAAGCAGAAATATGGCTTATGCTCTTCTTTCACGCTAAGAGATTGGGAGCAAAAACAAAGCTTATCAATGCACGTATTTCAAAGCGGAGCTTTAAGAGATATTTGATGCTTAAAAACTTTTATAAGCATATTTTTCTGCATATAGATTATGTATTAGCGCAAAGCAATAAAGATTTATCACGTCTAAAGCTACTTGGAGCTAATAATATTCATGTCATTGGAAATATCAAGATTTTATCTACAATAAAACCTAGCAAGCTTTACACAAAGCCAAAACGCTTAATTGTGCTTGCAGCTAGCACGCATGACAAAGAAGAGGAGCTAATATTAGAATCATTTATAAAATTTCGTAACATATACAATAAAAAAAAATCAAATGAAACTAAAAAGGGACATTATGAATATAAATCTAGTAAACCAAACCCGTTATTAATTATTGCACCAAGACACCCCGAGCGATTTGGGATAGTATATAACCTCTGTGCTAAAAGTGCCAATGTTAACTGTTGGAGTGATTGGATAACAAATACTCAATGTAATGAAGAATCTAGCAAAGAAACCCTAGACAATATACAATCAGATATTTTACTTATAGATACATTAGGAGAATTAATTAATTTATATGCCATAAGCGATATTGTGATACTAGCGGGTAGCTTTGAGAAAATTGGCGGACATAATCCATTAGAGCCAGCCACATTTGACAATGTGCTAATTAGCGGTAAGGAAATCTTTAATCAGCAAGCATTATTTAGCTGTGTAGAAAATTATTATCTAGTCTCTAAGAATGAATTAACAAATAAACTATCACTATATCCTAATCTACACAAATCAAGAATCAATGTCAAAATAATAGATAACATGCTAAAAACAATAATAGACTAAGTGTAAATACATAAATAAAATCAAAGTTTAGCAGCAAATTCACTTTGATTCATGAAATGACTTTGTATTTATGTATTTACAAATTTACTAACATTAAAATATATATCCTATAAGTTTTAAGTCGCAATCAACCCTATTGCTTTTTCAATAATACTCTATAATATATTATTATTTCTGCCATTTCTTTACTACCACCAGTTTTGCAATCTTAGATTCTATCTCTAGGCTTTTATTTAAACTTTGAATGACTTTTTCAAAGTGTTTAAAGTCTATTTCTTCTCCCTTATGGGATTTAAGATATTTATCTAAAACTTGATAACCGCCGATTTTATATTCCCAAACCGCTTCGCTCACACCGCAAAAGTGTAAATTTTCATTGACAAAAAGCTTTTGTGCTTCGGCGTCATAGGCGATTTTTTCAATTTTGAGATTTTTATTTTTTGTATCTTTGTATTTGGCTTCACCGATTTGCTCACTCATTTCTTACCCTTTCATTTATATAAAGTGGAAAAACATAGCTCCCACCACCCACCAAATGTAAATCAATAATGTTTTGCGTGATAAAAATATTATCAATCTCTTGCAATTTGCACCCCCTATCACAGACTAAACCGATATTCATATTTAAGCCTTTTGGTAGAGATAGAGAGGAAAGATTGTTCCTGCACCTGTGTTGCCACCACCCATTAGCGATAAATCTACTAGAGTATTCGTTACTATCACACATTGCCAAGAACCGCTCATCTTGTATTGTCTTGCCAAATTTAGCCCAATATTGCAAGTCATTCTCATCATTTCTGTTCTCTCTCTCTCTCTCTCTCTTGTTGTAAATCTTGCATTAGATGTGTAAGTATAAGCTCTTGTCCTAACGCACTTAAGGCTAAAAACTTTTCTTTGGATTCCACAAAGGGAATCTTTGGAAAGTCAATTTTCAAAAAATCAATATATTTTTCTCTATAATCTTTATGAAAAAGCACCGCATAGATATAGCCTAAAATCTGTTCAGGGCTAAAATGTTCGTTGTATTTAGAATCTATAAACTCTCTAAATTCGGGTGTGAAGTTTTCTACCCATTCAAACTTGTCATATTGAGCGTTAAGCGAAATATCTCTATCGGAGTCTTGTGAGATACTTCGGGCGGTTGCCCTTAAGTCATGACAAGTTTTAGTCTTTTTACTCTTTTTCTCTTTGCTAGATTCTGTATTTTTAAGATAAAGAGGCATTACTTGTTCGCCACCTCTGCGGTAAAAATTAATATCCACGATTTTGTCAGTGATTGCAATAGTATTTATCTCATCATCACCCACAGCCGAGCTTTGCCTTGAAACAAGTAATGCTTGATTTTTACCTTGCAAAAAATGTTGCATTACTTCGCCTCGTGGCATACAATGAAAACCTTTGGATTTACCTGTATAATAAGTCCAACGAAAATCAAAAGGGCGATAATGGATTTTTACATAGTTATTTGAATTATTACCTGTGTCTCTTAATTCTTTTTGTGCATATTCTATTTTCCAATCTCTAGAATCTTTGCCTAAGTCAAATTCTTGTCTTGCACTTTCTTTATCCAGCTCCATAAACCTTTTAATGCGTTTTTTGAATCTCTCTAACGATTCAAGGCTATCAGAATCCGACATTACAAATTTATCTCTACCGCCCACAATTCCAACGCTTGAAACCTTAAAAATATCTTTGACGCTCCAGCCCTTATCATACTCTGCCCTTAAACTCTCATTTTGTGGGATAAAAAGATAAAAAGGCTCTTTGGGCTCTAATGTAGTCCAAGCAATAGAATCTAAGGTATTTTCATATAAAAAGTTTGTTTTATCGCTTCTTTTTCCATATAAATCATAGTGGTAGAGTGTAGAGAGATTATTTGTCATATTGAGCGAATGCGAAATATCTCGGGATTCTTCGCCTGTCGGCTCAGAATGACAAGCCCCGCCCTTTAAGGATTTTTTGCTATTTTTCACAAAGATATTAATACTTACACCTTGCATAATATCAAAGACATTTTCATCTTTACTCCCATCAGGTGCGGCTTCCTTTTTCCTCGCATTGCCGTGCAAATCTAAAATATAGATTGTATCAAAGGTTTTTAGCAAATGATAGCGCATACCGCGAAAGGTGGGATTGTCTAAAAAACTATTGTTAGAGATAAAGGCAAAGATTCCACTATGTTGGGCTTTGATTTTAGATTCTGCAAAGCAGATAAACTTCACATAATCATCAAGTAACCATTTGGGATTTTTCTCATTTTTAAGCTTTTTACGCTCTAAAATAGCTTTAAAGGCTTTTTGGGATTCTTTTGTTTTATTTTTAAGATGTAAGTCAATATATTTTTGCTCATTTTCATTTAAATGTGCCTCACTTGGCTCTAAGCCATAAGTGATACGCACATTATCCTCAAATAAGCCCTTGTTCGCACTTGCCCCACTATAAGGCGGATTGCCTGTTATAATCAAAATTGCATTTTCTTTGATTCTTTGCGCTTCTTTAAACTCTTGTGCTAACTCTATCATTCCCGCAAAAAGATTGCTTTGCTTTCTTTTTTCATCTCTTTCTTTGTTAAAATAAAGTGTATTTGTTAAGCGGATATTTAAAGACTCTCTATCATGCAAGGGTGCGTTAAACTCCTCCTTAAAGCTTTGTGAAAGCTTTAAATGTGCTATTGTATAAGGAGCGATTAGAAACTCAAATCCAAAAAAGCGAGAAAGCAAGACTTTAGGATTATATCTTGGGCTATCTTTAGGGATAGATTCTAGGGCTTTGCGGAAAGCTTCAAGCAAAAATGTCCCTGTGCCTGTGGCGAAGTCTAAAAGCGTGATATTATCATTCTCCAAACTCGCACCCAAGCCATTTTGTAAGGTAAAATCTTTTTTAAGTATAGAATCTATGGCATTAATAATAAAGCTTACCACACTTGCAGGAGTGTAATACACGCCACGAATCTCACGCAATCTCGGGTCGTATTGAGAAAGAAAAGTTTCATAAAAGTGCAAATAAGGGTCTTTGTGTGTAAAATGTGTGGTGTAATGCCCTAACAAGTCTTTTTCACTTGCTTTGTTTAGCTCTTTTATAATGCTTATAATGTCAATATGATTGATAATATACAAAATCTCCCCTATAAGCCATTTGATAGAATCTAAATCCTCTAAATTGTCTAAAAATCCACTCATCGCACGAATAAGCGGAAAAGACTTAGGGATAAAGGCTTTGGCATTATACAAATCAATCTCCTTGCCACTTGTATTATTTAGCCTTGCAAGAAAAAGGCTATAAGTGAGCGTTTGTGCGAGGCTATCGGCAAACTCTGTGAAATTTAACTCTTTGTAAAGCTGCTCTTTAAAAGTTTCATAAAGGCTTGTAATATGCGTGTTTTCTTGCGCCTCTATTAAAGAATTTTTTAGAATCTGTGTGCGTTGAGCAAGAGTAGAAGCAAATTCTTGTGCAGTGATAATAGGCTTTGGGCTGTGAGCGAAAAAGAGTTTGAAAAGCTCGGTTAGTTCTTTTTCTTTAGATTCTAAAAATGTTTTGTTTTTAAGGGTGGCTTTAAGTTGGCTTAAATCGCAGATTCTACATTCTTGCACAATTTGTGCCTTGCCTTTGTCATTTTTGCGCACGAGGCAAAATCGCAAATAATCTGTAAGCATTAGATTATCGCTAAGTCGCAGATATTTTTCAATCTGGGGACTTTGCGCCACAGAATCCAAATCTGCATTGACGCGTTTGTTTTCAATATAGCCAATCATCAAGCCTTGATTTTGAATAAGAAAATCAGGTGCACCTCTGCCCTCTTTGTCGTTGTTTGGCTCGTGCTTGATATGGAGAGATTGTAAGGCTTTATCTTGTGTGCTAAGATTTTCTTTTAGGGATTGTAAAAGATTGTGCAAATATGTGCGGTAGGTGTGCTCTTTGTCTTGTGGTGAAATATTTTGAACTGCTTTAAGGTAATCTTTTAGAAATTGCATTCTCACTCCTTAATTATCAACAATTCATGGCTTTGTTTGATATTATTTGTATCACCTCTATCTAACCTGTTTTTGCCCACTCTTATCTCACCTTGTCCCATAGTGTATTGCCATTTTGGTTCTAAGATTCTATAATCCTTATATGCTTCACGCACAAATTCGCAATCATTATAGCTTAAAAGAAACTTGCCATTATGGTTTTTGAGGCATTGAGCTAAAAGTGCATGATTGAATATATTGTGATGAATAGGAAAATTCCGCATAGGGTAGATTCCTTTAAACATTATATTTAATCTTTTGTAAAGCATTTAAATAGCGACTTTTATCCTCATAAATCTTGCTCATCCAGCCTAAAAATCCGGGTCCATAGGAGAGATTAAAATTAAAATAATAATCTCTTGCAAGTGTGAGGGAATCTAAATGCTTCTGTGGAGTATTATTTGCATTTTTATGCCTCTCATTCCAATAAGCTTTCAGCTCCTCTTTTATCTCCGCATAGGTTTCTTTTGTGGGTTCAAGCTTCAAAAGTTCATCATAAAGTTTCAAGGAATCTACGATCAAAACCTGCCAAAAATTTACCAAAATATCAAAAATATCAAAGGCTTTTACTTCCAAATCTAACTCTAACGCACTTGCGATTTCTACGCTCCCTCCTCCCATAAAGGGCGAAATTAATCGCTTTATATCATTAGGAAAATGCTCCAAGATTAGCCCAACTGCTAGGCTTTTGCCTCCACCATAGCGCAATGGGCTTTTAGTATAGCGCTTATAAGCAAGGGATTTGCCTTTGAGAGAATGCAAGAAACACATCTTTTTCTCATTTAAGCCTTCATTTAAATCAAGTAAATGTTCTCTTATATTTCTATTAGGCTTGGTCAAAATTGCTCCTTTTAAGGCGTTGTTTTTATACAAATACTTAAATCACAAATCAAACTGCTCTTTTAGAAACTCTCTTGCGTTTTTGAGGATAAAAAAGTCTATTTCACTTTGTTTTTTGTAGCTTCTAAAGATTTTTTTTCAGCTCTTCTTCGTTAATTTTGATTTTAGAATCTTTAAGGATTGCATTTTGCTTTAAATCTTTTAAAAAATCCTCGCTAAACTCATTAGAATTTTGTTTAAAAACATTATTAAGAGTTGGGAATAAGTCTTTTTGATTAGTTACTTTGATTGAGATTTGTATTTTGTTCTGATTGTTTGTTTCAACATTTACAAATTTAAAAATAATTTTATTTTTATTATTATCGGCATTTTGTTTATATTCACTTGCATCAAAGAACACTTCATAATTTTGCTTTTCATCGCTTAAGGTAAGGTTTTGATAGAATGTGTCGGATTTGACATAATAGAGATTTTGTGTTTTGTAGAATAGGCTTGTGTCTTTGGAATTATTATACACTTTAGCATAGATGTTTTTATAGATTGGAGTATTGGTAAAAAAGGGTGTGCCGCTTTCGTTTAAATAACTATCAAAGAAAGTGTAAAGTTTATTGTAAATATCGTGTGATTGCAATTCACTTGTTATTTCTTTATCTAAATAGGCTTTGATATGGGTGAAGTATTGCTCTTTGATTTTAAGCAGATTGCTAAAGCCACTTTTAGCGATATTTCCTTGATGAAAATCCCTGATTTTCACACCCAAATAACAATCCTCTAGCTTAGAATAAAATGCTTTTTTGTAATCTTTGCTATGATTAGTATCCATCTCTAACCTTTGATTGTTTTAATCTCTATTTGTTTAGTAAAATTCTAGCTATATCGGACTTAATTCTTTATTGGATTATTTATCTAAATTTACTATGCTTTTTAAAGCATTACTATCGCTGCTCGTGATGAATATGCTGGATTTACAAATTTCATAAAAGAAAATTCTTTTAAAAGACTTTGTCCATTTGTTTCAAAAAGGTGTAAATACATAAATAAAATCAAAATCATTTCACGAATACAATCAAAGTCAAAGATATTTGCTGCTAAACTTTGATTTTATTTATGTATTTACAGCAAGGATAAGCTTTAAAGACAAGAAAATATATAACTTATTCTAATTTCTCCCTGCTTTAATTATAGAATCGTAATAACTAAAATAATTTTTCCTACTTTTCTTGGAAGCAAACAAATAAGTAAGAGAGCCCCCACCTTCAAAATTAACACGTGTATAGAATGGAGTTTGTGGACTAACACCACTAGTAACTATATCGCTTTCATGGATTAAACTTAAATTCTGACAACCAAATGCAGCCAATGTATCGCTACCTACAATAAAGACCATACCAACAGCATACTCGTTACATGCAGCAACTAAAGTTTTTTTAGTTGGATCATGCTTACCCCTTGAGTTTAAAAAACCCATAAGCAAATCTGAACTAATAAAATTAACAAATTGGTATTTTTCCTTGACTAAATTATATGTCATTTCATCTGGAGCAATTAAGAATGCTTTATCATTATAACTTCTAAATATAATTTTATCGCCTTGTTGTGCTGTTAGTTTTGGAGTTGGCAAATATGGTTGCTTTAATTGACTAAATGGAACAACTTTAGCCCTAGCCAAATCTCCATCAATGCTAATAATTTCAACATCTGCGACAACAACACGATAAGATTCTAAGTCTCGAATAATAATTCCCACCTCACCTACTTTAAGATTTTTAGCAGGAAAAGTTGCAAACCATACATCATTAATAGATTCCACGACTTGAATCTGACTTATTTCAATCTGGGTTAAATTTTTAAGCTCTTGAATCTTATGTTCATTTATTTCAAAATCCAAAGCTTGCTTGGTTTGGTTAGAGTTTATATTATTAGTGCTTTCTTTATCTTTAGAATTAGAATCTATATCACTAACTGCCCCGTAACAAACAACAAAATAATAAAATGATAATAAGATAAGAAATCGCAACATAATATCTCCATTCCGCACTAAAGGCATAAAATTTTTAAAATCTTACCACATCAAAACATGATAAGATTCTAACTTCTAAGTCCTATCATTTGAAGCTTAGTATATAAATAAAACAACATATCTAACTTTGCATTATATTAAGTAATTGAAGAACTAGAAAACATAATAAGTATTTTGGGCTATATAATAGCCTGAATTCAGATTTAAATCCCATTATTGAGGTAAGCATATAAAAATATATTATAAATGAGTTAAATACACCAACTATATAATGTGAGTAAGAGATAATGAATATATTAAGATAAATCCACCTACAAATAAAATAAGGCTTAACAAAAATGCAAGCTTAAACGCAGCCCCTCCAAGTGAGATGAATTTCTTCAAATCTGTTTGCAATCCAAGCGCGCACATAGACATAGTAAGAAACAAAACGCAAATTAGCTTACCTGATTCGATAATCACAGATGGAAAATCAATAATAGAATGTAAAACTATAACTATCATAAATCCAATCGCAAACCAAGGAATATGAAGTTTATTTCTTGTTTGTGGTTTATCATCATAAAAGAATTTCTGAAGTAATAACGGGACAATAATCAACGTAGGCACTAAAAGCATTACTCTAATCATCTTTACAATCAAAGCATAAGAAGCGCATTCTGGAGATATTGCATCGCCTGCACCAACAACATTTGCCACTTCATGCAAAGTAATACCTATATATAATCCCTCTTGTATAAAATCAAGAGGAATAAAACCTAGTTGATATAGCACAGGATATACAAACATGCCAATCAAACCAAATACAACAACAGTTCCAACAGCAATAACACCTTTGTATGTCTCTGATTTTATGGCTGATTCCATAGCTAGAATTGCTGCAGCTCCGCAAATAGCCGCACCAGCACTTACTAGGATTGATAAATCCCTATCAAGCTTTAGAACCTTTGTCCCTAGGAAGAATCCAATAATCAATATAGAAATAACAACAACTAAAGATAACAATACTCCAACAAATCCAACATCAGTAATATCATTAAGAGAAACATTAAAACCATAAAGAATAATGCCTAATCTTAGAATTCTCTTTGCACTAAAGCCAATGCCTGCTTCCATTTTTTTATGAAAGCTATGATTTTTCCTATATAAATCAGAGAGCAAAATACCAAAACAAACACCAATAATTAGTGGTGATATATGAAGTGACTTTGTGTAATCTAAGTTAGCAATAAATATACTAGCAGTGGCAATACAAAATGCAAGAAAAATACCTCCAGCATTAAAAAAAACAAAATTTCTCATTATAAATTCCTAATTAAATTATAATAAAATCTTGATAGATAAAATTATTAATGATATGAATTATATCGATTTTGGTAAAATATCGGTTAATTTATATGTTACATTTGTCAATTAATTAAGGATAAAATATGGAGAATAATGAAGATTCGGAATTTATCAATAATATAAAGTCAGATACTTATATAGATGAAAAGATTGGTGTTTTACGCGATAAAATTGACAGGCTGGATTTTGAAATGGCAAAGTTACTTAATAATAGATTTGAGATAGTTAAGCAAATAGGGCATCTAAAAATTCAAAATAACGCAACCATATATCGCCCCGATAGGGAAAAAAGCATTATTGATAATCTAGTAGAATATGCAAAACAACATAACCTTAGTAATCTAAATAGAGAGAGACTTGAATCGATATTTCATGAAATATTTGGCGTAGCCTTAAATATAGAAATGCCTCAAAGAGTTTCGTTCTTAGGACCGATTGGAAGCTTTTGTCACCAAGCAGCTGAAAGCATATTTGGACCTTTAAGTCGCTATTTAAGCGTAAATACTATAACTGCAGTTTTTCAATCCTTAAAAAACCACAATGCAAAATATGGAGTCATTCCACTTGAGAATAATACCAATGGCATGGTTGGAGAAAGTATTGACAATCTAGCAAGATGTAACTTTAGCATCATAGGAGAAATTGTATTTGACATTCATCATAGTTTTGCAACTATGGCACAAGATATTGGCGAAATTGAGCGAATTTACTCAAGAGATATTGCATTTGGACAATGCCAAGAATTTATAAACGACTATAACTTAAGCAATGTTGAGCAAGTCGGAGTTACTTCTACAGCATATGCTGCTAAGCTAGCTAGCAAGGATTCTAAAAGTGCTGCAATTTGTTCGCATATTGCAGCCAAAATATACGGGTTACCAATTATGTTTAATAAAATACAAACAAATTTTAATAATCAAACCCGCTTTGTAATCATTAGTGATTTTTTTAATCCGCAAGCAAAGAATCAAAAGACATCTATATTCGTAAGTATCAAAGACTTTGAGAAATCTGGCTCTTTGTTTGAATTGCTTCGTGATTTTAAAGAGGAAAATATCAATATTACAAAGATAGATTCACGCCCTATTCACTATGATAGAGGATTTCGTTCTGGATTTTATATGGATTTCTATGGACATAGATATGATGAGAATATAGCTAGAATCTTTGCTAAAAGAGGTGATGAAATCAAGTGGCTAGGTAGCTATCCTACCTCTACCACGAAAGAATCAAAGTAATTTATAATATTAAATAATGCTAAACTTTGTGTTACACAAAGTTAAACAAATTAAAATAAGCATTAAAGCTTTATATAAAACACTAATATCTAAAGATAGCTTTATTATGATATGTATATGTGAGAAAAAATGAATAATTTAATTAAGAATGGTTACGGGAGAGGGATTTGAACCCCCGACCTTTGGGTTATGAGCCCAACGAGCTACCTGGCTGCTCTATCCCGCGATATAAATGGCTAGGGTACAAGGATTCGAACCTCGGAATGGCAGGACCAAAACCTGCTGCCTTACCGCTTGGCGATACCCTAATATAAAATTAACTAAAAATTTCAACTAGAAATCAAAGATAGTATTATAGCGTGAAAATTTTGAAAGTCAAATATTTTTGCTATAATTTTTGCAAAAACGTAAAGATTAAGGCATATTCATGTATCAAAAAAGAGTGAGAGAAGCCATAGAAGAAATCAAAAACGGTAAAATGATAATTATTATGGATGATGAAGATAGGGAAAACGAAGGCGATTTGGTCATGGCCGGAATTTTTTCCACACCACAAAAAATAAATTTCATGGCACAAGAAGCAAGGGGATTAATTTGTGTATCTATCACACAAGAAATTGCCCTAAAGCTAGATTTACCCCCTATGGTTAGTAAGAACGATAGCAATCATGAAACAGCCTTTACTGTTTCTATTGACGCTAGAGAGGCAAAAACAGGTATCTCTGCTTATGAAAGAGATATGACAATTAGGCTTATGTGCGATGCAAATGCTTCTCCTAGTGACTTTGTGCGACCTGGGCATATATTTCCACTAATTGCTAAGGAGGGTGGAGTGCTAGCTAGGACAGGACACACAGAAGCAAGTGTTGATATTTGCAAACTCGCAGGTGTCTCTCCAATTAGCGTGATTTGTGAAATCATGAAGAAAGATGGCTCAATGGCTAGACGTGGTGATAAATTCTTACTTGACTTTGCTAAAGAACAGAATCTAAAAATTCTATATGTATCAGATATAATTCAGTATCGACTAAATTATGAGAATCTAGTCTCCAAGATAACTGAAGATGACTTTGAATTATTAGGGTATAAATGTAAGCGCATTATCTTTCATGACCATTTAGGCTATAAACATACATCATTTCAATTTAGCAAACATTGTATGGATATTCCGTTGGTTAAATTCCATAGCATTAGGAGTGATTTGGAGCTTCTGGAAAATGGAGCTGAGTTTGATGATTTATTAAAATCCATAGAAAAAATACAAAAAGAGGGTGGATATTGCATATTTTTGAATTCAGATTCATTACAAAATAAAGACGTAAAAGATTATGGGGTAGGAGCACAAATTTTAAGGCTACTTAAGGTTGAAAGCTTTAGATTACTTAGCTCTAGTAAGAGTGAATATGCGGCTTTAAGTGGTTTTAATCTTACATTATTAGAAAAAATAGAGATTTGATTATATTGAACTCTAAATGTATTTGAATTCAAAGCAAAATAGGCTATTATTATCTATACATTGAGATAAACAATAAGCATTTTAGTAACAACTAAGGAAAAGATTTTGAAATTACATAGCCAAGAGATGTTTATCATTTTGGATCAATAGGTACAAAGTGAGAATCTTTAACGCCATAAAATCTATTATGATATAAAACTTGGTTGTTTTGAATTTTTTCAGAAAAGAATCTATTCCAACCTTTAGTATTTTTTGAAAGCATAACATCTACACCTAAGGCAGTAGCATAATTTACCCAATCATATTGCAAATCAGAGCTTAATAAATCACTAAACGCCAAAAGTTTGTCGCCTAATAGACCAATAGAACTAACAACAAAAATATTTTTTGAATCTTCTTTTGGCACTAATCTTAATAAATATGGGTTATAGTTAATTTGAGTAGAAAGAAATGCTATTGGTACTTGAGATGTATTGCCTATTTGCGGAATGATTAACCCGCTTTTAGTTACAGAAGTATTAAGAATTACCACACTTTGTTTTAAATCTTTTCTAACCTTACTTATTGAAGTCCCAAATTTTGTCGCTTGTTTGGAATCTACGCTCTCCTCTGCAAGAATGGAGCTAGCCTTCGCAGAAACAATTCCTCCTAGCATTCTACCAATCACACCATCATCGTTATAGCTTATGATTTTTGCTTTCTTGTCATTAGCAAAATCAAGCACCATCTGAATTTGCTTTTTATAATCTATACCACCAAAGAATATATTGCTAACATCTAGCGATGATGGAATTTGATACTTATTTAAAGTAGGCACAAATATTGGTGTTGTAATATCTGTGCTATTTATTAAATTCTCCAACCCTTTACCAGTTAAAATAGCTATTATGTAATTGAACTCCTGCTCTTGAATTTCAGAATATGCCCTACTTAGATTGCTTGCATCTTCATTTTGAGAATCAAATACATCAAACTCAAAGTCTACACCCTTTGTAATGAGATAAGAAAGAATACTAACGGCACTGCTAGCAGAATATCTACCAATGCTCTTTTGAGGGATAAGCAAAGCTATACGAATAATTTCATCACTAGTAATAATAGGCAACATTTCAGAATCTAGCAAAGCTTTAACAGCAGAGTTAAAACGCTTGCTTAAGAGATCGTCTTTGTAGTCTATATATTTTGACATAAAGCTGAAATACATCTTATTATCAAACATAGAATTTAGACAATTTTTTGTGCATTTTTTAGAATCTAGTCTAACTACTTCTTGCGTTGGAATTGGTATTGGCGAAATAAGATGATTATAAGACTCGCGCGTATAAAAATTATTGCCAGAAATATAATACTGATCTGCCCATACAAAAGCACTAAAAAAAAATATGACTCGAAGTAAGCTTCTACAAAACATTATCATCCTTGCTGAAACTTTGAAACAATTAATATTGTAGCACGAATCAAAAGATATTTACGCAATTCTTAATATGGGACTATAGAATGAAAATAAATTCTTATTAAAAAGGTTTTACCACAGCCATAATCACAATTCCTATCATTAATAACGTAGGAATCTCATTGAAGAATCTAAAGAATCTAGCACTCTTATAATTATCTAGCATCAAAGCTCTACGGTAAAATCCGCAAGCAAAATGAAAAATAATAAGCAACAATGCAAATGTTAGCTTTGCATGTAACCAACCACCGCTTGCAAATAAATGCGGATTAGATAATATCATAAGAATCCCGCTAATAATAGATAGTAGCATTCCGGGATAGCCAATGCCATAATAAAGTCGCTTCTCTTGTATTTGGACTACTTGCTTAAATTGTATATTGTCTTTCTGTTCTGAATGATATACAAATAATCTTGGCAAATATAGTAAAGCAGCCATCCATGAAATTACTGCAATAATGTGAAGAGCCTTAAAAGCACCATAAAACTCTATCATGCTGCTCCTTATTAAATAATATAGATTTAGAGTTGAAATTCTAGCCCAATAAACATAATCTATATCCACAAAGTGCTTAGTATCTAGTCCTAAAATTTAGCAACTACACAATATAAATAGCACAATGAACATAAATTGTTCATAGTAAATTATAAGTGTATATTTTGTAATTTATATTCACAAAATATATACAAAAAATATAATAAATGCAATGTTATAGATATATTTTTCTACAGTTGTATAGAATTAGTTCGTTATTACCTAATTTTTATCTTAATTTATTAATAAATAAAGATATTTTTATAAAAAATTAGGTAATTTCATGTTTTTTTTAAATATAATTAATACAAATCACATAAATTTTTAAGGAGGAGTTAATGTCAAACAAAAGGTTTGTTTTTAAGCAAGATAATTTGAGTAAAGAACAAAAAATTGTGTATGAAGAATTCAAAGAATTCATGCGTTTTAAGATTCGGTTTTGTGTTTTTTTGACTGTGTTGATTCTTGGTTGTTATTTTAGCTTCTTGGGGCTAGTTGGATTTTTCCCAGACCTTTTAGGTTTGAGGGTGGGGGATTCTCCTGTTACTGTAGGCATTGTCTTTGGAATCTGTGCAATTTTACTAGGCATTATTAGCACGGGATTGTATGGATTTGTGGCGAATTATTTTTTTGATGATAAGCAAAAAGAAATTCTTAACAAAATGCAAAAAAGCGAAATCATCTAAGGAAAAACAATGAGACAATTCAATACTTTTATTCTATTATTACTATTATTATGTAGCAATCTAGCCTTTGGGGCTGCATTTGATTCAGGTGATGATGAAGTAGTAAAAAATGAACTAAATATCACAGCTGTAATTTTGTTTCTAGCCTTTGTGCTAGTTACACTTGGCATTACTTACTACTCTAACAAAAAAACAAATTCAGCCGCTGCATTCTTCACTGCTGGGGGTGGTATCTCTGGGTTTCAAAATGGCTTAGCTATCTCTGGAGATTATATGAGTGCGGCAGCATTTCTAGGGCTTACCGCGCTTATATTCTCATATGGATTTGATGCCCTAGTTTATCCTGTTGGTTGGACTATTGCGTGGCCAGTAATACTATTCCTTATTGCTGAACGCTTTAGAAATCTTGGTAAATTCACCTTTACAGATGTAATAGCTCTGCGTCTAGAAGAAAAGCCAATAAGAATTGTAGCAGCCCTTAGCACACTAGTTATTGTAATATTTTATCTCATTGCGCAAATGGTTGGAGCTGGGCAGCTTATACAAACTCTCTTTGGCTTGCCATATGCCCTAGCTGTCGTTCTTGTTGGAATCCTAATGGTATGCTATGTTGTCTTTGGTGGTATGCACGCTACAACTTGGGTGCAAATCATAAAAGCAAGCTTGCTTCTAGGTGGGACAACCCTAATGGCTTTGATGATTCTTTATCTATCAAAATTTGATTTGAATTATTACTTTGATTTAGCAATCAACAATCACCCAAAAGGCGAAGCAATAATGAAAGCTGGGGTATTCTTTAAAGACCCAATAGCTACCATATCTCTTGGGTTAGCTGTTACATTTGGCACAGCTGGACTACCCCATATCTTAATGAGATTCTTTACAGTCAAAGACGCTAGTGAAGCTAGAAAGTCGGCATTCTATGCAACTGGATTCATAGGCTATTTTTTTATACTTACATTCGTGCTAGGATTTGGGGCAATAGCCTTTGTGCTTGGAGATCCAAAATATGTAGATGCACAAGGCAACTTTACAGGTGCTACAAATATGGTAGTTATTTTGTTATCAGAAATTCTAGGTGGAAATGTTTTGCTTGGATTTATCTCAGCAGTGGCATTTGCTACAATCTTAGCTGTTGTGGCTGGGCTTTGCATAAGCGGAGCTGGAGCAATCGCTCATGACCTCTATACAACCACAATCAAAAAGGGAAATGTGGATAGTAAGATGGCAATAAGGGTAAGTAAGATTTCTGCGGTGGTGCTTGGTGTGATTGCCATTGTGCTTGGATTTGTCTTTGAGAATCAAAATGTAGCATTCATTGTTGGACTAGTATTTGGGATTGCTGGAAGTGTTAATTTCCCAATCATATTACTTTGCATTTATTGGAAAGGACTAACCACTCGAGGCGTATTTATGGGCGGATTGATAGGTTTAATATCTGTTGTAAGCTTTGTAATTCTAAGCCCTAGCATGTGGGTGAAGACCTTGGGATTTGAAAAAGCAATATTTCCCTATGACCACCCCGCTATATTCTCTATCCCTCTTACATTCTTCTTGCTGTGGTTTTTCTCTATCACAGACAAGAGCGAGAGGGCAAAGATTGATAAAGAAGGTTTTGAAGCCTTTGATTTTAGGGCAAAAACTGGAATTGGTGCTGATAAAGCAGTAGCACATTAATATCAAAATAGATATCAGGATTCCTTAGACTAGATTTAAATATAAACATAGTTTAGCTTCATTTAATTAAGTGAAGCTCTGATTTGGTTGCTTGGTGGATTCTGCTTAGAATCCTCCCATTGCCTTAATTGTGAGTTATAATGCTGCTCTATTGAGAAATTCAAGCTCTTATTGTTATTAATACTATCATAAATCTTACTATACACAGAAGTATAACTTTTCTTCTTATGATATTCATCATTAATTATTTGATAATAGTTTGTTAACTCTTTTTGAATAGTTAGCTTTTGTTGATAATGTAAATACAGGTTATACGCACTGCTAAGCAACACAGCAAGAATCCCTATACCACCATATAAGATAATTCTGCGCTGCATGATATAAAACCGTTTAGGAATAATTAACATATTATGTAAAAATGACGTATTAGTAGAGTAAAAATAATTAATCATCAAAATTCTAAAACATTCAGATATATTAAACTTTTCTAAATAATGCTCAATATCTTTACTTGTATGCCAATTAGACTTAATAACATAAGATAGTATAGATTCTATTGTTGGGCTTTTACTAGTAGTAAATGATTGTGAAGTTAAATTACACACAATAACTTCACCTATAGAATCAATATTGCGATAATAGTTTTGTAATGGTATTTGTTTTTCTATTATTGCACAAAAATCAATAGCTCCATACCTATAATGTGCTATAGCATGCTTATGCTTATCTTGAAATATCACAGTATAATCACTCAAATTAGGGAACATCATATTGAGATTACTAAATATTAAAAGAGGGTTGACATAGTAAATATTGCTTTTTGATTCTATAGACTCCTCGCAAAGTAGCCTAGAATTTACAAAAAATGATTCAAATTTCACTCTAGTGCTATCCATATAATTTAATATGAATTGGCACTCATGTGTTGCTAATGGGATTCTTGTCTGCTTGGCTTTTGTTAATAGAACATCATCTAATTTTCTCTCATATAATTCTTGTTTTTGAATAATTAACTCTTTGTGTTGCAACAAATCAAGCGGGATAACACGTATTTTCTTATTAAATAAGCTAACCAATAAATCCCAATGTCTTGACTTAGAATATGGATAAAATTTATTATGATTCATAAATCCTAAGATTTTATCTACATATGATATATTTGACTCAAATGAGAATTGACTTATATTAATGATGTTAGAATCATATAGCGAATCATCGAATGGATAATCATTGGTTTGTTTGGAACTTAATCCTTGATATAGATCTAGCTTTGGAAAATACGAATAATTAACAAGCGAAGATGAACATTTAGCTAGCAGGGTGGAAAATTTATTAAGTATGCTTGAATAAAAACTTATCATTATATATTGTAATTATATATTTTATAAATTGCTATTAATAATAACTGACACATATGCTATATTATATAATCATAATACAAGTTTTACAAACTAAAAAATACAAAAAAAGAAACAATCACACAAATGTAGTTCCGCCATCAATAACGATAGTTTGCCCTGTAAGCCAAGCACTTTGCGTATTATCACATAAAAAAAACGCTGCCCCTGCTAAATCCTGCGGTGTCCCCATTCGCTTTAAGGGACTCTGAGATTCTACCTTAGCTTTAACTTCTGCATAGTCTGGAAATGCACGTAGGGCATCTGTATCAATCGGACCGCCGCTAACTGCATTTACGCGAATATTGAACTCACCTAAATCCTGTGCTGCATATTTTACCATAGTCTCTACTGCGTTTTTAGAGTTGCCATGACCTGCATAATTTGGCATATACACTAAATTTCCCGTAGAACTAAGACTTACTATATTTCCACCGCCCACCTTTTGCATCCTTTTAACCGCCTCTTGAGCTCCAACAACAAATGCTAGCACAGTAGCTGTATAGATATTATTCAAACCATTGGGCTTTAATCGCATAAAAGGAGCAAAACCACCAACAACGCTTCGCCCGTATATAATAGCATTTGACACAAAGAAATCGACCCTATCAAAATCCTTATCAATCTTATCATATAAGGCTATATATTGCTCTGGCTCTAATACATTTAATGGATAACTTACTGCTTTGATTTGATACTTAGATTCTACATCTTGGATAATCTTTTGTGCCTCTTCTTCATTTTTATTATAAGTGAAAGCTACATTCACGCCATGTTGTGCGAATTTATAAAGTATGGCCTTTCCTATACCTCTTGTAGCACCACTTATAACTAGTGTTTTGCCTTTCATATATTCTGCTGTGTTAGTTGGAGTGTTACTCATTTTTGCACCTCATATTTTTCTAAAGCTTTTTCGATTAAATTCATGCATTCCTTGCTAGGCTCACACAAGGGTAGGCGATATTCAAGACAAGGAATCAACCCAGATAGAAACATTGCTGCTTTAATTGGAATGGGATTGCTCTGATAAAACAAGACCCTATTTATAGCATAAAGTTTGTTAGAAATAGCTAAACTCTGCGTAAAATTCTTATCCATAGCAAGATGACACAAGGAGGCAATATCTTTTGGAAGTAAATTACCCGTTACAGAAATCACACCCTGACCACCTAATGATAATATGCTATAATTAAGTGCATCATCTCCACTTAGAACATTAAATGAAGAATCATAATTAAGCATTGCACAAACACGTTCAACAAGTCCGCTAGCCTCTTTAATAGCATAGATATTGCTTATATCATGATAAAGCCTAATAGCAGTTTCAACATCAAGCCCAACACCTGTGCGAGATGGAACATTATAAAGCATGATTGGAATGTCAATAGATTCTGCAATAGCTTTGTAATGTAAATATAGTCCTTCTTGGGTTGGTTTATTGTAATATGGGACAACAGAAAGTATCGCATCTGCGCCGCATTTTTGTGCAAATTGGGCTAGTTCAATCGCTTCTATAGTATTATTGCTTCCTGCTCCAGCTAAAACTTTCACACATGTATTTTTGCAAGTATGCACTGCAATCTCAATACATTCCTTATGCTCTGCATGACTCATCGTAGCACTCTCTCCTGTTGTTCCAGCTGGAACAACAGCGTCCATACCATATTGTATTTGCCTTTTAATTAGATATTCATAACTTTGCGTATCTATCTTACCATTCTTAAATGGCGTAACAAGTGCACTCATAGCTCCTATAACCATTTCCTCCCCCTTGCCTATCATTTAAGTAATTAAATAATATTACCTAAAATATTTCAAAATCACCCATTATTGCTTAATAACCCCATATTGTGCAATTACATTATTGCTATATATAACGCGAATATCACCGTCTTTCATTTGGATTAATCTATATGGAGAACTAGGATTGGTATTAATTCCATAAAAGGCAAGTCGCTTGGCTAAATTATCATATGTTGCAATATTTGTAATTTTCATATCATAAAGACGTTTTGCTATATCTTTTGCCTCATAGAATGGATATGCAAAGTTATGCTCATTACTGAAATAATATGTCAGCTTGTTACCAAATAACACTAAATTGCCAAATATTAAGAAGATTGCAACCACGCTTGCTCGCATAAAGTATTTTAATCGAAATTGCGGCAATCTAACTCTTAGTTCAGAAAACATTCTATCAACAAATACAGGAATACCAACACTTAGAATCGGCATAAAACTATCAACCTTGATATTCTGTCTAACAGATAACAAAAGCACAAGTACAAACCCAATAAATGAAATTAGATTCAATAGATTTGGTGGATTATGAAAGGTATAGAAATATAAATAAGCACAGTAATATACAAATAATGCAGGTGTAAAGACAATAGCTAAGAATCCAATCGTATCCAAAAAGTAGGACTTGGGCACACCAAAAACAGGTGCAAAAAGATACATATTTAAGCCAAAGCATATAATCGCAAAAGCTATGGTTTTGCTCATACGATAATAGAGAGCATAAATGAATAATGCCAAGCACATAATACTGCCACCAGAATCAAATACAGATGCAACAATAAACAAAGGATATGCTATACAATTACGCACTAATTGAAAATAAATGATAAGTAGGGCTAATAATATTAAAACGCTAGCATTTGATACCACCAAAGCACTAACGCTAATACCAGGAACTAACATAAAGATTGCTACGCAAAACAAACAATCTTTAGCTCTCCTAAATAAACTCAAGCATATTGAATAAAGCAATATGCAATTACAGATATGAAATAAAATAAAGGGGGCTCGAAGTCCAAAATCATTATATATAGGATGTATTCCAAGACTCTCAAAAACTCTTACACCAAAGATAGCTAGTTTATAACAAAATGACTGACTAAAGCTCTTACCAAAAGTTATGGCAGAATCTTGAAAAGAAAAAAACCCTACTGCCTCTTGCAAATAAATGCTAGTCTGTGAGACAAACCAAAACAGCAAAATCACATCAGCAAGCAAAAGAATACAAAAAATACTAGTATATAACCCTCTCTCATTAGCATTATTACTATAAAACAACAAAACTTCCCCCTGCTCTAAAAAGAGGCTATCTTAGTGTTATTTGCATTTTCTGCTTTTTGTTGTGCCTTGCGCATAAACTCTGGCTCTCTGCCTCTTTTTCTCTCAAGTATTGCAACATATTGGAATAATTCTACAACTGCACTAAAAAGCTCTTGTGGTATCATTTTGTCCACGTCTACTATACGATATAGCTCTCTTGCTAGAGGAGGATTCTCAACAATTAGAATCTCATGCTCTCTTGCTATGCTTTTAATGCGAATAGCAAGATGATCTATACCCTTTGCAACAACTACAGGAGCAGACTCCTTATCACTATCAAAGCGCAAGGCAACAGCATAATGTGTTGGATTTGTAACTACTACATTTGCGCTAGGAATAGAGCTCATCATCTTATTCATAGCGTTTTTCATCATTATTTGCCGAATCTTAGCCTTTATCTCTTGGTTACCCTCTTGCTGTTTGAATTCATCTTTCATCTCTTGCTTGGTCATTCTAAGGCTCTTGATATATTGATAACGTTTTATAATGAAGTCTATCACAGCCATAACCAAGAATACAGCGAGCAATGAACTAATAAGTATTAAAGATTTTTGATATAGCCATTTTAGTTGTTCATTAAGAGGAGATAAAGAAATGCCTGCAACTTCGTCTAAGAATCCTATAAAAATAAAGAATCCTATCCCAAACGCAACACTAACCTTTAATGTAATCATAAACCCATCAAGTAGCTTTTTTAAAGAAAGAAGATTCTTTGCGCCTTTGATTGGGTTAATTTTATCAAACTTTGGCTGAATGATTTTGAAGCTAAGCAAAAATCCAAATTGCGCTATATTGCCCATGATTCCAGCTATGACTAGGGCTAGGAAAAAAGGCATCACACAAATGAAAACAATTTTAAATGTAGCCATAGAAAGAGTAAAAATATTATTGATGGTGAAGTCCATATTAAATAATTTAACACACTCAATATATATATATTTTAAATTTTGAACCCAAAACGGAAAGATAATAAATAGCAAAAAAAGACCAACAACAAGACCTGCAAAACCTACCAAATCCGGACTTTTTGCAATACTGCCCTCCTCTCTTGCTTTCTCTATTTTGCGTTGGGAGGGGGCGTGGGTTTTTTCTTCTTCTGCCATTGTATAGCCTACTATATTAGAGTGGTGCTAATAGGAATTGTAGCATGAAATGATTCATAGAATTTTAAGAGTCTTTACTTGGAATAAGACTAGATTTCAAAGCAATAGCTAGCAATGTTTTTAGTGAGTCTAGGTTCAGTCCGCTCACAGATGATATTGGCAAAATAAAAAGCGGCTTATCTACAACATTAAAATCTTTATAGCTTGAATCTAACTCAAGTTCTTGTATTGTTGATCTTTGAAAAGTAGATTCAATGTGTTTAGAATCCACATAGCCTATATCATTAACATTTTCATTTTCTAAATCTATTCTAAAATTATCATTAGATAAATTCACTCCAAAGTCCACATATCCATACTCCATATAATGCACTAAGCTTGGTGAAATATAAGCCATTGTCTGCAATCCACCAATATTATACTCATTAAAATCAAAGTGAAAATGAGAATGTGCAAAAGATTCAAAAATGACTAAATCACTTTTACTTAGAGCTATGGCATAGGGTTTATTTGCAAGGAATTTTGAGTATTGGCGTAATTCATTAAAAAGAATCTCAAATTGCCTAACTAGAGATTGCTCATTTATTGAGGTATTAACATAAGAAGAATTATATTCAGATTCTAAAGCATTGGCAGAATACAAAGAATTATTTGATTCCAAAGGATTAGAAAAATCAATCATTTTTGAGACATCAAGCAAAAATAATAATATCTTTGTGCGCTCAATATGTCGCAAGAATTGCAAGCCAAGCCCCTTGCCCTCGCTAGCACCTTGTATAAGACCTGGAATATCTGCCATAGTGTAAGAAAAGAAATCAAACACATCTACTACACCTAGATTTGGGACAATAGTGCTAAATTCATAATTGGCAATTTTTGGCTTAGAGTTAGTAAGCCTTGATATAAGACTAGACTTCCCTGTATTAGGGAATCCAACAAGTGCTACATCAGCAATTAGTTTTAATTCTAAAATAACTTTAAGGCATTTACCTGATATACCTTTTTGCGCATAATTTGGACGCTGGTTAGTTGAACTTTTAAACCTTGTGTTACCTTTCCCTCCTTTGCCACCTTGCAATATCTTTACTTTTTGCCCATCATAAAGCAAATCAAATAGAACTAACTTTGTTTGTGCATCAATGATTTGTGTGCCCGGTGGAATCTTAATAATAATATCCTCCCCGCTTCTGCCTTGACAATTCCTAGCACTTCCTTGTGCACCATCTTGCGCTACATATCTCTTGCGTCCACGAAACTTTGCTAAAGTATTGGTATTCTTATCAACTAAAGCATATACATCTCCACCTCGCCCGCCATCACCTCCATCAGGACCACCTTGTAAAACATACTTCTCTCTCCTAAAGCTAACAGCCCCAGCACCACCACTGCCTGATTGTATAAAAATCTCTACATTATCTACGAACATTATGCTTCCTTATGTTTTGTAATCCTTTGATTTTGATGATTAATCTGTGCTTTTATTGGAGTTAGATGCAAATCTTAAGTGCGTAAAAACTTAGCATCACGCGTAATAATCTGTCCCTTATCCTTATCTATGCTAAGAACATATCTATCAATATATGGAATAAGAAAGTTTTTATCAAGGATAAAGTAATAGGTATTTGCAATATCTTGAATATCACTAACCACACCTAGAATCTTGTCATCTTCTACTACTTGCATGCCAATAACATCAAAATAGAAAAACTCAAATTCGCTAAGCTTACAAAATTGTCTTGTAGATTCTATAGTGCTATATAGTGTAGAATTACGAAGTAATTCTGCTTGCTCCTTGCTAGTAACTTCATTAAAAAATAGTGCCTGCTTTTTTACATCATATCTACAAAGAGTTAGCACAATACAAGAAATATTAGAAAGCTTTGTGTTTGGACTTTTTGCTATATTGTGTATTGGATTCCCTATATTATTACTATGTTTTGTTTTATGTAAGTTACTAACAGTTGGCTTAAAAATATCATTGATACTCTTATTAATAGCAATATCACTAAGACATATATAAAAGCTAGAATCCTTAACAAAAATCTCTGGGAAATCTGTAATAAGAAATGTTCTAACCCCTCCATGTAACCCAAATGGCTTGCCCAAAGAAGAAACAGCAACAAGCTCATTGGAATCTAGCAAGATAATCTTAGAATCCATCATCTCACTTTCTAACATAATAAGCTCGTCTATAAATTATAAAATATCATGAAACAGTATGTAGCTTAACTATATTTGCTTTGGCACTACAATCAATTCATAGGAAACATTATCCTTTGCTTTAATTGCAGATATAACATTCTTCAAGGAGCTTATCATCTTGCCGTCTTTGCCTATGATTTTACCCGCATCTTTCTCGGCTGCATGAATGCAGAGTATATAATCAGAACTCTTACCAGTCTGCCTTTTAATGGCAATATGCTCGGGATACTTGACAATCTTTTTGAGATAAACTTCTAAAAATCTCTCAACCAAATGTTCATGCATATCATATCCATTATAAAATCAGTCTATTGTTTGCTCAGAGTTGCTACTCTCTCGCTCATTTTAGCACCAACTCCTTTCCAATATTCTAATCTCTCTTTATTGATTTTTACAACAACTGGATTTGCTATAGGGTTGTAGATACCAAGAGATTCTATCCAGCCGCCATCTCTCCTCTTTCTAGAATCTGTCACAACTATTCGGTAAAAAGGCTTCTTTTTCCTGCCCATTCTTGTTAATCTAATAACAGTTGCCATTTATATCCTTTATTTGATGATATTAAGATAAAAAATAAGCTTACATTATAGCATGCTTTTAGCAAAAATATCGCCAAGCAAAAAGTTACTTATATATTAGAATCTTGTATCACACAATGTCCATGCACACAAAACCTTTATACCATTTGATTCTATAACATTGCTTGCCTCAAGCAATGTCTGACCTGTAGTAATCAAATCATCAACTAAAATAACAGCACTTATGTTCCTTAATATCTTGGCATGAAATAAAAAATTACGGCTAACACTTTTTCGCTGTCTTAAATTCAATTGCATAAAACGAATATCATTGCCTGTTTTAAGAACATTATGAAAAACTCTAAAACCAAATGATTTAAAACAACGAGCAAGAATCGCGCTATGAGAATACAAACCAATTCGCATATTTCTTACACAAACAATGCCAACTTGATTCCTATCTAACCCCAATAGGTCATTATATGATATAAAAAACTCCTTAATAGCTATTTCTCCTAAGCGTCTAAAAATCCTACTACCAATAACATTATACTTAGTATGTATAAGCCCCCTTAGCTCACTAAAAGCAAAAGAGCTAAACACCCTTAAACCATTATCAAGCTCCCTTTTAGATTCTATGCGCCATAAGGAATCAATACATAGTTTGCAAATAATGCTAAATGATAGCCTATTGCATATAGAACAATACATGATTCAGTTACACCATTAGATATATATTTTTAAGAAACTCCAAAGAATAAACGAATCTCATTATGCAAAATTTCCTTACTATAAGAGGCATCAAGCTCTAATATATTAATGTTTATATCTTTGCTTCTAGCATAAAGGCTAATTTCTTGTAAAATTTGTTCAAATTGCAATTGAATATCATATAAGTATTTTGCTCCCTTTAGCTCTATATGATCTTTGGCTGTATTGTTTAATTCCATTTTTTTCTTTAAACGTTTGATTATTTCATCATAGCTAAGTTTTAAGAATACAATTTTTTCTGGAAGAATATTGCGCGTAGCAATAAGATTTATATCTAAAGCCTGTTTTATACTAATGATAGAATCAATGCCTTTGTATGCTATGCCAGATATTAAACTTCTATCAGAGATTACAATATTTGGCAGGGATTTATAATATTGTATTAGCTCAGCTCTTTGTGCTAGAAATAATAAGAATCTTGACATATCATCATTTGTAATATTCTCATGCAATATCATATCGCGAACCCTTTTACCAAGTGGCAAATTACTTGGCTCTTGTATAAAAATCACATCATTAGGAGATATGTAGCTAGTGTTAACTTGTGAAAGAGGGTTGATACGGGCATTTTGGATTCTAGTAGCAAGCAAATTCCAATGTGTGCTTTTACCGCTTGTATCCACACCCTCAATTACAAAATAACGCACTACTTACTCTTAATATAATCATGAATGCTTTGTGGCACAAGATGATTAAACCTGCCATTATGAGTGATGATACTGCGCACAATAGATGAGCTAATAAAGGCATTTTGCAATGTGGGCATAAAATATATGGTGTCTAAGGAATCATTAAGGGAAGCATTAGCATAGCCCATTTGCAACTCATATTCAAAATCACTAACAACCCTAAGCCCACGAATAATAACAGTAGCCCCAAGCTCACTTGCAAAATCTGCTAGCAAATTATCAAAGCATAAGCAAGATACATTATCAAAGTCATATTCCTTAAGTGCCAACTGCACCATCTTTTCTCTCTCATAAAGAGTATATAGGGGATTTTTAGATTCTGACTTTGCCACGGCTACAATTACATGCTTAAACATAGCAATACTTCTTCTAATAATATCAACATGCCCATTAGTCAAAGGATCAAATGTGCCAGGATAAATTGCTAATTTTTTCATTATGCTCCTTAAATAATTGGGCTTACAAATCCGCTTATAAATACAAAATTATTTTTTCTCTTTAGTCTTTAGCACTGTAGCAATTGCTATAGAAATATTCTTTGCTTGCGCGCTATTTGCATCTTCTAGCTCTTGTCCAAATTTAGCTATCGCATCTGTATCCCAATGAGATGAATTAACTAGCTCTTTAACGCAACTTATCCATACATCAAACTTTTTTTGATCTAATACTTTGAATTTGCTTTTGAATTGATTTAACGCTGAAGTAAATGCATCCTTACTTTTTGCTCCTTTGATAACATTTAACATATCATTAACCGTGAAATCATGTCTTGGGGTTTCTCTATTGCTAACTAGTATATATACAACTCCAATCATTAGAGTTGGAACAACACAAGCAAATGCAATACCCCAAAGTATCAAGTAAAAATCAACCATATACATTATCACTATCCTTAAAGCAAGCTTTTTGGTTGTTATAAAATACGGGCTAAGATTATAACATTTTTCAAACTGACATTCAAAAATTTAGAATAAGGATCGCCTATGGATAAAAAATTTAGTCTGGGTATTACTTACTATGGAAAGCTTCATGCTCCACTTGAATTTGTCTTCTCCCAAAATGCGAGAGACTTCATTGTAGAGGAGATTCCACTATACAAATTTCAAGAATCTGGAGAGCATGCTATCTTGAAGATTAAAAAGAAAAACATAAGCACGCCTGAAGCCATTGAAATCATTAGCGATAAATTAGGCATTCCACAAAGAGAAATTGGCTATGCTGGATTAAAAGACAAACATGCCCTTAGCTATCAATTTATCTCTATGCCATACAAATCATGCAAAAATATAACTAGCAATATCCATGAAAATATAAGCATTATGGAATCCCACTTACATAATAACAAGCTAAAAATTGGTCATTTATTGGGCAATAAGTTCTTCATTCGACTAAAGAAGGTTTCAATACAGAATTTTGAAAGATTAAAAAGTGAGGCAAAGCTAGCACAAGAGTTTGGATTCCCAAATTTCTTTGGATTTCAGAGATTTGGAAACTTTGGTGATAACTACAAGCTTGCTATGAATATTACAAAACCAGCCAAGAGACAAACAAAAAAGGAAAAATTCCTAATCTCTAGCCTGCAAAGTCATTATTTCAACCTATGGCTAGAATCTCGTCTAAAATTAAGCAGCCTTATATCATCATTTAAACCAAAAGATGCTAAACAAGCAATATTTCAAGAATATAAATTAGATTTGTCATTAGACTTATTAAAGTTGCTACATGATTCTAAGTTAATATTAAAACCACTACTAGGAGATATATGTAAACATTATCCCTTTGGCAAATATTTCATATTTGGAGAACAAAGGGTAATGGATATACTAAATTCTACAGAATCCAGTATGCAGCATATTCAAGCTGATATTACAAGACTTGAGCAAAGCGATATTGCAATTACTGGGCTTTTAAGTGGAATAGAATCAAAACTCCCCATCAAAGCCGAAGAATTTAATACAAAAAGTAAAGCAAGAAATTTACTTGCAACAAACCAAGCAGGCATTATAGAATCTAGCTTTGCACATAACCTGCTAGCTAAAGGCACAAGGAGATATGCATGGGTTTATCCTAAAGATATGAAGATTAATTACATTCCTACAAAAGCACAAGCCACACTAGAATTTATGCTCCCAAGCGGATCATATGCTACAAGCCTACTGGAATATATAAAGAATGCTCCACTCTATGACAATGCTGAATAATTTTAATTTGCCTTTTGCTAAGTATTAGATATGATAGTTTGTAAATAAAAAAGAATTTTAATCAATAAAATTCCAACATCATAAATAAGCATATCAAGTATAAACTCAAATGCCTCTTTAGAGTATAATAACACCTTTGAATATCTCTAAAAGGCATTGCATGATTACTACAAGATTTGCACCATCACCAACTGGACATCTACATATAGGTGGTTTGCGGACTGCCCTTTATAGCTATTTACACGCTAGGGCAAATAATGGTAAATTTCTTTTAAGAATTGAAGATACAGATATAAAACGCAATAGCAAGGAAGCATTGCATGGAATCTTAGAAGCTTTTAAATGGGCAAACTTGGAATATGATGAGCCCACACTTTACCAAAGCAAAAGGACACATATATATCAAGACTATGCTAAAAAACTATTAGAATCAAATAAAGCATATTACTGCTACCTAAGCCAAGAAGAATTGCAAACAATAAGAGAGAATCGAAACGAAAATCATGCAAAACTAACAAGAAAATATCGCGACTTTAAGGGAGAGATTCCAACCAACATAAAACCATCTGTAAGAATCAAAGCCCCATTGCAAGGCGAAATAAGCTTTATTGATGGAGTAAGGGGAAAGATTAGCTTTAAATCAAGCGAAATTGATGATTTTGTTATTTTGCGAAGTGATGGAATGCCTACTTATAATTTCGTGGTAGCTATTGATGACGCGCTAAGCGGCATTACTGACTTATTACGTGGAGACGATCATATATCTAATACGCCAAAGCAAATTGTTGTATATGAGGCACTAGGATTTGAGATTCCTAAATTCTATCATATACCAATGATTTGCAATGAAAAGGGGCAAAAGCTAAGTAAGAGAGACGGTGCGCTAAGCGTACTAGAGTATAGAGAAGCTGGAATCTTACCTGAAGCTTTATTGAATTTTCTTTTTAGACTAGGATATAGTCATGGCGATAAAGAAGTCTTTAGTATGGAAGAAATGCTTGAATGTTTCCATGCAGAAAAAATTAATAACAAGGCTTCAGCTTGCAATTTTTCAAAACTATATTGGCTTAATAGCGAACATATCAAATCGCTTGATGATGAAAGATTATGTGAATTGTTGGATTTACCTGAATTACAAAACCTTATAAAAGATTCTAAATCCAGAACATCTATATTGCTATCAGAGGTTAAAACTCGCGTAAATAATCTATGTGATTTCAAAAAAGATGTCCTAGAAATACTCTATGCTCCATCAAACCGGGATTTGGACCAAGATAAAAAAGAATCTGCGTATGATAAGGCTATGCTAGATAAACTTTTTACTCCACAACATAAAGAGATACTTACTAACTCATTAACTAGCTTTGCTAAGCATATAGAATCTAATGCTAACAACACCAAAGAGAATTACAAAATACTAATCAATGAATTTGCTAAAGATTTGTCAAACATAAAACCAAGCTTATTTATGCAAAGCCTACGCCTAGCCCTACTTGGCAAAAAGGGTGGAATTGATCTTGGTGCTTGCGTATTCATAATAGGATATAAAGAAACACAAGAGAGAATAGAGAAATTCTTAGATTATCTTTCTAGATATAAACAAGCCTAACATTCAAATTCTTGATAGATAATAATTAGAATTGATTATTTAGGAGGAACTTATGTCAAGCATATTTCGCATATTAGGTAAGGGAATTATGGTTATTTTGCCCTTTGCCCTTGTGGTTTGGTTACTATATTTTCTCTTTGAGATAATTAATTCTACTTGGACATTGCTACTATATACAGCATCATTTATGATAGATAGATTCGCTAATGAAAAAATAGAAACGCAATTTCCAAGCATTCTAGTAGGCATAGGTGCAATAATTTTCATGTTACTTATTATATTTTATGTAGGATATAAATTCGAAAAGAATCAAAATGCAATCTTTATTAAAGTTGGAGAATGGTCGCTATCAAAGATTCCATTTATTGGCAGCATTTATCACACTATTAAAGATTTGGTAACTATGATAAGCGGAAACTCAAAAGACAAATATCTAGGTGTAGCATTTATTGAAATTAGTAATAATGAAATAATTGGCTTCATAACACAAGAAGAAGAAAATTACTTTTGGGTATTTTGCCCATTTGCCCCTCCTACATCAGGGCTATTATTTAGAATACATAAAGACAAAATTCGTAAGTCAAATATGAGTGTTAGCGAAGGGTTGAAAAAGGTAGTATCATTTGGAGTAAAGTAACTATAAAATTTAGCTCAACGATATAATATTCTAGGCTTATTAAGTCAAAAGAATATAATCTATGGCTTAATTACACAATATTAATACCAACAAGTAACATATTTACTTTTTAACACAATTTACAATAGACAGATTTATACTCATCTAAAAAAATTTATCAAGCATTACAAAATATGATATTTAAAAATTACATAAATTAACTTATTAATATATGAATATATGAGATAAGCTACTTTTTGTAAACATGGGCTAAATCAAATATAAATTTTAAGTATAATAATAGCACAATCTTATATCTTAAGGATGGACCATGAATAATATTGCAAATTATAGCTCTCATCAAACACAAATATTAGTTCTTGATTTCGGCTCTCAATATACGCAACTAATTGCTAGGAGACTTAGAGAATGTGGAATCTATACTGAAATCATTCCATATTTCACTAGTATAGATTCTATAAAAGCAAAGAATCCTAAAGGTATAATTCTTAGTGGCGGACCTGCTAGTGTGTATGACAAAGATTCTTATAAGCCAGATTCTAATATCTTTGACTTAGGCGTCCCAATTCTTGGAATATGTTATGGTATGCAATATATCGCTGACTTTTTCGGAGGGAGAGTTGCTAAGACAAGAAAACAGGAGTTTGGCAGGGCTAATCTAAAAATAATAACCTATAAAAAGCATATTGATAATAATCATATAAATCCTAACATCAGCTCTTTAAAAATAGATTCAAAATACGGAGATTTTCTTCTTAGCGGAACAAATGTTTACTTGCGCAAACTTTCATTAGCAGATTGGAGAGATATAAAGATGATGCTACAAGATAGCACATTAATGAGCGCATGGGGTAGAGCGTTTAACGAAGATGAAGCTAGGATATGGTTGAACAATCAAATACAATCATATCAAGATTATGGATTTGGACTTTGGGCAGTAATAGAAAAGCAAAGCGGAGAAATGATTGGGCAATGTGGGATAACATTACAAAAACTAGATTTTGATGATTCTGCATCAACACCAGAGGCTGGTGAAGATGAAGTAAATAGTCTATTAGAAATATTAGATGAAATAGCAATGGATAATTATTCCAATCTGCACACAAAACAACAAATTTATGAAATATTAGAAAATAAAAGAGGATTCAAACCAGAGTTAAGTTATATCTTTAAGAAAGAATATTGGCACAAGGGTTATGCTACAGAATCTGCTAGGCTTTGCATGGAATACGCATTTGAGGTTCTTGGAATGCCGCTTGTTATAAGTCTCATTGCTACAAATAATCCAGCCCCTCAAAATGTTGCCAAACGTTTAGAAATGAGAATTGTAGGCAAGATTAAGAAGGCACGAACCAATGCTGTTATGCCCCATTTTGTATATATCATTACTGCAAATGATTGGGAAAACTTAACATTTAAGACAGTAAATGAAAATAAAAAAAAATCTCTAGAGTTTACAAACTTTTATCCAACAGTTACAAATTATGATAATAAATCAAAGCAAAATAATCACACCAAAACCCTAGATGATGAAACAACAAAAGAAATCATAAAAATATGGAAAGACTCTGTAAGTGCTACTCATCACTTCCTAAGGGAAGAGCATATACAAGAGATGGAAAAAGACATAAGAGACATAATACCTAGTCTACATATTATAGTTGCCAATGATTATCAATCAAGCCTTGGATTCATAGGATTATTGGGCAATAAGATTGAAACAATCTTTGTAAAACCTAGCGCGTTCAAACGCGGAATTGGCAAAGCATTAATTCGAAATGCCCTTGACTCAAGGCTTGGCGACTATGAGGAAGTGTTAATAGATTGTCATGAAGAAAATTCAGACGCAATAAAATTCTATCATTCACTTGGATTCAACCTTTACTCAAGAAGTGCTAAAGATTCTCGCGGTAGAGATTTTCCGCTAGTGCATTTAAGGGCAAGAGTGCTAAATCTAGCACGCAATTTTGGATTGCCATATAATGTCCCCATGTTTGATACCAAGCGATTAATAGCGCGCGAAATGAAACAGAGTGATATACAAAGCCTTAATGCCATGCTATTTGATTATGAAGTAATGGGAGCATGGGAGTATAATTTTAACGATGCAAGTGTGCAAGAATGGCTAGATACGCAACAGGAGAGATATAAAAAGTTTGGCTTTGGACTTTGGGCAGTAATAGAAAAGCAAAGCGGAGAAATGATTGGGCAAGCTGGATTTAGCCTACAAAAATATAATGACAAAAAAGTGTTAGGCATGACTTACATTATTAAAAAGAGTCACTGGCACAAAGGCTATGGAGCAGAAATAGCAGAGGGTTGTAAAAAATATGCTTTCGATGTGCTAAGGACAAATGAAATATATTTACTAATCAAAGAAGGTAACGAATCTTCTAAATCTGTGGCAAATAAAATCAATGCCATATTCATAGACGAGACAACTTGGACTTATCGCGGACGCGAAATGCAACGTCTAGTGTATAGAATCAAAAATTCCTCCATCAATGACTTTAGTTTGCAAACTCATCGCACAATACTAAGACCTTTGCAAGAATCTGACTATCTAGCAATCAAAGAAATGCTTCAAGACAATGAAACAATGAAGGCTTGGAATGGTGCTTTAGATGATAAAGGTGTAAAAGAATGGATAAATAACGAAAAGTCAAATTATAATAAATTTGGTATTGGCTGGTGGGTAGTAGTAGATAAACATAGCGGGCAAGTAATTGGTCAGGTTGGACTATCTTACACTAATTATTTAGAGCTATACTATATGTTCAATAGAAATCATTGGCATAAAGGTTACGCTCTAGAGGTAGCACAAGCATGCAAGGATTATGCATTTAAGCATTTACGCGCTAAGGAAATTTATTGCATTTGTAGAGAAGATAATATAGCATCACAAAATGTAGCTAAACGTATTGGCATGGATAAAACAAAGGAGATTATAAGCTTAGATGGCAATGTAAGATATTATGAATTTCGCGCAATAAGTAGAATTAGTCCCGTAACATATAAGCATCTCCACGCTAGTGAAGATTCTAAACAAGATTACAAACCAAAGATTATAGTGAATGCCATTCAACCAATAGATACTAAGAGCACAATGGACTTAAGTGCAGTGTGGTATGAACATTTCTCGCATACACATAATCATCTATCTAGTGAGAAGCTTGATGCTAATCTAGCTAATATGCAAAATATTTTGCATCATTGCGAGCAATGCTTAAGCGCGAATGTAGCCATGAAATACAAAAAGTCATATGATGAAACACATGCGTTCTTGGTTGGCAATGTTTTTAAAAGCAATATTTTCCAAATCTTTTTAACTTCAAATCACTCACATTTTTCCATAGAAGGCAAGGCATTGCTTGATACTTTTATTAAAGTAAGTGAACAAGATATGTTATATGTCCCATGCCTAAGAGAGGAAAAAGAAGCACGCAGATTTTATGAGGCATTAGGATTCTCACAAGAAAGCAAAGACTGCATATTCTCTGAGCATGTAGCAAAATTTTATGAAAATCATTTGTTATATGGTATAGATAGAAAAAAACTAATTGACAAATTGCAATCTAGCGAATTTAATGACTCTGACTTAGAATCCTTAACCAAAAATCTAGATTCATCTAATGCTAAGATAAAACCACATCAAAACCAAGCAACAAATAAACTATTTGCAAATGTGAAACAAGATTCTATCGTGTGGATGAGCCATGCTGACAAAGTAGAATCTATGCCTCAAGGCTTTGTAGAAATTGCAAAGTCTGGAAATACACAATATTGTGCTATTGCTAACCATGATAAAAAAATATATGCCCTGCAATTTCACCCTGAAGTAACACATAGCGAGTATGGGGCGCACATTTTAGAGAATTTCGCGACAAAAATTTGTAATTGCAAAAAAGAATGGAATATGAGAAGCTTTGCAGATAGTGAGATTGTAAGATTAAAAAGCCTTATACCAAATGCTTCTAAAGTGCTTTGTGCGGTGAGTGGGGGGGTAGATTCTAGCGTTGTTGCAGCGTTGCTCCACCGTGCAATAGGGGACGACCTTATTCCTGTGTTCGTAGATACCGGGCTTTTACGCAAGGGTGAGAGAGAGGCAGTGGAGAAAATGTTTAGAGAGAATCTCAAAGTGCCACTAATCACTGCAGACGCTAGTGCGTTGTTTTTAAGCCGCCTTAAAGGTGTGATTGAGCCAGAGAAAAAGCGTAAAATCATCGGTGAGACTTTTATTGAAGTCTTTGAAAAAGAGGCAAAAAAGCATAATGCAAAGGGCGAGATAAAATTCCTAGCACAAGGCACACTCTACCCTGATGTAATAGAATCTGTGAGTGTAAAGGGACCCTCAAAGACGATAAAGTCGCATCACAATGTAGGGGGCTTGCCTGAATGGATGAAGTTTGAACTCATCGAGCCTTTAAGGGAACTTTTTAAAGATGAAGTAAGGGCATTAGGCAAAGAGCTAGGAATGCCCGAATTTATGCTAATGCGCCACCCATTCCCAGGACCCGGACTTGCTATACGCATTATGGGAGAGGTGAATGAGGCAGATTTAAATTTATTGCGCGAGGCGGATTCTATTCTCATAGAGGAGCTATACAAAGCGGGGCTTTATGATAAAGTATGGCAGGCATTTTGTGTGCTACTCAATGTGCGAAGCGTGGGCGTAATGGGTGATAATCGCACTTATGATAATACAATTTGTGTAAGAGCGGTGGAAGCAATTGACGGAATGACCGCGACTTTTGCACATTTACCCCACGATTTTTTAGAATCTGTGAGTAATCGCATTATCAACGAAGTAGAGGGCGTTAATCGCGTGGTGTATGACATCACAAGCAAACCCCCGGGCACGATTGAGTGGGAGTAGGGAATGACTCATAAAACCTTGTTTGCCCCTAATCTCACCATAGAAACAATTAAAAAAATGGGCTTAGAAAAGAGTGATTCTAATCTTGATATGTTGTTAGGAGTTTTTCAACAAGAAAGTAATCTTGATCTAAAAAGAGAAATTGTATCTTCCATTGGCAGACAAAAAGACAATGATAAAATATATATATTTTTAGAACAAGAAGTCTTTAAGAAACATTATATGGAAGTAATTTATCAAATGTTTAGAACAACGCTTTACAAAGCAAAGGAGGAAGCTAGATTCGCAGTTTTGAGAGATAAAATTTTGGGGTATTACAATAATGAAGTTATGCAAAAAATGTTTGAATATTACGAATATAGGCAAACAAAAAAAACAAGTAAAACCATACAAAAGCAAATTACCAAGCCATCTTTGCTTGTTGGCGATAACACTAAAAGCCTACAAAAAGTCCAAGATGAGCAAATTCAGCTCATTTTTACATCACCACCTTATTATAATGCGAGATTATATAGCGATTATATTAGCTATCGAGACTATTTAGATTCTATGCAGGAAACTTTAAGGCAGTGTTATAGAATCCTTGAGAATGGTAGATTTATATTAATTAATGTCTCACCTGTGATTACAAAAAGAGCGGGTAGAGAGTTTGAAAGCATTCGCTATCCTATACATTTTGACTTCCATAAAATTTTATGCGAAAGTGGATTTTATTTTGTTGATGAAATTATTTGGATAAAACCAGAATATTCTGTGCCAAATCGTATTGCTGGATATTTGCAGACTAAAAAACCATTAAGTTATAAACCAAATTGTATTACAGAAAGCATTATGGTTTATCGCAAAAACTCTCCTTTTTTGCTTGATAAAAATATTAAAAAATATGATAAAAATTTAAAAAATAACGAGGAGGTGGATTCTACGAATTGCTGGACTATTTCTCCAAAGTCAGACAAGAATCATCCGGCGGTCTTCCCGGAAGAACTTTGTGAAAAAGTCTTAAAATATTATTCTTTTGAGGGCGATGTTGTCTGCGATCCATTTGCTGGAAGTGGGACATTTGGTAGAGTGGCTAAGATAATGAAGCGTATCCCGCTTTTGTGTGAGCAAAATATAGAGTATGCAAACAAACTAAGACAAAGAGGCTTCAATGAGATTTGATTCTATTATTATCAATAAAACCATAGAAAAACTTTTAAAAGGAGAGGATTATAGAGAGGAAGTTATCAATGTAATTAATTTAGAGTTTTTAGATTTTGCCTTAGATTTTTTCAGGCAAATTTTAGAAGCAAAACTAAATGATGAGAGCATTAATTTGGATTGGTATAAAAAGCACTTTATTAATGATAAAACAATAAAGCCTGATGAAGTGGCAATTTTTGCAGGTATGAATAAAAAACAATCAGCAATATTTTGGTAGTGCGACAAAAGAAATTGTAATTAACGTGGCAAATGCCAATATTGATTATTTAGAATCTTTACTAGTTTCTCTTGGAGAGGCAAATGAGAGCATAGGCATTAGCATTAAAATCTCTTACAAAGAAATTTCAGTGGAGTTAAACCTTAATGAAAGTTTATTAGTAATTAATGCCTTGGCTACAAAGAAAATTGCTTTGCGTGGTGGGGCTTGGAGTAGTATAGGCAAGAGGGTAGAAAAGCCTTTAATGTTGGCTTTGTGTAAAAAATGCAGAGTCAAAAAGGATTATATCAATAGTGAAATTTTTAAGAAAAATGGTGAACTTGATTTTGATAGAGAAGTGGATTTTAGGCTTTATAATTTTGATAAAAGCAAGGAATATCGCATAGAAGTAAAACTTATGGGCAAAGGCAATCCAGAATCTGCAGATGCTGTAATTGCAAGAGATACCAATATATTCATAGCAGATACTCTAAGTTTGCAGAATAAAAATCAATTAAAAGCTTTAGGGATTGAATTTTTGGAGCTTAAAAATAATAAGGATTCTATGAATGACTTTAAAAAAATTCTTGAAAAATTAGAGATTCCCTATAATAATTAAGATAAATTTCTAATTAGGAAATATAATGAAGTTGGACAATCTTTTAGAATCTGTGAGTAATAGAATCATCAATGAAGTTAAAGGCATTAACCGCGTGGTATATGATATAACCTCTAAACCCCCTGGAACGATTGAGTGGGAGTAATAATGACGCAAACCTTAGTAAATAATGGAGATTTTATACAAGAAAAATTTTTGCTTACACCCAAACAAGCAAGTATTTGGGCGAGTGAATATCTTAACAAGAAAGTAACAAGTAACAATATTATCTATCTTTTAAACTATGGAAAAATTGCTAATCACAGCACAGATTCTAAAATAAATTTGATTGATAAAAATGAGTTAAAAACCTACTATGACAATACAATTAAATCGCAAAAACATTTAGATTCTCCCCTCTCTTTTGCACAATATAAAGAAGCACAAACAACTAAGCATATCCATAGAATCCACCCTTATAAAGGTAAATTTATCCCTCAACTTGTGGAGTATTTTTTAGATTCTCACATAGATTCTATAAAACTAGAATCTTGCTTTAAAAAAGGCGATATTGTGCTTGATATTTTTGCGGGAAGTGGCACGACTTTGTGTGTGGCAAACGAACCAGGAATGCATTCTGTGGGTGTAGAACTTTCTAGTTTTAATACAATGCTTTGTAATGCCAAAATTACTAAATATGATTTAAAAACGCTCGAAACAGAACTCAATAGATTAACAAAAATCTTAGAATCTTATAACAAAAATTCCCCCATAATACCTTTTGAAACAGAGCTAAACAATGCTTTAAGCGCATTTAATCAAATTCATTTTCCTAATAAAACTTTTAAGCGTCAAGTTACCTTAAAACAAATTGATGAAAATCATTATGGGAAAGCAAAACAAGAGGAATTTTTAGTGATTTATGACGCACTTTTGGCAAAACATAGCATCAAAATTAACATTAAAAATCAAGGTAGCTTTCTTGAAAAATGGTATATAGAGCCCATAAGGAAAGAATTAATTTTGCTTAAAAATGAGATTGTAAAAGCTGATAAAAACCTACAAGATATTTTGTGTATTATCCTAAGTCGCACAGCAAGAAGCGTGAGAGCCACTACACACAGGGATTTAGCGACACTTTTAGAGCCTATTACTACGACTTATTATTGTAAAAAACACGGCAGAATCTGTAAACCTCTTTTTAGCATAAGCAAATGGTGGAAAGCTTACGCAAAAGATACTTTAAAAAGATTAAAAGAATTTCAAGCTTTACGCAGTGATAGCTATACGCTTTGCTTAAACGCAGATTCTACAAATGTAGATATTGTGCTTGAAATACAAAAGCAAGATAAAACTTTTGCAAACTTAATCAAATCTGAAAAAATTGCTGGGATTTTTAGCTCTCCGCCTTATGTAGGCTTAATTGATTATCACGAGCAACACGCTTATGCCTATGATATTTTTGATTTGCCTCGTAAGGATAATTTAGAGATTGGCAAGTTAAGCGAGGGGCAAAGCAAGAGCGCACAAGAAACATATACTCAAGGCATAGCACAAGCTTTGAAAAACGCTAAAAGATTTTTAAAAGAGGATTATAATGTTTTTTTGGTTGCCAATGATAAATTTAATCTTTACCCAAAAATTGCAGAATTAGCGGGAATGCAAATTGTGAAAAAATACGATAGACCTGTGCTTAATCGTAGTGAAAAAGATAAAAATAGGTATAATGAGAGTATATTTCATTTAAGGGAGAGAAACAATAATGAATGAGAAATATGATATTGTAATTGAGAGAAATTCTTTTTATTTTTCAAATCCTCAATTTGAAGAGAACTACGAGGCAAATACAATTAGCCTCATAAAAACTTTGTTATTGAATTTACAAAACCAAATCTTAAATCAAGGTTGCAAAGAAGAGGTATTTGTTAATTTTATGCAAATAAATGAATTTGGATTAGAAGCCTTACTCGTGCTTAATGGTATTGCTAATGAAAATCTTAAAAGAATTATTACGATTGCACGAATTGTAAAAGATAATGATTTATCAATGCTTCTTAATATGCAATATTGGGATACACACAATATTGAAACCGATTTAAAGGAATGGGGTGATAAAAAAATAAAAAATCTTATTAAAAATAATCAAAAATTTGCAGAAGGACTCATTAATCTCTTTTTTCAAGGCTCATCCAATCCTTTTTTGGCTAAAACCTTGCCTTTATTTGAGCTCAATAAGTTAAATTTACAAAAAATTAATTTTGATAAAAATGCAATGATTGATACACTTATTCGCTATCGTCAAAAAGGGAGTTATTCTGGTGCTATGCAGAATAATCCAGAATCCGCAATTAAAGAGATTCTCATTTGCCTACATATTCCTTATGAAAGTGGAGATTTACCACTTTTAAGCTTAAATGAAAACCTCAATAAACGCACTATGGATTTTATTATTCCAAATAAACAAAATCCACAAATTATTATAGAATCTTCTTTTTTAAGCACAACAAGTTCTGGGCAAGGCGATAAAGCAAAAACAGAGATTGGTGTAGCAATGTTGATTAAAAAGCATTATCCAAGTGCTAAATTTTATGGATTTATTGATGGGATTGGTTGGTATGTCCGCAAGCAAGACCTAAGGCGTATGGTTGAGGCTTATGATGAAGTTTTTACTTTTCGTGCTGATGAGTTACAGCGATTTGAACTAATGCTTAAAAATATTTTCAAGGTGTAAAAATGAAAAGTTCACCTATCAATGAAATTTGGCAAGGTGATTGTTTAGAATTATTTAGAAAAATTCCAAGCAATAGTATAGATTGTGTTTTTGCTGACCCACCTTTTAATCTTAGAAAAAAATATAATTCTCATAAAGATAGGCTTTTAGAATCTGAATATTTACAATGGTGTGAAAAGTGGATAGATGAGTGCGTGAGAGTGCTTAAAAGTGATGGTTTTATTTTTTTACATAATATTCCTAAATGGCTTATTTCTTATGCAAACTTTTTAAATCATAGAGTAATTTTCAAACATTGGATAAGCTGGGAAGCAATGACAGCTCCAATGGGCAAAACTTTACAACCCGCACACTATGGAATATTATTTTATTCAAAAGGCGAAGCTAAAAGTAGATTTAAAGAAATTCGTTACCCACATAAAAGAGATAGAAAAGGCGTTTTAGTTAAGGATTATGGGGGGAAAAAAAGTATTTTACACCCTTTTGGACCACTTTGCTCTGATGTTTGGACAGATATTCACCGCATAAGACACGCTAAAAATAGAGATAATCACCCCTGCCAACTTCCTATTCATTTGCTAGAGAGAATCATTTTAATGAGTAGCGAAGAGGGAGATACAATTTTAGACCCATTTTTAGGAACAGGAACAACAGCGCTTGCCGCAAAACGACTCGGGAGAAACTTTATAGGATTTGAGAAAGATGAGCAGTATTGCAAAATTGCAAAAGAAAAAATAGATTCTGAATATTTTGTATCTCAAGTAGGAGAATTTTATGTAAGTTTTCATTTAAATGAAATTGTTACGCTAAGAGAATGCGATTGGGAGGGACTCGAAAAATATTTTGAGATTCCACAAAATATAAAGGAAATTGATATAAAGAAAATAAAATTAAAAAAATTTAATAAGAATAATATGCAAAAATTAGGTATTTTTGATTTGTTATTGAGGGAGGTATAATGCAAAATCTTAAAAGCAATATCAAAAATCGTCTGTTTCAAGCATTACGCAATAAGTTTGAAAATTACAAGCCCGAAACTTCTTCTATGCCCTTTCATACAAGACTTTTAGGCAAAGATAGAATGGCTCTTTTGCCTTTATCCAAAGCCTCAATACTAATTTTGGCACAAGTATCTTTACTAAAGAAACTGCGGCTTGCCTTGTTTTGAGCCTGTGGCGGAGGAATTAGCTAAGGCACATTTTGATAAGATTGAGCGGCAAATAGCAGTTACAAATACAATTACCAAAGAAGCACAAAGAGTGATACAAGATATTATGGATTCTTTAGAAAGTGGCAATTCTAAGCCTAACAAAAACGAGGAAATCGCTAGAATCTTGTCGGTTTCACAAAGTGGAGAAACAAGTACTATTAAACCCACAAAGGTGGATTTGTTTTTGCAAAGGGGCAATAATGTGTATTTGATTGATATTAAAACCGCTAAACCAAACAAGGGTGGATTTAAAGAATTTAAACGCACACTTTTAACTTGGGTAGCGTGTTTTGCGTATAACAATCCACATTGCAATATCCAATCACTTATAGCGATTCCTTATAATCCTTACGCGCCAAAACCTTATGCAAAAAATATTAAATAATAGTGGGACAATGGCAGGAATGCTAGATTTAGATTCTGAAATTAAAGTAGCAGAGGAATTTTTTCGTTTCTCTACGCTCACATCAGCCTTTGGCAAGGGATTTTCTAGGTGGAGCAGGAAGTTATGAGCTGATTTTATCAGCTTTTGAGGAGGTAGGGTGCGAAATGAGAGAGGAAATTGATGCATATTTTAAGAAATTTAATCAGCATTGAATCTGTGAGTAATAGAATCATCAACGAAGTAGAGGACAAAAACCTGCGTGGTGCAGACAAACACAAGCAAACCCCCGGGCAAGATTGAGTGGGAGTGAGTGGAGTATGGATATATTATAATTTTGTTATAAAATTAGATAAATTGTAAAGGGGTGAAAATGAGTAAGCAGCAAGAAATATTGGAAAAATTAAAAAATTATGCAAATTTTTCTCAAAGTGGTAATAATAGTTATAAGGCAAAAAAAGATAATGCAACAATTACTATTCATATAAATGGCAATGTGCAGGTTCAGGGTAAAAATGAGGAAAAAGTAAAACAAGAAATAAATGAAATATTAGGAAAAGAAAAAATATATGAAAATAATAAACAATTATTTATAGTCTATGGGCATGATAAAATAGCCAAAGAACAGCTTGAACATATACTTGAAAAACTTGATATTCAAACAAACCAAATTACTAATAACACAGGTATGACTATTATTGAAGCTTTGGAAAAAGAAATATCTTGTGTTCATGCGGGTATAATTTTGCTTACTCCAGATGATATTTCTTTGTCAAAAAAAGATTACGAGGAACATAAAGATAACATTGGGGGCTATATTCATACACGAGCAAGGCAAAATGTCATACTTGAAATGGGTATGATTATGGCAAAATTAGGTAGAAAAAATACTATTATTCTAAGCAAAGGAGAAGTTGAAATACCATCAGATATAGATGGTGTTTTTAGACTTCAATTTAAGGAAAATCCAACAGAAATATTAAAAAAGTTGGTAGAGAGATTGGAAGAATGTGGCTTTATAATAGATAAAAATAATGTCTTTAAAGCTATGAACTAATACAGAGTTTATCGTAAGGGAATATTATGCTGCAAGCGACAATACAAAATTTTTCTTACCAAAAAATGTGGAGAGAGGAGTTAGAAAATCTCACTTTTGAAAATATTAATATTTTGCCTAGTAAATGTTTGATTCGCTTTAAAAATAAAACTTTAGCTTTAAGCAAATGGGTTAGCCCTAAACGCACACGCTCTTACCCTTATGCAAGAGTATATGATACTTTTGATAGTGGAGTAAGCAAGGTTGTAACAATCATTCCACTTATCAAAGATGAGGGTATCAATGGGGATATGGACTATTTGCAATGGGATACACTTTCATTAATGAGTCTTTTAAATGTTTATGTGATTATAGGATTTTATGATGAAGCGCAGCCTCATTTAAGCAGGGTTGGCAAAATTGCCAATCAGCATTTCAACAATGAGTATATTTTAGGGCAGCTTACCCAACTTGTTAATTATCATCAATCCGCATTACATTGGAATCTCAATCAGCTAAGCAATAAAAATCTTACAACACTCGCAAATTTTACAAAAAATGCCTATGCAAATATTTCTAGTATTTTAAATATTAAACTTCATAATCCTCAAAATATAGATAAATTTATACAAAAAATTTCACAAACCAGAGTTTCTTTTATGGAGTTTTCAAGAACTAAGGCAAAACAAGCCCAAAATAGGGAAAGCTTGACTTTACAACCTAAAGAACATATTGGTATAGGACAAAAATCAAAAATTGTTATAGAAAACTATTTGGGCGGACAATATTTCTTTACCATTGATGATATTCTTTTTGAAAATGGCATATTATATCTATGTGAAAGCAAACATAGCAAAAACGCATTGTTACCAAGCAATGAGGATATAAAAGACGGACTTTTAAAACTTATGCTTTATAATAATCTTGCAAAAATTCAAAGTTACGATAGTTTCAAAATTGTTTTGAGATTAACTTCAAGTATTTTGCAAGATAGCATTATTTTGCCAAATGAAAATTTAGATTCTTTTATTAAAAACAATGGTTTTTCAAGCTCTCAAATTGCTACCTTAGAAGCTTTAAATATAGAATCCAAGCAGAATCATTTTGAAATTTGGATAAACAATGAACGCTAGATTCTATAAATCACCGCTTCGCTATCCCGGTGGCAAAAGTAGGGCAATCAAATTTTTAAAAGATTATTTTCCGAAAAGTTTTAATGAGTATAGAGAACCATTTTTTGGTGGTGGGAGTGTAGGGATTTATCTTGCTCAAAATCTTTTATACCGCAAACAAATTCAATTTTTTGCAAATGATTTCAATGTGGATGTGTATTGTTTTTGGCATATCCTAAAAACACAAAATCAAGCTTTAATCAATGAAATTCAAAATATTAAAAATTCTTATAAAAATGGTAGAGGACTTTATGAGAATCTCTTAAATCGCAGAAATAAAAATTTAGATGATTTTCAAAGGGCTGTGGATTTTTTTGTGCTTAATCGCATTACTTTTAGTGGCGTAGTTGATTGTGGTGGATACTCACAAAAAGCCTTTGAATCTCGCTTTACACAAAGCTCTATTGAGAGACTTAAAAATATGGATACAATCTTGCAAAATTTTATTTTTATCAATGAAAGTTATGAGAATCTTTTACACAAAGAGGGCAAAGATGTCTTTATCTTTTTAGACCCACCTTACTATTCTGCCACAAAATCAAGGCTCTATGGTAAAAAGGGGGATTTGCATACAGGCTTTAATCATCAAAAGCTTTGTGAGAATCTCAAAAACACAAAACACAAATTTTTACTCACTTATGATGATAGTGAGTTGATACGAGAACTTTATAAGGATTTTTATATATGCGAATATTCTTTGCAATACGGAATGAATAATTATAAACAAACACAAGCAGCAAAAGGAACGGAACTTTTAATTAGTAATTTTGAACTTAACAAACAGAATTTATTGCATAGTGCGTAAGATTTTTTTCAATCTTTTTGAGGAGTTTTTGTTTTTCTAAAGCTCCCATTGAGCAGAGAATTACAAGGAGATTTTAATCAAGAAAATTTACTTATTTTTGATGATAACCTTAATGCTATGCAAAATCTCTTGCAAAATAAAGATTTTAATCATAAAAAGACTTTTAAAAATAGTGTAGATTTAGTCTATATTGACCCTCCTTTTGCTACCAATAATATCTTTAGGTTAGGCAGCACGATGAGTGCGAGTTTAGATTCAAAAATTGCCTATAAAGATAAATTTAATTTGGAATCTTATTTGGAATTTCTCTACTATCGCTTAATCTTAATCAAAGAATTAATGAGTGAAAAGGGAAGTTTATATTTACACATTGATGATAAGGTGGGGCATTATGTCAAAATCCTCTGTGATGAGATTTTTGGCAGAGAGCATTTTATTAGTGATATTGTGCGTATTAAATGCAATCCCAAAAACTTTAAACGCAAAGCCTATGGGAACATCAAAGATAGAATTTTATTTTATGCAAAAAGCAATCAATATATTTGGAATGAAGTTTATGAGGAAATCACAAAAACTGATTTACATAAACGATTTAAAAAACAAGATGATAAGGGCTTTTATACTACGATTCCGCTTCACGCACCCGGAGTTACACAAAATGGCGAAAGTGGGCAAGAATGGAATGGCTTAAAACCTCCTAAAGGCAGACATTGGCGTTGTCCTCTAAGTGAGTTAGATAGGCTAGAAAAGGCGGGATTGATTGAATGGAGCAAAAATGGAGTGCCTAGAAAAAAGGTGTATGCGCAAGATTCTAAGGGTAAAAAGATTCAAGATATTTGGGAATTTAAAGACACGCAAAATCCTATGTATCCTACACAAAAAAATAATGCAATGTTAAGAAGAATTATTCAAATGTCCTCTAATGTGGATTCTTTGGTAATGGATTGCTTTTGTGGAAGTGGGGGATTTTTGAGAGAATCATTCTTGCTTGGGCGAAACTTCATAGGCATTGATGAGAGCAAAGAAGCAATGAAAATTAACCAAAAATGGATAGAGGAATTGAATCAACAAATATTATCAAGTGAGGACGTTAACTGCTTGTTGCATAACAAGTATTTCTATGCTACAAAGCAAATTAAATCGGAGCAATTAGAGTAAAGAAAATCTCCAAAAATAAAAAATACAATTTTTAAGATTCTAGAATCCTTGCAATCACTTTTTGCACCCTTTTTCTCTATGCCCAAAATCCTTTGGTCATTTTCCCAAGACTTGCCATAAGGTGGATTTGTGAGAATAAAATCAAATTGCAAATTATCTAGTTTATCCTCGCTTAAAGTCGACTTGTCCATATAGATGAATACTTGCATTTGATTTTATTTCTCCTTGTGGGTTAATGATAAACTTTTTAGACTCTGTAAGCATACCACTACTACCACAGGCATTATCATAGATAAGGTAAGTGCATGTTTGAATACCTTTCTTTATAAGCAAAAATACAAGATGAGTCATAAGCTCTATTATTTCTCGCGGTGTGAAGTGTTCTCCTGCTTACTCGTTGTTTTCCTCATTAAAACGGTGGATAAACTCCTCTTTGCACCGCAAGGCAGACTATTTATATTTTCTATTTTGTCTTTGTAGGTCTCATAGGTTTGTATCACACGCTTTTTTGTCGACTCTAAAATCAGTTTGCGTTCAAGGGACCTACTTTTGGGTTGAAATTATTGATTAGCTATTATTATTTAAAAAATAGAAAATATCACCATAGGCTTCTCTGATTATTGAGATTTTGAAATTTTTGCAGTCTAAATTCATCTTTAATTTCTCCCTTGTTTGCCAACCTATCAAGTATCATTTCATAGTAAGGCTTGTGCAATTCAAAGCTTAGCCATTTACGCTTTAGCTTTTCGCAAAGCACAATCTCACCACCACTTCCACCAAAGAGAATAAATACACAATCCCCCTCATTGGTGCAAGACTTTATCAACATTTCTACAAGCCCTAAAGGAATCTGGCAGGAATGAAAGGTTTTATCCTTACTCACATTTTTCACCAAATCAAAATAAAACCAAGAATAAGGTATTCTGCCTTTTTCTCCTTGGGCTAGTCTTTGGCGGATTCTTTTATCATTTGGGTTTTGATAGGGCAAAGCGATATTGTCCTTATAAAAGTGATTATCCTTTGTCTTTGTTGCGTGAAGTATGCTTCTATGTGCGGTTGTAAGTCGCCTTTTGCTATGCCCGACATTTGTATTATACACCTATACATACTCTTGCACATCATAAGCGATAGAATCTAAACATCGCACACGCAAATACGCATTTTGCTTGGGATAATTCATCATAAAAAGATTCCCGCTAGGCTTTAGCACACGCATAGATTCTCTAGCTAACTCACAATACCAAGCGATATAATCCTCCCATTTTTGCGTGTATTTTGAACCATTATAATTAGTGCCTACATTATAATCGGGATCGCCATAAACCATATCTAAGCACTCATTAGGCAATGATTTTAAAATACCTAATACATCACTATTGTAGAGCTTGTTAAATTGCATTTAATTGTTCCCAATTTCAAATCTCGCACTTCTTTTACAAAAGATACTATTATAATTTTGCATATCCTTAAAAGCAAATTCCCAAATTAAAAATTCATCGCCTCGTTTTTCAAAAAAAGCGTGATAACTTCCTTTTGTGTATGGATATGCCATTGTCTCATAGGATAATAAAGTTGTCTAATAATTACATTTTTTGTTTGAGAATTTTTTGCTTCTATTAGCACAATTTTATCTTTTCCCTCAAAACCACTATCCACTTCAGTTTGCACAGATTTAACAAGAATATTGTTGTAAATATTTGTATTAAAACTAAATTCTGGCGTATATTTTCTGCCTCTTATACTCAAAACTAAGCTTTCATCATTCAAAAAAGTCCTAATTAAGCTAGAAGCATAGGCAAAATCCAAATGTTGCATTTCAGAATCTCCCACTTTAGCACTTTTTAGTTCAAAATCAAGCTTGCTTTTATAGCTTATAGATTGAGTTTGAATATCTGGAATATCAATATATCCATCTCCCTTGCAAATAGTATACCCTCCATTTTTCACAGGCAAAATAAAAAGATTATTATCAATAAAAACCTGTGGTCTTTCTTCTTTTGAATCTTGTTTACACAAAATACGCACTTCTTTTTGTGAAGTTTTAGCAAAATTTTTAACACAAAACTTAATTTGCTCAGCACTTATATTAAAAGGTGATTTATTAAAATCGTGTTTATCAATTTTCAAATCTCTAAAAATCTTTTCCCAACTCTCGCTATTTTTACTCATAATTCCCCCTAATCAATAATTCTATAATCTCGCCTCTTTTCTCGCCCTTGCAGTTTATTGCTCTTTTTGCCTTTAATTCTATAATGCCAAAATCTTTATAAAGATTCTTTATAAAATCTGCACTTGAATTAGTTTGCAAAACTTTCACATTTTTAGAATCTAGCTCCTTAAAAACCGCCCTCAAGCGTTCCTGCTCTTTTTGTAAAAAATTATCTGTATAGCTTACAAAGCTTGAAGTATTGCTAAGCGGAAAATAGGGTGGGTCAAGATAGGCAAAGTCTCCACTTTTAGCCTCTACTAAAATCTCCTCAAAATCCCCACAAAAAAGATTTACTCCCTGCAAGGCTTTATGTGCGTTGAAAACCAAAGATTCATTATAAATTTTTGGATTCTTATAGCTTCCTATTGGTGTATTAAATTGTCCCTTAGCGTTATAGCGACATAGCCCATTAAAGCAGGTTTTATTTAAGTAAATAAATCTTGCTGCTCTAAATTTAGAATCTAATTTTGCAAAATCCTTGCTTCTATCAAGATTGCGGATATTATAAAACAACTCCTTATTATGTTTATTTTGCAGAGATTCTAGCTCTTTTAAAAGTGCTTTTGGATTATTTTGTATAACTTCATAGGCATTGATAAGCTCCTTATTTTTATCGCTTAAATATATAGTTTTAGAATCTAAAAGTCCTCTATTCCTTAAAGCAAAAAACAATGCGCCACCACCAACAAAAGGTTCAAAATAGGCATTAAAACTACCCGGCATATAAGAAATAATAGAATCCACTAACGCCCTTTTACCCCCTGCCCATTTAACAAAGCTTTTTGCCTCAAGGCAAGAATCTAATCTTGTAAGCTGTTTAGTCATAACGCTACCCTAGTCATACCAAAACAAGGCAAAGCCGTAGTTTCTTTAGTAAATGGATTCCCAAAGCTATGTTTGTATTATAAAAGATTATATTCCTCCATCCATATTTTGCGTAGGATATAGGTTTTGCACATCTTTAGATTATAAAATATATTGAATCTTTTTGCCTTTGGTGGTTCTAAGCCATTTTATTCTTACTTTTTAAATAATTAAAGATAGGTAGTTATAAACCTTTTGATTTACTTATATTTTACACAAAATAATCATAGATTTTATATGCAATGATGATAATGTCAACATTCAATCTTAAACAAGAGAGCATTATGAGATTTTTGATTTTATTATGTATAGGAATACTATTTTTGGTTGTGTATCAGATAAAAAAACTGAAGTAGCAAGTAATGATAAGCTACTTATTTATACTGCTTTTGAAAATGAGCAAATCACACAATATATTGGTGCTTTTAATAAGGCTTACCCAAACATACAAACTGAAGTTGTCTTAGATTCTCATGGAGTTATTAGCTCTAAAGTCTTAGCTGAAAAAGATAATCCTAAAGCAGATGTGATTTATGGCTTGTCAATTTTTAATATGGAAAAATTAAAGTCTGAAAATCTCTTAGCACCTTTAGATATACCTAATCTAAATGACTTTCAAGCTAACTTTAAAGATATAGATAATCCACCCTATTATGTAGGCTTATCAGGCGTAGAGAGTGCTATTATTATCAATGAAAAGGAACTTTCTAATAAATCGCTACCAATTCCGCAATCATACAAAGATTTAACCAAGCCAATCTATAAGGGATTAATTAGTATGTCAAATCCAACAAGTTCTGGAACAGGATTTTTAACTGTTGTTGGTTGGATTGAATTGTTTGGAGAGGAGAAAGCTTGGGATTATATGAAAGAACTAAATAAAAATGTTGCCCTCTATACACATTCTGGCTCAAAACCAGCACGAATGGCATTAAGTGGGGAATATCCAATTGGAATCTCATTAGGATATAGAGGACATAGAATGTTAATAGAAAATAAGCCCATTAAAATGATATTTGCAAGTGAGGGCTATGGTTTTGACTTGGAGAGTTTGGCATTACTTAAGAAAAGCTCTCCAAATCCTAATGCAGAGATTTTTGCTAAATGGGCAAGTAGCGATGAAGCAATGAAGCTTTATGCAAGTAATAATGCTTTAACAGGCATTAAACAAGAAACAAAACCATTGGGTTATCTTCAAGATCCTTATACAAAACTTGCCCCTACAGATTTTGTGCAAATGTCAGAAAAAAGAGAAGTAATTTTAAAGCAGTGGAATACTTACTTTGATGGAGAAAATAAGGAATAATAATGCCTTTATTAAAAATAGAAAATCTATGCAAAAGTTTTAATGAACAAAAAGTGCTACAAAATATCAATTTAGAAATCAAAAAGGGAGAATTTATTTCTTTATTGGGTTATAGTGGCTGTGGTAAAAGCACACTTTTGCGTATTATAGCCGGATTAGAACAATGCGATAGTGGTAAGATATTTTATAAGCAAAATAACATTACCAAAACAAAGGCATCAAAGCGCGAGTTTTCTATGGTATTTCAATCTTATGCCCTATTTCCTCATATGAGTGCTTATGAGAATCTAGCTTTTCCGCTCAAAGAGCAAGGTCATTCTAAAAAGAGAATCAAACAGATTGTTTATGAGAGTTTTGAACTTGTTGGTTTAATTGGCAATGAAATGAAGTTCCCAAGAGAATTAAGCGGTGGACAGCAACAAAGAGTAGCTATTGCTAGAGCTCTAGCTTTAAAGCCTAATATTTTATTGCTTGATGAGCCTTTAAGTGCGCTTGATAAAAAAGTCAGACACAAATTAAGAAATGATATAAAGGCAATTCATGATGGGTTAAATATGACAAGCATAATGGTAACTCACGACCAAGATGAAGCGTTGAGCATGTCTGATAGAATTGCTGTTATAAATCAGGGCAAAATTACTCAAATTGATACGCCACAAGAAATTTATACTAATCCTAAAGATTTCTTTACAGCCAATTTTATCGGAGAAATTAATACTTTATACACTAATGAATCAATGACATTGTTGCGACCTGAACATATAACTATTAAAAAGGACAAAGGTGATAAAAATGGGATAATAAAAGATGTGGAATTTTTGGGTAGTTTTTTAAGATCACCTTTAATTGTTCAAACAAAAAACAAGCAGATGACATGATAAGCTATGTTTCAACTAAGGATTTTGCCGAGTTGAAGCTCAAAGTTGGGGATAATATTTTTTACCATACCGATAAAAAATACACCATTTATTGTAAAAATAAGGCAAAAATATGATTGTATTGAACAATCCTTTATTAAATTTTGGTTTGCAATTTTTACAAAGGATTAATTTGCATTCATTTCTATTTTGTATTTGTCTTATTGTTTTAGGAATATTCCTAGTAATTCCTTTGGGATTTTTATTTGCAATGGCATTTTTAGATACCAATAATAATTTTATAGGATTACAAAATTTTAAACTTTATTTAGATGATAGTCTTTTGCTCGTCTCTCTTAAAAACACTTTTGTTGTTTCTTTGACTTCTACATTTTTTGGTGTGAGCTTTGCCTTGATTTGTGCTTATGCTATTTTACGCACCAATTTAAGAGGAAAAAAAGTCTTTCATCATATTTCTATGCTACCTCTTTTTGTGCCAAATTTAACGTATGGCTTAGGATTAGCCTTTTTATTCGGTAAGAAGGGGATTATCACCTCCTTTTTAGGACTTGATGACTTTTCTATTTATGGATTTACAGGAATTGTTATTGCTCAAAGTATTTATATTTTTCCACAAAGCTTTCTAATTATTCACTTAGGGCTTCAATCTGCAGATTATAGACTTTATGAGCAAGCAAAAATTATTGGAATCTCACCCCTAAAAAGCTTTTTATACATTACATTGCCTAATATTAAATTTTCACTCTTAAGTGCTGTGCTTGTATCTTTTATACTTTGTTTTACAGATTTTGGCACACCTATTATTATTGGTGGTGGGTATAGCGTTTTGTCTATTGAAATTTATAAGCAAATTATAGGAGTGCAAAATCTTAGTATGGGGGCTACAATTAGCATTATTTTATTTATACCCTCTTTGATTATTTTTTGGATTTTAAAAAAAGCAGAAAAGCAAACACATGTTTTAAGCGCAAAGGCTACAAAATACCAAATAGATTCACATACATTAAGAGATGTTATATTTGGCATTTTGGCGAGTATCCCAACCTTTGTTATTCTTACAATTATGTTTTCGGTTTTGTTGGCTTCGCTTATTACACTTTACCCCCATGATCTTAGTTTAACATTAGCTCATTTTCAAATAGAATCTAGTATTGATGGTTTATATACCTTGAAAAATTCCTTGATTATTTCTTTACTCACAGCAGTGTCTGGGGCGATTTTTGTTTTTATTTTTGGCTACTTAAATAAGATGAATAAAAGTCCTATACTACAAAATATCGCTAATTTTTTAATCATTGCTCCAGCAGCATTACCGGGATTAGTCGTTGGAATTGCTTATATTTTATTTTTTAATAAACCAGATTTTCAATTGGATAAAGATTTGTATCTAAGTAATATTTTTTATTCACTTTATGGAACTTTTTGGATTATTGTTATTTGCAATATCATACACTTTTTTTCTATCCCATCTTTAAGTGTAAAAAATGCGTTGGCTAAAATTGATAATGAATTAGAAGCTGTTTGTGAAAGCATGGGGATAAGTAAATGGGGTATGTTAAAGCGTATATATATCCCACTTTGCTTACCAGCTATTTTAGAAAATTTTATATATTTTTTTCTTAATTCTATGATAAGTATCTCGGCAATCGTTTTTATTTATAGTACCACTAACAAAATGGCTGCTATTACTATAATTCATCTTGATGAAAAAGGTTATATTGAAGAGGCTGCGGCACTTGCTATTTTAATCATGTGTATAAATTTTATAATGAAATTTCTTTACGAGATTGTAAAGAGTTTTATTATTAAAAAAATATTAAAGGAGACAAAATGAAAATTAAAGCTGTTATTTTTGATTGGGCAGGAACTACTATTGATTATGGTTGTTTTTCTCCACTAGGTGCTTTTATAGAGGCTTTTAAAGAATTTGGATTAGATCTTAGCATTAATGAGGCAAGAGAGCATATGGGAATGCTTAAAATGGATCATACTAAAGCCTTATTATCTATGCCGCAAATAAAAGCTCAATTTATAGAGCGTTATAAAAGAGATTACACAGAAGATGATGTTAAATCTTTATATGATGTTTTTGAAAAAAGTGTATTTGCAACATTGGGTGATTATACACAATTAAACCCCTTTGTATTGGAAAGTGTAGAATTTTTACGCAAGAATAATATTAAGATTGGAACAACTACTGGATATACAAAAAAAATGATGGATATTATCTTGCCGCTTACCGCTAAAAATGGATATAAACCAGATTGCTGCATTGCGTCTGATGAATTAGGTTATGGTCGCCCTTATCCTTATATGATTTATGAAAATGCAAGGCGATTAAATATCTATCCACAAAAACATATAGTAAAAATAGGCGATACAACAATAGATATGCAAGAGGGAGTAAATGCTGGTTGCAAAAACATAGGTGTAGTGCTTGGAAGCTCAAGTCTAGGACTTAGTGAAGATGAAATTGGAAGTCTCTCTAAAGAAAAATTAGAAAATCTAAAAAACCACGTTAAGGTGAAACTTTATGAAGCGGGTGCAGATATGGTAATTGATGATTTAAGCCACTTACCTTTTGCGCTAGAGCAAATAGATGAAAGATTATAAGGAAGTAATTATGCAAGATTATTCCCATATCCCAGATAATGATTATATGCTTTTAACACCAGGTCCACTTTCTACAAGTAAACGAGTACGTGCTGCTATGCTAAAGGACTTATGCACTTGGGATAGTGATTATAACTCTGTTGTGCAAGATGTGCGTCAAAGATTATGTTCTATTGCTAATTTATCAGAAAGATATACAACTATTTTGATGCAAGGTAGCGGGAGTTTTTCTGTAGAGAGTGTTATAACAACGGCATTTGGAAAAGTTGGCAAGTTACTTATACTAACCAATGGTGAATATGGCAAAAGAATTGCACAAATTGCACAAATTAATCACGTTTGTATCAACATCCAAGAAAATAGAATTATAACACCAGAAATAATGAATGAAGCATTGCAAGATAGCACCATTACGCATGTTGTGTTTGTTCATTGTGAGACAACAACGGGAATCTTGAATCCTTTAGAGGAGCTTTGTAGAGTTGTAAAAACAAATAATAAGGTGCTAATTATCGATGCTATGAGTTCTTTTGGTGGGATTCCTATAGATATAGAGAAATTAGAGATTGATTTTTTAGTATCATCAGCAAATAAATGCATACAAGGAGTTCCTGGATTTGGCTTCATCATTGCCAAAAGAGTCAGTTTAGAAAAGCTAAAAGATTGTGCAAAATCTTTATGTTTGGATATGTATGCACAATGGGAATGTATGGAGCAAAATAATGGAAAATGGCGTTTTACTTCACCTACGCATATTGTTCACGCGTTTAGAGAGGCTTTAATAGAGCTTGAGGAGGAAGGTGGAATATTAATGCGATACAAACGTTACAAACAAATGCAAGAAATTCTAAGTCAGGGTATGGAGAATCTAGGTTATGAATGCTACATCGCTAAAAGCTATCATTCGCCTATTATTACCACATTTTGTTATCCTAATTTTAAAGATTTTACTTTTAAGGGTATGTACGAATATTTGAAATCTAATGGCTTTGTGATTTATCCGGGCAAGTTAAGTAATGCTGATACTTTTCGAATAGGCAATATAGGCGATCTAAAAGTTAATGATATAGAAAGATTGCTTGAATTTATAAAAATTTATACAGATACAATTTCTAAATAGCCAATCTTGCAATCTTTATTATTAAGATAAGATGTTATTAATAAGGCAATAAAGTCAAATAAATCATATTTTCTGCAAAGGTTGTATGAATATTTATAGACTTTTAAAATAGTTCTTAAAATAGAACTAGAATCTTAAGTAAGAAACATAATTATGATGTGTTGCAAATTCTAAATCTCATTAAAAATGAAGTAAAAAGTATTAATTGCGCAATGTATGATATAATCTCTAAGTCTGCAGGTAAATTAAAATAAAAATGAGAGAATAAATATTTTAGCTCTTTTATTTAAAAAACAACCCATTAAAACTAAGAATTTAGAATAGGATAAATTATTATTGTAACCATTTCAAGGGATACCTTAAAAAATATCTGTATTGGGCCTATCTTATTACAAATTTACAATCTTGTATATCGATGATAGATACTTGTTCATCATTTAAAATCCTATCTGCTATCAAGGGTAATATATCATTATAAAACATTCTTTTTATATCTCTTACTCCATAGACAAAATTATAAGAATCTATTAGTTTTTTCATAACTTTTTTTGAAATGATAATATCGCCTAGCCCCTTTGACTTTAGTGTTTGCAATTCTAAATTTATGATTTGTTCTAGTTGCGTTTTTTCTATGCTTTGATAATATAAAATATAATCAATTCTATTGATAAATTCGGGTAAGAAGTTTTCTTCAAGTTTCTTTTTTATAATCTTTTTTTCTCTCCTATAATCAGGATTCCCATGTTTTTTGCGATAGTTAAAAACTTCCTTAGCACCAAGATTGCTAGTCATTATGATAATTGCATTTCTAAAATTGATTTTTTTAACTCCTGAAGTTAAAGTAAGTTCGCCGCTATCAAGCACTTCAAGCAATGAAAGTAAAACATTTTGATTGGCTTTTTCGATTTCATCAAAAAGCACTACAGAGGGCACACTATAAGTGCCTGCTATGTTTTGTGCAGAAAATAAAGTATTCCCCTCCTTGCTCCCTACATAGCCCGGTGGCGCACCAATTAAGGAGGCAGCATAATGTTCTTGTGCTAGAGTATTCATATCTATACGACAGAAATTATCCTCATTTCTGCTCAAAGCTTGAGCCAAAAGCTTAGCTGTAGAAGTTTTACCTACTCCTGTAGGACCTAAAAGCAGAGCTACTGCTAGAGGTCTTTTAGAATCATTAAGTTCTGCTTTTACTACTTTGAGTATTTTCTCTATACTTTTTAGAGCTTCATCTTGTCCTATAATATTAGCTTTTAGAAAATTCATTACATCTTGTAGTTGATAGGAAAAGCGACTAACAAAGCTCTTTTGTGTGGGCTCATTTACTAATTCTTTCTTGCTTATCTCCTTTGAATCGATACTTTCTTGCTGCCTTTGTAGAGATTCTAATCTATCTGTAATAAAAGGCATTATTTTTCCTTTTCTTTGCCCTCGTGTGGGAGATTAGCTACAGGACAATCTGCTACACCTATATTTTCTCTTGTAAATTGTTCGACATTCTCTTGGGCTTTCTTTGCATCAAGCACCCATTGTTTATAAAATTCAAAAGGACAATCAGCAATGCCCTTATCCCCCTCACCACTTTCAAATATCCCGCTATATCCTCTATGGAGCAATTTAAAAAGATGATTTTGGCTTTGGTCGTATTTTCTTGCATTTCTAATCTCATGTATGGATAATTGAGCGTATTGGATTCCATTTTCTTCTGTGCCACATTCCCCAAGGGTCCTGCCATCAAAACCTACGATATTAGAATGTCCAAAATAAGTATAAACTCCATCAAAGCCAGTTGCATTGGCAACAGCCACATAGCAATTATTCGTCCAAGCCATAGTTTTAACAAGGTCTATCTGCTGCTGTTTGCTAGGATACATATAGCCTTGACAACGAATGATAAGTTCAGCCCCTTTCATAGCACAATCACGCCAAATTTCTGGATAATTCCCATCATCACAGATTATAAGTGAGATTTTCATACCCTTAGGTCCATCAACAACATATGTCCTATCTCCGGGATACCAGCCCTCTATAGGGCACCAAGGCATAATTTTGCGGTATTTTTGCACAATTTGCCCCTCATCATTAATAAGGATTAAAGTATTATAAGGAGGCTTTTTAGGATGCTCCTCATGCCTTTCTCCTGTCAATGAAAATACACCCCAAATTTTTAACTTTTTACACATTGATGAGAAAATCTCTGTTTCTTCTCCGGGAATGCAAGCTGCGGTATCATACATTTCTTGCTTATCATACATAATACCCATAGTAGAGTATTCAGGAAAAACGATTAAATCCAAACCGGGTAATCCCTGCTTAATACCTTGCATCATTTCAACAATATTATAGCAATTTTGTAACACTTCTTGTTTTGTATGCAATCTTGGCATTTTATAATTGACTACTGCTATCCCTAGCGTATCAGGGTTGCTTGATATATCTCCATGTCTCATGATATTCCTTTATTGAAAATTAGCTTTTAGTTTAGCACAGCAGCATTATAAAGTGCAATGATTCTTATTGTTTTCTCTTTATTTTTACATAAAGTAACATTTCTCTAGGGGCAATAAGCAATCTACAAAATCTAGCATAAAGCACACTACTTAGATGCTTGATAGATTAAACTAAAGAGAATCTTACATTCATTTTGAGATTAAATTATCCATGTCTATGGCATTAACCCCTTGCAATTTGTTTTTTGTAAAATTCAAAGTTTTAAAAATCATCAATTAAGGGGAGGGAATGAACCCCAATAAAACCATTAAAGAATTTTTTGAGGGAGAGAAGCAATATACAATCCCTGTGTATCAAAGGGCGTATTCTTGGGATGAGAAACAATGGAATGATTTTTTAGAGGATTTGCTAGAGGCGACAAAGGGAGATAATCATTACTTTTTTGGTAATGTTTTGCTTGAAAAAACAGATGAAAATAAAACCAATGGTATTGATATTATTGATGGGCAACAACGCATTACTACGATTATCATCTTTGCAAGGGCATTAATCAATGCTTTAGAGCAAAAAGCAAAAAATCAAAGGCTAGATGAGGAAAAAAGCAATGAGGAATTCTTGAGATATATAAAAGAGGATTTTTTGATTTATCGCTCTAAGCCCAAACTCCAAGCAGTAGAATATGATAGGGATTATTTCAAAGATGTGATTATCCAAAATGATAATAACAAGCATAATCCACAAACTCCCTCGCAAGAACGTATTAAAAAAGCAAAAGAGTTTTTTACCAAAGAATTAGAGAAAAGGGGAAGCCAAGAGATTTTAGCTCTTTTTAAAGCTTTAGAAAATGCCGAGATTTTAAGTGTGCCTTTTACAAACAAAAAAGATTCTGTTTTGATGTTTGAACTGCAAAACAATCGTGGCAAGGATCTTACCAATTTAGAGAAACTCAAATCCTATCTTGCCTACCAAATCTATACCTACTGCGATAAAGAAACTGCAGAAACAAAACTTAGAGAAATAACAGATATTTTTAAAGAAATTTATCGCCTAATCAATGCCATAAAAAATAATGAAGATTCTATTCTTAATTGGTTTAATATATCCAAATTTGGTTTTGAATATAGGGAAAATGACAATGAGAAAAATTATAAAAAAGAATATAAACGAGCTACAGAGACTAAGAGTAATGAGGAAAAAATTGCTTGGATTGAAAACTATGTAAAGGAGCTTAAAAATGCCTTTGTGAATTTTAAAGAATTTGAGGGAAGCAAAAGTGTTTATAAGGATTATTTACTCTACTTAAATGTGTGGGAAATCTATCCTTTTATCTTAAAAGCTTATAGAATATTTAAAGGCGAGCAAGAATTAGAGCAGGTTTTCAAAGCCTTAGAAATTATTGCTTTGAGGGATAAGCTCGTGCGGACAAGGGCAGATTTAGCCTCAAGACTAAATAGCGTCTTAAAAAACTTTAATAGTGTAGAAAGTCTCATTTTAGGATTACAAAAGATTTGCAGTGATGAGTGGCGGTATTGGAGCGATGGTAACTTCTCTAATGGGCTAATTAATATCTACAAGGAAAATGATAAAAAATCATTGCCTACTTACTAATGCACTATGAAAACTATCTAAGGGAGCAAGATAGTAAAACAAAATCCTATACTTTTACGCTTAAAGATGTTAAAAAGCCCCAAATAGAGCATATCGCTCCACAAACAGAAAATGGAGAAAAGTTAGCAAGTGGTTATTGTGAATATGATGACGATTTTAGACAAAAGCATTTGCATTGCATTGGCAATCTTTTATTAATTGGTGCTTCACAGAATAGTGCTATTGGCAATAACCCCCTTAAAGACAAGCTTGCAAGCTATGAAAATACTCCCTTGATACAGCAAAGGCAAATCAAAGATTTTGCAGTCAATGAAAAATGGGAGAAAGATTCCATAACCAAAAGACACGAGGAAATAAAAGATTTTGTGCTTGAAACTTGGAGCTTTTAAAAATAATCTTACCACACATAGGGGGGATTCCTCCCCCCTTTAATTCACATTGCCTTAAAAACATCAAATCTTTACTAAAATCTGCCTTGCTACATCACCTCAAGAATCTTTAGCCAATAAAGCAATAAAATGCCTTTTTAAAACAGCTCCAATCCCTTGTAAATATCCACTAAGTATCCACCAAATATCCATTGGCATTTCTTAGATGGCATTTCTTAGAAAAATCCATAAGAACACCTTAAGCTTGGATTTAACTTTGCTAAAATACCCATATTCTGTAAAAATTCTATGATTATTAGCAAATAGGCATAAAAAACCTATAATTTTAATAATAAAACTATGCTATGCTAAAAGCATTAATTTTATAATTTCCATGATTTTAAGGAGAATTTATGCGTAAAACTGATTTAGATAGCTCATTTATAGGGCATCCCAAACCCTTATTTGGTCTTACTTTTACAGAGTTATGGGAGAGATTCTCTTATTATGGTATCCGCTCCTTGCTGGTATTATTTATGATAGCTACTATTAATGATGGTGGTTTAGATCTTGATAGACAAAGTGCTAGTGCTATTGTTGGAATCTTTGCTGGACTTTATACCTTGCTACATTACCCGGAGGTTATTTAGCCGATAATTGGCTAGGGCAAAAAACGCTACATTAATTGGTGCATTGCTTATTGCATTAGGGCATTTGAATATAGCTTTATCGGTGTTTCAACATTTATGTTTTTTTCAAAGTATAATAATTTCTATTGTTTTCTCTTTATTCTTTGCATAAAGTAACATGTCTTTGGTTTTATTATGAAGGTATTTTATAAAATGCATGGTTTTGTAGCACTATATGGCGGAAGCTTTGATCCAATCCATAAAGGGCATAATGAAATTATTCATTCTTTGTGCGAAAATCCGCTCTATTGGCATATTATACTTATACCAAATTTTATGAATCCTCTTAAATCAACTCCTCTTTTTAGCGCAGCACAACGTCTGCAAATGTGTGAAGCAATCGCTAAAGAATATAATCATAAATACCCGCCATTATCATCTTTGCCACGAATAAGCGTAAATGACTATGAAATAAAACAAAATCGCCCTGTTTTTAGTATAGAAAGTATCCAGCAAATCAAGATTCAAATAAATGCAAATTATCCTTATGCGCAGTTTGTTTTTGTGCTAGGTAGAGACAATCTATCAAATATGCACAAATGGCATAAGCCAAAAGATTTATGCGAAATGGTGAAATTTGTGCTTATTAACCGATTAGAATCTAAGCCCACACAATTAGATTCCAAATTACCATTTGCCCAACAAGTGATTACCCCAGAAGTGATTGAATGTATAGAATTACATAACTTTGGCGCACTATCCTCAAGTACTGTGCGCATTTTACTTAAAAATGGAGATATAAATAGTGCGCTTGATATGATACCTGAAAATCTCCACAGCATGATAAAAACATATTTTAAGCTATAATGTAGCTTATTTTCTTAAAAGGAGTAGCATTGCAAGAGAAAGAAACAAAAGGAGAAATAGCGCAATATACACAATTAAGAAGTTTGCCAGAACGAGTAAATTACATTAGCATGCTCTTAGAGGATAAAAAGGGTGAAGACATTGAAGTATTTGATTTAAGAGATAAGGATTATATTGTTGATAGTGTAATAATTGTAAGCGCGATGATAGGTAAACATGCCTTTGCACTGCTAGATCATTTGAAAAATGAGCTAAAGCCTAAAGGAGAGGTATTCTATGCAACAGACGAAGAGAGTGAGGATTGGATTATTGCAGATTTAGGAGATATTATGATTCATATTTTCACGCCCAATCATCGCAAGAAATTTAATCTTTCTGAATTCTTAGGAACACTAAATAAGAATCAATCTATTATTTAAATTTTTAATCAATTCCGCTTTGTTGCAATAAAGCAAAAGATGCAAACACTACAAAAAGAATCATACTTGATACTCAAGAAAAGAGAATCTAGAATGATACTGATTTGTAGAAAGAAGTAAAATAAGGGCTATTTTGCAGTGTGAGAAAAGTCTATAAGCCTTTATGATTCTTTAATAAAGAATCATTTATGTTAAAAATTATAGAATCAAACAAAAACTAATCACATTTACACAAAATCAACTAAGCCTAACCAAATATCCAACCTACTTTATTATAATGAATAATGCTACAAATTTTACTCTATATATAGGTGTTACAAGTAATTTACAAATACATTTACGAGCATAAACACAAGATTTTAGTCAAAAGTACAACTGCACAAAGCTTATATATTTTGAGTCGTTTGAAAATATATAAGCTATATGAACAAAAAAGTAATTGAAAGGCACAAAATGGTTTAAAAATAAACCTGTAGGATTGTAAGGAAGTATGGTGATTAGAAATATAATCTTAATCCAAGCATAGTTATTGGCTTAAAACTACGTATGTCGTTTTTTAGAATCTGCATACGCGTAAAGAGGGCGAAATTGCGCCTAAGATTTATGCTTATTGTTGTATCAATCGAATGATTAAAATGTGTTATCCCATAAGCTTTAAATTTATATTCAAGAGTGGCTTTTAAACGGTTATTATCCTGCAAAACAAATCCTAATGCTTGATTTAGAGCAAAGTCTGGGATATTATTCGAATTGATAAAAAATGTTGGCTCAAGTAGATAATATACATATCCAAGCTTCCATAAATTAAAAGATAATCCACCTCCAAATGCCAAAAAGTAATGCAAATAGTTGTCATTAAAGGTTCGATTAAGTCCTGTTTCAAGACGATAGGAAAATGGCTTAAAAAACTTACTCATTTGTGCGATCGAAGCAACAGAGAGTATATTAAGATCATAGAGAGTAAAGGCATTTTTTAGTGTTTTACTTGTGTCATAATAAACCAAAAAGCGCATAAATTCAATTTGAGCACCTTTAAGATAGCCTTTGTCATTATCTGTCAAATCATGAAAAGTGATTCTAAAATCAAGACCCGGATGCATGCCTTGCGTATCTGCAATAAACAAAGGGGTAACTCTTAAACTTTGATTACCCTCCAAAGGATTTGAAGGTGTAGGTATAAAAGGTGATTTGCTAGCCCCTAACTTAGAACGAGCAGAGGCTAGATTGTAGGCGATTTGAGTGTAGCTTTCTTTATCAAGTTTGCCCTTACTAAAACGATATTCGCTTAATTCAAGGGCAGATTCTAAAATATATTGTTTATCTTGAAGTGTCAAATTATTATTTCGCAAGATTTCTTCAGGCTCTTTTTTTCCTTTAGCCAAAGATTTAGCATTTGAGACTTGAGCATTATTCATTGCTTTTTCGTATGATAGTAGTTTGGCTCGTTTGCTTGGACGATAGGTAACATTGGCAATAAGATTGGCTTGCTCCAATGCAAAAAGTGTTTCAGGTGGATTGACTTGATAGATAAATTTATCTCTCAAATGAAGACTTGGACGTGCGACTTCAAGCAACCATAATATATTATAAGAACAATTTTTATCGAAGAAATAATACCAATTAAACGCATCAGCTAGTTCCCAAATATGATTATACATTTGCATGATTTCTTCTGTATTAAGATTTAGCTCATATTCCCACATATCACGAGATTCTACATTTGAATATTCTTTGATTTTATCATAGTAGGGCAAAATGGAGTAGCTTCCAGTATAAAGCCCAAATAACCCCTTAAATGCAAATACAAAAGGATTTTCTGTATTTTGATCTGCATCTGCTTGATAGTTAATAGCAAAAGAAAGAAGTCTTGATTTAAACTTAGAATCTAATAGCAAAAATGTATGACCAAACATTGAAGCAGGAGAATTAATATGAGCTGAAGGAAAAATAATGCTTGCTTTTGTTGGGCTCATATAATCACGCATGGCTTGAAAATCTGCACAATGCACTTGTGGCAAATCAGTAAAATTAAGATGCTTGGAGAGAAAATACATGCGCGCAGGGAAGCGACAAATAGCATGATAGTCTTGAACTTCAATGGAGAGCGTGGGTAAATTGATATTGTTTTCTTTATACTCAATAATTCGCTTCAAACGCCTCTCTTTAATCACATCGGGCACAACAATATCAGAGATAGGTTGATAAAAAGCTCTAATGGTAGCCTCTAGTTCATCTTGAGCAAGACTTTTTGATTTTTTGGAATCTAGTGGCGTGAGAAAAAAGTAAGGAGAAATTATTTCGCTTTTATACTTTCCAATATGCAATAAATCTTTCCATTCTTTAGAACTTGCAATATTCAGTGCTTTTGCCTGCGTGATAAGGCTTTCAACGATTGCATCAGTCTGCGAAGCTGCGGCAAAAGCTTGTATATAGTTACAGCATATAAGAACTAAGGCGAGTAGGAAATCTCTATAAATCAAGCTAACCTCTAAGATTAAAGATAAATTAGAAGAGAAACAAAACCTTCAAGCCATATAACACATGTATGCGAGATTATAGACTTGCTACCCCATCAAGTACATCTGCACTTTGTACGTCCTTATTTTTGTAAAGTTTATTGTAATTTTCTTGAAGAGCTACTTTAAAGCCATCTTTATCACTTATATCAAGAAGCTCTATTAATGTATCTAAATGCTCGCCATCTCCTCTTGCTATTTCTTGAGAAATAGCGTCCATATTTGAAGCTACAAATTCTTGTGTGCGACTATCCAAAAAACCTACACCACGCTCACAGCCCGATGTCCCTGAAGTGATACCAAAAGTTTGTGTCCCACTTGTACCATTTGTTGTTACTTGAAAAAGATTCCATATTGAGCCTTGTTTATTGATAATAACTGAACCAAGTCCGCAACCTGCATTACTATTTGCTGAAGCAAATAGACCCGTTGTCAAACCTGCGCTAATAGCCATACTAATGAGAATTTTCTTCATAAATTTAACCTTTATTTTTAAGAAATTTGTTTCGTTAACATCAATATTTATTAAGCTTATATAAATTAAATATTAAGAAACTTAATATAATTTTATCATAAATATAGTTGAACTTTATAAAATTATTATTATAGCTCAATTCTACATATTACTATATTACTTAAGAATCCAATAAATCAGTTTAAGTATTTTAAGAATCAATTAGCCTAGCAAGAAGCTAAAAAACTTATCAAGAAAAATGTTAAAATTTAAAAGTTAAAATAACTCATAGCTAAATGGATAGGAAAGCAAATGAACAACTCAAAAACCTCATCATTTGGTGTAGGAGCAAGAATTGGACATGATTCATCAAAATTCTACAATTCAAAGCTTTATGAAAATTTACAAATTCTAAAAAATCCAAGTAACACAAGAATTATTGAAAATCAAATCCCTAAAGAAAAATTAAATAAAATCTTCCATCATAGCAGTGAATGTATGGAGGAGTTACCTAATAATAGCATTCATTTAATGCTAAGTTCTCCGCCTTATAATTAAATAAAGAGTATGATAAAGACTTAAGTTTAGAAGAATATCTACAATTATTAAAAAATGTCTTTAAGGAAACATATAGAGTTCTAGTAAATGGCGGTAGGGCTTGTATTAATATAGCAAATGTCGGCAGAAAGCCATACATTCCGCTTACAATGTATGTAAGTGAAATCATGATTGGGTTAGGATTTTTAATGCGAGGTGAAATCATTTGGGATAAGAGTGCTAGTAGCGGGATAAGCCTTGCTTGGGCAGTTTAAGAGTGCTAGCAATCCTGTGCTAAGAGATACGCATGAGTATATACTAATTTTTCTAAAGGTGATTTTAAAAGGGAAAGAAAAGATAAAAAAGATTCCATTAGTAAAGAAAATTTTATGGAGTGGAGTAAATCTATATGGAGATTCCCATCAGTTAGCGCGAAGAAGACGGGACACCAGCCCCTTTTCCATTAGAGCTACCAAAGCAATTGATAGAGTTTTATAACTTTGAGGAAGATATTGTTTTGTATCCGTTTATGGATAGCGGACAAACTGCTTTAGCCGCAATAAGACTTAAGAGAAACTATATTGTATATGAGATTAATCAGGATTATATAAAGTTAGCACAGCAAAGAATATTAGATACAACATAATTAAATAAAGTTACTCCGCAATAATAAAAATTTTGCATAACATTAAGTATTATGATAATAACTTTATGAAAATAAAATACAAGTTAGACTAACATCAAAGTCAACAAGCATAATAAATCCAAATTATACAATAGAATTATTGACTTATATGATGAAAATTAGTATAGATATAGAATCAAATCCAAGTTGAAGGCGAATTAAAGATGTTTAATATGAACAAAGAAAAAGCTCTATTGTTAGTCGTAGATATTCAAGAACGTCTTAGTGCTAGCATGCACAAAGATGAGTTTGCTTTAATGCTAAAAAAATGCAATATTCTAATCAATGGTTGTGTAGCATTGCAAGTGCCAATCATGCAATCTCTCCAATATACCAAGGGCTTGGGAAATAGTGTATCTGGGCTGTTTGATTCTAATACAAAAAAGATAGACTTTGAAAAAAGAGCATTTAGTTGCTGTTATCAAGATAGCCCATTTTTGTCATATTTACAGGAAAATAAGCAAATCTCGCAAATTATTATCTGCGGAATGGAGACTCATGTCTGCATTTTGCAAAGCGCGCGAGATTTAGTATCTCTAGGCTATAATGTCATTATACCAGATGATGCTGTAATTTCAAGAGATTATAAAAATAAAAAAAATGCCCTATCATTAATGCAAAGCATGGATATTACAATAGCAAATGTAGAAAGTATACTATTTGATATGCTAAAGACTTCTTTAAGCCCTGAATTCAAAGCTATATCATCTCTAGTAAAATAATAATTCATAATCAAGTTATAGGTTAGTTTGACAAATATCAAGCTCAAACTTGTAAAAGTTACACAATTAAATATCATATAAATAATTGAATACGACTTTAATCAAAAATTAAGCTTTTAAAGTCTAGTATCAAAATAAAAGGTCTTTGCAATGCAAGTTAAAATAGCTTTTATTCAAATGAATTCTAAGACTTACGATCTAAATGGAAACCTAAAGCTTGCCATGCGATTGGCACTAGATGGTGTGCATTCAGGTGCTAAGCTAGTGGTATTACCTGAGCTTTTTGATAGTGGTTATTGCGTTAGCAATCAAGATAAAAGTTTTGGTATTGACCTTGAAGACAAACATAACAAAACAATAAAAACTCTTAGCAAGTTTGCAAAAAAACATAGAATCTATATGATAGCTTGCAGCATAGAGAAAAATAAGGGCAGGCTCTTTGATACTGCCTATATAATTAACAAGAAAGGAAAGATATTAGGAAAGCAAAGAAAAATATTTCTTTGGAATACTGAAAAGCAAAGATTCTCAAATGGAGGGAAGCAGCAAGTTTTTAGCCTTGATATAAAAGGTTTTAAGCTTAAGGTAGGGATTGCTATATGTTATGAGATAGGATTTGCAGAAATATCAAGAAATCTAGCCCTATATGGAGCGCAAGTTATTATTTATCCTAGTGCCTTTGGAAAGGCTAGAAGCTATGCTTGGGATTTATTATCTAGAGCTAGAGCACTTGAGAATGGACTCTTTGTGATAGCCTGTAATAGAAGTGGCAATGAATTTGATGAGAAGTTTAATCAAAAACTTGAATTTGCTGGACTTAGCAGGGCTATAAGCCCTAAGGGTGAGATTATAGCCCAAGCACAAAAAGAAAATGAATGCGTAATGTCAGTTATTGACATAGGACAAATCCAAGAGCAAAGGGAAGCTATACCTTATCTCGCGGATTTGCGTAAATTTAACAAAAAAGGAAAAATATGGCAAAAGAAATTTTAGTTGCATACGGAGTTGATATTGATGCTGTAGCAGGTTGGCTTGGAAGTTATGGAGGCGAGGATAGTCCAGATGATATTTCAAGAGGGCTTTTTGCAGGTGAAATTGGGATTCCTAGACTTTTAAAACTATTTAAAAAATATAATATTCCAGCAACTTGGTTTTCACCGGGACATTCTATTGAGACATTTCCAGACCAAATGAAAATGATAGTTGATGCAGGACATGAGGTAGGTGTGCATGGATATTCACATGAAAATCCAATCGCTATGAGCGCGAAACAAGAAGAAGATGTATTGTTAAAAAGCATAGAGTTAATCAAAGATTTAACAGGCAAATCACCTACTGGGTATGTTGCTCCTTGGTGGGAATTCTCAAATATTACTAACGAGCTACTGCTAAAGCACGGAATCAAATATGACCATTCCCTTATGCACAATGACTTTACGCCATATTATGTAAGAGTAGGAGATAAATGGACGAAGATTGATTACAGCGCAGAGGCTAAGGATTGGATGAAACCTCTAGTTAGAGGAGAGGAAACAAATTTGGTAGAAATACCAGCTAATTGGTATTTAGATGATTTGCCACCTATGATGTTTATTAAAAAAGCTCCTAACAGCTTTGGATTCGTATCGCCAAGAGATATAGAACAAATGTGGATGGATCAATTTGATTGGGTATATAGAGAGATGGATTATGCTGTTTTTACTATGACTATACACCCTGATGTAAGTGGACGTCCTCAAGTGCTCCTAATGCATGAGAGAATAATTTCTCATATCAATAGCCATGATGGAGTAAAATGGGTAAATTTCAACGATATAGCTGATGACTTCTTAAGAAGATCGCCTCGTAAAAGTTAATGACTCTAAAAAATAAGGCTTGATTCTAAATGGCTCAATCTAAGTCTAGGAGATGAAATGTGCATTTTATGCGGACAGATGATTAGTTCCTTTCATTGGAGCGATATGAAAGAAATGGATTCTCAAGAATATAAGAGGTCTAAGCTCAAAAAAGCTAGAATTATTTCTGAAATCTTACAATTTTATGGACTTTATTTTAAGATTTGGCAAAACAGTAAGTTTATTATCAGCGACAAAAAGGGTAAAACAATCATTGTCGATGACTTAGGAGAGCTTTGGGCTAGGGTTGAGGAAATATTAGGCATGAGTGCCGATCCTCTTGATGCTAACCTACTTAGATTTTTAGAAAATACAAATAGCAAGCAATAATAGGCAATAACATGGCAAAGATAGCTGTTCATCTCATTACAGGTTTTCTTGGCAGCGGCAAAACAAGTCTAATTAAAGAATATTTACAAAACAATCAAAGTCAAGATACAGCATTAATCATTAATGAAATAGGAGAAATCTCGCTTGATGAGCGAGTATTACAGCATTATTCTAGTGAGAGAATCCTAAAGCTATCTTCTGGTTGTGTTTGTTGTAACAAGCGACTTGATTTAATTGAAAGCCTAAAAAATATACTTAATGAATATGAACTAAGAGGGCAAAAGCCAAAAAGGATTATCATAGAAAGCACAGGACTTGCTAATCCCGCACCAATTTTATGGACATTAATGAATGATATATTTTTAAGTAATCACTTTTTTGTAAAAAGTGTAGTTACCTGCATAGATAGCATAAACGCACTTTCGCATTTAGAAAACGAGGAGGCAATAGCCCAAATTATAGCAAGCGATTTAATAATAATATGCAAAAGTGACATAAAAAAGCCTAGTTCTGAACTAATCCAAAAGCTAAAAAGCATCAATCTAAGCTTAGAAATCAAAGATAAAGCCGAGCTTGATTTCCAAAACATATTTGATATTAATCATAGATTCCTAACCAATGAAATCCCTACAAACAAACATGAGCAAAGCTTTGATACTATATCATTAAGCTTTGATAATCCATTGGAATGGAATGCTTTTGGTGTGTGGCTAAGCATGCTCTTACATAAATGGGGCAAAAAGATTCTAAGAGTAAAGGGAGTTTTAGACATTAATGAGAATTTTTTAATAGCTATTAATGGTGTTGGTCATATTATTCACTCACCAACACATATCCCAAAAGATAGGCAAGGTTCATCATTAGTATTTATCACAAGAGGATTTGAATCAAAACAGATTCTAGACTCCTTAAATGGATTTAAACGACTATTAGAAATAAATATGAGTTAACAAATATTTTAAGAATTAATGGAGTCTAAACAAAAGATAATAACGCCTTTAGTGTAGAAAGATAAGCCATAATTAATTCACAATAGAATGACAAAAAGAGTCTCTTTCAGAATGAAAAGAGATATGTGAATCAAAACGGCAAAAATAAGGATTATATGTAACAAAAGGATTATGTATAACAAAATGTATTCATTATACCGCAAATGCTTTAGCTTATAAAACTTGTTTTATTCTTTAATAGGCTTTATTTGCTCTTCTAAATGTGGAATCGGAATTATAAGATTCCCAAATTTCCAATTTGCTATTGCCATTTCTATGCCATAGGTTGAGCTATCTACAATATTTATAAAAAATGGTGAAAGTATTAAAAACTTTATGTTCTTTGTTTGATTTAAAACTAAAAACTTACTAACACAAATACCATCTCTATTTTGCTAGAAAAACTTTTGCAAGATATGGGCGTAATTTACCAAATAAAATATCACATTTATAAAAATTGATTCCACTATCCTCAAATACAATTTCATTTGTTAGAATGTATTGCCCTGTTTTGCTTTCAATATTTTCAAGCTCTATTTTAAAATCACTATTGCCGCATCTTTGATTTTTTAAATAAATAACATATTTCAGTTTCCTCACTTCCCAATACTCTGGTATCTCTCCAGCCATTTTATTCTGCTTTGTTTTGAGATTCTTCTGGCTAATGCCATTAGAATGACAAGCGGGGGTGTTGTCATTTTTAGTTTGCTAAGCAAACTAAAAATTTCTCTTTATCATATTTAATTTTTTATCATATTGAGCCAATACGATGTGGGAGCGTTAGCTACCAAATTCTCGCAGGGATAAATATATTTTTAGATTCTTCGCTTTGCCTAGAATGATAAAAGAGATTCAGCATGACAAGGGAATAAGGCACCAGCCTAAATCAATATGTAGCTTTTAATCAATAGTAATTTATGCTAAAATATTTAAGACTTCTTCCTATATCTATAATGATATTTATTCAAGCTAAAAAATGGGCGAAAAAATCTTGGAATAAAGGCGTTAAATCTCTCTCTCAAATCATACATATTAGCATAGTCTTTCTTAGAATGTTCATAATTTTGACAATTAAACCCTCTTATTCGCTTAGCATCATTATCATTAGATATAGCAGCTCCCTTAAGATTATGAATGTCCTTAGTAAAAATAGAATCAAAAAATGCCAAAATCTTATCTTCATAATATTTAACAATATCATAGTCTTGTAGAAAAACTCTTTCTTGTAGCATATCAGCAAATAGAGATGGATTATTGTCCACCTCAATAATATACTCAATAGCTTCCTCAAATGAAGAAAAATTATGCAAATTAATATAAGACTTTGGATTTATTATATATTCCCCCATTCCGTTTGACTTTAGCTTAGAGCTATAATAAGGAGAATTTTCACAAAGTGAGCTATCCCCCCAATAAATTGGAATAGTCCTAGCACCAAAGGCTGTAAAAAGCTTCTCTGTAATATAACCCGGGCTAGAAGTGTTTTCAAAACACAAATGGAACTTGTATTGAGAGATAAATTGTCTTTTTAATCGCGGAAAATCATTAAAAGGCACATCACAATGTGAATATATTTTGTCAATTGGTGCACCCATATTATTTTTCCATCGCCCACCAGAATCAACCATTTTATACCTGCATAAAGCCTCAAAAAATTCATCTCTAATCGGGCTTCCATATGGATTGCTAACCAAAAAACTACAAAATTTTTGCTTTGATTTTATCTCTGCTTGGCTTATCTTATGTCGTTTCATGCTAAGATATAAATCTTCATGATAATAATCAAATGCAAAATGAGGGAATCTTATATATCTATCTAAAAAATCTATATAATCAAAACAAAGGGCATAATCAGCAATGTTAAAATCCGGAGCAATGCTTTCTTGTGTATGAAAGATTCTAACACAGTCATATTTCAAATGCTCATTACCAATAATGCTATATATTATATAATCTGGGCTATCGCTGTAGATTACATTATATTTTTTACGAAGCAACTTTACAAAGTAGTTTTTATCAAAATTCTCAATACTAGGTTTCTCCCACCAATCTACAATCTTAAGCTTAATTTCTTGCATTTTAACTCTTTTACATATCTAAACTAAAAAAAGTCGAACCACTACCACTAAAAAAAACTTTATGATATTCCTTATCTAATGCAGCGCGAATTGATTCCAAAGGATATAGACTACTAGCAGGCAAATATAGATCATTTAACTCAAATATAGAGTGTATGCTAAGCAATGTCTTAGAATCTAAACTAAAATCAACCTCAATATTATTCAAATTGCTAAATTGCGTATTAGCATTTACAGAATCTAATCTGCATAATTTAAAATCGCAAGCATGGATATATTCTATAGATGTAGAACATAATGTATCAAACATATCATAAACCTTGCCTGTATGACATGAGATATTATTGCAATGCAGTTTAATACTCAACGCTTCCTCAAAGAATGGCTCTACTATTTCTCCTGTGCCAAAAACATTTGCGCTACAAAATGGCAAATGATTATCACTAGATTCCGCAAAATCATATAAAAAGAAACTATGAAGTCTATCCCCACCCTGTAAATATACCATGACAAAGAAACTCACATCGCTACCTAAAGTCTTAGCGCATGCTAGCAACTCATCGACACTTAGCCTGCAATCAAGCATATCATTAAGCATAATAAGGCTTATTGCTGCATTTACACTGCCACCGCCAAGTCCGCTACCAGTGGGGATTTTTTTATTAACTTTTATGAGAATCGACCTTTGTTTTGTAGATAGATTCATGGTATTATCAAGATTTGTTTGAGAGCTAAGTAAATTTTGTGTTCGTTTGAGATTATAAAACTCTAAAAGAATCTTATATGACTTATAAATAAGATTAGATTCTATATCACAATCAAAATCACCTTGTAAAATAAATTCAATACCTAAATCTATTGGCTCTATCTTACGAAATATTGCCAGATTAGAATCCAAGCTAAAACATAAAGAATCAGCAGTATGCAAAGAAAAACTCATTATATCATATAATTCGCCAAGCACAAGGTGAAAGCGAGAAGCGATTTCATGTAAAATAGAATTAGAATTGGTATTTTGATTTTTATAGAAAACCTTCAAGGCAATATTAATCTTAGGGTAGGCTTTGATTATCCACTGCTTAGAAGTTTGGGGGATTTTAGTTGACTTGGTGATATAGTTTTTAGTTTTATTAATCAATGAGCTTGTATTTGGGCTAGTAGATAAAAGATTATGGTTTTCTAGGCTATTTTTCTTATGATTTTGCATAAAATTGATAGAACAAAGGTTGATATAGGATTATTTTTTCGTCTGTGTCTGCTTAAATACATCTTTAGCGTTGATTTCCTTAGCACGCCTGCTCTTCAAATGAGCACCTAGCTCACTAAGTATATCTTGGCTAACATAGCCTGTAGCTTGTGTATTTTCACTCTTAACAGCTTCTGTCAATTCAGCTCTAAGAATTAGTGTTTTTGGCGGGGCTTCAAAACCTAACTTCACATTGCCCTTGTCAATGCTGATTACTTTTAGGATAATGTCATTTCCTATAACAATGCTTTCTTCTTGCTTTCTCGACAAAATCAACATTTATCAATCCTATTTACTATATATTTAACTTCTCTTTGCCGATTAATATCTATTATTCCATAATAACTACCAAAATCGGCTAGATAGATTCCATTTTTGGTTATATTATAAGCGTTGTTCAGATGGATTTTTTTGCCCTCAAAGGCTTGCTTTTCATAATCAACGAGGCTTATTGTATCATATTTTATGACATTTTTAATATCTAATAATACAAGTTTGAGATTCTGGCACACTCCAAAATATTCAAAATCTAGGCTAATTGTATTGTTAGAATTCAAACACTCATAATAAGCTAATTGCCCTTCGCTTAATCTCTCTAAATAACAAAGGCTTGCTTGACAATTCAAGGATTTCCCAACAATCTCTGCTATACTGCGCACAAATCCACCTTCGCTAAGAGTTACTCTAAAGCTAACAAATGGATGATTATAAGATATAAGCTCACATTGTCTTATGTTCATCAAACATTCTGGTAAAGAGAACTTCTTATTTTCCCTAGCAAGTTCATACGCACGCGAGCCATTTATATGCTTAGCACTAAATCTAGGCGGAGTATAGCGCACATCTCCGATTAGATTATTAAATATAGATTCGATAAGTTTAGAATCTTGCTTTGCAATATGCTCTATATTGATAATATTTTCTGTATCAAGACTAGCACTATTACAACCTAAAAATAATGTAGCCTGATAGCTTTTATAGCTTTTTTCAATATGTGGGAGAAGCCTTGTATAACGATTAGTAGCTAGCAGAAGCTGTCCTCTTGCAAATGGATCTAGAGTTCCAGAAAAACCTATCTTATCAATTATGATGCCTTTATTTCTTAAGGCGGATTTAATCTTTTGCACAAAGGCAAAGCTCGATATATGCGGAATCTTATAGACTAACGCGATAAATTGAGCATGCACTAAAAAACCTTAATAATAAATTCACATAATATTAATGTATTAATAATAATAACGAGTTATCAACGTCTAAAGCACTTATCACAATCATAACCCTATACTTACTAAGCAAGCTATAAAATTAGAATACATAAGTAATCAAATACCTAAATCTACCAAATGAAGGATTTCCTATCAAATATCCATAATAAGCTGTCATAGTAATATGTGGAGCAACTTTATAACTAATAGTTGGGCTTATCTCAAGAAAATTTGCTTTCTTTATATGATTTGCTGTAGGGAAAAGAGTTCCATTCGCATTAAGATTGTCAGAAGCTGGTCCTCTGCTGCCCTTTCTAAGATAATAGAAATGCGAAGTCGCCACATATACAACATCTAAAGATGCGCCAAGCTTCTTATACTTCATCTCACCTTTAAGATAACCACCATATAGCCAGCTACCATCAAAAGCTCCTGTGCCTAAAATCCCAAATCCATGAGCATCTGGACCTGGATAGCTATTCCAAATCACACCACCTACTTTAAATCCGCCTGTATTATCAATAATAGTTCCATAGCCACGTCCAAAGCTACCCATAGTTCCAACAGACAATCCTACAGAACCAACAGATTTGCCATCTTCATCAGCACTAAGATCATACTTATAATTTAATCTAAGGTTATATACACCGCTATTCTTAGCAAATTTACTTTGATTAGTTTCATTAGCAGCAGTGCCTAACTGCTGATATACTTTTCTAAATCCTTCCTGATTAGAGAGTATTTGCGGATTATTAACTAACCCTGTAGCACTTAATTGCAAAAGAATCTCTAAAGATTGATTGCTAAATTTTGTAGTATAAGAGACATCTCCAAAAATCATATAGCTAAACCATCTATTACCATAGGCATAGGTTAGGTTATATCTTAAACCCGTATCTTTGGTAAAATCTGCTCCACTAGAAAGGGAGAATAATAATACATTATTGCCAACACCTCTATTGATACCAGTTACGCCACTACCAGCATTCCTAGGAGCAAAATATATATCATCACCAATCCATGTATCCCACCATTGAAAGCCAATGTTAAGAGCTGACATATCTTTATTGCTTACAAATACACCCATTGCCCTATCTAGCACATTGTCGTTAAGCACAGTGCCCGGAGACTTCTGACCAACCATAATAGTAGTATCACTACCTAAAGTTTCTTTAGACTTATATGTTATATAGTAATCACTAATACCAAATCTATCTATGGAATTTACAACAACATCACCACGGCTAGCGCTAATATCCCCATCTGTATTGTTAGCATCTGGCACAGAAGAACCCTTAGAATAAAAGATACCAATTGATCCGCTCCAACCATTCACAGCACCAGTAGTAATAACTGGCTTAAAACGCCACTGCCATCTTGTCCCGCTACCATCTTGTCCATGAAGGCTAGTTACTCTAGCAAATGCAAAGCCGCTTATAGTAGCATTATTAACAACATCAGATAGCTTTGATGCTGCCTCTAAACTACCTATCGATGCACCACAAATTAGGCTTGTCACTAGGAACTTTGCAAAGATTCTATTATCCCTTATAACTCTTTTGCAACTTATCTTATAGACATTCAATTGATTTTTCATGGTTATTCTCCTTTAGTTTTGGTTATATATGAATAGATAATAGAATTTAATTACATAAAACAACTTTAAAAATTAAAGAAATGCGTATATTTTGTTCTAATGTTAACTTTTAATATACAGTTATTTAGTAAAAAGAGATTGTAGTGAAATAGTAATAATCATAAATAAAATAATAATATATGTATATTTATACTAAAATATGTAGTTTTTGATGAAAAAATAATAAATATAATATAGCAAAATATTAATATCATTAAGTGTTACAAAAATAAAACATTTAAATAATATTTTATAGTTATTTATAATTTATTTAAAATAACCACATACTAAACACGCATTAAGTTGGCTTCAAATAATTAGTATTAATTCGTAAGCTAAGTGAAATAATAATTTAGCGCATTCTAAAAATATGGAAGTGTCAAATATCATAATTAAGAAGTTTCTTTAATAATAATTCATATTAAAGAGTAAAATATATAAATTAATTTAGAATACATTTGGTTATTTATATTCTTGAATCTTTACAATGGTATAATTACAAATACTTAACTATGTAGTTTTATGATTCTAAATAAGTAGAATAACATTTTTGAATTATAGCAAAACGCTTCGCACGCTTAAGCATTCTTTAATAGAGCGTAAGTCATTAAGCAAAGACTTTGTAACATCATTATCAACTAAAATTAAAGCTAACGCTGCTTTATGATGAATATCGCCATGTCTGCCAAGCCTAAAATCAGCTATATTAACATTATGTTTTGCTATAGTATTACCAATGCTACCAATTACACCGGGCACATCAGTATTCTTCACTAAAATCATATGTCCTTTTGGCTCTAAATCCATTCCGAATCCATTGATATTATTAAATCTAATAATATGACCATCATATACAGTTCCGCCAACGCTCATACTTTCTTGCTCTGTATTAACTACCAATGTAATTAGATTCTTATATGCCCCTGCATTATGTTTAACGTCTATACTAGTGCTAATGCCCCTATCCTTTGCAACAAAATACGCATTGACATAATTCACTCCATCGTCTAATGAGGGCTTTAAAGTGCCAACAAGTCCAAATGTAAGCAAAGCATCTTGATAATTTTCTAACTCTGCTCCATAAACATGAATTGCTATAGAGCTTATAACACCATTAACTGCTTGTGCGGCAAAATAACCTAGCTTTTGTGTTAACTCAAGATAACTTTCAATGTAATCTGGCACATCTTGATTTTTGGTTGGGAGATTTAGCGCATTAGGGAACGCAGATCCTCTAGCTGCAGATATGGCTGAATTAGCTGCCTCAATAGCTATTTTTTCTTGAGATTCCAAAGTATTTGCCCCAATATGAGGTGTTACATATATATTATCCAGCTCTAGGAGCTTGTTGCTTGTTGCTGGCTCTTTGTCAAAAACATCAATGCCCGCCCATGCAATCTTCTTAGATTTTAGCCCCTCATATAAGTCATCTTCATTATATAAACCTCCTCTAGCGCAGTTAATTAAGATTACACCATTTTTCATTTTGGCGATTTCTTTAGAGGTAATCATGTTTTTGGTTTGTTTATTTTTTGGAGTATGTATAGTGATTACATCACAAGCTAAAATGTCATCAAAATTTGTTGTATATTGCACCCCAACATCTAAGGCTTTATTTGGCTTTATATATGGGTCATATGCGATTACTTCCATTTCAAAGGCTTTCGCACGTCTGCCCACACGACTGCCAATATTACCAAATCCAATAATGCCTAGCTTTTTATCTTTTAGCTCAGTTCCATACCAATCCTCCCTATTCCATATTTTTTGCGATTTTAACTGATGATTTGCACCAGGAAATCTTCGAACAGAACTTAATAAATGCGCCATAGTAAGCTCAACTGCTGCTATAGTATTAGCTGTTGGAACATTCATCACTACCACACCAAGATACGAACAAGCATCTATATCTACATTGTCTACACCAACACCAGCGCGAACAATAGCTTTTAGTTTTTTGGAATCCTTAAAAGCCATTTCTAATAATTCTTTAGTAACTGATGTAGAGCTTCTAGTAATTAACACATCTGCCTTATGCAAATGTGTGAGAAGTTCTGTCTTTGGTAAATGGGCTAGATTCTCCACTATAACATCAGATTGAGATTGTAATATTTTTAGCCCTTCATCATGGATATGATCGCAAACTATAATATGCTTTTGCATAACTTCTCCTTTTTTATAATTCATGTCAATAGTTTTTAGCAAAATAAGGTTGCTATTGTATAGCATTACTCTAAATCATAGCTTATAAATATTGTGCGCCATCTTGCTAGATTAAGAGATGGATAAACATTAAAGAAAGAAAAATGGTACAATTCTAGCTTAACTATCTAAGCAATGAAGAGCAAATTATGGAATCTCAACACAAACAAACACAAATCATAGATATGTTTAATGATATTGCTCCAACTTATGATACTACTAATAGACTCATGAGCATGGGCGCAGACATAAAATGGAGAAAGGAAGCATGCAAGCAAGCCCTAAAAATTGTGGCTAAGCCAAATGTAAATATAGCTGATATTGCATGTGGCACTGGGGATATGATGCTGCATTGGGCAAAAGAGAGCGTGGGCTTAGAAATTGTAATAGATTCCATTGTAGGAGTAGATCCATCAAACAATATGCTAAGTATTGCTAGAGAGAAAATTATTGATGGGATTTTTATCACAGCTCAAGCCGATAATATCCCATTAGAATCAAATAGCAAAGATATAGTATCAATTGCTTATGGTTTACGCAATGTGGTCAATAGAAGAGATTCTCTAAGGGAATTTTATAGAATCTTAAAGCCCAATGGCGTGCTAGTGATATTAGAGTTTATGGCACAAAGTCAAAAGAATCTACCTTCAATATTTATGAGACTTTACACCAAAACTCTGCTTCCTATAGTAGGCGGAATAATCTCACAAAATTTCAAGGCATATAAATATCTACCAAAGTCCATTGATGAGTTCATAACTCTGGAGTCTTTAGAAGAAGAATTACTCTTACATGGCTTACTAACTATCTTTTCTAAGAATTACAGCGCGAATGTATGTTCTCTAGTCATAGCTCAAAAGCAAAAAAAATAATGCCACACTAATAAGCTCTACATAATTATAAATTTTACATGCAAGGCTTTATATTAAGAATTACTAAGAGCATAAAAGAAGATGTAATAGTCAAATTAATCACATCTAGACATTACTACACATTGTATAGATTCTATGGAGCTAGACATAACATCTTATATACAGGACGAAATATAGACTTCGAGGTGGAACATCAAGGTATTTATATGCCAAAGCTTCGCAACATTTTTCATATACCAAAAAAATATGAGATGGATTTAGACAAGGTCTATATATGGCAACAATTTTGCACATTACTAGACAATCACCTACAAGAACCAAATAGCCATGAGCCAAAAGAGATTTCGTCTTTTTACTATAACATGCTAGAAAATGGAACAAATAGACTTATAAAGCAAGATGCAAAGAGAGTAGTGTGTTATATGTATGTGGAGTTACTAGAATTTGAGGGAAGATTATACAAAAAAGATACTTGCTTTATATGTGATAATCGGCTAGATAATGAAATAGCAGTTACTAGAGGATTCTTAATAGCACATCCAACCTGTATAAACTCACAAACTTCGCTAGATAGAGACTGCGTAATGCAATTCTTTGAAACAAAAAATCTTATGAATCTTAGCAACGAGGAATGCAATATACTCTATCAAGTCATACTAGAAGGAATATAGACAATATAAAGAAAATATGGGTTAGATAGCCAAGCAAGTCTTCAAGCAAGAATAATTCTTAAACTAATAAAATCCTAGAAAGAAAGCAAAAATCATTACTTATTAATGCTTTAGCTGAATATATAAATTAGATTCTATAATATCATAGCAAAGTGAGCACACTGCTAAGATAATCATTACCAAGCTAAAATTACTTTCGTGTTTAATGTGCTCATATGCCAAGCAATCAAATATCAATGTTTTCTATGAAGCTAAATAAATCATACAGCAATATTGCCATTGAAATGATTAAAATCATAACTACTTAGCTTAACTCCATCTACTTCACCATAAGCTTGTTGCAATGTGCTAACTAATATAGAATCTAGCTGAATGTCCCGAGTATGATTTAGCATCATCCAGTTATTATCCCATTGATTGAAACTAGACTTAATAATAGCAGCATAGTCATGCGCATTAGTATTCATATTTTGCAACGCTTCTCTAGCCTTGATAGCAAGCAAGGAATCATTAACAATCCAACGTCCATTAATAGCAATAGCACTTCTTGTGTAAATTGTAGGCTTGGAGTTATTCAAATCATAACGTCCACCATCAAGACTAATACCAAAGCACTCAAGGCTACTAATACCAGCTTCACGACATAGAGCAACAAATACTGAAGAGGAGCTAAGATTCTCTCCTCGTAAAATTTCATTACCATATATATCCTTAATACTGCGAATTCCCTGTATATCTGCTCCCTCTTGACTAGAAATGTTGTTTGCAACCCAAGCAAACAGCTTTTCAGCCTTTTGCATATCGCTTTGCACACCATTAGTAACAGACATAACAATGCCCTGTATTATAGGATTTGATCGGATATAGCGATCTTGTGTGTTAATATTTGTAAAATCTGCAAAATCAAGGCCAGATTTCAAAAATCTAGTCTTAACATGTATAGATGTTTTTAGATATTTCTCACTATTATTATTTTGCCAAACTGCATATAACATTGGAGTATTTCTATCATTACTTAGAGAATAACTATCATAATTACCCTCTACCATAAGATTATACGGGGTTTGGAATCCGTTGTTTAGAGCTAGAGGTAGCCAAAGATCAAGGGTGTTATATGTTTGAAATTTACTCTTATAAGCAAAGGAAAGGGAAAAGCTCCTAATATTCTCTTCCTTTTTATTATTTGCATGAGCAAACAACATATTGCCCATTGTAGCTACGCCCAAACCTATTGCACTTCCCTTTAAGAAAGCTCGGCGATTAAGTTTTTGTGTATCCATAAGTATTCCTCAAGATAGTATTATAAAATCTGGATATGAACTAGGAGGATAGATTCTAGGGATTAAACCCAAAAGAGCTAAATCCTAGAACAATGGCTATATGCCTTTAATGTTTATGACTAGACTATTTTAATAAATCTGCAACTCTCTTGCCATAGGCTGGGTCTGCTTTCCTAAAGTGCTCTAACTGAATCTTGATAATACGACTATCAATACCTTTCATAGTGCCTGCAATAGTTTGGCAAAGTCTCTCTTTCTCATCTGGCTTCATTAAGCGATACAAATCTCCTGGCTGTGTATAATAGTCATTGTCTTCTTCTCTATAATCCCATTTAGCCAACCTAGTTTCTTTCTCAAATGTGCTTGGATCCAAAATAGGCTCTTTAAGATTCCAACTATCCTTATAGCCCGGAAGAACACTAGGATTATAATTCCTCATACTACCATATGAACCATTAGTCATAAATCCATCTCGAACAGTATTATTAATAGCCACCTTTGAAGCATTGATAGGAAGCTGATGATGATTTACACCTAATCTATAGCGCTGTGTATCACCATAAGAAAAAAGCCTACCTTGTAACAACCTATCAGGACTAAAGCCAATCCCTGGAACAATATTTGCCGGATTAAGGGCTGACTGCTCAACTTCCGCAAAATAATTTTCAGGATTACGATTAAGAGTCATAATTCCAATTTCAATTAAAGGATAATCTTTATGACTCCAAATCTTCGTAACATCAAATGGATGGAATCGATAAGTTTTAGCATCACTCTCTGGCATAACTTGGATAGAAACTCTCCATTTTGGATAATCTCTTCTCTCAATTGACTCATATAAATCCCTTTGATGAGAATCCATATCTTTAGCTCGCACTGCTGCTGCCTCTTCATTAGTCAAATTCTTAATCCCTTGCAATGTATGGAAGTGGAATTTCACCCAAAATCTTTGATTCTTAGCATTGATGAGACTAAAAGTATGGCTTCCATATCCATTCATATGTCGATAAGTAGCTGGAATACCTCTATCACCCATGAGATAGGTTACTTGATGAAGCGATTCTGGTGTTTGACACCAAAAATCCCACCACATCTCTGGATCTTGCACACCCTTCTTTGGATCCCTTTTTTGGCTATGAATGAAATCTGGGAACTTAAGAGGATCTCGAATAAAAAATATAGGAGTATTATTTCCTACTAAATCCCAGTTTCCTTCTTGAGTATAGAACTTCACAGCAAAGCCTCTTGGATCTCTTACAGCATCTGCGCTTCCTTTTTCTGGTGCAACTGTTGAAAATCTAATAAACATAGGTGTCTTTGTGCCCTTAACAAACACCTTAGCCTTTGAATATTTGCTAATATCAGCGGTAGCTTCAAAAACACCGTGTGCACCACTACCATGTGCATGCACTACCCTTTCTGGAATCCTCTCCCTATCAAATGCAGCTAATTTCTCTAAATACCAAACATCTTGTAAAAGTAGTGGACCTCTTGGTCCTACACTCATTACATTTTGATTATCATAAACTGGTCTACCTGTTGTTGTAGTCATCTGAACAAATTCTTTTGCCATCATGTCTCCTTTAATTATAAAGTTAAATCATTATACAAATAAAGTGATTAATAATTCATAAACAATAAAAAATATCAATTAATTTTTTTTATAAATAATATATTAATGTTAATTAATAGTCCATTTAGAAGCATATAATAACTAATCTACAGCATAAACAACTATAAACACAATAAAAACTATTAACAGACATAGAAGATAATTATTTAATTTATACGAATAATGAGTATTACATTATTACATGATTTTTCTAATAACCATGATAGCATAAATTATATTAGCAAGAAATAAGCATTAATATAATAAATGATTAGAAAGGATAAGGATCAATAATATCGAGGAAATGAGAAAACCTCCCTTCCAGTAACCAATGGCACACAAACAACAGAGATGCTCTGCTATGTTCCCATCCTGAAGCTTTGTCTCTGTTACTTATTGCATAGGGCTAGAAGAGAAGCAAAATGATTATATTAATATAAACTTAAAAAATACTTAAATATAGGAATAAATGGCTTAAATACTAGAGATTAATCCTAATAATATACAAAAAATCACTTTATAGTCATTACTATGGAGTAAATGCAATAAGCACTATAAACATATAGTTACAATTAACCATGTAAAAATAAAGAATCCTAAAATATTAAGCATAAAGGCATTTATAACTAAGCCTTAAATCCTAGAGTATTTTAGAACTCCTAGGAATAATAGGGGGCTAACTAAACCTAGCTATATCTCAAGTCCTTATATTCCTTAGGTATTAGATGATTTTTTACTTGGATTTTACTAGAATACATGCCAGAATTATATCCTAGCTCATATAGCCGCTCTAGCGCATTAAGTTGCATTGTATCCATAGTATGAGAGGATTCATTAGCATAGAGGTTTAGATATGTTTGCAATTCACTTGGATTTACTCGCACAAGATTATTATCTATTAGCATTTGCGATAACAACGACTTAAAACGCAATGCTATTTGTATAGCCTTTGTTAAAATTTCCTCCAAGATAATTGCTCGATTTAGCGGGATTGATCGCCTAATAGCCATGCCACCTAATGGCAATGGTAAGGAATTTTTAATAAAATCCACCCAAATATCCCATATAGTAGTTTCTACTTCGAGCTTAGAAGAAAAATTCAAAATAGATTCATGTATTAACACACCTGCATCAGCATCACCATCTAACACAGCTTGCTCTATCTCTAGAAAATTCTTATATATAACTCTAGCATCAGGATATTTTAAACGAAATATAAGGGCATTGGTTGTATGTGTGCCACTTAATGCAACTTTAAATCTCCTACCAAGAATCTTACCCCTAAGCTTTATAATCTTTGGACCATAGCCATAACCAAAACTCATTCCTGTCCTAAGCAACGCATATTCATTACAAATAAGAGGATAAAGTGCAAATGAAATAGCACTTATATCATATTGTCCCTGCAAACAAGCTACATTTAAACTTTCAATATCAAGAGCGTAATTGATTAGATTATATGGCTTATTAACCCAACCAAACTTAATAGCATAATACATAAAAATATCATCAGCATCAGGGCTATGAGCTATAGTATATGCATCATTAGGGATATGAGAATTAGAATTAGTCATACTCTTCCTTAATAATGCTTGTAGATTTCATAACTTCTACATATATAATCCGCCATTAACTCTTAAAACTTCTCCTGTAATATAGCTTGAATAATCACTAAGTAAGAATGCTACCGTATTTGCTACTTCCTCTGGCTTCCCAAATCTTGCTAAAGGAATATTCTTAAGATAGATATCCATCACATCTTGATTAAGCCTACTTGTCATTTCAGTATCTATAAATCCCGGAGTAATAACATTATATCTTACATTCCGACTTGCAGACTCTAAAGCAAAACTCTTTGTCATAGCAATAATGCCTCCCTTGCTAGCAGCATAATTTGTTTGTCCAGCATTGCCCTTTTCCCCAATGATTGATGATATATTTACTACACTGCCCATTTTTTGCTTACTCATAATCCTAAATGCCTCCTTGCAACCAATAAAACAAGATTTTAAATTTGCATCAACAACTTGCATGAAATCATCCACACTCATGCGCAATGCTAATTTATCATTAGTAATACCTGCGTTATTTACCAGATATGAAAACTCTCCATCGCTTTCCTTAATTAGCTCCAATGCTTCTCTAAAGGCTACTTCATCACTTGCATCAAAGCCAATTACAGCAGCATTTCCACCTTTTGATAGAATCTCTTCTTGTAAATCATTAGCAAGATTTGCATTGCTTTTATAATTGATCCAGACCTTAATATTATGACTTGCTAATACACGTGCTATTTGTGCTCCAATCCCTCTACTAGAACCTGTAATCAAAACATTTTTCCCACTAAATCTCATCATTTCTCCTACGAAACTAAATAAAGTATTAGTATAGCCTAAAAAACAGATTTTAGCCTAAATGACATAGTTTTATCGTATAATGCAAAGCAGCTAAACATTATGTAAGAATTCGGGGGATATGACATTGGGCTTGTTACATCAAGTAAGATTCTATATGCTTTTATATGTTCTATTTATGGCATTTATAAAAACTGCTAATGCCCTTGAAGTAAAATTAAATCATGGTAAGGAGAATCAACAACCATTTGCCATACTAAACCTTCGCAATTCATACCCATTCACATGCGAGCAGAAAGTAAATATAACTGGTATTGTGGAGCATATTTCATGCAAGATTGAAGGAATTCCACAAAGCGGATTTAATCCCACAAAAAGCTCTATGATTTCGTTTAGCTATGAAATGAAAGAATTACCAAATCCAGATAATCCAAATGAAGCCCCTAAGCGATATATGGTTGTTAATATATACCCTAACAACAATTCAAAACTAAAATTATTTTCTGTATTTAGTGATTTAAAAAATGAAAAACCAATACCAGTAACCAGAAAAGCCCTATCAAAAAGCTATCAAATTGTAGCCTATACAAATAAGCTTCCATTTATTAATCCAAACGAAAACATGGGGAATAGATATTCAATAAACTTCCCAATATCAATTCCAAAAACTTCCACTCCAACTATAAGCGAGCTAGACATAAATCGCAAGCCATTAGAATACAATGCAGGCAAAGACTTAGATGCATTTATGGAGATTAAAGATGACATTAAGAATAAGGAATATGTTACAGCATTAAAAAAGATTTCCGAAACTCTTACAGAATACCCTGATACCATCTTTGCAAAGGATCTTATATACTATGCCATAGTAGCATTAGACAAGGCCAAAGGCGATAACGAAACAAATAAGGTAATTATAGACAGAGGCACACAATGGGTTAAAGCTTATGCTAGCGATGATAATGCGCCAGAAGTAATGTATATACTAGGTAAATCATATTTAAGTGAAAATAGAGTAAAAGATTCTCTTTATTATTTTAATCGCGTAGCAGAGGAACATGAAACATCAAGATATGCGCCACTATCAAAAATGCAAATCGCAAATTCCCTAACATCAAAGGCAGACATAAAAAGAGCACCTCTCATTTATAGAGAAGCATATCAACAAGCAAAGGATTTAGAATCTGCAGCTGAGATCGCTATATCTTGGGCTAGATTTAGTATTAGAAATGATGACTTCGATCATGCAAATGATCTATTTTTAAAAGTTTTTAAAGTTTTTCCTGCATATTTTCTAATAGATATGGAAGACAGTATAGATATTTTACAAGAGCTAGAGGATAAACAACGTTTTTCACTAGCAGCTACCATTGCTGAATATCTAAGTGGAAATGTACCTATTGATAGTGAGCAACACTCATGGTTACTTATGAAAGCATCTGAATTTGCAATGCATGCAGGAGAATTTGATAAATCGCATAAGTTAAACGTAGAATTCTTGCATTATCATCCAAACCACAAGTTGGCTGATGCAATAAGGGCTAGAGATGATTCATTATTATTTGATATAAGTGGCAGTTATGATGAAAAAATAAAACGATATGATCACATAATTGCTACATATCCAAATACAGAAAATGCCAAGAGGGCTATGGAACTAAAGGCTAAACTTTTCCTAGAAAATAAAGAATACCTAAAAGTAATAGCAATGAAAGATGATTTACCTAGCGATTCTGAAATATTGCAGCAAGCAATAGATAATCAAGTTCTCATATATCTGGAGAATCATAGTTGCAATGGTATAGCCGGTCTCCTAAGTAATGCAAATAAAGTAAGTCTAACAGTAAAAGATAGTCTTGATGTGTTTGAATGCCTATATAATCAAGCTAACTACAAAAAGGCAGATGAGCTATTCTCAGGGCTGCATAAACATATTAAAGATGGAGAAAATGAGCTTAAATGGCTTTACTTACAAGCAAATACTCTATTTGCACTAGGCAGGGATAATGAGGCTTTAAAAGCTTCAAGAGATGTAATGGATTTAGCCTTTGCAATGGGACAGAGGAAATATTATGACATAGCTTTCAAAATGTTTGACGTTTTATTTGATGATGATAGAACAAAAAATGATGCTATAAGCTTAAGTGCAAAAATTGATTCTTGGTTTCCTAATGATAATAGGCTTCTACCAATGCACTTCGCCCTATTAAATAATGCTCAAAACAATAAAGATAAATTAGCACTAAGACATGAAGCAAATGTTATCATAAGGCTACAGAAATCACTAAAGCAATATGATTATAGCCCTTATGTAAATTTCATATACATAAATGGACTGATTGATGAAAATAAATATGAAGAGGCATTGAATCAATTAGAATGGCTTGGTAAATTTAAACTAAATACAGATGATAGGCAACAAAGATTCTATAAGATAGCAAATGTCAATTATTCACTAAAGCAAATGGATAAAAGCAAACAAGCCTTAAATGATTGCTTAGAGTTAGGCAATACCACAACTTGGGGAACATTGTGCAATAATGCAATGGGCTTACATAATAACTTTGAATAGTTTTTAGCTCTCTGTAGTTTCAAAAATTAACTTTATTAAGAGTCTAATTCTGCTTTTGTGAATCACAACTACTTAAATGTGAAAGTAACAGGCTAAAGCAGAGCAATCTTAGCTACTAACAAGGCTTTTTGTTTAGAATCAAAAGTAAGCTAATTCCTAACTCAAAAGACTCTAACAATATTGCGCTAAATTTTACCTAAGAATACAAGCTGCTAAAAGGTGCTAAATAATTTATCTCTTATTTAAGAGGTGAGAGCTTTCTTAACTTTAGGAGGAGAGGGTAATAAATACTTAATAACTATAAAATAGCAAAATAAGAATCTAAACTAAAAATTAATTGGCAATACTAAAAAATACAAGAAAATAAATCTACCTCTATTTACTGCAAAATGCTAGGCTTTTTACGGAACTCAAATAAACCTACAACATAATCTTTACTTTTATCCGACAATGAATCAAAGATAGAATCATAAACAAAAAGTTCTCCATCTCTATACTCCATATAAACTTGTGTATCAAATCCTTTAATAAAGCTAACTTCAAGGACTTGCATGTAATCAAGAACTTCTATAATGGTTTGGGGATGAAAAACTCTATGTGCATTAAAGCATAGCTTATTGGTTTTGCTAACAGGCACACTAAAGTATAACCTTCCATTTGGCTGTAAAACTCTTTGGAATGAGAGCAAAGCATCTTTCCATGCGCTAGGATTTATTGGATCTCCATATCTACCTAAGCCAAAATGCTCAACACTGCATAGCGCAGAGATTGATTCTATACTATTGCTAGCTAGATTATTTAAGTGGGTGGCATCTGATTGGATATAGCTAATACCCCCCCCCCCCCTGTATTAGACAAGCCATGTCTATAATTATTGATAAAATCAGTATCAAAATCATTATTCATAGCTCTAACATCAATTAGAACCACTCTTTGATTCATACTCAATAAATGAGCTATAAAACCTACAACAAGCGAACCTACATCATAATGTATCTTAGGCTTGTTTAAGAAAACTTTTCTAGCTCCCCAAATATCTTGAATAAAATACGAACTATCCATTATGCTGCCATTCTCTGCATATTTATCATCTCTGCAGATCCATTCATATTCGCTTCGTATTTCAAATCTAGGATCATTATTCAGCTTTGTATAAAGTTCTTTATCATGGTTTATTTCGTTATCGCTCATGCGTGTAGGTTTTCCAAACCCACATTTGGTAATTAGCTGCCTAAAAGGTCTTTTGATTTCTCTAATAATCTTATTTTTCATCGCCTCTATGATTAATCCTTATAAGTTTCTTAAATCAATTAGCCAAAGTTGTGAATAAACTCTGCCATATCTAAGATTCTATTAGCATAGCCACTCTCATTATCATACCATGACATAATTTTTACAAGCTTGCCAACTTGTATGCTTAAATCTTTTGCCACTATACTACTATAAGAGCTACCTATAAAATCACTGCTTACTCTATGTTTTGTATCAATACTAAGGATTCCCATCATAGAATCCATAGCATAAGATTCCAAAAGTTTATGTATATCATCAAGTCTTACTTCTTTGCTCATATAAAAAGATAAATCAGCCATAGACACATCAGCTACAGGAACTCTTAGACTTTGACCATGAATCTTATCCGCCATATTAGGCAAAACACTTTTTAACCCAATAGCAGCACCTGTGCTTGTTGGAATAATATTATTTGGTGCAGAACGAGAGCGTCTCTTATCATATCTATGCGCATTATCTAGTAGGCTTTGATCATTTGTATAGCTATGCACTGTAGTCATTAAAGCCTTATCTATACCATAGTGCATATCTAAGATATGACATATTGGAGCTATACAGTTAGTAGTGCAAGAGGCATTAGAAATAATTTTTTGTCCACTATACTCGCTAGAATTTACACCTAACACAAATGTTGGTATACAATCTTTTGACGGAGCAGACAAAATAACTTTCTTTGCTCCATTGTGAAGATAGCAAGAGAGAGAATTAGAATCTAAAAACTTACCACTAGATTCTATCATAACATCTACATCACATTTTATACTTTCTGGGCTAGGCTCATTACTTAGATGTATATATTGCCCTATAGCTTTATTAGTGCTATTGGTATTTTTGTGCTTAGGCATGATATGCAATGCACAATCATTACTCTCTAATAAAAATTCGTATTGATTGTCTAAGACACCATGTGAGCTATCAAAGTTTATTAAATAACATAGAATCTCCCACTTTGCAATGTCGTTAAGAATTTTAATTGTATGTCCTCTTTGCAATGCTAAACGTAAAATCGTCCGACCCATTCTCCCTAAGCCATTAATTCCTAATGTCATATACGCTTCCAAGCTAAAGATTGGGGCATTATATCCAAAATCTGATAGAATAATTACAGTAATTGAGCATTTATTAAGGAGTGGGATTTGAGATACTTACTATTAACTAGGGGCATGCCTCTTTGTGGAAAAACCACATGGATAAAAAAGCATAATCTACATCACTATACAATAGATTTCAAAAAAATATCAAACGCAGCCCAATCTCCAAGATTAGATATATCAGGTAGATATTATTTCCACTATCCACATCAAAGAATCCAATCTAATATGATATTTGAATTACTTAAATGGCGCATGGAAAACGGCGACTTTACAATAATTGAAAATCTACATATAACTCAATCTTTCTTTAGCAACTATCAACAATTAGCAAAAGCTCATCGATATAAAATAATTATAGTGGATTTTAGCCATGTCCCTTTAAGCGAGATTAAAGCCAGGAATAAGGAAATGAAACTACAAAATCCCTTAGAATACTATCACTATACAGATGAAGAGATTCTAAGTCTTTATGATAAGCTATTAAATACAAAGATTCCAATACCCTACGAAACAATAAAACCAGATGATATTAACTCTCTCCTAGCAACAAAACCAAAGGATTTAAGCAAATACAAAAGGATTTATCACATAGGAGATATTCATGGTAGCTTTTCAGTGCTAAAAGAATATCTAGGCAATATAAGAGATGATTGCTTTTATATCTTCCTTGGTGATTATATTGACAGAGGGCTACAAAACCATGAAGTCTTGAATTTTTTAATTAAAATTATGAATAATCATAATGTTTGTATATTAGAGGGCAATCACGAGCGTCATCTTTGGAATTGGGTGCATAATAGGGAATCTAGCTCTAGAGAATTTCGATTAAATACACAAACCCAGATAGAAAAGCACGGCATACCAAAGGAGATTGTGAAGAATTTATGCCTAACACTAAAGCCAAACCTATACTATAAGTTCCATGATAAATATATCCTTTGCACACATGGAGGATTACCAAATATTCCAGATAAGCTGGCAATAATTAGCGCATCAGAGTTTATTTATGGCACAGGCACATATATGCAAACCTTAAATATTGCAAAATCATTTGCGTCAAACACAAATAAGAATCAATACCAAGTCTTTGGGCATAGAAACAGAGAGGATTTACCTGCAAACTTATATGATAGGAATTATGTCTTAGAGGCAAAAGTAGAAAAAGGAGGATTTCTTCGCGCTTTAGAGCTTGATAAAAGCGGATTCCATGAAGTAAGCATTGCTAATAAACATTTTATGAATCCAAATTATAGGAAGAATAGGGATTTACTGCAAAAAGAGTTTGAAAGTATGCAAAGGAACGATTATATAAGCAAGATATACATAGGCTACTTAGTATCGTTTAGTCCAATAAATAGTAAGATAAATGTTGCTTGTGCATTTGAACCATATATCGTTGATACAGAGACTTGGAAGATTTTTGCACGAGGCAAGAATAATACATATTTTACATCACAAAGTTTGCAAAATGACAATCAAATCAAATACCCAATCACAATTCTAGCTAGTAAAATAGCACAAAAACATTTCATAAGCTATTATGATGAGTGTTTTTACTACATAGTAATAAAAAGTGGTTTATCTATCTCAAAAGAGATTCCAAAAAATATAATACTTAATGAATCTAATAAAGAAGAAATTATCTCACTACTTCAAGAAGAGCTTGGAACTAGGAGCTTTTGCTTAGAGCTTGGTGTGGAGAAGAGTTATTGTTTAATAAATATTTTTGCTAACGAGATAGAAACAAAAGAGGCAAGCTATAAAAGTTTGCAAAAGATAGCAAACCTACTACAAATAGATTGCATAACACAAATAGCAATCATAAACTCGGCGCAAGAATTAAGGCAATTTGCTATTATGCTGCAAAGCAAACAAAAACTTATTAAAAGTCTTAAAAAGCCTTTGAAGCATGAAGATTCCAATGAATGCAAAAATATAGAAAATTCTATGGAATCTAAATCCACATACATCAATCCTAGCAATCTAGTAAAAATTCCTAACAAGATTAGAGAAGACTTATATCTATTAAAGGCATTAGGAGAATTCTCCAGCATTATAAAAACACAACCATTTTTATTTTGGAATATAATAGCCATTGACAGTAGCAAAAATATATATAATTTTCGCTCATTTATATCAAATGAATATCAAGCAATAGAGAATATCTTAGGAATATGGGCACTTCATGGTTGTATTGAAAAACTAGTGTGGATAAATACACCTCTTAGAGAAATATTTTATTTTTGGTTCATCGAGAAAATGAAAGATAAAAGTGATTTATTGAAAAAAGATATATCGCATATATGGAGTCTATTCTTGGATTTTATCTACAATATAAATACTAATTAGAAAAATCGGTTAAGATTAATGTTTATATAATAAAATCCTTAAGCAGAATTAAAAGGAGTAAAGTTGGAAATCTTAAGATTTCTTCGTATCTATACCATGAAAATCCTAGGCTATGGGATATTTATAGGGACTTTAGCTACACAAGGCATAGCGCAAACGTTTACAATACAAGATATTGTAAACGCCATAGAACAAAACTCAATAGATATAATAGAAAATAAGGCTCAATTTGAGAGCATGTTAGCAGAGGGTAAATCAAATCTGGCTTGGCAATATCCACTTATACAAACAGATGGCAATACCACAAACGAGAATGGTTCTATAGGTGGTGAGTTTAATGCTATATTACTCATCAAACCTAAACTCTGGTGGGTCAATCCATTGCTAAAAGAGAGTTTGAATAGTAAGAATCAAGAATATCTCATAACAAGAAAACTTTTGCGCAATGTGAATTTTATAGGATTAAAGAGAATCTATCTCACATACATAGCAACAAAGGAAAAATACAAATACTATCTAAAAAGAGAAGAGAATTTTTTGAATCTATTAAGCATTGCTAAAAAAAGACTAGATGGCGGGAGCATTAGCCAAAAGGACTTCGTAAGCTTTGAATCTGCATATATTGATTCTACACTTGCCACTATTTCAGTGAGAAACGAGCTATTAGAGCTACAAAAGTCAATATTTATAATATTGGGATTAGACAATAGGTCATATATTTCGAATTTTAATTCAAATGAATCTAACACTAAAAAGGATTCCACAATTGCAAAACAAAATGCAAATGCACCAAAAACAAATATCAACAATATGGCTAGCAATTCATCTAATGTCAAAAAAGCAGATGATAAAGTAGATAGAAACCCATTGTTAAATATAATGTCCCTGCAAGGTTATAATGTGCCCACATTTAACCAAGATAATAATGATTCAAGTAACATAAATAATAGTCCTAACAATAGCAATACAACAAATATAAGCACAAATGACATCATCATAAAGGATTTAGAGTTCAGTTATATATCAACTAATATAAATAATCTAGAAGATAAGCTAGTAAATTCTCTTTACACAGAGATTTTAGATTTACAAATCAAGCAACATCAATATATGGGTAAATATGAAGGCAGGAATCATTGGGATTCTCTAGAAATCGGAGCAGGAGTTAATTATTCATTATCATCATATAATCCAGCATTTCAAGTATCTGTTCCTCTTCCTATTACAAAAAAGCAATCTTATTTGAAAGCAAAATACATGTCATTGGAATCAGGCACTTTAGCAAGACAGGCTATTACTAAAAAGCAAATAGCAATCAAAGCAAAGGCATACCTACAAGAGCTAAGTTTACAAAGAGAATATATTAACTTAGCAGAGAAAAATACACAAGTAAAGCAATACTTAGCAGAGCTAAATCGACTAGGCTACGAGGCACAACAAGTAACACTTTTTGAGTATATCACACAACAAAATGCCTTTGTAGATTCCCAAATAGAACTTGTCAACTCACAGATCAAATATATTGATTTAGTGGCACTTTTGGAAGAGACACTAGGTGAGAGTTTTACAAAAATAGACTAAAGGAAAACAATGAAGATAATACATAAAAGCTTTATAGTTATATTCACAATGCTTCTATATATGAGAGCATTGATAGCAGAAGACTATGATTCTATAGAGTTAAAAGATTCTGAAATCAAGGCTATGAATATAGGTACATTCACTGTTAAAAATGCTTCATCTAGCAAAGGCGTTTCTTTTTCTGCTGTAGTGGATTTTGACGATAGAGATGGATATACACAAAACTCAAGTCTAGAAGTAGTTGTAGTCAATCTTTATAAGAGAGCAGGAGAAAGCGTAAAAAAGGGAGAATCAATTGTAGAAATTAGCTCTAACAGCTTAAGCGAATTATATTTCTCCTTGCAAAATACCACTAGCAGATTCCAAATTGCACAAGAAGTAGAGCGCAAGGATAAAGAACTTTTGCGACAAGGGGTAATTTCACAACGTGCATATCAAACTAGTTACTTAAATATGAATGAACTACGATTAAAAATGAATGAAATTCGATCTTCATTTAGTCTTTTTGGAATCAATCCTGATAATCCACGTGGACAGTATGGATTCGTTGTGCGTGCTACTGGAGATGGTAAGCTTAGTGTAGCTCCAAAGCAAATTGGAGAGAAGATTCCAGCCTTTACACCATATATTAGAATTGCAAAGCCAAATAATGATAGCGTGCTATTGCGCATAAGAGTCCCTCAAAATAATATTAAGAGTGTGCAGAAAGGCTTTAATGTGTTTGATGAGAATGGCAATAATATTGGCATTATTGATAGTATTTCAGATGTTGTTGATTATCAAACAAATACTATTAGCGCAGTTGCCCGTGTGGAAGCAAGGAATCTAAAAGTAGGTGAAATTATAGAAATTTATGTAGCTGGTGATGTTGGTAGTGGTTATGTGATAGTGCCAGATGATTGTTGGATAAAATTTGATGATGATTATATTGTATTTATAAAAACAAAGAGTGGATTCCAACCAACTAGCATATTAATCATTGAGGATAGAAATACAGAATCAGTTGTCCAAGGTAAAGGGTTAAAAGTAGGCACAAAGATAGCAAAAGGCGGTCTCATATTTCTAAAAGGGATTATGAACGGCTTAGGAGAAGAATCAGGCGGTGGCAATGCTCACTAAAATTATTGAATTCTCATTAAGACAGAGGATAATTGTTACAATTCTTGCATGTCTTTTACTTGCTTATGGTGTATTTAGCTTTGTGCGCATACCAATAGATGCATTTCCAGATGTAAGCTCTACACAAGTAAAAATCATTATGAAAATGCCAGGTGCATCTCCTGAAGAAGTAGAAAATAGAGTTGTGCGACCTTTAGAGTTGGAGCTATTAGGCTTACAAGGGCAAACTTCCCTCCGTAGTATAAGCAAGTTTGCAATAGCAGATATAACTATCAATTTCGAAGATTCTGTAAATATGAATATAGCTCGGCAAATGGTAAATGAAAGACTAATAACAGCTATGCCCGAGTTGCCAGCTGGTGTTACAGGTGGACTTGCTCCAATAGTAACTCCTCTTAGCGATATGTATATGTTTACAATTGAAGGCAACATATCAGAAATGCAAAAGCGTCAACTCCTTGACTTCACCATTCGACCTGCTTTAAGAAGTATTAAAGGGGTAGCTGATGTAAGTAGCTATGGTGGACAAGCTAAAGCTTATGTAGTAATTCCAGATTTTCATGATATGGCAAAGCTTGGGATTTCCATCTCCGATTTAGAATCTGTCTTGCGCGAAAATCTAAAAAATGATGGCGCAGGCATAATAAATCGTCCCGGAGAAATGTATTTAGTTAAGATAGAAAGCGCAGCAAGGGATATTAAAGATATAGAAAATATATCAATGTCTACGCCAAATGGCTATGTAAGAATCAAAGACTTTGCTGAAGTTATAGAAAATTATAGAACAAGACTTGGATTTGTAACCATAGATGGTAAGTATGAAACCACTGAGGGAATCGTACTAGGATTACGTGGATCAAATTCTAGGGATACTATAAAAGCCGTAGAAAAAAAGCTTAATGAAATCAAAGCTAATCTACCTAATGATGTGATAATTAATACTTTTTATAATCGAAGTGATTTGACACAAAAGGCTGTTGACTCTGTAATAAAAGTGCTTGCTGAAGCTATCATTCTTATTATTATTGTATTATTTTTATTCTTAGGAGATTTACGCGCTGCTGTGGCTGTTAGCGTGATATTGCCTTTAGCACTATCAGTAGCATTTGTGCTAATGGAGAAAAATGGATTAAGTGCAAATTTGATGAGTTTAGGAGGGCTAATTATTGCTGTAGGAATCCTAGTTGATTCTGCTGTAGTGGTGGTAGAAAACGCATTTGAAAGGCTAAGCCATGAAAAGAATTTAACTAAGATTCATACAATTTATCGTGCTTCAAAGGAAATAGCACCATCTGTGGTAAGCGGAATCGTCATAATTATTGTATTCTTTGTCCCAATTCTAACATTAGAAGGGTTAGAAGGTAAAATGTTTGTCCCACTTGGAGAGACAATAGTCTATGCCCTAATTGGCTCTCTTGTGCTATCTATCACAATTATTCCTGTTATGTGCTCATTAGTGCTAAAGGTAAAACCACACAAAGAAACATTATTAATTCGAGCTATTGAGTATGTATATTACCCAATGCTTCGTTTTTGTTTAAATAATGGGCGCACAGTAATCATTGCTTCTATTATTTTCTTGGTTTTTACTTTTTCATTATTTCCACATATTGGTAGAGCATTTATGCCAACCCTAGATGAAGGAGATATTGTATTAACCATTGAGACTACACCATCAACATCGCTTAAAGAATCTCGTGATATTTTGCTTAGAATAACAAAACAAATTATGGATTCTGTTCCAGATATTAAGACAATCATTACACGTGCTGGAGCAGATGAATTAGGACTTGATTTAGCTGGACTCTATCAATCAGATTCATTTATTATCTTAAAACCAGAAGAAGAGTGGGAATCAGAAAGCAAGAAAGAAATAATAGATAAGATACATGATTCTGTAAAAGACTTCAAAGGAACTACATTCATTATAACACAACCAATAGATATGCGAATTAGCGAAATGGTAACAGGCGTACGTGGTGATTTAGCGATTAAAATTTTTGGATCTGATATTGACGAACTAAATAACATTAGCACACAGATAGCTGAAATTCTAAAAAGCATACAAGGAAACAAAGAAGTTTACACTGCGCTAAACAAAGGTGTAAATTATTTATACATAACACCACAAAGGGAAAAAATGGCAAGGGCAAATATTGGCGTTGAAGAGTTTTCTAAATTTTTAAAAAGCTCACTAGAAGGATTATTTGTTGATTACATTCCACAAGGCTTTGCTAGAACACCTGTTATCATTAGGCAGCATTCAGATATAGCCAACAGTGTCTCTAGATTTAAAAGCTTAGAGCTTAGTAGTGAAGATGATCTTGTCGTGCCAATTAATTCCATAGCAGATATTAAAGATGTCGATGGTCCAATTAGCATTATGCGAGAACAAAGTAGTCGCGTAGGGGTTGTTAGAAGCAATGTCGAAGATAGAGACTTGGGTGGATTCGTAGATGAGGCAATGGCAAGAATCTCTGCAGAAGTTAAATTACCTGAAGGCTACACTATAACTTATGGCGGGCAGTTTGAGAATCAGCAAAGAGCAAATGCTCGCTTTGCCACTGTTATACCACTAAGCATATTAGTAATATTTTTTATATTATTTTTTACATTCCGCTCTATAACGCTTGCATTTATGATTTTATTAAACATTCCATTTGCAGTTACAGGAGGACTTGTTTCTCTATATATATCAGGCGAATACTTTTCAGTTCCAGCTAGTGTCGGGTTTATCGCTCTATTTGGTATTGCTGTGTTAAATGGGCTTGTTATGGTAGGATACTTTGTTCATTTAATAAAGCAAGGACATAGTATATCAGATGCTGTTGAGATGGGTGCAAAGAGACGCTTGCGTCCTGTGCTAATGACTGCTAGCATTGCAGCCCTTGGACTTGTCCCAATGCTTATTGGCGGTGGAGTTGGTAGCGAGGTGCAAAGGCCATTGGCAATTGTTGTTCTTGGAGGATTAGTAACATCTAGCGCATTGACATTGCTAATACTTCCCCCAACATTCAAAATGATTGCAAGTAAATTTAAGATTATCTCACAAGACTAAAATACCTAATAATTTAGCTAGAGATTTAATTAGGCTAGAATCAAAAAGAGAACAAATTTGGCATAACTTAGAGTTTCATTTAAAGATTTAGCCCAAACTATCGCTTTACATAGCCACAACTTTGACAGAGTTTACTAGCAGGCATACCAAGCTCTAGCTTATTTTTAAACTCTATAAACTTACTTGAGTTAAGAATCTCATTAAGACTTATGTCCTTGATACATCCAAAGCTAGCATTGCCATCATAGTCAATGCAGCAAGGCACAACATTGCCATTGCTTAAGATTCCAATTTGCTCATGCGCACCATGACAAAATCTTACTCCATACTTGCTATGCTCTCTTTTAACCAATTCATTTCGATCTATACTATAATTATTTAGCTTCCATTCAAAAGATTGCTTAGGAACAAGTAAAACTTTATTTGCAAGTCGCACCTTGCCATTTGGAAGCATGCTTTCTATTTGATTAGGCTTAATTCTAAAAAATACAGATATTTCTCTAAGCATATCATTAAGGGCTTTAGAATTTTGACTAATATCGTTGCTATGCAAACGCAAATTAATAAAAATAGGCGAATTCTTACTAACTTTATAGCGACAAAATTCAAGGATTCTTATCAAATGTGTTTTATTAAGTTTAGATTGATTCGCAAAAAACGCGCTAAGCGAGAATGATACTTGCACAAACGGCAAACCAATTAGCATGTCAAAATGACTCTTACTTAAAAATAGCCCTGTTGTAACCAAATCTACTCGTAATTTATATCTACCTAAAATTGCCACATATTCATCAAGATTTCGCACGCTTAGAGGGTCGCCTAGCAAATGCAGACATACTCTGCGAGTTTTATTATAAATTTGTGCGCATATTGATTCAAACATATCTATAGGCATTACTCCACGATATGGAAATCTGGCTTTGATATTTGAGCTTACATTGATTAACTTCATAGAATTTTGTGGTGTACTAATTGACTGTAAAGAAAAAGAAGTTGCTAGACTTAGCTTTTGGGATTTGAATATTAATGATGTTTGAGCGGCAATTGCTCTTGTTTTATATTGATTATAGAGTCGCGAAGAACTAGGACAAAAGGCACAACTAAGCCCACAATAATCAGTAATCTCTATATATACTCTTTGAAATTGCTTCATAATTAGAATCAAAATTAGATTTGAGGCTTAAATACTAGCACAAACTTCAAACTAGATAAAAAAGAATTCATCTCAAACCAGCCACAATATAGATCTAACTACTCTAACGCGCTAAGCCATAGAGGCATAATTTTTTCTTTGCTAAATTTGTCTACTACATACTGCCTAGCACAATTGCCCATACATTTTCTCAACAAATCATCTTGCATTAGATTAAAAGTCTTAAGTGCAAAATCTTGCAAATCATTATCTTTGATTAGATAGCCGCTTTTATCATGCAACACAATATCGCTTGGACCGCTAGCAATATCAAAAGATATACAGGCAACACCAAATATACTTGCCTCAAGTAACACCATAGAAAAGCCCTCTGAATGACTTGTTAAAGCATAAATATCGCTTGACTTATAGCTTGATTCTATATCATTTCTAAAATCTTCCATACGCACAAAATCCTCAAGTTCTAGTTGTTGTATCTTTTTTTGATAATCTCCCTTTAATTCGCCATTACCAATTATTACCCATTCCCAATTATGCAAAAGTCTAGGAAATTTATTAACGCAAATATCTTTTAGAATCTTAGCTATATCAATTAATCTAAAAAATCCCTTTATATCACCTCTTCCCATACTACCAATAGATAATATTGTTTTTTTATGATTGCTTGGTTGTGCTAATGATTTGCGCAATTCATAATCATTGGAATATTGTATAAGGTTAGTTGAAATAAAATTTGGAATTACTCTAATGTTGCTATGATAATTTTCCCAAATATATAACTCCTTTTGTGAAAGAACGATTAACATATCAAAAAGTCGTAATATTTTACGCTCTTTAATAGGTGCTCTCATATGCCAAATCCGCAATACTGCCATGTCCTTAAGCTTAAGTAATGGGATAAATAGCCCATCATTTGCTATAACCCTTATCTTAGAATAAGATTTTTGTTTAATTGAAATTTTAGCCTTTGCAATGATGGAGCAAGTCTTAAGACTAAGATAGAATCTATAAATTATCTTATAAAAAGCCTTAAAGACAAAATTTTTACTAATATTCCCTTTTGTTAAGTAGATTATCTCTATGTCCTCATTCAATTGGTAAATAGGCTTTGTATTTGAGTGATAGAAGCTAATAATGCTAATATCAAAGCCAATTTCTTGCAAGGCATTAGCAAGATTTACGCATACCCTCTCGCCGCCGCCAGATTCTGTAATATCTTTTAGAGTGATAAATATCTTAGTGTCTTTAGTCCGCATTACTTAATCATTGATTATACAAAAATTAAAAATTAGCTTGCAACGTTCACAGAATTATCAAAGCTAGAATCTCCTACCATATTAGAGGGAGATTTTGCCATACTTTTACCTGATTGTAAAAGCGAACTTAGGCTATTAGAATTTTCATTAGATTGTGCTAGCGGCTTAGAAAGTTTATCTAGTTGTTCTTGGTCTAGTTGCTTACCCTTTTCCGCACTATCTAGCATTTTCTCATATTTTTTTCTTTCTTGTGCTTTGAGCTCATCTAATCTTGCCTGCTCCTTTAGAGCCAATGAGTCTTCATTGTCTAACTCTTCATTGTTTACCAATTTAGCTTCACGATCGCTTATGACTTTTTGATACCTATCGCTTAGAGATTCTGTCTGAAAGTCGTCATTATAGTTGCTCATAGCTTTAGAGGCTTCCTGCTTAATAGATTCTATAGATTTATTATGAGATTCGCCACGAGGATAAAACTCTAGAGCACTTTGCACAGGCACAATATGATCACCTAAACGCATAAGAGGGACACCTTTATCATAAATTATGCTTTGCACCTCACCTCTACCTATTCTAGTTTCATCATATTGCTTTGTAATTGGATCCAAGTTGTAATGCGCCTTAACTTGATAGCTACCTATATCTACCATATTACCTTCGGAATCCTTACCGTCCCATCTAAATTCTATATACCCTTGCTGTCCGTCTCTATCCTTTAAGGATAGAGTCCGCACAACCTCATTATTACTATTTAGAATCTCAACAACGGGGGTCCCCTTATTAGAGTCTATTTTATTATCAAAATAAAGGCTAAAGCGATTTTCACCGCTACCTGTTACATTCAACCCCATAATATCGGTTTCAGCTATTTTACCAATCATACTAATAGCATTCAATGTATTAGCACGAGCCCCTTGTGTTGTGGCGTGGGTATTCTCTTCCATACCAATATTTAATATTTCAAGGGATTTTTTAATTTCCTTTTGAAATTCTTGCAAAGATTTATTGGTGTCTTGGGAGGCTTTCATAGCTTGAGCCACCTCTTTCATGGTTCTTTTGTTTTCTTCTTGCATTTCTACTTGCGTAAGCTGTGCAGTTTGCGTAATGATTTTGTCAGTTTCCATAGGTGATGTTGGATCTTGATTTTTTAGCTGTTCTAAAAACAACTTCATAAACGCGTCCTTATCAAGACCATTTGCGATTTTTTCGCTTTCTCTTTTATTCTCCCTTGAGGCTGTTGCTCCTGTTACCTCTGCTAGATCTATTGCCATGCTTTATCCTTAAAGTCTTATATGCTAGTTAAGTTAAAGCATTTTGCGTTCCTTGATAAAATTTAATAATTCTATAATGTATTAATAGAGATATTATTATAATCGTTGCTCCTAATAATAGCTTTGTTATATCATTGTTGCTACCAAATAGCAACAAGTCGACCACAATAGTAGCCGGTATAACTGCATTGTTCATAATAGCCAATATCCCACTATCAGCCATACTAGCACCCTTATTCCAAAGGAAATATCCAAGCCCAGAAGCAACTATACCAAGATATACAAGTATAGCCCATTGTGTGTAAGTTGTAGGCATTCGCTCTATATTGCCAGAACATATAAAACTCACAGATCCTACAATCAATGCACCAATATAAAAATATCCAAAAACATCTTGTTGCTTTAGTGTTGGATTTGACTTATTATACTGCTCTATTAGTGCTTTGTATAAACTTTGTCCAGCTCCAAAACACACATTTGCCCCTTGCACAAGCAGAAATCCAACCAAAAAGTCAGAATCTACATTTCCGCTACGAATAATAAATGCTCCAAAAACGGCTATACATATACTAACAAGATAAAATGAGCGAAATCTCCTAGCACAAATATCATAAAATAAGCTAACATAAAATGGTGTAAAAATTGTGAATAATGCTACCTCAGATGGACTTAAATATCCAAAGGAAGCATAGTAAAAAAGATACATAATTCCAATTTGTATGGCACCAATGCCCATAAGCTTTAAACGCAAGGCATTTTGCACATTTACAAAGCGAGTAAATGGCAAAAAGACCAATAATGCTAAACCAAACCTCATAATAATGGCAAAATAAATATCTACTTCCCTAGCTATAAAATGCCCAATAAGTGGAAACGAAAATGCCCAAATACATGTTACAATAATTAAGTATCTCATACCTACCCTTTGCTATACAATTTGTATTTTGTATCTAAGATCAAAAATTATAAGTTCTAAAATAAATAAACAACTTAGCTAAAGGGTCTAACAAGGTTTAACATGGAAAATCCATCTAACCTAGTTAGAAAATAAGTTAAATATTTAATTGATAAATTATCCCCTAATGCTATCTAACCGCTCTTTCTTTGTGCCTATCTCTGTAATTTGCACAGCAAAGTTACCATCTACAACTACAACCTCACCCTTAGCAATAACCTTATCATTAACTAAAATCTCAAGAGGATCGCTTGCTAACTGATTTAACTCTACAACACTGCCAATATCCATAGATATAACATCTTTTAATAGCATTCTTTTTTGACCAATGCGAACCTTAACACTTAAACCAATATCAAGCAACATGCTGATATTTCGCATTTCCTTAGTGCTTAAGCTCATATCTTTGTTATTAGAAGCAGCAGTTGCAGCAACTTCATTTGAACTCTGTTTAGAATGAGATAATAAATCATTCTTGGTTAGTAATATAAATTTAGATTCAACAGAATCTATAGTAATATCAAAATGTGAAGCTTTATCATAATCGCTTAAAGCACCACCTGATTCTACATTATCAACACTTGCAATACTAAAGCTAAAATGAGGTAATTTCTCATGTCCTCCTAACGCAGTGGCTAGAGCACCTGTGATAGATTGAAATACTTCCTTCAATCCATCTTTGTCATCATCATCCATCATATCCTTGCCTGTATCGCCTTCTCCTCCCATCATTAAATCAGGTAAAGCAGTAGCTAGGACTTCTGGCATGATAAAGGCTAAAGAACCAACACTTGATCCATCTAATGATATATTAACTACTACCTTGCCAAAAGGTGTGGATAGCAAATCATCAGAAACATCACCATCTTCTTTATGTGTAACTGTCGCGCTCCTCCCCATCATGCCATCAATAGTAGCGATAACCTCTTGTATAAACAGCTCTATAAAATCATTCATTACTAAGTCCTTCGTCTTGAACATCTATTACTTTGCTCTTCCTTTGAGCTTCAAGCATCTCTATAACTTCTTTGACTTGGTCTTTTTCTGTTTTGATTTCATCTAAAATTTGTATAGTTTTTCTGAATCTCTGCAAACCTATCCTTGCTCTATACTTTTCCCTACCATCAACATTGACATGAACAGTATCATCAGCTACTCTATCAAGCATAATAACGTCACCAACTTTCAAATCCAAAATCTCACTAAGGCTTAGGTTAGTCCCACCAAGCATAGCAGCAATATGAACATCAGCACCACCTATTAATGCTTGCAACTCCCTGTTTCTTGACTTCTTCCCACTTGTCTCACTCATCATCAAGTCTCTGCTAGCTAACCTACTAAGGATTGTTTCTAATGAAATAACTGGATAACAAATATTCATCATTCCGCTACTATGTCCAATAACAATCTCCATAACAACCATAACAACAACTTCATTCTGAGCAACGATTTGCACTACATTTGGGCTTGATTCCTTTGCATCAATGCTAGGGAAAATTTCTGCAACAGCTGCCCAAGATTCCTTTAGATTTTGCATAATCTGACGCAAGATAGTATCTAAAAGGTTAAGCTCTATATTAGAAAACTCCCTTGTATCATCATACTGGTCTCCTCTACCACCAAGCAATCTATCAATCATAGGAAATGCAATGCTTGGGTTAATCTCCAAAACACCAGCACCATCCATTGGCTTCATAGAGAAAACATTAAAGCTAGTAGGAGTTGGTAAACTCATCAAAAATTCGCCATAAGTCATTTGATCAACGCTATGAAGTTGAATTTCAACAATAGAGCGCATAATTGCAGAAATCTGATTAGACAAATTCCTAGCCATTTTGTCATGTATAGAACGAAAGCTTCTTAACTGCTCCCTACTTACTCTATTTGGACGGCGGAAATCATAAACTATAACTTGCTTTTCAGGAGTGATATCTGTCTGCCCAGCATCATCTACTGCGCCATCTTCATCAACTACATTTAATAAAGAGTCTATCTCTTCTTGACTTAGAATCTTAGCCATTTACCTCTCCTATCTCTTTTCTAATTTTTTTAATTACTTCCTTTGATATTTGGGAAATTCTAGATTCTGTTATATCTAGGATTTCGCTAATCTCTGCTAAGCTCAATTCTTCTAAATAATACAACTGTATAATTAGTTGTTCTCTTTCTGAAAGTTTTGACAAAACTTTTTGAATTAGCCCCATTAGCTCTTTGTGCTCACAATACTGCAAGATGTCATGATCTTCTAGCACATTAAATTGTTCGTCTAATGGGACAACAGAATATACATCACTAACAAACCTTGCTTGATGAATCTTCTCCACATCTTCATTTAGAACTTTTGAGAGATATTCATCACTTGGTTCTTCTTCAAATTCATTGAAATAACGAGAAGTCTCGGCTTCAATAGCTTTAATTAGTTTCCTAGAACTCCTAGAAACAATATCAAGAGTTCTTAAATAATCTAACATTGCACCATTCACGCGAGTCCTAGCATAACCCCAAAAAGAGTCATTTTTATTTACGTCATATCTCCTAGCAAGCTTTACAAGCTCCTCTGTGCCAATGGATACTAGATCGTTCATATCAATTGAGCTAGGCAATCTCTCTTTTAGTCTAAAAGCCATAGCTTTGACTGCGGGTAAATACTGCAAAGCTAGCTCATCTTGTGAATTCTTTAAATATTGATTATAGCTACTTTGCCCCTTAAGAGTCGCATTTAGTGCCTGTTGCATGGGCTTCCTTTATTCTTAACTTGAGTGTTAATCAGTGCTTCGCAAACCCTTAATAAAGGAGCGAATATTTTGCACTTCTCGCTCTTTTTTATCAAATTCTTTGCGATAATGCTCAAGGCTTTCTTCTAACTTTTCTCTATGAAGTTTCTCGCCATTGCAATCCATAAAAAGATAAAAACACGAAATTGCTACTGTAATGATTAGATAGATACCCATAGTAGATAATATTGTCCACAAAATCATGAGTTCTGGTTCCTCAAACTTAGCAACACCTATCATCAAACCAAGGAAAAATCCTACCACAATAGCAAAACTTAGATAATTATCCTGCTTTAACATAACAATCCTTTGTGAATGTAAAGTTGAGATTCATATCCTTAATAGAATCTATAAATAGCCTAGCATACGCTTAAAAAAACTTTTAAAGCCTTTAGACTCTAAAAGCATATTATGTTCCATATCAGTGATTTCACTTGCTAAAAGTGCAGCAATATCACCAATTCCAATGGATACTGGATTTAATGGCTCAACCTTTGAGATTAAAGCTCGATTCCTTGTAGCCTTATTAACAGCTATATTATTTTCTAATCCGCCAAGATATTTTAGAGCTAGATTTGGTATATGTCTTTTTGTAATATTTTCCATTCTTTCAAATACTGCTAAAGCTTCTTTTTGATTTTTGCACATATTAATAATCATGAAGATTTGATTCTTTGTATGCGAGTTTAATTTAATTGTTGCATAAGCATCTGTTATAGCTGATGGATCTGGCATAGTTATTACAATAATATGTTCAGCGGCTTGCAAAGTAGCTTGATTTAATGCACCAATACCAGCCCCTGTATCAATTAGTAAAAAATCAAGCGTATCTAAAACATTGCTATCATTAATGAAGTTTTCTACTAAGTTATTATTAGCATATTTTAGAATCTCTTCTCCGCTATCACCTGGAATCAAATATAAATTTGGCTCAATTTCATAAATAACTTCATCAATCCCAACTTCTCCCTTTAGGGCATGTAATATATTTTTATCAGTTTTAATTCCAAATATTAAATCAAGATTTGCTAATCCAATATCTGCATCAAATACACCAACTTTAAATCCGAGCTTATTGAGCTTATACGCTAAATTTGCACTAATCGTAGACTTTCCCACTCCACCTTTGCCCGAAGTAATAGCTATATATTTAGTATTAGCCCTATTATATATCATAGATTCCAATTTTTTTGCCTGATTATCTATCATAATATTCCTTACGCATAATCCTTGATTGCAAGGTATCATGGTATTACATGGTTAAAAATCTACAACTGCAATATCCTAGCAATCATACCAATTTAAACAATTATTATGATTGGATTTTACCAAAAAAACAACATAAAATACTTTAGTGTTTTTTGGAAATATCATTAATAAGCTTTGAAAACTTGTCTATAATAAGCGAAATATAGATGTTTTCACTTGCTTTACTCATTTTATTTGATGTTTGCCTTAACACAATAAAAAAATCTAAATCCATATGATCACCACGCCAAAGACATTTATCCCTCCTGCTACATAGCCAAATCATAGGGACTTCTAAATTATTAGCAATATGACTTATACCTGTGCTAGGGCTAATTAGCAAGGAGCTAGATTCTAGCAAAGCTACGATATTTAGCAAATCGGAATCATTACAAAATATAGCTACATTATCTAGTTTGGCTAGATTAGATGATATATCTTCATTGCCCTTATATGTAGGAATTACTATAGCTATGTTTGGATACATAGATGATAGAGTAGCAATAAGTGAGCAATATCCATCAATGCTAAGATTGCAGTGAGTGCTACGAACAAATGGGTTAATAATAACTAAGGGCTTAGAATCTAGTTTTGATTCTAATAAAAATTGCGCAATCTTTGCCTTATTATTTGAATTGCTAGTTAACCTTATGGCAGAAAAATCTATATTCTTGTAGTGTTCCTTATAATGCGAGGGATTAATCCTATATACTAGATTCAAGATTCTTTGATATTGTGGAGTATTGTTAAAATTACGAGACATAAAGATGCCTTCAAATCTCGGCTTTGTTAGATTCCAAAGAGTTAAGAATGTAATAATCCTTCCGCAGTTTGTATTTAATAAAAGCTTGGATTTTGATCTGTTTGGTTGGGTTAAGATAAAGCAACTAAACATATATGAATTTATATTTTCAATTAATTCAGAATCGCTAAGAGATTCAACATTTACAAGATAATCGATAAAATCAAATTGGCTATATAGGTTTATTCCAAATGTATTCGTATATACTACCAATTTGCTATTAGGATAGAGAAATTTCGTAGCATAGATTCCATGCAAAGCGACCACATTATCGCCTATTAATCCTGCTCTATAAAATCCAATACTCATAATACCCATAAACATCCCTAGCAATATCAATAGATTCTAACACATTACTATTCAATACATAAATCAATGCTTAGTATCTTAAGCTCATGAATAAAGTAAAATACCTAATCGAATTACTACAACAGGAGAAATTATGCGCTCTTTGCTTGCATACTGCCTAGACAATATTCCCAAGGGATATTTCTCTACTTATCTTATAGAATCATTAAGACTAGGAGAATGTGGAGCATTAGAAATCGAGATTATGAGTATAAAAACCCAAAAAGCCCTAATTATTAATGCTAAAGCCATCGCATTCAATGAAGCTATTAAGATAGTTATATTTCATTATCGTTCATATCATTATGAAAAATTCCGAATTGGCAACAAGCTCTTTGTATATGGAAGCATTCAAACAGAATCAAAAAATGCACATAATAAGATTCTAATCAACCCAAAGATAGTAACAGAAATTAACACTATTAAAATTATATTCAAGACACGTGGAATAAACCTCAATAGCCTTCAAAAATATATTTCCATAGAATCTCTACTTGCCACAAACATAGGTGAGAATTACGCCAAGTATATCTATGAGATATTTCACCCAGATATAAAGTTCTTCAAGGAGTATAATATAGCCAATTCCATGCCCCCTAACCATATAAAAGCCATAAAATTCATAGAGATATTCTTATATATTGAGAGACTAAGGAGCAAAAAAATAAGATTCCAATCCAAATTCCAATGCAATGGAAACTTGCATGACTTTAGTAAAAATCTCCCCTTTTCTCTCACAAAGGCACAACAAAACGCCATTAATGACATAGCAATGGACTTAAGCTCAAATATAGCTGCTAGGCGAGTAATTATGGGTGATGTGGGCTGTGGCAAAACTATGGTAATCCTTGCTAGTGTAATCCTAGCTTATCCACAAAAGTCAATTCTAATGACACCAACTAGCATTTTAGCAGAGCAAATATATAGCGAAGCAAGGAAATACCTCCCAAGCTATATTAAAATTATTTGCATAACTTCTAGCAATAGCAAGAAAAGCGATATAAATGCAGATTTTATTATTGGAACGCAGGCTATTTTATATAAGGAGTCTGATTTTAGCGAGTTTGCGCTAGTGATGACTGATGAGCAACACAGATTTGGCACATCTGTGAGGACAAAGCTTGAGAAAATGTTAGAATCAAAAAGTGCCACTAACACTAAGAAGCCTCATAATTTGCAATTCTCTGCTACTCCAATACCGCGCACAATGGCAATGCTACAAAACAATATGTTAGATTTTTCCTTTATAAAAGATCTGCCCTTTAAAAAGGATATTACTACATATATCATTGATAAAAGTGGGTTTTCCGTGCTAATTGCTAGAATCAAAGAAGAAATAGCACTAAATAATCAGGTAGCAATCATTTATCCAAAAATCAATGAAGGCGTAACAGATGGGATTTCAAACTATATAGCAAAGAGAGGCAATATTCCATACATGCCGCTAAATGAAGCCAAAGGATATTGGGAAAAGAATTTTAACCATGTATTTAGCACCTATGGAAAGGATAAGGATAAGGAAGAGGTGCTAGAGCAGTTTAGACAAACAAGCGGGGCTATCTTACTTGCTACAACAATGATAGAAGTAGGAATTTCATTGCCTAGACTTACAATAATTGTAATTGTAGGCGCAGAAAGATTAGGGCTAGCAAGCTTGCATCAATTGCGAGGTAGAGTTAGTCGCAATGGGGCTAAGGGATATTGCTATCTATATACCAACGATACTAATAATGAACGTCTAAGAAGATTCTCACAAACATTAAGCGGATTTGATATAGCTGAACTTGATTTGCACTATCGCAATAGCGGAGACCTACTTGATGGGATTGCACAAAGTGGAGATAACTTCAATTACTTTAGTATAAAAGATGATATAAAGATATTGCAAGAAGCAAAACAAAGATTAGATTCTATTAAAAATACTAACAACTAGGCTGTTATGTTGAAATTATAAAACCGCTATAAGCCAGATTCAAAAACAAAATTATTTAGCAATGTCATGTTAAAGCTTTAGTTCGATGCAAAATAGTGAGCACTCAAATGCGCACTGCGAAAAACATCCAACTGTTATAACTCTATTGTCATATTGAGCCTAGCTATGCGAGAGCTTTGAGTTACCAAATTACCACAGGCATAAACATATCATTAATAGAGATTCTTCACCAAACCTAAGGACTGATGAAGAATGACGAAACGTTTCGTCTAAAATATGACAATTAGCTAGTCAAAAAATCTTATAATTATTTAGTCTTTAATGTTTGTATGAGATTTTGCAACGATTCACTATTATGAAATGTAAGTGTGATTGATGACGCACTGATATGGGAAGATATATCATAATCAGTCAGTATTTGTTGCAACTGCTTAAGTAATCCTATATCTACCTGCGACAATTTAGCATGATTTTGCAAAGCATTAGAATCTAAAACATTGGCTTTACTAGGAATATTTGCACTTGGATTATGTCTTTTCTTCTTAAACTTTTTTACTAACATTTCTGTTTCACGAACACTTAACTTTTGTCCTAGTATGGATTGAATAATCTTTTCTTCATCTGCTTCTTCCAAGCCAACCAACACTTTAGCATGCCCTTGTGTGATCTCATTTTTTAATATTAGATCTTGTGTTTGCTCGCTTAAGTCAAGTAGGCGTAATGTATTAGTGATTTGTGAGCGAGATTTACATATCCTTTGTGCCAATTCCTCATGAGTGATATTATGCTCATCAATTAAAGCTTGATAACAAATAGCTAACTCTATTGGATTTAGATCCTCTCTTTGAATATTTTCAATCAGTGCCATTTCTCGCAGCTTATGTTGTTCATAATCAAGAATAATAGCTTGGACTTCCTCCATGCCAGCCATCTTAACAGCTCGAAGTCTACGTTCACCTGCTAATAATGTATAAGTGATATTTTCTGTGTTAGGATTTTGCACTACTAGGATTGGCTGGAGTAAGCCATGATTCTTTATAGATTGAGCTAACTCGCTTAATTTATTTTCATCAAAGATTCTTCTAGGCTGATTTGGATTTGTTAGTATATCATTGACATGAATACTTCGAATCTTTTGAGACTCAATAGTTTCATAAACCCCTTGATACACACCATCTATATCTATTAACAGCTCATCTAGTCCACTCTTTAATGCCCTCTTCTTTGCCATGCAAACTCTCTATGTCAGTGACTTAAAGGATTGATTTGCTCATTAGATTCCATATCTAAGATAGGTTTTTGCACTTTCTTGTTAATAATGGCTCTAGCTAAACGCATATACGCTAGATTCCCTGCTGATTTTTTGTCATATTGGCATATTGGCTTTTTGTGGCTAGGCGACTCTGCTAGTCTGATATTTCTAGGAATGACAATATAACCCTCGTCATCTTGAAAGAAATTAGCCCTTACACTTCGAGTTAAATCATCTAAAACTTCTTTGGAAAGATTATTTTGAGTAGAATACATAGTAGGCAGAAAGCCACGAATTTGAAGTTTAGGATTATTTGTCCTTTGCAAAGCCTTTATAGTAGATAAAAGTTGTGCCATGCCATCAAGGGCAAAATACTCGCATTGCACGGTTACTATTACAGAGTTTGAAGCAGTCAGCGGATTGATTGTAAGAGGTCCTAATGTTGGGGCGGTATCTATGATAATAAAATCATATTCTCTTCGAATTTCTTCTATACGATTGGGAAGCATAATTTTTTTTTGACTATAAAATTCAGATTCTACACCCGTTAGATTCTGGTCTGTTGGTGCAATGAAGAGGTTTTTTACGCATGTCTTTTGAATAATGTCTTTGATATTTTTGCGTCCGCTCATAACTATCAACATGCTAGATTCTGTAATATCTCTGCGGTTTATACCAAGACTAACAGTTGCATTTGACTGTGGATCAAAATCAATAAGAAGCACCTTCTTATCAAGCAAGGCTAGCGAGGCGGAAAGATTTATGGCTGTTGTTGTTTTGCCAACACCACCCTTTTGACTTGCTATGCAGATAATTTCACTCATTTATTCTCCTTATGTCCTAACGCATATTATAAAACTTTTTGCCATCTTTCATAAGAGAGCCATCTTCGCATAATGTGCAATTAGATAAATTTACTTCCTCCTCTATGCCATCTTTAATAATATGGGCTATTACATTATTATTCTTGTAAAATTCCTGCCGATACTTAGCAAAAACATCTCTCCAAGCAATATTAGTAAAAAAAGAGGTATCAGCAATGTTGACTTCAATTGAAGGAATGTCAACAAAGGACATATAATCGCTTACTCTTGCTAAATCTTTAGTTGATTCTAACCATAATATTTGAGATGATTCTACACTATTAAGGTTTAAAAAACCTAACACTTCATTTAGAATCTGATCTGTATTTTGCTGGCTTGAATGTGGATATAGTGAAGCATAAAAAGAATCAAATAGGTTTATTCCCATACCACAAACCACACTCTGCCCTGCTACCTGAGTCATGATTCCACCAATTTTACCCATACTTATATCCGACTTATTGCAAGAGCTAGCACTTTGGATAGAAGTCATAGAGTCCAAGCTAGACTCTGAATTAACTAAGCTAGGACAAACATCTCCAATATAAATATCATTTGGCCACTTTAACCACACATGCTTATTGTATTTTCTTAAACGCTGCAAAAATAACCAACCAAAATATATTGAGCTAGATTGCAAGGGCAAATCACTTGGCAAATAAGACTTATGTATGGCAAAAGAAAAATATATTCCCTCATTTGGCGAGATCCATTTGTTCGCACGCGAACCAATGCCATTTGTTTGATGCAATGCAACAACTAATATAGGAATATCATCTGACTTATTTTTTAAATACGAATATAGAAATTCTTGTGTCGAGCTAATCTCTTTAAAAAAATATAAGCGCATAAGAATCCTTATTAATATAAAACTAGAATCATAGCTAAAGATGCTAGAAATCCTTAGTTTAAACACAGTAAAAACTAATGAATTGGCAATGTTGCTAGAATCATAGGTAATATGATATAAACAATATAACCAAATAATAAAAAATGATAAAACAAGGGGCTAGTCAAAATGCAAATATTAATTAAACTTGGCAGCCCTAACTTACTAATGCAATAGCAAAAAACATCTCTAAAGTAAAATATATAACAACTAAAACGAAATCCTATTATATCTTAATACGAATGCTAAAACAAAGGCTTATCCATTTCACTAGGTATTGGCAGTTTCATGATTTTAAGTATGGTGGGAGCAATATTACTAAGCGCGCCATTATTAATTTTAACCACATCGCTAGAATCAACAAAGCAGAATACATCTCCTACTGTGTGATTTGGTAATGGATTTAGGTTTAAATCCTTCATTTCCTCACAATTTCCATGATCACTTGTCATCACAACGCTATATCCCTTTTGCTTAGCAAGACTCCATATCTTTGCTAATTCCTTATCCACAGCCTCAACAGCCTTGATACTAGCCTCAAAATTCCCAGTATGTCCAACCATATCTCCATTGGCAAAATTCACAACAATAAAATCAAAGTCGCTCTCAATAAACTTACAAACTCCATCACCTACTTCAGGCGCACTCATTTCTGGCTGCAAATCATAGGTTTTTATCTTTGGTGATTGCACAAGCAACCTTTCTTCGCCTTTCAACATATCTTCTCTTCCGCCATTAAAGAAAAATGTCACATGGGCATATTTTTCAGTTTCAGCAATATGAGCCTGCCTTAAACCATAATTTGAGATGATTTGAGCTAGAGTATTTTGCACCTTATCTTTTGGAAACATAACCCTAAACGGAAACTTCTCATCATATTCGCACATACAAGCAACAATCAAATTTGGCATATCGCGTTTAAATTCCTTAAAATCCCTAAGCCCAAGACTTGCTACAATCTCTCTAGCTCTATCGCTACGATAATTGACAAATATAAAACCTTGAGTTTTAGAATCTTTATTATTAGTATCTATATGGTTTTGAGTTAGATTCTGTATATCTACCTTTGGCATACCCATATAATTATTAAAACTAGCAGGCAAAATAAACTCATCAAAGATTCCATCTTGATAAGATTGATTGATATAGCTTTGTATATCTTGGCTTTGTAAATTTGCTCCATTTGCTATAGCATCAAAGGCTAGACTTATACGTTCCCAGCGATTATCTCTATCCATCGTATAGAATCTTCCAGATACTGTAGCAACCTTGACATTAGAATCTAAAATATCATCAAGCACACTAATTTGCTCTAAGAATGTCCCCGGTTTAGAATCTCTACCATCAGATATTAAGTGTAGCCACACTTGTTTGCCTCTAGATTTGGCAATTCTAGCTAACTCTTTTAGGTGATTGATATGTGAATGCACTCCAGCATTACTTGCTAATACAGCTAAATGCAAAGTATCTACACAATCTAGCATATCCCTTAATACTAGATTTGATGCTAAAGTATTATCGCTTATTGATTTGTTAATCTTAACTAAGTCTTGATATAAAACTCTGCCACTTCCAATGCTCATATGCCCAACTTCAGAGTTACCCATTTGCCCACTAGGCAACCCAACACTCTCGCCATAAGTGTGCAACAAGGAGTTTGGGACATGCTCAAATAGATAATCATAATGAGGCTTTTTCGCATGATAAAAGGCATTGTATTGAGTATTAGGGCTAAATCCTATGCCATCTGTAATGATTAATACGACCTTACTCATGAACAATCCTTAAATTTATTGTTTATAGTTAATCATATAGCACTTACTAAACAAATTATAATAAATTTTTATCAAAGATTCACTATAGACAAAATTTTCTTTATAATTACATGATTATTTTGTTTAATCAATATTTAAATTATTTATTCGGAGTGTGCATGCTATATGAGCTACATTTACAAGGGTTGTTAAATGTCTCTTTGTTAAAATACATTACTTTTCGAGCTGGCATGGCATTCTTCATAGCTTTTTTGCTTGCAGTATTTCTTATGCCACATTTTATAACATGGGCTAAAGCTAAAAAAGCCAACCAACCAATATCAGATTCCATTAAAGCACACAGCAATAAAAAAGATACGCCAACTATGGGTGGCATAGTTTTTATATCATGCGCTGCTATTGCTAGCATACTTACTGCTAGGCTAGATAACGTATATGTTCATATAGGTCTTGTCGGCATGATGTTATTTATGCTTATTGGAGCTAGAGATGACTATATGAAAATTTCAGCAAGAAAAAATGCGGGTATGAGCTCTAAATTAAAATTTGGCTTATTATTCTTAGTTGGTCTTGGGTTAAGCATTTGGCTATATATAGTTGGGCTAAATGCTTCGCTATTTATGCCATTGATGAAAAATCCTATCTTATACTTAGAATCTTATCCTTTTTTAATGATTGGATTTTGGCTAATAGTATTCCTCGCTACCACCAACGCCGTAAATGTAACAGATGGGCTTGATGGATTAGCAACTATTCCTAGCATTTGCGCATTGGCTTCGCTTAGTATATTTGTCTATATTAGTGGGAATGTAGAGCTTTCTCGTTATTTATTCATTCCTCATGTTGTAGATTCAGGGGAGGTAATGGTATTAAGCCTAGCTATGATTGGAGCATTATTTGGCTTCTTATGGTTCAACTGCCATCCCGCACAAGTTTTCATGGGTGATAGCGGAAGCCTAGCACTTGGTGGATTTATAGCCTTTTGCGCCATTGTCTCCAAGAATGAAATATTACTAATCTGCATGGGATCAATATTTGTAATTGAAACAATATCTGTAATACTGCAAATTGGTAGTTATAAGCTAAGGCGAAAGAGAATCTTTCTCATGGCACCAATTCATCACCACTTTGAAGTAAAAGGTTGGGCAGAAAATAAAATAATTGTTAGATTCTGGATTATTGCTATATTAAGCAATATCATAGCTCTAATCACATTAAAAATTCGATAAATTCATTCAATCTATTAAAAGGAGACAATAATGCAAAATGACCAATCAAAAGTTAAAAGTCATATATTCAACAAATTTATGGAATCTAGTTCAAGATATACAAAAAGATTTTTAAAACATATAACTTGTGTTGCTATGCTAGCTACTATGCCAACAACAATGCAAGCACATAGTCACAAAGATGATCATAGCATTAGCAATACTAGCAACTATGATATTAGATCAAAACAAGAAAGCACATACTATTTACTAAATGGCTATGTGCGAGATAGCGGAGTGATTGCAACTTTTGATGACAATGTGCTTAGATTGACATTTGATAGCATAGATAAAGAAGTTCTAAAAAAGCATAAAATCACTAGCTATAAGACATTCGAACGCGTTATGAATAGATACAACAAAAATACTATAGCCAAGGATAGAGAGAACTTTAGACATTTTATAGCTATGTATATGCAAAAATTTTTCACATTAGAAGAAGCTCAAAATCTATATGATTTCGCACAATCTCCATTGGGCAAAAAAGATTCAATGGTAGATAAAGAGATTAATCTCAAGTTCATAGAGCTTGTTATGTCATTTAGTGAGGCTTTTGAGGTGCCAAAATTGCCTCCATTTGAACTAAGCAGCAACGATCCAAAGGAGCAAAAGCGTAAGAAGTCTATTCTAGAGCTAGTTGATGTAAAGAAAGAAAGGCAGTCAATCGACTTTGCTCTATTAGATATGGAATCATATCTTCGTAATTTTGATTTCTTAAGTTCAAATGATATAAGAAATCTTTTGCATAATTTAAAAACAGTGATAATAGAATATAGCCTGCATATTAAATCAGAGAGCTACTCTCAAGAAGAATTAGATAGTCTAATTGAGTTTTATAAATCCAAAGCCGGACAAAATATAACTTTAGCATGGCTAAATACTTATGGATCTGATACATTTAATACATACCAAGAAAATTATCTTAATCGCGTTCTTGATAACGTTGTAAGTTACTTTGGCTTGGAAGATGATTTAGATGATTAAATATTGGGCATATGTAGTTTATGAAAATAAGTGGATTTGGTGGCTATCCTAGCATTGATAGTAACCTAGAAGTGTTAGAAAAAATAGCAAAATTGCAAGAATTCCTAGCAAGCAAAAAGCCCTTTATAGCTCGTGGTAATGGTAGAAGCTACGGTGATAGCTCATTAAGCAAGAATATTCTACTATGCAAACCTTACGATGAAATACATAGCTTTTGCCAAGATTGCGGAATTTTGCATGCGCAATGCGGAGTAATGCTTGATGATATACTAGACTTTAGTATGCCAAAGGGCTTTTTTCTCCATGTTACACCGGGCACACAATACATCACACTAGGCGGAGCAATAGCCTCAAATGTGCATGGAAAAAACCATCACCACAATAACTATAGTCAGATTGAAGAGCTAGATTCCAAAGCTAACACAAAAATAAATAAAAATATATTATGTAAATCTTGCGGACAAGCCCTAAATTGTGTAGAGCTTATTAAAGGAGGTAATTTTATAGAATCTGTGCTTAACTTCTCTCTTATGCTACCAAATGGCGATATAATGCAGTGTAGCAGAGATTTGAATTCTGATTTATTCTACGCAACATTTGGTGGCATGGGATTAACAGGCATTATACTTGAAGCCCGAATAAGGCTAAGAAAAGTTAGCTCATCTAAGATTTGCCAAACTACAATCAAAACTAATAATCTAAGTAATACTATGGAATACCTAGAATCACACAAACAAGCACCTTATGCAGTAGCTTGGATTGATAGCCTAGCTAAAGATAAAAATCTTGGGCGCGGAATTGTAAGCTATGGGGACTTTGCTTTGGATTCTGATTTTAACTACAATGACAAAAGGCAAAACCAAATAACAAGCAATATACATACAATAGAAGACAAAAAGCCCAAATCCAATCAGAAGTCAAATGAACAATATATGCCACAATATAACATCAAACAAAAAGCACACTATAAGGCAAAACTAAAGATTCCTTTCTATCTGCCAAATTCCACGTTAAACCCATTTAGTGTAGGAATCTTCAATAAACTCTATTATTCAAGGGCTAAGAATGGGCAAAAATTAGTGTATTTTAAGCATTTTTTTTATCCACTTGATTCCATACTATCATGGAATAAAATCTACGGCAGAAATGGCTTCTTGCAATATCAGATAATAATTCCAAAAGATAGCACGCAAAGCCTGCATGATATATTAAATCTCATTGCAGAATCTAAGCAAGGCTCATTTCTAAATGTCCTAAAGCTTTATGGCAAAGAGGATTCTAGCTTCTTATGCTTTCCTTTGGAGGGCTACTCCTTAGCCTTAGATTTTAAAAATACCCCAAGCATATTTGGGCTATTAGATAGGCTTGATGAAATCGTTACTAAATGTGGTGGGAGGATTTATCTAACCAAAGATTCTCGTATGAGCAAACATATATTTGACATATCTTATAAACGCGCTAATGAGTTTAGAGAATTAAGAAAAGATTATGGACTAGATTCTAAGATAGAGAGCCTGCAGAGCAAAAGATTGGGAATCTAACTTGTTCTTAGATTCAAAAAACAAAAACCTCAAAGAATAAATAAGGGAGATAGATGAAAAACTATATTAAACTTATGAGACCTTACCAATATGTAAAGAATCTATTCATCTTTGCGCCTGCATTCTTTGCTTTACAGATTTTAGAACCATTTGTGTTTCTGTGCTTATTGGGCGTATTTATAGGATTTAGCCTTGTTTGTAGTAGCGTTTATATTATGAATGACATAATTGACGTCCAAGCAGATAGAGCACATAAACTTAAAGCCCTGCGACCTATTGCAAGCGGTGCTATAAGCTATAGTAATGCAATATGCTTTGGTTGTGCATTATTTATAGCTGGGCTTGTTATAATCGCTAACTCTTTATACTTATCACAAAATATACGGGGGGGGGGGGGGCAAACATGACCCACAAAAATATGACAATAGATACGATCCTAGCTTTGACTCCATAGACAAATTTAATAATTATGTTATATATCTTAACATATCAAAATACGCACATACCACAAGCTATAATGATAATATTCCAAAAAATCAACATTGTGATTTAAGCCCCAATAGAAATACCTTAGACCAAGAATTAAAGCTAAGTTATAATACTTATATTGCCTTTTTTCCAATACTATCCTACATTATCCTAAATATCGCCTACACATTTATACTTAAGGCTATTGCCATTGTAGATATATTCACCATTGCTGTTGGATTTGTTTTGCGGCTATTTGTTGGCTCATTTGCGGTAAAAATAGAACTCTCTCACTATATTATTATCATAACATTTTGCCTCTGCCTATTCCTAGCTCTAGGCAAAAGACGAAGCGAATATAAATCTAGCCTAGATACTGCAAGAGCCAATCTTAAATCTTATAACATAGCATTCTTTGATTGCTCCCTTAGCATACTTGGAGGAACTATTGTTTTAGCCTATATTTTATATAGCATTGAACCTTCTGTAGTTAATCGTATGCAGACTAATTATTTATATCTAACTGGATTCTTTGTATTGATTGGAATATTGCGTTATCTCCAACTTATATTTGTCTTTGATAAGGCAGAAGATCCAAGTATGGTTGTGCTTAGTGATAGATTTTTGCAAATTGTAATTTGCTTGTGGACTCTTAGCTTCTTTGTCTTACTTTACTTATAAGGATTGTTATGAGGTATATTTCAATATTTTTTATTATCTTGCTTTGTGCCTGTAGCCTTATTAGAATCAAAAATGCTCCCATTGTCATAAAAGAGCAAGGCAACACGCCAGCAACATTCCATGCAGTTGTAGAAACTAGCGGTTACTCTGGAATTTTTAAGGAGTTATCAAGATCAAACATCTATTTATTTCATATCTATACGCAAAACCTAAAAGAGTCTAGCTCCAATCTAGATTCTATCTACATACATGAAAGCCAAAGCTTCAATGTATATATTACATCAAGCAAAAAACTAGCTCCAAAACAAAGAATAGGCTATATTGATTATGAAGTAAAACTAACCAAAAAAGGAGCATTAATTATATGCACTATATGGATTATATGCCTACTAATAGTTATGCTTAGGAATGATTATAAAAATAAAACTAAAGCAAAAATCTATCCTAGATGCCAAATGGCTAAGCTTGAATATATGGGTAAGATTTTTACTAATACTAAGCAAAACCTTGCCTTAATTCCTAGCTTATCCTTTAGAGAGCTATGCAATAAAATACATATAGCAATCACTAGACTAGAGAATTCTAATATTAGTTTGCATTTATTGCTAGTATGGTTTGCTTTTATAATTTTTTGCATATTCTTTTATACAGATAGCATTATTATTAGAGATGGTGGGGCGTATTTAGGGAGTAATGATAGTGGTGATATGCAATGGTATCCAGCAGTGCAGCTATTTGGCTTACATGGATTACAGCAAAGTCTTAATCCATATTACGAAACACTAAATGGCAATTATTTCCTTGCTAATAAACCAAACTATGCGCATTTATTATATGTTATCATGTATCCCTTTGCTATGCTTGAATATGATGTAGCAAAGATTTGGTATTGCGCGTTTAATAATCTTTGCATAATTATTACATGCTATTTATTTTATAGAGAAATACTCAAAAGACAGATTCCATTCACATATTTTGCTATTTTTACTATGTTGTTCTTTTTAAGCGAAGTATATGCTGCTGCTATTTATCGTGGCAATATTCCTTTGGTTATAGCATTATTTGTTACTCTAGCTTTTATTTATAGACATAATCCCATTATTTGTGGAATTTGTCTTTCTATAGTATGTGTAAAATATACATTTGGAATCCCTCTTATAATTGGATTCTTGCTAGCTAGATTCTATGTTGCTGCATGTCTTGCTTGCATTATCCATATTGTAGTCATTGCCACATTTGCTTGGCATTTTAATATAGGATTTATAGAATCACTATTTCTACCAATTCTTGTAGGACGCGAACATGCAAGCTCAATGATTATAGATATTCTAAGCCTTGCAAGGACTACCTTTAGCGGATTAAATCTAAAGAATCCATTTGTATATCTATTAATTGCTTGCTTCATAATTTGGACTTATTGCACTATAAAGTTTAAGACATCAAAGGAGACAATAATATTATCTAGCATTGTAATTTCGTTCTGCTTATTCCAACATCATATTTATGACTACACATTAGTTATTTGTCTAGCATTTATTGGATTATTTGCATGCAGTGGATTAAGGTTTTTTATTCTTATTTGCTATTGCCTATATATTTTGATTTACATGGATTTTAACTTTTATACATTTGGAAGATTCGAAGCACTATGCTATAGCAGTTTGCTTTATGCATATGCAATATATATTGTTTGCAAAAAGGAGGAATCATGCTTAAACAAATCCTAATAATAGGTGCTACAAGTGAAATTGCAAAAGCGATTGTAGAAGTATTTGACAAATCTATGAAAGATGATTGCATAGAATTTATACTTTGTGCTAGAGATATTACAACATTGGAATCTTTATATAAAGACACCACAACTAGCAATATTAATATAATGGAGCTTGATGTTTGCAACTTTTGGGTGCATAGGGAATTTATAGAATCTTTTAATAATATCCATGGCGTAATTTATGTAGCTGGATATATGCCAAAGCAGCAAGATGCACAAGCAAATTTTCATCTAGCAAAACAGAGTATAGATGTAAATATACTAGGAGCTATTAGTTTATTAGAGCTAATAGCAAATCGCTTTGAAATGGAATCTAACAACGCCCATAAAAATCGCTTTATCATTGCTATAAGCTCTGTAGCAGGAGATAGAGGAAGGGCTAGCAATTATATATATGGTTGCTCTAAAGCCGCTCTTAGCGCGTATATGCAAGGGCTTGCCAATCGCTTTGGCTTGCAAGAACAACTAACAGTTAGGATTCTGTGCGTTAGGGCTGGCTTTACAAATACTAAAAGTCTACAAAGCATTGCTCTTGGCATATTAAGCCAAAGGATGCTAGTTGCTAGCCCTACCAAACTAGCAAAAGATATATATAAGGCATTACAAGGAAATAAAACTAACATATATTCTAAATGGATATGGAAGCCTATTATGATAATAATTAGACTATTACCTAGTAGAATCTTTAACAAGATGAAACTATAAACCTAGCTACAAAATCAAATAAGCATTACTTACAGCTTGATATTGGATAAAATCCTAAATATGATTCAAATATTAAGGAGGATAATGTGGCGAAATTAATAATTTTTAGTGGAGCTGGGCTAAGCGCAGAATCTGGGCTAAGCACCTTTAGAGACAATAATGGGTTATGGGCAAAGCATGACCCTATGGAAGTATGTAATTATAAAAATTGGCTTAAGAACTTCAATCTTGTACATGATTTTTATAATCTTAGGCGCAAAGAATTAAAACAAGCAAAGCCAAATGATATGCACAAATTTCTAGCTAAACTATCCTCAATATTTGAATCATCACTTCAAAAGCAAATAGAAATAATCCATGTTACACAAAATGTAGATGATTTACTAGAGCGTGCTGGTGTAGAAAATGTGGTGCATTTGCATGGGGAACTAACTAAAATTATCTGCCCACAATGTGAAACAATATTAAACATAGGCTATGAAGAGTTTATGCCGCATGATTGTGAAACATGTGGATACAAGTATCTAAAACCTTTCATAGTGTTTTTCTTTGAGGAAGCACCAAAGTATAGATTATTACATCAGGTATTTAGCAATCTCACAAACAAAGATTGCGTAGTAGTAATTGGCACAAGTGCCAATGTGATAGATATTAACTCATTACTTATCAGGCGAACTGGACAAGAAAAAATCGGTTTTAAGATTCTAAACAATCTTGAATATAGCCCAAATATTATGGAATCTTTATTTGATATGAAATTATATATGACTGCCACACAAGCAATAAATAGTATACAAGAAGGCTTGATTGATTTTTTTAATAAATCTAATTAAGCATATTGGCATTGTGATTATAAAGTTAAAAAATTCCTGATTGCATATATATTACATTGACTATTAAATTACTCTTTGTCGTTTATATAGCAAAAAATAAATCTATAATTAAACAACACAAGATTTATTACTTGCATTATGTGCCTAATTCTTTTTGTTATAATAATCTAGCGGTTTTGAATTCTATATAAGTTTATTTTATTCGTCTTTAAGCCTGCATTTAGGGGAATTTGATGAAAAACTTGCCTAATGTCCTTACATTTTCAAGAATAATATTGTCCATTTTGTTATTGGCGATTCTTTTGCATTGGGAATTAATTGTGCCAAGTTATGTGCATATTTCATGGCGTGATTACTTCGCGTGTCTTATATTTTGCATTGCCTCTATTACAGATTTTTTTGATGGATATATTGCTAGACAATTTAACCTAGGTAGCACATTTGGTGAAGTTTTTGATCCTTTGGCAGATAAGATGCTAATGCTTAGTGCTTTTATTGGGCTATTAATACTTGATAGGGCTAATGCTTGGGCTGTTTTTATCATTCTTTCAAGGGAATTTTATATTACAGGGCTTAGAGTTGTAGCAGCTAACTTTCATCAAAATGTAGCTGCTAGCGCACTTGGTAAATATAAAACAGGCTTTCAGATTCTAGCTATTGCCTTTTTGTTGGCAAATTTCTTCCCCGGTGGTGAGCTGTTTTTATGGATTGCAGTATTTGTTACCGTATATTCTGGGATCGACTACACGATTAAATATTATAAAGCCTTATCATTATGAATCTAATTATATCCATACTTGCGCTTTCCTTTGTTGTTTTTTTTCATGAATTAGGGCATTTTATCTTCGCAAAGCTATTTGGTGTGCGCGTTCAAACTTTTAGTATTGGCTTTGGTCCAAAATTGCTTAGCTATTATTATAAGGGCACACAATACTCCTTATCGCTCATTCCACTTGGCGGATACGTAAAACTACAAGGTGAAACAAATAACACAGATCTTATAAAAGATTCTAGCTCTCTTTTCGCAAAGCATCCTTTAGAGCGAATAGCTATCTTATTTGCTGGACCATTGTTCAATATATTGCTTGCTTTTTTATTATATATATGTATATTCTTGCATGGCATACCAACTTATAGCAATGAGCCAATAATTGGAGAAGTGAATCCAAGTCTTCCATCACATGGCATATTACTTGAAAATGACAAAATCCTTAGTATTAATGGGGTAGAAGTAAAATCATTTCAGGATATATCTAGGATTCTTAACTCACAACAATCTAAATCAAACTTAGATTCTGCTAATAATATTAAAGGCAATGAATTAATGCAAGATAAAATAGCCCTAGTAGTTGTATCAAGGCAGGCTAATAATTTACAAAACATTGCAAATAGCAGCGACATAGATGTAGAATATCTTAGGTTAGAAGTGCCCATTAGTCATAGCAAGAATGATAATAGATTGATACTAGGCATAGCACCTAAACAAGAGCTTAAAAATATTTCATTACAAGAATCAATTATACAATCACTAAATCAAACTATAAAAACTTCATTATTGCTATATGAGGGATTAAAGGATCTGCTAATTGGAGTAATTGGATTAGAAAATATAAACAGTATTATTGGAATAACAGAAGTAAGCATCAAGGCACTAAATGTAGATTTTATATTCTTTCTTTGGGTAGTAGCATTTATATCTATCAATCTAGGGATTATAAACTTACTTCCCTTACCCCTGCTTGATGGAGGACAAATTGTATTTACATGCTATGAATGGCTTACAGGCAAGAGCATTAGCAAAAAAGCAGAAAGCATGATAGTATCCATTGGTATAAGCATAATTGTAGCAATTATGTGCATAGGAATCTACAACGATATTTATCGTTTGATAAGCAGCTCTATCTAAATCAAATACTAAAAACAAGATTATTGCGAAGCAAAATTCATAAGATTCCAAATTTTTGTATAAACTCTAAATCAATTCCATCTAATAGCCCCTTTTCTTGTAATGATTCTAGGACTTGCTTGGTGCATAATGTATCCTTTGGCCAATCACTTGTATAATTTTCTAGCTCGCCCTTACTTGTGGCATCCAAGAAAGCACAAGTATCTTTAATAACCAAATCTCTAGTTACATCAATGGAATTTACAATACGCCAAATAAGCAAATAGTAATTTTGCAAGTCCTCATTAGAATCTATAAATATAAAGAAGCTTGCATATTCATTTAGCTCATCATAGAATCTATTGGCATATGATAATATAGGTGTTTTTTGTTTTCTTACACGACAAAGGACAATTGGATTTTCATGCGGATATATATGCAATGATTCTATCTCGCTAGAAATACTTTTCATTTTATCTAGCAATCCTTTAGAATCTATTGATTGAAAGGAAAATTTTAATGGTTGTTTGGTAGCATCAATGGCTAACTTCCCGCTTACACCAAATTCATGTGTAGCATGGTCTAATGCATCACAAATACCTTGAGTAATGAATAACTCTTTTGTGCTTACTCGCTGTAAGATATAATCGCACAAAGTCTCATAGTCTTTATGCAAACTAGGCGCATTTGAATCCAAGAAAATAGCATGTTTAACAAAGCTCAATTGTCCAAGCCCAAAGAAACTATGCATTATTTGCAAACTTTGAGCTGGATAGTTTGTCTCAATCTTTGCTAGAATAAGATTATGAAACACACCATTCTCTGGCATAGAATAATCAATTAATCCATGTACACTTGTTTGCAGTAATGGCAGGAAAAGTCTCTCTGTCATAAATCCCATATATTTATCTTCTAGTGGTGGCTTACCTACTACTGTTGCAGCAAAACTTGGCTTTTGTCGCATGGTAATAGCATTTATGCGCATGATTGGATAATAATCAATAGGAGTGTAGAATCCAGTATGATCTCCAAATTTCCCCTCAGGTGCAAATTCATTTGTATCAACAAATCCCTCAATAACTATATCACAATCATAAGGCACGCTTAAGTCATTGCTAATACAGCTTGCTAGTAAAGGATTCTTCCCGCGAATAAGCCCATATAGCATTAGCTCAAACGCCCTAGGAGGCATAGGAGCTTGAGCACACCAGATATATAGAGGATCGCCCCCTATAGCAATGCTTACTGGCATTAGTTTATTTGCTTTTTTGTATTCATGAAAAAAATGTGCCCCGTCTTTATGAATCTGCCAATGCAATAGCAATGAATCTTTACTATGAACTTGCAGGCGATACATGCCTACATTATTTGCTGCAGACTTGGATTTGGAATCTTCTAGGCTTTGTGTATAAACTTGCCCCATAGTAATAAACTGTCCACCATCATCTTCCCATGTTTTAAGTATGGGCAATGAATAAAGATTAATAGAATCTCCTTGTATAATTACTTCTTGACATGGAGCCTTGCCTTTATATTTCTTTGGAAATACATGTCGCAAGGCATAAAGATCGAAGAGCTTTGCGAATAGATTCTTAATTCCTTTAGGTGGAGTTAGATTTAATAAAGATTTAATTTGTGAAGCAATAGATTCTATATTTGGGAAGCTTTTGTTGGTATTGTATTTAGTAACTAACAGTTCCAAACGGCGAAATGAACCAAAAACATTCATTACTACAGGCATATTATATGTAATTATGCCTTCCTTTGTCTTATGAATGGGATTTGTAAAAAGCAATGCCTTAGAATCTTGCTTCTTTACTTCTATATAGGCTAAGTGCGGAATCTCTAGCCAAATGTCTAGGGGCTCTTCAATAATTTTTAGCTCATTGTGTTCTTGTAAAAATGATATAAGGTCTTGCATTTGAAATCCTTATTGCTTATAAATGTAATAATGAAGTATTAGTTATATTTGTATTCCTACTGGGCAATGATCGCTTCCCATTATGTCAGGATAAATAAAAGCCTCTTTTAATATATCTCGTAATGATTCCGATAGTAAAAAATAATCGATTCTCCAACCCGTATTATTTGCTCTAGCCTTGCCCATATAACTCCACCAAGTATATGCATCCTTTCTATCAGGGTATAAGTAACGATAAGAATCAATAAAACCAGAATCTAAAAGCTCACTCATCTTCTCCCTCTCTTCATCAGTAAAACCAGCATTCCTACGATTTGTTTTTGGATTTTTTAAATCAATTTCCTTATGCGCTACATTCAAATCTCCGCATACAATCACTCCTTTTTTCTTTTTTAACTCACCAAGAAAAGAGCGAAAGTCATCTTCCCATTGCTGCCTATATTCCAATCTCTCAAGCTCCCTTTTAGAATTAGGCGTATATACATTTACTAGATAAAAATCATCATATTCAGCCGTTATAACTCTTCCTTCTTTGTCATGGTGTGGAATACCCATATCATTTTTGACGCTTAATGGCTCTTGCTTAGTTAGGATTATTGTACCTGAATACCCCTTTTTCTCTGCACAGTTCCAAAACTCATAGTAACCATCAAAGCTAAATTCGCTTTGTGTTTGCTGCATTTTGGATTCTTGTATACAAAAAACATCAGCATCAATTTCATTGAAAAAATCCATAAACCCCTTATTCATGCAAGCTCGCAAGCCATTAACATTCCATGAAATAAACCTCAAAATATCTCCTTATGTTGTAGAATCTTAATTTTAATCCAAAAAGAATTATAACAACATATTGCTAAAGTGCCTTGATTGGCTTTGTGTTATAATGCTTTATTTAAGGATTATTATGACTTCAACAACAAATGCTCTTGATATTACAAAAAAGCTTATTTCTTATCCAACTATAACGCCCTTAGAATTAAATATCTATGAATACATTAAAGGATTATTGCCAGATTTTGAGGCATTGCATATAGACAAAGATGGGGTAAAAAATCTTTTCTTATATAAGATTCCAACACATTTAGAATCCAAATCTTTTAATAGAGATATTTTGCATTTATGCTTTGCTGGGCATATTGATGTTGTTCCACCAGGTGGAGAATGGAATGAGCATTCTAACAAAGCCCTAAATAATAAAAACAATGCTAATCATTGGAGATTCAACCCATTTACACCTACAATAAGCGATGGGTATTTGTATGGTAGAGGGGCTCAAGATATGAAAAGCGGTGTTGCTTGCTTCATTAGTGCTATTAAGGAATTTCTTACAAAAGATAATAAGCAGGATTTTATTATTTCTATTTTATTAACTAGCGATGAGGAAGGTGAAGCAATACATGGTAGCAAATATGCCCTAGAGATTCTTAAAAGCAAGAATCTTATGCCAACGCATTGCATTGTAGCAGAACCTACAAGCAATAATATCGCTGGAGATATTATAAAAGTGGGGAGACGTGGTTCAATTAATGGCAAGATATATATATCTGGAAAGCAAGGACATGTAGCATATCCAAGTAAATGTATTAATCCCATTGAACTTTTAGGAGATAGATTAGGGAAATTGGCTGGGGTGAATTTAGATAGCGGTACAAAGGAATTTGAACCCTCAAAGCTAGTTATTACCGATATTAGAGCAGGTATTGAAACTGTTAATGTAACACCTAATGATATGCGTATTATGTTTAATGTGCGCAACTCTACTAAAACTAGTCTTGATTCCCTAAGAAGCTATATAGAAGGAGTGCTATCTGGGCTTCCATATACATTAGAGCTAAGGCAAAGCGCGCAGGGTTTCCTAACCACTGATAAAAAGTTTATAGATATATTAGAATCTAGTATACTAGATTCTAATAAGTTTGATGTTATAGATGTTACTAGGAGCACTAGCGGGGGGACTAGTGATGCTAGATTCTTTAGTGCTCATGGTATTGGTGTAGCAGAAATTGGAGTATGCAATGATAGGATACATGCTATAAACGAAAGAGTTAAACTAAAAGATATAGAACGATTAAATATTATATTTTTTAATGTACTTTGCAACTTTGGAAAGATAATTCATTAATAAAATCTCTTACTCTAAGGTAAATATAAAAAACCTAAGAATGACAAATAAGAATTAAATAAGCATATAGCAACTACTTATTAAATTTCTATATCTTTATGGGAAGATAAAATCTTCCCATTAGCATAATCTACTATTCTATTTGGAATCTTACTTAAAGGTAAAACTTCCTTTATTGCACCAGCCTCAATAGCCTTTTTTGGCATGCCAAATACAATGCAACTGCTTTCATCTTGGGCAATAGTATATGCACCATTATCAAAAAGCTCTTTCATGCCAATGCTTCCATCATCTCCCATTCCAGTTAAGATAATAGCTAAAGTGCTTCGCCCTATTACATTATTAGCACTTCTAAATAGAACATCTACACTTGGTCTATGTCTACTAATCTTTTGCGCATTGAGTGGCATGACATAGCACTTTCTACCCTCGTATTTAAAAACTGCATGAGAATCTCCATTGGCTATATATGCCCAATCTTGTTTTAACTCCATTAAATTGTTAACCTCACAAATGCTTAGTTTACTATTTGCATTCAATCTATTAGCAAGTGAAGAAGAAAATGTCTTAGGAATGTGCTGCACAACTACAATAGGAGGTAGTCCTGTTGGCAACGCTGAAAATATTTGATAAAGTGCTTCTGTTCCACCTGTTGAACTACCAATTACTATCACTTTGTCGCGAGCCTGTTGAGATGGCTTCTTTGGAAGAACAGTATCAGGATGATATTTTTCTTCTACTTGATTGGATAGAATAATGCTCTTAGGTAACATAACTCTCCTTTAATCAGCAAGACTTCTTAACAAATGTTTTATTGCCAGACTTGTCAAATTTGTTTTTAAGACCTAGTATATCTTCTGAATGCCCTAAGTAAAGCGTTCCTCCATCTTTCAAAACATGACTTAATTTAGTCAAGATTTCCTCTTGATTATTATGCTCAAAGTAAATAAGAGCATTCCTGCAAAATACTATATCAAAATCGTTAGCGTTAAAAGGATATGCATTAGATAAAAAATTAAGTTGCTGAAATGTAATAAGACTTCTTATATTGTTTTTTGCTTTGAATTGAAATATTGCTCCTGATTTTTGAACATCAAAATATTTCTCAATTTCAACCCAATCAGGAATTTTATGCAACCTTGGATCAAAAGTATATTCTCCTTTTTTTGCCGCTTCCAGCATATTGGTATCAATATCAGTAGCAACTATGGTAATAACGGAGTGCGACTTGTATAATGTTTTGGCATAAACGCAAGTTGTCGCAATAGAGTAGGCTTCTTCGCCGCTAGAGCAAGCAGAGCATAGAATCTTAATTTGTTTATTATTACGCAGAGGTTCTATTAATGTCCTATTTAACATATCATCAAAATGATATGATTCACGAAATAGATCTGTTTTATTTGTTGTGAAGCTATTTATGAAAGCTTGTCTAATTTGTGAATTGCTTTTTATAGAACTAACTAGGTCTTCAAAAGTTGCTATATTGTTTAATAAATCATGTTTCAAAAGAATATTTAGTCGATTTTTTATCATAGTTTGTTTAGAATCTACTAAGTGAATACCACATATATTTCTTAGTAAATCTTGAATAATATGTATTTGCTTAATATCTAATTGCATACCTGTCCTTTTTGGGTTATAAAAATTTTTGATTATTTTGGAATCTTATAAATTTTATGGTTACTTGAGTTATAATATTAGCATATTATCCAAAATAAAGGGCTGTAATGAGGCTAGGCGTAAACATTGACCATATAGCATATCTAAGAGAAACAAGAAAGATTAATGACCCAGATCCACTTGAAGCAATATTCATTGCTAAGAGATCTGGAGCTAGCCAAATCACAGTGCATTTACGTGAAGATAGAAGACATATTTGTGAATATGATTTGAGTCGCATTATAGAATCAAGCTTCTTGCCCATTAATGTAGAATGCTCGACAAATGCAAATATTATTAAAGTGGTTTGCGAATTAAAACCACATAGAATAACTATAGTCCCAGAAAATCGCAATGAAGTAACAACAGAGGGTGGATTGCTACTACAAGATTCCTTATTGCCGGTTATGGAGAGGATTTTGCATAGTGATATTGATGTGGCATTATTTATAGACCCAAATGAGGCAAGCATAGAGAAATGTCTAAAATTTGGAGAAAAACTAGGATTAATTTCAAAAAAGTCAAGTAAATCAAGTGAAATGATTAATACACTAAGTCGCTCATTAGGCGTAGAGCTACACACAGGAAAATACGCCAATCTATCATTAATGATAGAATCAAATTTATCACGCACACATAACAGCATTAAAGAGTTAGAGCTTAGTCGCTCTAAGTTGGCGTCATTGCTAAGTTTCGAGCTAAATTCATTGATATATCAAAGCAAGCAAGCAAGCAATGAAGGGCTATTAGTATTTGCTGGACATGGTCTAAATTATCATAATGTAAAACCAATTACCAATATCTCATATATAGAGGAACTAAATATTGGGCAAAGCATTATTGCTAGGTCTATCTTTACTGGATTAGAAAACGCTATAAAGGATATGATAAAGATTATAAAAAGAGACTAAAACTTAATTTAAGCTACTATTATGTTTGAGCTCTTATATAGTCTACTTATTAATAGACATAAAACCTAATCTATATCCAAGTAATAGAACTAAAAATATACACACAAGAGAATAAAGCAAAAAATTCTCTCTATCAAAAAATAAACAGGCAATAGTGCAAACCATTCCAATACCTATTGATACTCGATTGCTTTTTATTTTGTAATTTTCATAAAGTATCACAGTAAAAGTAGCTATAACAATGAAATCTAAGCCATTAATATTTTGTATAAAAGACAAATATCCGCCAAGCAATGTTCCGCCTACACAGCCTATAATCCAATAGCAATGATTACATAATGATATAAAAAACATGACTTTTTGATTGTGAATTTTATCTTGGTTTTGTATGCCTGCTTTCTGCTCTCTTAAGTTTAATATGGCAAATGTTTCATCAGTTACAGAGAAGACTAAATACCACTTGCGCCAACCTCTAAATCCATATCTATCAAGACTTGCAATAGCATAAAAAAATTGCCTTGCATTGATACTTAAACATATAGCAACAATGCTTAATATAGGTAATCCACCAGCCAACAATCCAACAGCTACAAATTGCATTGCACCAGCATAAATAACAATAGACATAAGCAAACTTAGCCACGCGCTATAACCAGCTTTTGCCATCATGATTCCAAACACAGCTCCCATAAGGACATATGTAGCAAGGATTGGTAGACTATATTTAAATCCTTCTTTAAATGCCAATACATCTGTATTCATGTTTGGAGTCCCATCCATTGCAATCCTTTAGCTAGGTTAATCGATTATACTAGAATCCTAAGAGTTTTATATCAAGAAGCATTTATGTATTATATTTTAAAATTCAGTTAAACCTACCTAGTGTGCAATCTCGCATAACGTTAGTGTTTGTTTCTTGAATATTGGCGGTCAATTATTTGCAACAAGCTAAAACATAAAGCGAAAGCCGCCATTAACTTGAAAATTATTTGGTGCACCTTTAGCAAAATGAGTATCAGATATATATGCTATAATGCTTAGTGAGCTAGTGATTGAAAATTCTGCCATAACATTAAGTTCGTTTTGAATGATATTAGATATATTGTTGTTTCCATATCTACCGCTATATCCATCAAATATTGTCATACCATAGGCAGCATACACTCTTAGCTTATTATCAAATAAGCTAATCCTAGAAGCAGCATAAACTAGCTTGGCATTCCTACCAAACTTAATAGCATCTCCACCCCAAGTAAAAAAGGGCTGTATGTTTTTATAAAACATTAAATCCCCTGCTTGTGTTGCATTGCCTACGCCAAGAGTATTTATTCCTCCCATGCCACCTTTTCCACTCATTACATAGCCAACAAACACATCAAGCCAACTACCAAGCCCAATGCTAGCCTTTGCATCAAATAAAAACGTGTTGTTGTCAGCTGAAAATCTATTTTTGCTATCCTCAAAGCTAGCAGCAAATCCAGCATCTATACCAAGCCAAGTTTCACCTTGTCCAAGCCTAAATCCAGAATGCCATCTAACCCCAACGCTCCCAAACACACTAGGTATAAAATTGCCAAAAATGCTAATATACATAGAATCCTTAACACTAGCATCTTTCTTTGAGAAAAAATATTTTGCTCCAAAATCAAACCAGCCTATGCTATCCCCACCAAGCCTTCTAAATGGCTGCATTTCATAATATGTAACTCGTCCACTTCTATAAGCCCACATTCCCTCTAGGATAATAGATTTAAGGCTTGCATTCCTTATCCAGATTCCATCTATCATAACATTAATATACTCATTAATAGGCTGAAACCGCCCAGCCTTAATGGCAGTATCGCCATCAAAATATTCAAGAAAGGACTCATCTAGCAATATTGTGCTATTGCCTACTATTGTTTCATCAACACCGCCAAAATCTCCCCTAAAAGCATTGCGAGAATCAAATAGGCTCTGTGCTGCACGAAAGGATATTGCCCCTCGAATATCATAATAGAATCCTGTAACATAACCAAGCCCTACAGATGCGTTAACATAACTACCAAAGCCATCTAAACTCTTTCCATATAAGACTATGTCTACCTTTTTTGAGCCACTAGTTAACGCATTATCAAGATTTGTATGTCTCGCCTGCGAGCTAGCAAATATGCCCAAACACATAAAAATTATCAAAATCCGCATACTTCTCCTTAAATAGATTCTTATATAATAACGCTTCCTCAAATTACAACCAGTATTACATCCAAAACCAATCCTAACTGTTATAACACATCACAACAAGACTAATCTATCCAAAGATTATCCAACAGCCTAACCTTTTGCATTGTAACTGCTACCAAAAATACACAATCCATAGCTTCATCTCTATCTCCTAACAACTTTAGCTCTCGTGTATAAAAGTCCATATAATCAACACTTAAGCCATCTAGGATTTTACTAGCCTCATGTTTTAGAATCAAAACATCTCGAATATTCTTTTCCAAGATTAAATTCTCTATCTCTAAAATAGCCCTTGGAAGAGCTAAGGCTTTATTTCTTTGATCTTGGCTAAGATAGACATTTCTAGAGCTTAGTGCCAATGAATCAGAATCGCGAATAATTGGCATTGAAACAATATCTATAGGCAAGCACAAATCCCTAGTCATCTTCTGAACAATTAATAATTGCTGTGCATCTTTTCTACCAAAATATGCTCGCACGCCATAGCTAGGAAACTCTAAATCTTGGAATCTTTGCTTTGGCAATAACATAAGATTAAATAACTTTAAGACAATTTGTAGCACACCTGCAAAATGCGTTGGACGATAATATCCCTCCAAGATGTAGCCCATAGACTTTGGCGGCGTGAGTGTAATCTCATCTAATCCATACATTTCAGTATAATCTGGCATAAATATAATATCTACACCCAAACTAGCGCAAAGCTGTATATCTGCCTCTAATGTGCGCGGATACTTGGCTAAATCCTCTGTAGGGGCAAACTGTGTAGGATTGACAAAAATGGAAACAATGGTTATTTTGTTGTTAGAAACGCTTGATTCTATAAGGCTTTTATGTCCATTATGGAGTGCACCCATTGTTGGAACCAAGCCCAAATTTATAGAATCTTGTTTCACAATATTTTGAGCTTTAGAATCTAAATTTGACACACCATAAGTAGCCTCATCATTATACAAAGATAGGCATAGTGCGATTTGTCTTTGAAGATGGTCTTTTGTTTTTACAATAATTGGCGCATTAGATATGATAGGCTTAGAGTAATCCATCATTGTCCTTAAATCTGTGGAATTATAATAAATGCAATAATAATGAAGTTGTTATTGTAATTTGAAAATCACTATTTGTAAAGAGATTAACAAAATCTAAATACTGCTAAAACTAGATACAATGCAATAGAAATGCTAATAAATATGAATAGAAGCATAAATTATAGAACAAAATCCAAATATATCAAACAATAAAATCAAATATAGCGCAGCATTAAATTCACATTAAACTATAAAATACAACTATATATGAAAAATAAGTTATTATTGGATTCCCATTTTGTATTAAATAACAATAAAAGTTAATAAACTAGTTTCATATTTGTCTATCATAATCAATTTGATAATATTTTGTATCAGGTGGACTATTTTAAACAAATTTATCATTATTTCATCAAAATGATAAATTATATGCAAATATACTTGACTTATTATCATTTTATGCTTTATAATGATAAAGTTAATTTAATAGGAATTAACATATTTAAATTTTTAGGAGTCCATTATGTTGAGCAAAGAAGTTGTTAAAAAATTAAATGAGCAAGTTGCTAAGGAAATGTATGCTTCAAATTTATATTTAAGCATGAGTTCTTGGTGTTTTCAAAATCGATATGAAGGTGCTGGTGCTTTTCTATTTGAGCATGCAGGTCAAGAAAACGAACATGCAAAAAAGCTTGTTACTTATCTGAATGAAACTGATTCAATAGTCGAGTTACAGGCTATTGAAAAGCCAGAGAATAACTTTAAGGGTCTACTTGATGTTTTTGAAAAAACATACGATCATGAAGTATCAATTACAAAATCAATCAACGAGCTTGTAAGTTTTATGCTAGAAAATAAAGATTATTCTACTTTTAATTTCTTGCAATGGTATGTTGCAGAACAACACGAAGAAGAAGCTTTATTTAGGGGTATAGTAGATAAGATTAAGCTAATAGGTGATAAAAGCAACGGACTTTATCTAGCAGATCAATATATTAAATCACTAGCAGGCAAATAACTATCTATAGAATAACTACTTAGAATCAAATGAGATTCTAAGTATTCTAGGACTTTAGTCCTAGCTAACCACCTAAATAATTTTATATTTATAAAATATATATTGCAAAATCTAGTAACTCACTTCAAAAATAAAAATCCGACACACACAACAATCGCTACAAATATTAAAGTTACAACGCAGTATCCCATGATATCTTTCGCGCCAAGTCCAGCAATTGCTAATGCAGGCAAAGCCCAAAAAGGCTGAATCATATTTGTCCATGCATCACCCCAAGCAATAGCCATAGCAACTACTGAAGGATCTACACCTAGAGATAATCCAGCAGGCATCATAATTGGAGCTTGCACAGCCCACTGACCGCCACCTGATGGAACAAATATATTAACAATCCCAGCACTAATAAACGTAAGCAAGGGAAATGTCTCCTTAGTAGCAATGCTAGCAAACATAGATGATAATAATCCAGCAAAAGATTCCCCATTGCTAGAAACTCCCATCATCATTCCCATGATTCCAGCATAAAAAGGAAATTGCAATAAGATTCCAGCAGCACTCTTAGTTGCCTTATTAATTGCTCTAATATAGGAAATTGGGGTTCTATGTAGTAAGATTCCAACAAACAGAAATATCATATTTATGATATTAAGGTTCAATACTCCACCTTTAGCAAAATATGAAATAATATAAATAAAGCCAAACCCCCCTATTAATAGACTGATTAGAAAATGTCTATCCAAATATTCAGCTAATGTATGATCATTTTTATGACTAATTACTTCTACTTCTTCTTTCTCATCAAGTAACTTTTTATCAATCTCTATAATATCTTGTTTTGAAGGATGTATGAATGCCAATAAAGCTGGGAGACATACAAGTATAACAGCACAAATAATAAGGTTATAGGAAGAAAAAATAGTCATTGATACAGGGATTGCCTCTGTAATTACGCCTGATGTTGTTTTACTAAGTGTCTCTCCTCCATTTGCAAGGGTTAAAGGAATAGAGCCAGAAAGCCCACCATGCCAAACAACAAAACCAGAATAAGCAGTAGCAATAAGCAGTCTGTAATCTATGCCTTTTACACTTTTTGCAATTTCTTTAGCAAAAATTGCACTAATGACCAATCCAAAACCCCAATTAATCCAATTCGCAACCATGCTTAATATAGCTACCATAATAATAGCACTAAAGTAACTTTTGGGTATGCTAGCTAGATATTTAAGAAACTTTGAAATAACTTTGGCACTAGCTAAAGCTTGTCCTAGCACTAAAACCAATGCCATTTGCATGGAAAAACCAAGTAGCGACCATGCTCCATTCCCCCAATGATTCATCATATCTAAGGCACTTTGCTGTGTTGAAAACATAGCAATAAAAAATACAAAAATCGTAAGAATAGCAACAATAACAAATGAATCTGGCAAACATCTGGAAGCTAGCACAACGCAAGCATGCGTAAATCTACGCAATAAAAACATAATATCCCCTTAAACAACATAATCCTATAGAATCCAACATTTATATATGAACTTGAATCAAAGGCAAGATTAAAACAAACACAAAAGATTAGTAAAGTTCTACATTTATTGGATCTATTTACTATAACTAAAAACTTAGATTGATTATATATTATGCAAACATATTGATAGATTGTTTTCTATACATATTGTGCAATATGGTAATAAAGCTATTAGATTCGCAATAAGCAAAACATTAAGTCATAGTTTAATAGATTCCAAAATATGTCATAATAATTCCAACTATTAGGGCAATGATTGGAATTATTACTGCTACTACGCAAATATCTAAATAGCTTTTTTTATGTGTCATTCCTGTTATAGCAAGCAGTGTTAGCACTGCGCCATTATGTGGCAAGGCATCAAGCCCACCTGATGAAATGGAGGCAACTCGGTGAAAAAGCTCTAGTGGTATATTTTGACTTATTGCTATTTCTCTATACTTTTCGCTTAGAGATTCTAAGGCTATGCCCATGCCACCAGATGCAGATCCTGTAGCACCCGCAAGAATATTTACTGCTATTGCCTCTGATATAAGAGGGCTTCCTTTTATGCTTAAAAGCAAATCTGTAAGGCTATTAAAGCCCTGTGCAGACTTCACAACAGAGCCAAAACCAACAGCAGCACTTGTATTTATGATTGCAACAACAGAGCCAGATGCACCTTGATTGATTGCCTCTATAAATTCTTTATATTTATTAAAGCTCAATATTAATATAGCTCCTATTCCACAAAGCAAGGCATTAATAATCTCAAACTTAAATACATTAAGCAATACCACAACGCATATAAGCGGGATTAAAGAAATAATAAAATTGGGAGTTTTGGCATTTTGACTTACTTGGTTGCATTCAGCATTTTGAAATTTAGTATCAAAATCAAAATGCTCCCCATTAGACTTTAAAACACCCTCTCTATATTTTAGATAAAAATACCCGCCTAAAAACATAATCAAACTAGCCACAATGCCCATAATAGGAGCCGCCATAGGGGTTGTATCAAAATATTTCATAGGGATAAGATTCTGTATTTGTGGAGAGCCCGGCATTGCTGCCATAGTAAAAGTAAATGCGCCTAAAGCAATGGCAGCAGGAATTAGTCTGCGAGGAATATCTGCTCTCTTAAAAAGAGATAAAGCCAAAGGATACACGGCGAATACAACTACAAATAAACTAACGCCACCATAAGTAAGAATTGCAGCAGATAGAATAACGCCTAAAATTGCCCTCTTTTCTCCTAGTATTCGCCCAATCAATACAGATATTGAAGTTGCCATTTGAGTAATTTCCATGAGCTTACCAAAAATTGCACCCAACATAAATACAGGAAACCACTTCACAGCAAAGCCAACTAAACCATTCATATATGTGCCTGTATAAGTATCAAATAAGCCCAATCCGCTCAAAAATGCCACAACACCAGCTGCAAGAGGTGCTACCCAAATGATAGACCAACCAAAATATGCAAATAGCATAAGGACTATTAAGCCAAAAATAATAGCTGTCATAAAGATTCCTTAAAGCTATTGTGCTGTATAACCAGCATCAATTACTAATGATTGTCCTGTTATATGCTTTGCAGAATCTGAAGCAATAAATAACGCTAATTCTGCTACATCTTTAATATCAATAAGCTTTTTTTGTGGGATAAGTGGGAATAAAACCTCATCTAAGACCTGCTCCAAACTAACACCTCTATTATTTGCTAAATCTTGCATTTGCCCTCTAACTAAAGGCGTATCAATATATCCCGGACAGATTGCATTTGCGGTTATCCCATGCTTTGCACATTCTAGCGCAGTAACTTTTGTAAGCCCTATAAGTCCATGTTTTGCACTATTATATGCAGCTTTACTAGCAAATCCTATTAAGCCATTGATAGAGGACATATTTATAATGCGCCCAAATTGTTGCTTTTTCATGATTGGCAAGACATATTTTGTAGACATAAACGCACCAACTAGCATGATTTTAATCATAGTTTCAAACTTATTTGTAGGAAAATCCTCTATATTTGCTACATACTGTAAACCAGCATTATTAATAAAAACATCAATCCGTTTGTAACTCTCATGAGTTTTAGAAACAAGCTCTTTTACTTGCTCTTCATTGCTAACATCACATACAACGCCCATGCAATTATTAGATTTATTGTATTGTTTTACAACACCATCTAAAGCCCTAGCATTAATGTCTGAAAAAACAACTTTGTAATTAGAATCTAAAAAAGCCTTTGCTATCTCCAGACCAATACCGCTCGCACTACCAGTAATGATTACAACTTTACTCATTCAAAAATCCTTAAAATTACAATATTAGTAAATTATAAGCTAATTTAAGCTTATATAATTAAAACAAAATAACATTTTAGGTTTAGTTTTTACATAATTACAAATTTTTGTAACATTAAATAACTTACAAAAACTTGTAATTATTATTTGCTAATTAATAGCAAGTGTTAAATAATTAAAAACAGATTCAATAATTTGATTTTTTAATAGCATTCCTAAAAAACTCCAATATTTAAGAATTTAAATCTAGTCAAAATGTAGTCAATTATTATTATGGAAAGCAAGTAAAGTTACACTTAAGGTATAGGCATTACATATTCACCGAATTTTTATTATTTCATGTTGCATTTATGATAAAATTGTTGTAGGATTCAGTCCAAATATAGCCGCAAGATTTTGATAATAAATTAAGGAGTTAGGTTCATGGAAAATGTGCAAGATTCGATAAATAGAAGAGATATTCTAAAGATTGGAACACTTATTGGTGGTGTTGTTGCTTTAGGTGGAGCTTTATCACCAATGAATGCTGCAACCTCTCAATCTAAACCAACAAAAAATAATCCTTTAATGCTAAACTACAACGAGAATGCTTATGGGTGTTCACAATTAGCTAAGAAAGCTATTGAAAATAATATAAATAATATTTCATTATACCCTGAGAAACTGACAGACAAATTGTTAAACGACATTGCTGATTTTCATCAGATTAAAACAGATAAATTATGCCTCACAAATGGTGCATCTGCTGGAATCCAATCCTCAATTTATACTGCAAATAGAATGGCACAAGAGCAAGGGTTGCCACTACGTATTATAATTCCTAATCCAACATTTGAATTTGTCGAAGAATATGCAAAACCTTTAGACATTGAAATTGTAAAATATAATCTTGACGCAGACTTTGAAATAGATATTGATGGTATGAAAAAAAATGAGAGAGAATTTGATGGTATGTCTCTTGTATATTTATGCAATCCAAACAATCCAACATCAAATATAATTAACGCTAATGATCTGCATTCTTGGATTCGCACAGCTAAAAATACAACTGTTTTTCTAATCGATGAAGCTTATGCAGAATACGTTGTAAGCAATATGTTCACAAGCGGAATAGATATTTTGAAAGGCGGAGCAAAAAATGTCATCGTGGTGCGCTCATTATCTAAGATATTTGGTCTTGCAGGTTTACGTGTAGGATACATTATAACTACTCCAGAGTTGAAACGTAGAATTGATGAGTTTTTAGAAATTGTAGGTATTAATGCATTGGGTGCTGTGGCTGCTAGTGCCGCTATTAAGGACTTTGGCTTTAGGCAATATTGTTTGAATTCAAATATCAAATCAAGGCAGATTGTTACAAAGGTTCTTGATTCTTTGAATCTAAGATATGCACCATCACATGGTAACTTTATATTCCATGAAATTAATGGTCAGTTTGATGATTTTGCTAATAATATGGAACTTCAAAACATCATTGTTGGAAGGAAATTTGATAGATATGAAAACTTCTGTCGGGTTACATTAGGAACTCCAGATCAAATGCAATATTACACCAAAGTCCTAAAAGACTTTAGAAAGAAAAGACTAGTATAGCTAATCCACAAGCTTCACAATTTTAATAGCAAGAATATATAGCTTGAATTATTACTTAATTTTCTTTTGCAAAGTTGGACAAATTTTATTGTAATAAACGCAATAAATCGGTTGGATTAACAATGTTTAGTGGACTCGTTAGACAATTTGGTCAAGTTATTGATTACAACAATAATATGCTATGTTTAAAATCCACCTTATATCCAAAAATTGGGGATAGCATATCAGTAAATGGAGCATGTCTAACAGTTATTAAAACTCAAAAAGATTGTTTCTGTGTAGAGCTTAGCATAGAAACGGCAAAAAGCATTGCTATAGAAAATCTATCTGGATTTGTGCATATTGAGCCTGCATTAAAATTTAATGACGGATTACATGGGCATATAGTTCAAGGACATGTTGATTCCATAGGGACAATCATAAAAAAGGACAAGGTAGGGAATCAAACCTTATTTCATATTCAAGTAGAACCCAAATCGTTAAAACTAATGGTAAATAAAGGTAGCGTATGTATTGACGGAATAAGCCTTACAGTTAATGCTGTATTCAATAATTATTTTGAACTAGTCATAATTCCACATACAATGAAAACAACATTATTTCATTCATATCAGGTAAATAGGAGAGTTAATATAGAAACAGATATTATCGTGCGATCGTTATTTGCACTTATGCAACGATATATTTGTAGCAAAGATAATATTAACACGCAAGAGCTTCTTGATAGTATAGCACTAGGATATTAAGGAATACAATGGATATAATTGCATATATTACAATCATAGCTGCTATTACAGCTTTTACTAGGTTTGCGCCATTCTTGGTTTTTTATAAAAAAGTTCCGAATATAGTTTCAAATTTGGGAATGATTATGCCTGCAAGCCTTATTGCCATGATATTTATATATTCTTGTAACAATATCATTTTGCACACCCCAAAGTTAGATAAAACAGACATTTGCAATATCGTTGGAATCATATTCACTATTATAATACATAAAATATTTAAGAATATTTTGCTAAGTATCATAGGTGGCACAACATTTGTAGTAATATTGCAAAGCAATATATGATGTTTGCCTATCTCATCACATCAAAAGATTATTATGGAGATCTTAGCGATAGTAACCTATCTTACTTTAAACAAAAAATAATATATGCAAATAATAAAATTGCTAAATTAAATATAGGTTTTGCAACATCTATAAAACTAAAATTTGCCTGCTTGCGTTATAACAACTCTTATAACGCAAAGCAAATTCTTAGCAGTAAAGAATGGAATTTGATTCGCACATTTTTATCAATATGTGAAACACTAAATATAGTGGCTACTATAAATTTATCCCATGCGAAACTAGATATATTACATATAATGCAAGATAATGGAATGTCTGCAGGTATTCACCTAAAAGATGCAGATATGCCATTAATAGAAAAAGTTCTGCCTTTGCTTACAAAGAGCAATAAGACAAATGAAAATCTCACACCACTCATTTACAGTGCGCATAGTATAGATAATGTAAAAATGTCAATTAAACTTGGTGCTGATTTCGCAACTATTAGTCCTATTTTTTATGAAAAAAATGGCAACAAGGCATTAGGAATTAAAATTTTTGGCGAGCTGGATTCAAGACTCAAATCAAGAATCATAGCCCTTGGCGGAATCACTACAGATAAAAAAGTGCTATTAATACAACAATGTAAAATAGCTGGATTTGCAAGTATTGGATATTTTTTACAAAATTAAATGATAAGCAAGATAAATATTTACGTTTCACTCTAGACCATCTATTTCAGAATCTGCACAAATAAATACGGATTTTGTTTTATCATCATATACTTTTAATATTGCTTTTAGAAATATATCAGCTTCTTTAATGCTAGAAAAGATTGTTACAGTATTAATGGAGTTCATAACTTCTAAGAAACTAGCAAATACACCAATCTTAACTAAAGTAGTTTCAAATCCACTAGCATTGCTTTTCAACTGCATTTCTTCATTATCAAGTTTAGTCATAGTAAATTTATAGATATAAAAAGTACGCTTTTCATCAAAATTACCTCCACTATGTGGCAAGATAATATTTGTTCCATAGAATTCATTTGCACTTGCTACTAACTCATCAACTTTTACCACAGAAAAAACCATAGGCAAATCAACATAAAAATCTGAATGTTTGTTTTTGTCTAATACCATAGATAAACCCCTAGACTTAAATATTACGCGCTCGTAATTGTAGTATAAATTAAGATATTTTATTGCATTCTACTGCTTACATTTTTCATTATAGATTCTGCAAATAAAAAAAGGGGAGGCAAATAACTTTGTAAAAATATTAAAAAAAGGCTATAATACTACGATAGGCATTTATACTAAACTATTTACTTTACAAAAATTATTTGGGGAAAAAGAGTATGATAACAAAACTGCTATGTCTTTCTGCTGCGGATACAAGCCCTTTCGCGAAGATATTTTTAGAGTATCTATCAAAAACTGGTAAAATCGAATATGATTTTGCAGAGATTGAGCCGCATATTCTTGCTAATCCAAAATTTCCGCTTAGCAAACTTCTATCGCATTTTTGTTCAAGCACTCCAGATTTTATTATGTCTTTTAATGGGCATTATCGTCATCTTAAAACGGAACCTAATATACCATTTATTGAGATGGGAGATTCCGTTGCGGGTCCAAGTAGGCACAATAGGCCATTTATTAAAAATCCTGTAGAATGGGAAAAAAGGGTAGTAAAAGTTGAACCACAATGGTATAGCAAGATTTTCCCATTAGAAGAGCACACTATCTATCAAATGATAGATTCCTATCGCTATGTATATTTACGTCATATTGTTGCCTCATACAAGAAAAATCCAGTAAAAACCGAGCTTCCTATTGCATTTTATCTACCTGATTGGAACACTCATACAGATGATATTCTACAAAGTATATATCGTTATTTAGACTTCTGTAGAGACGTAAATTGTGGTCTATATGTAGGACTATCAAAAGCCGTGCTAGATCCAAATGATAATAGTTTAGAACAGAAGTATAAGGCAAAGCGCAAAAGTATTGATACTACGTTAAAAATCATACAAGATGAAATAAGTAAGTTTAATAAGGAATATCAAAAAGAAAATATCGTAGCAAGAATCGAGGAAAATACAAATTGGCGACTTGAGCTTATGAAACATGATATAAAATTATTGTCCATTGAGCCTAGTAGCACTACATGGATAGAATCATTATATTTATTAAAAGCAAAAGAAGCACAATGCAATAAAATACGTTTAGTGCTTGCTAATGGACAGAGATTCCCCGGAACAGACGATTTTGATAACGAATTAAGAGAGATTGAAAAGTATTTTAAGGAAAATTTAATGCGAAAAGATAGACATTCAACACTTGGACAAATCTTTACCACAACAGATAGGTTTTATCACTTCTTGGGATTTCAAGAAAATTTTGCTCTAAGTATGGATTTCAGTAAAATAGCAAAGCTTTTAACTAAAGCACCAGAAGAAAAAAAATAGAATGTGAAATATATAATTGTCTTGATTGTAAATGAATTTTTCTTTATAATTATGGCTTATGAATATTCCGGATTAGCTCAGCGGTAGAGTAGGTGGCTGTTAACCACTTGGTCGCAGGTTCGAATCCTGCATCCGGAGCCACTTCATTTTCCTCCTTTTATCTATTAAATTTAAAATATAATCAAATCATTTGAGCATTATCCTTAAGATGATGCTATTTACTCTTGTCATTATTTTAAACTAATCATAACATATAATATTGCAATCATTTTTAGCTTTTATACACTAAGATTTATAACTTTAACACAAGGAAATAATATGAAGTATGCAAATGAACTTTTTAATAGCGATTGGAGCACAAAGGTGAATTGGAACGCAGTCAAGATAGCAGTATTAAGAAGAACTAGAGAAACTTGCTATTTGCATTGCATCAATGAAAAAGATTTAGATATTATACAACCAAGTTCACTAATAGGGTTAGAAGAAGAAATTGCAAAATTAGATTCAAATACTCTATCATTCCTAAACAATAAATATGCTAGCAATGCTCTATTATGGGGTGCTAGAGGCTGTGGAAAAAGCTCAGTGGTCAAAGCTGTTTTAGGCAAATATATCTATAACCAGAAAACTAATTTACGTGTGCTTGAAGTCGAGAGTAAAGACATCGATATATTCCCAATTATAATAGATTACTTGCGTGGGTTTGCTGATTATCGATTTATTGTGTTTTGTGATGATATGGCATTTTTTCCTGATGACTACTCATACCGCAGTCTAAAGAGTTGTCTTGAAGGATCATTTGAGAAAAAACCTACAAATGTAATTATATATGCTACATCAAATTTAAGACGTATTATGAAAGAAGATGAAAAATCCAAGCAAGATTATGAATATACTCAAGAAACATTATCCCTTGCTGATAGGTTTCCATTAAATATTGGTTTCTATCCTATTGGCACAAAAGAATATCTCTCAATCTTAGAATCCATAATAACAAAAAGCTGCCAAGATCATGATATGGAGAATCTAGAAGAAACATCTAATAAGATATTTCATCAAATAAAACAAGATGCTATCAATTTCGCTACGCAAATAGGCAATAAAAGTCCAAGAAGTGCACATGATTTTTGGAATCTATATAAAACCAACATATTAAATTAAATTCTTTATATATATTTATATGATTTATTGAAGTAAGAAGTGGTGGATCTTGTAGGACTTGAACCTACGACCACTCGGTTATGAGCCGAGTGCTCTAACCAACTGAGCTAAAGATCCATAAGCTCTGTATTAATAAATAATGAGAAGATGAATTATACTAAAAAATTGCAAATAAGTGCATATAAGACTATATTTTAAAGAAGTTTTTAACTGCCATAATGAAAGCTTATTTATTATTTATGAATTGGAGATTTACAAGATTCATATTAATATCAATTTCAATTGATATTAATATGAATCTCTAGCATAACTTCAATCAAGTCCTCTTCATATCGCAAATTTTAGTAACATCATAATCTTCCTCTTTTAGTAAATCAGCCTCAAATAGAAATATAGATGGTATATATTCCTTTTGCTCCCTTGTATTTTGCATAGCAAACGAGAGATACAAAAGTTCTTTAGCACGTGTGCAAGCTACATAAAAAAGTCGCCGCTCTTCCTCTATACTGCCGCTCTTAGATGCTAACTTACGATTAGGGAATCTACCATCCATTAAATCAACTAAAAACACACATGAGAACTCTAGCCCCTTGCTAGCATGCACACTAAGCAAATTTACTCCAGATCCTTCTGCTAATTCATTACTGCCCAATACCATAGCATTTAAGAATCCTAGTAAATCCTTATAATTCCTAGAAATATCTTGCAAAATTGCTATTTTAGAATCAATCCTCTTTTTCACAGACTCCAATAGAGTTAAATCAAGTTTACCATCTTTGCCCTTTGCTCTATCTCTACTCAAATAATTCAAATAGTTTTTATATAGCGAGCAATTGCATAGATTCTCAAGCAATATTGTAGGATTTTGCTCATCATGATTTTGCTTATATACGATAAAGAAGTCATTTAGAAAAATCGCTGCTTCTTGCGTGATTTTTGGATGCTCAAGAATTGGATGAGATTTAAAATCATCATGTAGCACAGAATCAAATCTACTTCGCTCCTCTTTGCGAAAGAACTCATCAAAAAGCCCTATACCAGTATTATTCGCTCTAGAAAAATAACATTCTATATTCTTATTAGGAGAAAGAAGTCCAATTTTACAATCTCCCGCGCCAACTAGCATAAGAGCCTCAAATATATCTTTTGCAATAGAATTTCCAATTCCCTTTGCATGGCTTATAATATGAATGTAGCTCATCATGTCATTTTTATTTGCAAGAATGCTGCATAGACAGAGCAAAAACTCTATCTCCTTGCTATCAAAGAAACTAGTACTTCCTTTTCGCTTGCTATTAATATTTAGCGTCCTAAGCGCGGCTTGAATACCATCAGCACTTGAATTATTGCGATATATAATAGCCATACTCTCATATGGAATTCCACTATATTTATGCAGTTTTTGAATCTGTTTTGCAATCCCACTATATTGGGCAAATAGATCATTATATTTCAATAACGCAGGCGCATGTGATCCCCCCTTTTTGACTATCTTTAGAGTCTTGGGATATATCCTAGGATTATTTGCAATGACTTTATTTGCAAGATTTAATATATGCTCTGTAGATCTATAATTCTTGCTTAGCGAAAAGACTCTGGAGTTAGGATAATTCTTAGTAAAATTTGTGATAATGCTAATATCAGCTCCATTAAATGCGTAAATACTCTGATCATAGTCTCCGACACAAAACAAACTTTTTGGATTAATTGCCCTAATTAGTGAATCTTGCAACGGGTTTGTATCTTGATATTCATCACAAAGAACTTCGATATAAGGTGTAGAATTAATACTTGCTAATTGCTTTAACTCTTCACGATATAAAATAAGTAAATCATTGTAATCAACATATCCATACTCCATTTTTAACCTATTAAATTCATCAAAAATATCCTCATAAATATCCACAAATCTTAATTGGTCTTCATTTTTCCTCTCCAACCAATCACGATAGCTACCATTAATTACACTATTATGAAAAAGCCCATAGGACTGATAGAGATATTGGTATGAATATGGCATTTTATCTTTATCAAATAAGTGCCTATCATAGATGCTCTTGAATAATATCATAAGCTCTCTTGGTTGTTTTAGAGATACGCTCCTATGAGCCTTTAGATAGCGATATGCTACGCTGTGAAATGTTCCTGACTCTATTTTATTTGCTATTCCTTCTCCAAACATTTTTGCTACTCTAGTAATCATTTCACTAGAAGCTTTATTGGTAAAGGTAAGTAATAAAATTTGCTCTGGTTTAATATCTTGTCGCAGTAAATGAGCTATACGTCCAACTATTGTTGAGGTTTTACCTGTACCAGCAGATGCAATGACTAAATTATAACCAAGAGGCGCATTGCATGCTAGTTGCTGTTCTTCGTTTAGATTCATATCTAACTTAACCTTATGTAAAGGAATTATAATTACTATAGCAATGGAAACTTTAGTCTTTGCCCTACTAGACTAATAAGAATAATTAAGCTCTTATTGCTGAATTTATATGGAATGGCTAGCAATTTCAAAAAATAATCTCTTTGCATTGATTGTTGTAATGTTTCTTAGCTGTTCTGATGAAGTGCATATAATCTCGCTTATCTTTTCTGATATTATAGTTAGAAATTTCGATTCATTGCGCTTGCCACGATGTGGCACTGGTGCTAGATATGGAGCATCTGTCTCAAGTAAAATTCTATTCACTGGAATATTTGGTAAAATCTCTACAAGCTCTTTTGCATTCTTGAATGTTATGATTCCGCCAATACCATAATAAAAACTATCACTCATCTCTAAAAGCTGTCTATTAGCATTGTAGCAATGAAATACCCCTCTAAGTTTCACATTATATATAGGTTCTAATTTATACTTACAGAATCTTAAAATCTTTAACATGCAAAGACTTGCTGAAAAATGCTCTTTACTATCCCTAACATGCAATATAAGCGGTAAATTATTTTGCAAGGCAAATATAATTTGCTTAAATAGACATAATACTTGTATTAAAACCTGCGCGGCTATTTGCTTTGATTCTAGGCGAAAGAAATCTAGCCCACACTCACCTATTGCTATACACTTTGGTAATAATAAAACATTTTCAAATTGTCTAAGGCAATCTTGTATCCAAATCTCTTTGCTTGTATCTAAAATATCATGGACTTGTTCCCAAGATTCTAATAACGAATCTACAAAGCATTCTATAGATTTTCCAATATCATCATCAATATTAAATAGCAATAACAAATGAGATAACTTATCTATTCTATCCAAGAGTATCATCTCATTTGTATTGTATGGATGAATGCCAATACCCATAAACACCTGTGGATAAGAATTAGATATAGAGATTGCATTTTGCAGTGTTTCAAGTGATGCACCTGGTATTACAAAATGGCTTACATTTACATCTTGCGATTGTTCTATGACTTTATCTAAATCATCACTAAAATCCTCAAAATCCAAATGTATGTGTGTGTCAATCATAGAACTCATGATAATCCTTTGCAATACTCGGAATCTATCTTAAATTGATTTTGTTTGTAATGTAAAACCTATAAGAAATTTAAAAGGCATACTTACTAGCCTTCAAATCTAACTTACACTGAAATGAATCGCAATGTATTATATGCTTATCTCATATAATCGCTTTCTCTGACTAGAGCCTAGTATACCAAGCTGTTTACGATACTTTGTAACTGTTCTACGCACCATCTTTAAGGCGAATCTCTTTTCGATTAACTCTAAAATCTTTATATCAGATAGTGGCTTCTTCCTATCCTCATTTTTTATAAGTTCGTTTAGGAAATCTTTAACACTAGCATTAGAGGTATCGCCATCAATGGCAGTAGTAAAGAAACTCTTAATAGGAAATACACCCCTATCACATTCTAGGAATTTATTAGCAATGGCACGTGAGATAGTGCTAGGAGAATGCCCAAACTCGTCAGCTAAGTCCTTTAATTTCATAGGTTTAATCTCCCCTCCCATGAAAAAATCATACTGATATTCTACAATCATTAGCCCTATTTTTTTTATGGTAGCCTTGCGCATATCAAGCGCGTCAACCAGATCCCTAGCCTCTTTTAACTTGCTTTTAAAAAAGCTATCCTCTTGAACATTTTTCTTATAAGGCTTTTCAATCAACACGCCAGGATAATAAGAATCATTTAGCTTTAATTCTATATTGCCATCTTCTTGCGTTATGATAATATCTGCAATAACTGCATTAGAATCTTCTTTAAAATCAAGGCTTGGGATTCTAGCAAAATCCCTAATCACCTTCATCACTTTTTCATAATTACTATATTTCTTAAACTTAGAGTGGTTTTCAAGATTTTTTACTATTTGCAAACCTATATCATAGTCTATGCCCTCTAACTCACTTGCATCTAGTTGAAAAATCAAGCATTCAAGTAGATCTTTAGCTCCAACCCCACTAGGTTCTAAATGGCAAAATCTCTGCCTGACTTTTTGAAACTCATTCTCATCACATATAACACCGCCGTTAGCTAAATCCGCCAATACAACACTCATATCGCAATCAAAAAATCCTTCACTATCAAGATTATCAACAATTGCTAGAGCTATTTTTTGGCTTCTTATCGTAGGAAATAATGGTGGATTAATTTGTTCTTGCAATATTTCTATGAGGCTTTTTTCATAGATTGTAAGTAACTCTATAGTATCTCCAATAGAGTTTTTTGTTTGCTGTGTGATTCTTTTTGGAGATTTGGATTGATACAGACCTTGCAAACTTGTAGAAAAAGCAGATTCTATCTCTATGTATGGATTATCCTGGCTAATCTTGTTAAGTGTTTCTTCTAGCTCATTAATAGGACTTTGCAATATCGGTAACCAGCTCTTAAGTGTAGAAGAAAGCTTTGATTTAACAGCAATATTTTGTCTTAATTTCGCCATTATGCACCGCGTCCTCGCTGAAGTTTACTCTATATTGTAGCAAAATATCTAGCAATTCATAACATACTTTTGGTATCTAAATTTATAGACATTTAAAATTTTGCTAACATTATTCTCTTAACATAATTTGCATGGCAAGAACATAATTCAAGGAAAAACAATGAGCAATCAATTAAACATATGCGATATATCAAAACACATAACATTTTTTGAAAATCTAATTGGTAAAGAAAACACTAAAAGCGATACTATGCACAAATTAGCATATAGCTATGATGCAACAAGAGAGGAGCGAGAGCCTGATATAGTGCTTTTCCCACGCAATGAGCAAGATATTAGCGATATTTTAAAATACTGTAACACCAATAAAATACCAATTGTCCCAAGAGGTGCTGGAAGTGGCTTTACAGGTGGCAGCATTGTGGCTAAAGGTGGCATCGTTCTAGCATTAGAAAAATATATGAACAAAATCTTAGAACTTGATGAAAAAAATCTAATAGTGCGCGTTCAACCCGGCGTAATCAACAAAGACTTACAAAACTTCGTAGAATCTCATGGATTATTTTATCCGCCAGACCCAGCAAGTGAGAATCAAAGCACAATAGGTGGAAATGTCAGCGAAAATGCAGGCGGTATGCGAGCAGCAAAATATGGAATCACAAAAGATTATGTAATGGCTATCCGTGCTGTTTTACCTAATGGAGATATTATTCGCGCAGGAAAAAAGACAATCAAAGATGTAGCAGGATACAACATAGCAGGTATTTTAATAGCAAGCGAGGGGACTTTAGCAGTAATTAGCGAGATTACTCTAAAGTTAATTGCAAAACCAAAACATAAACGCTCTGCTATGGGAATCTTTGACACAATAGAAAATGCAATGAATGCAGTTTATAAAACTATGGCTAGTGGCGTAACACCTGTTGCTATGGAGTTTTTGGACAATTTATCTATTCGCGCAGTTGAGCAAAAATTCCACAAAGGGCTACCTATGGAAGCAGGAGCAATTTTGATTACTGAAGTAGATGGGAATCTTCAAGAGGATATAGAGTATCAATTAAAATTAATAGAATCTAAGTTTAAAGAAAATGGTTGCGTTGAGTTTAGAGTGGCTAAGGATTCTAAAGAAGGAGAAGATTTATGGTTTGCAAGGCGAAATGTAAGTCAAAGCATTAGTATTTATGGCAAAAAGAAATTAAATGAAGATATAACAGTGCCACGCGCAAAATTACCAGAGTTATTAGCACAAATTGATGAAGTGAGCAAGAAATATGGCTTTAAGATTCCATGTTTTGGACATACAGGCGACGGCAATGTACATACAAATGTAATGGTTGAGGATTTAAAGGATTTAGAGAAAGGACATGAAGCAATCACAGAGATTTTTAAGATTGCAGTTAATTTAGAGGGGACTTTGAGCGGTGAGCATGGCATTGGGCTAGCAAAAGCACCATTTATGAATCTAGCCTTTAATGATTCTGAAATGAATCTTTTTCGTCAAATAAAAAAGGCTTTTGACCCAAATAACATTCTAAATCCGGGCAAAATGGCATTGTAGATTCTATATTTATAGAATCTATTATGATTTGAAACTTAGGATTATAATTATCAAGGTTCTGTTTAAAATTGCATAAAATCTAGATTCTATTAACTAAATATAGTTTTATTGAATTCCGCATAGTATCAGGACTCAAAGAAGCTTTTTTAGTATATTTTGATAGTATGCGCTTTTGAAGCATTTGTATTAAAAGGAAAAATGATGTTTGAGGCATTTTGTCAATGGTTTTAAAGGAGTAAGGAGAAAAGTTAGAAGCGTATCAAATAGATATCTAGAGCGAAGACTAGCTTTAATTGAAACTATAATTAACACGGAGCTTTCAAGGATAAGGGTGGGGACAAAAACAATCCAAAGATATGTATCTACACAATATTTTAATCGATTATACTCAAACCCATATAGTAAGAAATGATGATTTTTTTGATATTCACATCATACAGCAAGCAGATAAATACTTTAAATATAAAGCTAATATTTAGATATAGGCTCAAATATTGGCAATAATACTCTTTATTATACCCTTGTGCGAAAGGCAAAAAGTCTATGCCTTTGGGCTATTAAAGGAAACTGATGAGAATTTATGTAGAAACATTGAGCTCAATTCCTGTAAGATGTGATTATCCCGCACAATATCGCACTGGGAGAGCAAACAGACAAGGCAAGTATAATGGGCTTTTATACTACCAAATATTATGTGGGATTAGTTTGAAAAATGATATAGAAGGCTTTGAGAGCTTGTGTTACGGAAGTGGTGCTTTAGAGCATATAGCCGCTATGCAAATAAAAATTTTGATGAAAATATAGTGGAGTAAGCAATATTTTGCATTATATGGTTATAAAATAGTCGAAAAATAAGCTATGCGGATTATATATTCTTTAAAAATTAAATATTTGAGATTAGATTTTATATTCTTCTCTTTGTCATTCTTAAGGCTTTAGCTGAAGAATCTCACTCCTTGCGTCATTTTTAAGCTTTCTACTCAAAGTCATTCTGAGCAAAGCGAAGAATCTCTTACCCACCTCCTTTGTCATATTGAATGAAATAAAACATCTCTTTAGCACTTGTTTGGGATTATATATTTTAAGTTTCTTCGCTTTCTTGCGAAAGCTTAAGAATGGAAAGATAAGTCGCAATAACAGGGCAAATCGCAATGTGATTGCATTATAGAATCTAAATGAGAGTAAACAAATATTTTAAACTACATGAATTTAAATGTAAATGCGGTAAATGCGAATTACCGCATGGCATGCCTAGCGATTCTCTAATTGATGCGCTTGTTGAAATTAGAGAGCATTTTAATAAACCTTTAAGAATAAGATCAGCTTATCGCTGTGCTGAACATAATAAAAAAGTAGGTGGAGCACCAAGATCAAGACATACACAAGGGGACGCTGTGGATTTTGTGATTGATAATGTCCCAACTAAAAAAGTATTTGAATATGTGCTGAAAACATATAACGATAAACCTTTTGGAATCGCAATTTCTATAAATACGCAAGATGAGTTTAGAGGCTTTGTGCATTTGGATACGCGCGGTTATAAGGCACGCTGGAGCTATAATAAGGCAGGCGAAATCTATCTAGCAGAATTGAAAAACACATTAAATCTAGCATAAGGATATTTTATGATAAATAATGCACAAAAAGATAACTTGTATCTTGCAGGCGGCACTTTATATATTCAGCCATATTTGAAAGACGGCAGCCTTTCTAGTGAAAAATATGATATGGGTGCAACAGAAGTAACACTCACAAGAGACACGCAGAGTGCTATTGCTTTTACACGAAGCGGGGGCTTAAAGCAAAAGATTGCGGAGGTAGTTACAGAGGAAAACTACACGATGAAAATCACTTGCAATAGCTTCTCTCCTATGAATCTAGCGTCAGCCCTTGGCTCAAGAGTAGAGAAGGTAACAATACTAGATGGAGAAATATTGCCAAATGGAGAATTAGCAAATGGTGATTACACTTTTATAAAAATAGACGCAGGGAGTAATCCACTTTTAAAAGCAAAGTTAATATTTGAGAGCAAACCTATTTCAGGCAAAAGAGTGATTGCGATAATCCATGAAGCAAATATCAAAATGGGCGGGGATTTGCCTTTGATGAGTGAGGAATTTGCAACAATGAGCTTTGAGGGAAGCGCGAATAAAACGCAAGAGGGATATTATACTCACTATATCGAACAAAGTTTCACAGAGCAAAAAGATGACTTGAGCCCAACACAAACCCAAGAGACACAAGTAGAACAAGCACAAGAGAACGCAACAGTGTAAAGGAGAAAAAATGGCAAATTTAGTATTTAAAGTAGAGCGCGCAAGTATTGATTTTAGCGCAGAGTTAAGCAATGGAGAGAGTGTTACATTAACACTTTTTGAGACAAATACTAGACAATTACAAGAGCTAACAAAGGCAAAAGAGCTAGATTCTAATATTGATATAACGCTAAAGCAGCTAAGAGAGAATTTAAGTGGGCAGAGAAAAGAGGATTTTATACAAGACTTATTAGAGCATGGCAGCATTGATAGTTTTTATGTAACTATGAGCGAGCAATTTAGGAAAATAAAAGAGGCTAAAAGAAAAAACTAATTCGCTGGGCAAAGGAAAGCGCCTTCATAGCTAGAGGAGGTAGCGTGCCTTTGCCCATAGAACTAGATGATAGCGAAGAGATTTTAATTGCTTACTGCTTTAATCTTGCGCTTGATTTTAAAATAGGGGCAGCTAGTGTTATTGAATGCGTTGATTATGCTGTGATAAGGGATTATTGTAAAAAACATAGACTTGATAGCATTGAGGTGTTAAGCATATGCAAGGAAATGATAGCTTTAAGAATGTATTAAAGGTCCCTATATGACAAACTCAAATGTAGCAGTTGATATTAATTTCAATGTGTCCAAATCCAAGCTAGAGCTTGCAAACACAGAATTAGATAAAAGCAAAAGCAATATAGAATCAAATACAAAAGCTAGCCAATCTTTTAATAGCTCCATTGTTAAGCTTGGAGCTTCTTTTGCTGGGATTGGCTTAGCTATGCAGGGCTTTAATGCAATAAAGGATATATTGAGCGAACCAATAAAGCAAAGCATAGAATTAAATTCTCAATATGAAAACCTAAGCAACTCCTTAGCCTCCCTAATCTCTATAAATCATGCAAATGTAGATTCTATGGGCAATATGCTAGATATACAGGAAAAATGGAATCTATCTTTAGAAAAAAGCAAAGAAACCCTAAATGACTTAAAAGAAGTGGGGCTAAAGCTTGGATATAGTCTAAATGACATGTCTGATATGTTCAAAACCTTCTATAGCACTGCTGGGGCTAGCATGAGCCTAGAGCAAGCAAAAGAAGTTATGGAAGCAATAGCAGTAGCTGCTCAAGTTAGCGGTGCTGATGTATCTAGTCTTAAGGTAACGCTTGATACATTAGGAAGTGGGGCTATTGATACAGCAACTGACTTTGGTAGATTTGCTAAATCTCTTGGGCTCTCCACAGAATCTATGCAAAAGGCAAAAAATGAGGGCAAACTGTATGAGTTAATGCTAGAAAAGCTTAGTCCATTGCAAGAGAGTGTAAAAGCGCAGAGCCTTAGCTATTCTGTGGCTATGGGTAGGCTTAACTCTGCATTTGAAGATATAAAGCGCAGTGCCTTAAGCCCTTATTTTGAGGCTATAAAAAAATCTATCATAGGCTTTGCAGATACGCTAAGCAGTGTGCAAGATAGAATATCTCTTGTTTTTAACTTTCTGATAGAGCATATTAGCAGAGTTGTAGAGTCATTAAAAAACCTAGCTAGCTTTATATGGGACAATCTAAGTGAGGCTATTAAATGGCTTGCCTCTTGCTTTAGAGAAAGCAACAAAGAGTTAGATACATTTACTATTTTATTCAAGACTTTTCAGAGCATAAGCATAGCTACAAGTACAACTATAAAAATCATAGTAGATTCTATTAAAGCTGCTATCAATGGCTTTAAATTGCTTATAAATCAAGCCATGAAAGCATATCATGCAATAAGTCTAGCCCTATCATTTGGACGTGATAATGAGGCTAAAGCAAAGTTAAATGCGCTTGCAAAGCAAGATGAAGAGCTAACTAACGCTATGATGGACAATATAGATAATGTGAGAGAGAGCTTTAAAGATGGCTTACAAGAGATTACAGATGTATGGATTAAAAATCAAGAGAAAATAGAGCAAAAGGCTAGTGATAATATAAAAAAGGCTACTTTAGTAGGCTTAAAGCAAAAGCAATCTCCTCAAGAGTTAAAACAAGAAAAGGGTAAAAGCGAAGAAGACAAGCTAAAAGCTTATTGGGACTTTGAGTATAGACTAAGAGAGCGCAACGTTGCCCTAATGAAAGATTCCAAATCAAAAGAGCTAGAGAGCGAGAAGCTAAGATTTGATAGGACTATTACAAACTTAAACTTTGAAATTAACGAAAAGCTAAAAAGTGGCGAGATAGAAATATCTCAAGCAAATGCTATGTATGCTGCAGAATTGGCATTGCATGAAAAACGAATGAAGGATATTAAAGAATATAATCAATATGCAAGTCAAATAACTTCAAATCTTACTCAAAATCTTAGCAATGCACTGCAAGGATTGATGAATAATGAAGGTTTAAATGTTTTTGAAACAATGTTTAAACAGGCGCAAAATAGCATTACACAAGGCTTTAGCGATGCCTTAAGTAACGCGTTTATGAATTCTAAAGTTATGGAATCTATGCAAAAGTCTTTTGGCTCTATGCTAGAAAAACTCACAGGCGAAGGTGGCTTTTTAGATAAGCTTTTTAATAGTAGTGGCATAGGTGGGCAAATTAGCGAAATGCTAGGAGCTTCACTTGCGGGATTTAGCCTAGGGCAAACTAGTGGGGGCATTGTAGGTAGCTTTACTAGTAATGAGCAAAATGCTAAAAGGACGCAGAAATATAGCCAAGTAGGAAGTCTTGGAGGCACTGCCTTAGGTGCTGCCTTTGGACCTGCTGGGGCTATGATAGGAGGAGTGATTGGAGGCATTGCTGGAAGTCTTATAGGCTCTTTTAACTCTAAGAAAACACAGAGTATAGCAAAGGGAGTAGAGCTAACTAAAAGAGCTACTAAATCTCAAATACAAGCAAGAGAATATGAAGACTTTAAGACAACTAAAACTAGCTGGTGGGGATTATCTAAAAAAACAAGCTTTCATACAAATTACAGTAATGCTGATGAATTCGCGCTAAGGCAAGTTAAAGATACATTAAGAGGGTATGAGTATGCCTTGCAAGATATGGGTGCGGGATTTAAAGAAATAAGTGTAAATGCGGGTAAATATAATAGCTATGCAGACATTGCTAATGTTGGGGCAAAGGAGCTAATAGCAAGTTTTTTAGATATTCCAAAAACCATAACAAAAACCTATACGCAAACATTCTTTTCAACAGACTTGTATGAAGATGTTACCCAAACTATCAAAAAAGAGATTGAAAATCCAAATTTAAGCGCGATATACAAAATATGGCAGGATTATGCAAAAAGCATTGATAAGGAAGTAAACGAGGCTCTTAGTGAAAGCCTAAATGCTTATATCAACACAGGCAATAATTTTAAAACTTGGGTGTATAGGTTTAAAGGGCAAGAAAGCGAGGCTTTAAGATTCCAAAGTGAGCTAGCAAAAAAGCAAGTAGATAGGCTTATGGATACACTAGGTGCTACTGATGTGAATATAGATAATTATTTACAATATAGAGAAGAAGCAATAAAAAAGGGCTTTGATCCGCAGACAATAGCAAATATAAATGCTTTGGGTGAGGCTTTGATGGCAAGCAGCGAGGCTACAAAGAAATATGAAGAAGCTCTAAAAGGAGAGAAAAAGCAAAAGCTAAATATGATAGATCCATTTTTAGCAAAGACAAAGGAGTTAAAAGAAATACAAACGCAAAAAGACAACACACAAGAAAAATTAAGCGTGCAGATTTTAAGCACATTGAAGCAAATGTTGCGCGTCAATCAAGAAAGCTTGAACGAGCTAGGCAAAGCTAATTAAAGTAAGGGCAAAAACATGAAAATTCTAAGGCGCGGTGAAATTGTTATTATAGAATCAAATTTAAGCGATGACACGCAATTATTTGATAAAAATGCGCAATACAGACAGGGCGACATCGTGGTAAATTCTAAGTCTAAATACAAAGCAAAGGTAGATGTAATTAATCAAAATCTAAACAATGCTGCATATTGGGAATGGATTGACACAAGCAATGAATGGGCATGCTTTGATTATTATTTAAATACAAGCTCTTACAATAAAGACTGCATTGATATTAGCTTTGCATGCGTGGGGGCTAATGCAATTTATATTGCGGGGTTGCAAGCAAAAATGCTACTTATTGAAGTTATTGATATAAGAAATAATCAGATAACAGAACAACAAGAATTTAAACTTTATGGCAATATGATTGCTAGCTGGAGTGAATACTTCTTTGGAAATTGGAAGGGGAAGCAAAAAAGCAATATTTACTATGAGCGCACAACATACACACGCAATGTAGTCTTTAGAATAAGAGCTTATGGGCTAAGAGATATAGCAATAGGCTCTATTATCTGTGGAGAGTTAATCGATATAGCTATGACACTCTATGCAAAAAATTCAATCTCTATGCTTGATTTTAGCAAGGTTGAGAGCGATGAGCGGGGTTATACGCAATTAACAAGAGGCAATTTTAAGCGCACGAATGCCTTTGAAGTGCTAGTTGAAGATAGAGATATGGACAGAGTAAGCTTTTTGCTTAGCGAGCTTAGAGGAGAAGCTATTGTGTTTGTTATTGCTGATTATTTTGAAAATCTGATTAATTTTGGATTCTTGAAAAATCATGAGATTTTATTAGAAAAGGTTGGGAGAAGTATTGTATCAATAGAAATTGAAGGACTAATATGAATGCGTTTGTCTTGCGGCTGCTTTTGCTTGATTCTTCGCTCAAAGCTTGGTCATTACCACATAAGGTAACTCCCTTCGCTTTTTGCTTGAAAACAAGCAAAATCAACTCGCAGGACTTCCGCATTAGCGTTATTTGCATAATCTTAGAATTCTTTAAGCGATATGTTTGCATGAAAGAAGGGACAAGATGAAATCTATAACAAAGAAAACTTTAAAAAGGAGAATATTATGACTAAAATTACACCACTGCCACAGCCACCAACAACACAAGATAGCATAAACTTTGACATTAGGGCTGATGCTTTTTTGGAGAGTTTGCCAAAGTTTGCAGATGAGCTAAATGCCTTTGGGCTTGATGTTGATGAAGTAGGAAATGTCGTCCATGACAATATACAATCTGCTGTGGAAACGGCAAAAGAAGATTTAAAAGCTACTACAAAAGAGAGTATAGCATCCATTGAACATGCCGCAGATAAAAGAGCAAAAGAGCTAAAAGCAATAGCAGGCATTAAGTCTGATAGCTGGCAAAACATAGCGCAGTTTATCTTGTTATTGCTAAGAGAGATTCGTGATACACAAGAAAAAGAACTAATAGAGCAAGATAAAATGCTTGAATATAAGCTATTTTTTCGGAGTAGTCTGCCAAAAGGCTATAAAGCTCCTAATTCTTTATTAAAAATAAGAGATTACCCGCTAGCATGGTTTTATAGCTTACAAACAAGCAAAGAGGCACAAGTTGGCACGCCAAAAGGATACTTTAGGCTACCACAAGGCAATCTCTACACAAAGGGAGTAAGCGTTAAGAGCCTTGTGGGAAGCTTTGGAGAACAACAGCTTTTAGCCCATAGTCATAGCTATGGACACTGGACTCCTACCTCAGAACCTCTAGGAGGTAGCAGCAGACGTAGAAATATGGTAGGAGGATTTGTTTATAACAATACTTCAGTTTATGGTGGAAATACGAATGAAGTTAGAAGAGTGCATTTATTGGAGGGATATTATGTGGGCTAGCAGTTGATTTGACTAGATTAATGAACTGAATCTATTTAAACAAGATAGAAAGAGAATTTAAACATTGTTTAAATAGAGTTTTAACGCATAATTCTGCCTTTAAAACAAAATATTTTAACTCTTTTTAAAAAAGAGAATTTAATTTTTTATGTTTTATAAGGAGACATTATGGAAACAGGTTTTTATAAACCTACAACACTAAAAGCCCCATTTTCTTGGGTTGGGGGGAAAAGCAGACTAGCAAAAGATATTGTAGAGCTCATGCCCCCGCATAGACTCTATGTAGAGGTATTTGGTGGAGCATTATCAGTTTTGTATGCAAAACCAAGCATAGAAGACATGCTAAAACATCTTAGAATCATCTAAAACTTAACCTTGTGATTCCAAATACTTCTCTACATCTTGCACTTTCTTTACAATATTTTGCAATGTATCGCTAAGTAGACATAGCTCTTGCTCCTCTACTTGAAGCTCTTTTGAGCCAATGCCCATAAACATAGCAATATGCGCTAAAGCAGTTATGTCATAATTAATATTATTTAAAGCATCGATTGCATCTATATGTGTTTTTATTGGTGCTGCTTCACTCATAGCACACCTCTTTTATCATTTTTTATCACTTTTAGCACTGCGCTTTCGCTTCTTTGTAGTATGTGTTGTATTTGTCTTATACTCTTACCTTCACTTCTTAATGCTCGTATTTGAGCCTTTTCATTATTACTTAGCCTTTGTCCATAGTGCTTTGATACTACTTTTGCTTCTTGCTCTTTAGATATATTTCTATCATAGAGACTTAAAAGCTTTCTTTGCAAGGCGATTACTTCATCTTTTAAGTTTTCATTCTCTCTTTTTAAGCAATCTTTATGAGAATTGGAATATTTTAACTCTGTGATTGTAGATTCTATATTGGGATTTAGATAATAGCCTTTCTTTCTCAATCTAGGCAGGACTTCGCTTACTACCCATTGCCTAAAAGGCTTTGCTTTTGGTTTATCACTTCGCATTAATACAAAGTAGAGTTGTGGCTCTGTTATAAAGGTTGCTTGTTGTGTTCCGCCTTTAGTTTGCAAAGGAGCAGAATCTAATTCCCCTCCCTCAAACTCCGCTTTTATTCGCTTTACGCAACCTTATTAACAGATTCTAACCCTAAAACTTCGCAAATATCCCTAAGACAAAATAAAGGATTATCATTACTGCCTATAACTCTAATCCTCCCTAAATCTTTATGATTAAATATTTGTAGTTGCATATTAATCTCCTTTTAAAAGCAATTTAGTTCTTTAAAAGGGATTGTTAATATTTAGTTTTGCCTACCTTTTTCAAAGTAAAGTTTATAAGCTAAAAAAGCACATAAGCTAATTGTTACTATTGTTAGTATTACTTGTCCCATTTTTGCTCCTTTCATCTAGCTTTATTGACATATACATAACACATACACTGCCCAATGAAATAATTATAGTCATAATACCAAAATCACCATTAAGCAAGGCAAATGTTCCATTTACAAATAAACCTAAGCCTATATTTTTTGTTAAATCATACATAATCAATTATGGCAAACTAATTTTAAACAATCCACTTTCAAAGAACAAGCAAACATATTATTTATGTTTGATAATGTAATTATAACACATTAAAAGTTTAAAAATAAGTATTTTAATATATTATTTATGTTTTTTGTAGAGAAAATAATACTTTAAAAGTGTTATTTAGTAAGAATTGCTTTAAGTGTGTAGAAGTCTTGTAATTGTTCTTTGAGTTTTATATTTTCTAAATAAAGCTCTATTGCCCTTGTAAGCGGCTCACTTATACTCTCTTGCCTTGAGGCGTTATTAATAGCACTCTCACTATACCCAATCTTCTCGCCTAATTCTCTATATGTCAATCCCAATTCTTTACAAGTCTTTTTGATTAGATTCTCATGTTTATCTACCATATTTTCCCTTTCGTATATCTTTTGGATTTAGATAATAGCCTTTCTTTCTCAATCTAGGCAGGACTTCGCTTACTACCCATTGCCTAAAAGGCTTTGCTTTTGGTTTATCACTTCGCATTAGCACAAAGTAGAGTTGTGGCTCTGTTATAAAGGTTGCTTGTTGTATCCTACCTAGCGTGTCGATTATGGGGTAACTTAGAGTTAGCCCACCTCCAAGCTCTGTATTTATGGCTTCTATTAGCCTTGATGGGTTGGTATGCTCCAAAACTTCGCAAATATCCCTAAGACAAAATAAAGGATTATCATTACTGCCTATAACTCTAACTTGTCCTAAATCTTTATGATTAAATACTTGTAGTTGCATATCAATCCTTTTTAGATTCTAAATCTTTTACTCTTTTTTGCAATTTATCAACTTGATAAATAAGTCCTACAATGATAAGCACTTCTGCAATTTCCAAAATATCACCAAATATTTCCATTTTCAATCCTTTATGCTAAAATATAAAAGACAAATGAGAACCCCGCCCCTTTAGTATGTCTTGGGCGAGGCGTAACCATTATGTGTTAAGAGTTACATAGATTTTTACGAGCAAGTAAATAATCTTTAAAACTAATACTGCAGTTATTAGTTTTTCTCTCATTGTGTCTCTCCTTTCTTTTAAATTTCAAGAAAGGTTTTTAACCTCTTTTGATATTATAATTTTAGCTTAAAAATCCTATTAAGTCAAATTTAACTAGATTAAAAATCAATATTTTTTATATAAAAATATAGTTTTTAACCAATATTGACAATATTTAAAGTATAGCCTTTCTAAGACTTTGTTTAAGATTTTCGTAGTCTGCTAACTGTTCTTTTAATCTTTGCACTTCTCTTAAAAGTTCGATACTCTTAGATGTCTGCTCGCTTACATTATCTTTTTTGATTGCATTTTGTATGCCGCCCTCTGTCATTCCGATTAATTCGCCTAGCTCTCTGTAAGTAAGCCCTTGCTCTTTACAAAAATCTTTTAGCTCTTGTGCTGTCATATCAATCCTTTTTAGATTCTAAATCTCTCGTTCTTTTTTCTAGTTTATGCACTGGCAATACTAACACCAAAAGCACTACCGCAGAGCATAAACCACCGATTGAAGCCAATATCTCCATAAACAACCTCCTAAACTAGGATATAATAAAGCACACAGATAAAAAGCAGGGCGCAAGGCTAAAGCTTAAGCTTTAAGCCCCTTGCTACCCCTCCATTGCTTTGCTATCCAAAGAAAGCTAACAAAGCAATGATTAGATTTAAAATGGCGATTATCAAATCTATTCTTTTCATCTTGTGCCCCCTTTCGTTGATTTATAAATTAACTAAAATAATTAATTTATAGGATAATTATATATTATTTTAATTATTTTGTCAAATGTTTTATAATTATTTTAGTTAATTTAATCTATGATTATAATCATATTAATATATTTGGGACACAAATGAATAATACAGACTTTGAGAAAAGATTGGAAGCATTAAAAATCTCAAAAAAAGATTTTAGTGAAATTATCGGGATGCCTTATCAAACCATGATGAATTGGAAGCAAAAGGATGAAACTCCTGTATGGGTAGAACCTTTTTTATATTATTATGAAAAAGGTTTAGCCTTAGATGAGCTACTAGAGATTTTAAGTAAGTATAAAAAATAATGCTAGTTTTATACGACAATAGCGATGAGCGAAGAAAGCCTTTGTTTTATCGACACTAGCGCAAAAGATATAAAAAATGGAAAAATATATGCGATAAACACAAAGGATGATGTGTTTGTAAAGCAATGCTACCACACAAACTCTAAAATCACAGCAGATTCTAACCTCATGCTTGTAAGTGTAAATGAAGCTTATGCACCAATGCAATATGCACTAGATGATATTATCGTGGTTGGGAGAGTTAGAGGCATCATTAATGCGTTGTAATTGCGTTACGACTAATGAGATACATTTAAAATTGATAAAAGTTAATCAAGATATATAGCTAAAGTAAGTGTTTATATAAAACAACAATGAGAGTATTTTCATCAAATAAAATCAAAGTGGGCAATAGCAGTTTAACGCCCACTTTGATTTTAAACGAGAAATGACTTTAATTTCATTTGCAGATCTACAGAAGTCTTTTGTCATTCTAAAGATTTTTACCCTATTGTTATGTTGAGCAAAGCAAAACATCTATTTTAATACAACACAATCTAAAGCACCAAGAGCAATATATTGACACAAAGCACAAGAGAATTTTATGCTGCCAAATCTCTATGTTGCCCACTCAAAGAAACAAAGCAAACCATAAGTCTTAAATCCAAGCACACAAATATAAATACAAAAGCTTTTAACATAAAAATTATAAAAATACACAAATGGATTTTCAAGGATTTTTCAGGCACATAGAGGGGCACAATTCCCATGCCCCTCTATTCACTCCCCAACTTATACAAATACTTTAATAATATATAAAAATAAAAATACAAAAAATAGTTGATTTATAAATAATTTCTGCCATTCTTTTGTTAAAGAACTCATAGAATCTAAATTCTAAATTTGACTTGATGATAGGTTAAAAGCAGATTCTAAAACTTGTCACGTATGTTAGTAGTCCCAAATCATTCACGCGACATGCGAGCGAAGAAAAACATTTAATTAATAGAGATTCTTTACTTCGTTTAAGAAATGACAAAATTTATCCTTGTCATGCGCGAAAAAGTAAAACATTTGCATTGTCATATTGAAGGCGAATGTCTGAAATATCTCTCAGCTAATCCTTAAAGATGTTTCGCTTCATTCAAGCATGACAAGCAGGCTATGCCCAAACATGACAAGTTTGATTCTAAACTTCAACAATACATTTGAAAACAAAATGATTAGATTGCAAACGCTTTAATGCACATATAGAGAATTGCGCAATGAGGATATTCTTGGCTAATTAGAAAATTGTTGTGTAATTATATACACATATCTATTTCTATCTCAAGGCTTAAATAGCAAAGTAAAATGAGCTTAAACAATTTTACTTGACTTAAATTAAGCTTCAATATCATTGTAACAGCTAAATCTAACCATGAACATTACGTCTCAATTATCTTTATCTTTTATCTCAAGGATATTAAGCGTTAAAATACCGCCATTAAAACTTACAAATAAATGTGCCTTAACGCTAGCAAGCGTCTTAGTATTGGATTGTAAGTTTATGTTTAGATTCACATCATCAATTAGAGTACTATGTTGCATTAGGCATACAATCACATCACTTTTGTATTCTTGCAAGAAGTCATATAGTTTATATTGTGTTTGCTTCTTTATACTTGCTTGGCTTTGCGAAGGAGTATAATAAGGATATAACATTAGAGAATAATATGTCTCCTTTGTTGATATTTCGCAAGTTTTTGCTATATGCTTATTGTTTGCCTTAGATACTAAAGGCACAGATATTTTATAACTCTCCCCATATGGAACATCATTGACAATCTTAAATGTATACAACACAGTAAATTCATATAGCATACTAGAGGCAACCTGCTCTATTTCTGGCTCTCTACTTGGCTCTATATTTAGCAAGGTATCTTTTTGTATTTCTTCTTGAGCTTTATTTTGCTTGTAATATATTAAGTCACTTGCAGCTGGATTACCCTTATATTCTCTTCTAATAAAGTCAATTTGATTTTGTGAATTTTGTTGGATTTGGATGTCTTGCTCTAATTCCTGCTTGGTATTATATAGCTCATCTCTAGCCAAGCAAGTTGATATAAACATCATAAACATAAGGTAATAGGTTAAGCGCATTATTTATAATCCACCAACTTTACATTGTTTATACCTAACTCGCTCTTTATTGTATCTAATATTTTTTGATTATCTTTTACAAAATCCTTTATCGTTTCTTCGCCTAGACGTATAGTATTTTGCTTAAGATTTAACGCTTGCTTTGGTGTTTGATTATGTATAGATTCTATACTTGCATTAGTACTATTATCAACCTTGGTAATAACCTGCGTTTTTAGTGGAACTTGATATGAGCTTGGAGGCTTTTTATCAACCTTAATAGAAATGTGAAGCCCAAAGACTTGGCGCGCTATATCTAGGATTCCCTTATATGATTGTCGCAATATTAGATTTTGCTCTTCATTGGTATATGCACTCAAATAAATAAATGAAGAATCTACTTTATCAAATGTAATGTGATTCTCAAAGATTTCACCTGTGTCAAAGTCCCTTTGACTAATTGCTTGCAGCATTTGAGAATATTTTTGCTTCTGCTCTAATGATGGCTCTTGTTCGTTTAATGTGTTAATATCTAAATTAGTATTAATCTCTTGAGATTGATTATTTAATGTATTTGTGTTGCTTAATTCATCTTGCATTACGGTGATATTATCTAAACTACTTGCTTGTGATTTTGTTTCTAATGCATTTGGATTAAGCTTAGAATCAGATTGTAAATTGTTCCTTGCATCTTCTAATACATGCGCTGGCTGCGTTTTAGCATCACCAAGCTGTGAGATAGATGTAAGCTCTTGTTGAAAGGCTCGATTGGATTCCAGCGCAGCTATGCTTGATTCTATATCATGAATCTTTTGGGCTTCAAGCATTTTTAGCACAGTAAGAAGCAAGCAAAATTCTTCATCACAATCAATTTGCAACAATGCCTTAGAATCTGCAATAATATTTGCATAGCGCATAGCCATGACTGGCATAATCAAATCTTGCATAAGCTTATCTTTGATATACAAACTAAGAGAATCTAATACCATTTCTACATCATAGCTATCAAGCAAATCAACAAATCTTAAACACTCTAGCCTATCTTTTTGTAACAAAGCTTGAAATAAAGAATCAAAGCTAGCCAGATCAAGAGAGCCTAGCATATTTGCTACCTTATCTGTGCTTAAGTTTCCTTCGCAAAAAATAATAGCCTGATCAAGCAAAGTAAGAGTATCTCGAACGCTCCCATGTCCATTACGAACAACTATATCAATGCTAGCATTATCATAACTTATTCCTTCTTTGTCAAGTATTTTGCTTAGATGATTCTTAAGCGCGACATTAGAGATCTTCTTAAATCTAAAATGCTGTGTGCGACTAAGGATAGTTGATGGAATTTTTAGCGGATCTGTGGTAGCTAGAATAAACTTCACATAACTAGGAGGCTCTTCCAATGTCTTTAATAATGAGTTAAATGCCTCTCTAGTTAGCATATGCACCTCATCAATAATAAATACCTTAAATCTAGCAATACTAGGTTTATATTTAGTCTGCTCAATAAGCTCTCGAATATCATCTATCTTTCTATTGCTAGCCCCATCTAACTCTATAATATCAAGGCTATTCCCATTTAGAGCAGCAACACAGCTAGCGCAGCTCCCGCACGGATTGGAGCTTATGCCCACTTGACACTGCAAGCATCGTGCAAAGATTCTAGCCGAAGAGGTTTTGCCACTACCACGCAGTCCGCTAAATAGATATGCATGTGAGATTCTGCCCGTATCAAGGGCTAGGCAAAGGGTCTTAGTAACACTCTCTTGACCTATTAATTCAGAAAATAGCTTTGGTCTGTATTTGATGGCTAAGGCTTGATTTTGAACTATGGGCTTTGAGTTTAAAGTATTATCCAGGGGCTGGGATTTTGTTTCTACATTAACAGCGGATTGGTTTTGCTGTGGATTATATATTTTATCTGGAATTTTTGTAGCTTGCTTAGATGGGATAAATTCTATATCAAATATGCTCTTTGGGGCAACAAAAGGCATATTTATATCAATTGGATTCTTAGAATCTTGATTTATATCCCATGGTGGCATGTCATCATTGGTAACCATATAGCACTCATAATGTAAAAATAGCTAGATTATAGAATAAAAATGCTTATGTTAAAACAACTAATAATATAATAATAATATAAAACTGAAAAATTAACAGGAAACAAAATGCTAATTAGTAAATATTGTGCAAGTGGAAATGATTTTCTAATATTTCATAGCTTTTTACCAGCAAATAGAAATGACATGGCAGTTAAACTTTGCAATAGATTTAATGGCATAGGAGCTGATGGTTTAGTTGTGCTATTGCCGCTATCTATAGAGGAAAAAGACATTGATGCATCATATAAATGGGAATTCTACAACGCAGATGGTAGCGTGTCTGATATGTGCGGAAATGCTAGCCGAGCAGTAAGCCTATATGCTAATCACAATAACTTAGCTCCAAATAAGCATAATTTTCTTAGTAAAGCTGGAATCATCTCAACAGAGATTAAAGAAATTATAAGTGATAAAGAGGCATATATTCAAAGCAAAATTGGTAAATATACCATAAAAGGCAATTTTGTAGAATATAGAAAAAATAACATCTATGAGTTTGAATTAATTGATATAACAATTCCACATCTAGTATGCCTAGTATCATCTATGAAAGAGTATTACAGCTTAGTGGCAGATACTCAATTCTTATCGAAACTTCGCCACAAATATAATGCCAATGTAAGCATTGCATTTAAAGATTCTAAAATGACTTATTACGCTACTTACGAGCGTGGTGTAGAAGGTGTTACGCAGGCTTGTGGAACTGGAGCTAGTGCTGTATATATTTGTATTGGAGATTTTTCTAAAGAAGGAATCTTAGTCCCACCTAGCAAAGAAGCATTAAAGGTTAACCATATAAATAATGAAATATATTGTAGCGGTATAGCAAGAAAAATATGCCATTGTGTTATATAGGTATATGCAAAATAGATTTACATATACATAATATAAATACAATTTATCAAGTCTAAAAACTTTGCATGAATTACCCCCCCCCCCCTAACTTAAAAGTTGTGAGAGCAGCAAATTAAAGTTAAGTTATCTTAGCTAACTAATAAGGCTTTTGTTTAGAATCTTAGGTAGGATAATTCCTAACACAAAGGAATTATTAGAATTTTAGTATATTTTTAACAAAATAATAATTCATCTCCCATATAAGAAGCAATAGTTTTCTTGCTTAGCATTTGATAAGGCATAGTAAAACATAAGGTTATACTAACCATACAAATCCTTAGTCTGTGGTAGCTTCCTCTTTAAAAAAGCTAACAATACAATAAGAAGAGTAATTCCAACACAAATAATAATCCTAATACTTATTTCATTTGCTGCATCTCCTCTAGCATAGGAATGAAGACCCGTGGCAAGATAATAATTCACACCAAAATATGTCATGATAATGCTATAAAATGCCAATACTGATAACGCATTAAATATATAAACGATATGCACTATCTTGAGCAATCTAATATGAAGCACACAGGCATATACACCAATGGAAACAAGAGACCAAGTCTCCTTAGAATCCCAACTCCAATATCGTCCCCAAGATTCATTAGCCCAAACTCCTCCTAGAAATGTTCCAACACTTAGCATAAGCACGCCTATAATCATGCTCATTTCATTAATTGCGCTAATGGAAAGGATGGAGCTATCAATTTGTGGTCGATTGGGGTTTCTAAAGATAAATAGAATCATATTTACCGCTCCTAGCATGAGCGATAACCCTAAGAATCCATAACTAGCTACAATAATAGCTACATGAATATTAAGCCAATAAGATTGTAGAACAGGCTGCAAATTACCAATTTGAGGATCCATAAACCCCCAATGTGCAACAGTTAGTGCCATTCCTGCCAAAAAGCTAGATCCACAAAGTGCAAAATATGATTTACGTAATATAACAATGCCTGATAACGCGCTAGCCCAAGCAATATATAACATGGATTCATAAGCATTGCTCCAAGGGGCATGACCACCAACATACCAACGCAGCAAAAGTCCTATAGTATGCGATATAAAAACTAGCATCAATATAATATATATGCTACGTCCTAACCACTGCGGAATCTTCTTATTAATTATAATAGCAATAAGCGCAATGAAAAACAGAATCATGCCCAAAATCAAGTAAAAATACTGCGAAATAGGGAAAATGTCTATGGAGTTTAGTAGTAATTCAGACTTAACATGCATAGAATCTAAATATAAGACTCCAGCAGTTCGCTCTTGATAATCGTGTATAGCATTCAAAGCTTGCGGTAATCTACTCCAATCATTTTGCAATATGCCCTGCTGCAAGGCTATTACAAGGCTATTATAGAAATAAATTAGCAATGGGTCTTTTAGCAAAAATGGATTCCCTAAAGAGTGCCAAGTATGAAGCTCGTGGAATAAATCTGGGGATATTTCCTCATGTGGCACAACACTTGTGCCTATTATGTCATTATTGCTTTTATCCTCGCCTTGTTTAGTCTCCATATTCAAATTGCCAACTTGGCTAGTTCGATTTAAATCTAAGTTTATATTATTTGGATTTGGGAATATCCTCATGTAATTCCAAATAGAAAAAGGCATAAGATAGTCCATCTTATCATGGAGTTTTAGAATCTGCTTATCAAATTCATTACGTTCTGATTCGGGCTTTTTGATTGCAGTAATCACGAAGTGATAGAGCTTGTAGCCCTGCTTGAATTTATCTAATGACTCTTGAGTGGGAAACATTGCGTATTCATAAATGTCATTCAAAGAATCTGCTACAAATAAATCATTAAATGAAACAAAAGCATCTTGATTAACTCCTAACATCTTTAAAATCTGCTTATTTTTTACTCGTATAAAACGTAACTTTGCCATATCATATGGTAATGCTAAAAGCCCTAGTAAAAATTGATTATGCTTTAGACCTCGAAATGTAGATGATTCTACAATTTTACGCATAACCTCATGGCTATACGTATCCATTATCTTAATATGTCCGTCCATGCCTTGTATCTGTAATTGGCTAAAAGATTGCAAGTAGTCTTTTGGAATGTTTCTTAGGGATTCTAATCTAGCTTTTATGGCCTCTAGGCTAGAATCTTCTAACAAAGGCTCTAATTCTTGTTGTTTATTTGCTAACTCATCAAAATACCGCATAAAAGCTTGAACTTGATTTTTTGACTTAGCATTTGCGTCTATCTTATTTGATATATCTAATGTATTTAATCTGGAATGATGTGCATTAGCTTGACTTGCAATAGAGGGCTCAATAAATGAAATAATCACAATGCCAACAAACAAAGAAAGAATCTTTTGACGCTGAACAAAATCGCCTAGCTGTCTAAATCTAGAATCCTTATCGAACAAAAGCCAAATTGCTCCAATGATTAAAAGTGTATAGCCAATATATGTAAGAATCCTGCCAGGATCATTATTAACTGATAACACTGTTCCGGTATAAATTACGCCATCTTCAGAATCATTAGTAGTATAACTAGACTGAAAAAAGCGATAGCCCTTAAAATCTAAGACATTGTTCATAAATATCTTATACTCAAAGACATCCCCGCTTTCATTGTCATTTACCTCTACATAGGAAGCATAACTTGAAGGCATTTGGGAGCCAGGATAATTAATAACTTCAAATTTCTGCAATGTAATGCTAAAAGGCAGAAGCATAGACTTAGGTCCCCATGAAAGAGTGATGTAGCGGTTGCCAAATTTCTCTATAGAAATTTCACCCCTATTTGAGACTTGTATAGTTTTTTTTACTCCATCATACTCAACCTCAAAAGCCGCAATGTAATGATTTTGTTTTTTAGCCTCTGCTATATCTTGCTCACTTGGTTCACCCTTGGAAGCATCAGCATAAAGAGATTGCAAAGAATAATTAATAATATCTATGGATTTAATTTGCAAAAACTTATCAAATACTTCTTTTTTTAGTGTAAATGAAGAATATCTAACATATGGACTAAGATTGATCTCAAATCCCTCCTTAAAACTTGCAAGAGGATCTATATCACGAGGGCTAGAATTTTCTCCAATTTCATTACTTACTAGCACATTCAAAAAACTATCTGCAGAACGAATAAATGAGCTAGTCTCTCCATTTTTTAGAACTAGATTCCCCTCAAAACCATAGAAACGAGTTATGCCAGCTCCAATAATGATAACAACAAAAGAGAAGTGAAATATAGCCATGCTTATCTTCACGCCAAGTTTTATACTCTGTCTTAAACAACCTAGTATATTAATTAACAACCAAGCATTAAGTGTCTCAAACCACCATGAATGATATATCACATCATTTGCTACCAATGTGCCATAATCTCTCTCTACAAAAGTAGCCCAACCAATGCAGGCTGCATACAAAGCCATAAGAAATATACTAAGAGGCAAAGAGGCAAAAAGACTTTTAAGAAGAGTCTTTATTTTTAACATATATTTCCCTTCAATATTCCCCTCCAAATATTCATAAAATACGCCACATTAGCTAGTCGGACTATTGTAATGTTTTAGCAAAGAGTTCCATTCTCTTATTAAAGTTATCTTCTTGAGCATATTTTTCTTCTTGTATGAAATGCAACATAGAAACAAAATATTTTTTATCATAACCTTGCAAACTAAGAATCTTATTCCCATTTGGCTCAAACCAGATAGTAAGAGGAGTCCCATCTAGTCCATAAACCATAGCTAAAGAATCTGTTGGCATACTCTTATCTAAGAATACGACTTCATGGCTTTTACTGTAACTAGTGTTAATATAATATGAAATAAAATTCTCTTTTATAAAATCCCTAAGAGAAGAATCTTTAGTAATATCGCTTTTTAGCTTCTCGCAATACAAACAGTTGTTCTTACCAAATACCAACATGATAGGCTTAGAGTCTGATTTTATATGTGCTGAATTACTAAATACATCTTCTAACCCCTTGTAACTTGCTATATCAATATTTTGATTCATTTCCTCTAGGGCTTGAGTATTATTATTACCATCGCTAATAGTAATATTACCCTCTTTGCAACCTAACACAAACATCGGAAAAATAGCACAAACAATAATAAAGATAAAAGTTTTTATATTCATAAAATCTCCTTGAAAAAGCGGTTATCACTTTAAGCTATAATCTTCTTCATATTTCAAGAAGCTCTCAATACGCTCTGCTTGCGTATTGGATCTCCTCCACAAATCATTATTTACAAATTCTAAAACTCTCATAAGTCTACGCTCACCGGGAAATCCTACTACACGTATAATCTCCTCAGAATCCAAGCCAATAAAAACAATATATGGGAGGGCTGTTACTCCATATAACTTTGCCATATCAATAGAACTAACGCCAGATAGCTTAAGATATGGAATATTATGCTTAATATTAGAACTAATATTGATTAGATATGAAGAAAAATTTATAGATAAGTAGCCATTTATAGATGCGTTTTCAACAATGCTTGTTTCTAATATTCGACAATAGTAGCAATCGTCCCTAATAAATATTAAGAAAACATACTTATTTTCTATAAATATATTCTTACTATCAAGAAAAATGGAGTTAAGAGAGGATTCAAGCGATGATGTAGAATTTACAATTTCTTGCTTGGGTGTGGAATCTTGAACATCTACATCTTGGGAATGCGCAAACAATTGGGAAAAAATAAGCATTATAAGGAGCGCACAGGGCAAAATTGCATAAAAAAGCCTAGAGAAATAAAGCCAAAAACATAGGAAATAGGTATGGTTAATGAACATTAAATTATCCTTATTTACCTGTAGTTTAAATTATCAATCTTTGCGTCTGATGTAAATTAGTTATAATTCTACATGTAGAATTGTAAATATTCGTAAATGTGAAATCTTGGATTACAATACCAAATCTGACTACAACAAAAGGAGCAGTATGCAAGCAGGCATTGTTGGGCTAGGATTAATTGGAGGTTCGCTCGGATTAGCCCTTAAGGAGACTAGACTTTTTAAAAACATACTAGGCTATGATGTAAATCCGTTACACCAACAACAAGCACTAAATCTAGGATTGATTGATGAATGCGTAAGCTTAGATGAAATCTCATCAAGTGATGTCATTTTTATAGCTGTGCCGCTTGATGTAGTAGCAACAATTATAAATGGATTCAAAAACATAGCACCAAATCAAACAATAATCGATTTAGGCAGCACAAAGTCTCTTATAGCCAGCCTAATTAATTCATCTATACGAAAGAATTATGTAGGCGCACACCCTATGAGTGGAACTGAATACAGTGGACCAAAAGCAGCTAAAAAAGATCTCTTTAAAAACAATATTCTAATTCTTACAGACACAGAGCAAAGCGGGGAATTTCAAATAGCTTTTACAAAAGACATATTTGTCTCTCTTGGTATGCAAATAATCAAGATGAATTCATATAATCATGATGCCCACATTGCCTATATATCACATCTCCCTCATATCCTTAGTTTCGCGCTAGCAAACACTGTGCTAGGGCAAGAAAAACCAGAGAATATTTTAGCCCTAATTGGCGGTGGCTTTCGTGATACTAGTAGACTTTCAAAAAGCTCTCCTATTACTTGGTGCAATATATTCAAGCACAATAAAACCCATCTATTAGAATCTATTAGCGAGTTTGAAAAAAACATCGCTCTAGCAAAAACCTATATCAAAAATGAAGAGTGGGATAAGTTGGAGAATTGGATGAGAATGGCAAATTCTTTATATGAGTTTTTATAATCGAAAATATAGAGCTATAAATATTTTGATTGCTAAAAGCTAGAGAAGTAACAAGACCTAGCAAAAATAATATTGCTATATATATGCCAGATATGATTGTTAAAACTTTAAGAATCATTTACCCACACAAAATTGCGAAAACATAGAATCAAGCATTTCTTCTACATTGTAAGGCTTAGTAATTGCTCCTAAGTTTTGAAGAGATTCCATAAGCTCAAAGCTAGCAAGCTCTAGTGCTTGTTCAGATAAAAGAGAAGAAGCCTTCTCCAAATTATGCAAAGCATTTTCTAAAAGATTGGTTTGCATAGCATTTGTAAACACAAGAGTATCATTATCAATATGCATTGTTAAAAACCGATCTATCTTTTGTGTAATTATTTGACGGTTAGAAATATCTTTTGTATTGATTGAACAATGATTAAATCTTGAAAAATCATAATAATTACGCAATTCTAGATCATTCTTATTAAGCAACACTAAAATATCTTTTTTATTTATAAGGTCTGAACTAATAAAATCAAGTATCCTATAATCATCATTATCCATTTCACGCGACAAATCAAACAAACAAATCAAAATATCGCTTTCCTTAGCACAATCAAAGCTCCTTTGTATCCCATCGTTTTCTATAGAATCAAAACTAGTGCGAATACCAGCAGTATCATGTAAATAAACAATATTTCCATTAATATCTAAGCTTTCGCTTATTACATCTCTTGTTGTGCCAGCTATCTCACTTACAATAGCCCTATCTCTAAGCAAAAGAAGGTTAAGCAAAGAGCTTTTCCCCACATTTGGCTTACCTAGTATGCTAAGCTTTATGCCTTGCAGGCGCGAATAATGAGCACTAGATTCCACAATAGAGCTAAATTTGGCAACCAACATTCCTAAACTATTTATGGATTTTTCTAGGATTTTTGGATCTAAATCCTCATCGCTATAATCAATATTTACCTCTATTTGAGCAATGATTTCTAGCACGGTTTGACGACTAGATTCCAACATCTTAGCGCATTGCCCTGTTAAGTTACGTGCTAGGAGTTGTGTTAGATTAGTATTTGTATTATTAATTATTGCAAGTGTTGCCTCTAACTCTAGTATATCCATTTTACCATTATATAACGCTCGCTTGCTAAATTCGCCAGGGCTAGCTAGCATTGCTCCAAACTCAAGAGCGGATTTTAGAATCTCTTGCGCAATTAGCACACCTCCATGACTTTGTATTTCTACTATGTCCTCACCATTAAAGCTAAATGGGGCTTTGAAGTAAATTAAAATAGCCTTATCAAGCAATCTCCCCCCAGAGTCATATATATCACAAAGCTTAGCATGTCTAGGGATTAATTCTATTCTAAAATCCAATGTGCTTTGTTTGCCAGATAGAAAACGATAGGCAATATTTAGTGCCCCCTCACCACTTAAACGTACAATGCTTATAGCACTCTTTGCTAAAGCAGTAGAGATTGCTACTATAGTATGTCCTTGCTTACTTATGTTATTAATCATATTAATTTATGCGAGAATTATTTGAGAAACTATCTATTGTAATATATTTTTCATTATTGTCACCATCATGAGATATGATATACATATTCGGCAATTGCTGCCTTAGAATTCTTAAAGCAATATATGCTAGCACACCATCTAAATGCTTAGTCTTCGCGAAACCATGCTCATTGGCTTTAAGTATAATTGATTTAAGATATGATTTCATAGCCTGTTCTTGGCTCTTTAAAAATTGCGCTATCTCCAAATGCACCCCATATCCATAGCGAGTGTTTATCCAATTAAACAACATGTAGCTTAGAGACTTATATCTATATCCTTTTTGCCCTATTAAAAGAGCAGAATCAATACCATCTATTATGATAAACACAGAATGAGTATTATAGGGCTTTACTTCGATTTTATCTATATCTAGTGGCAAAATCCCAAGAAGTTCAACCAACTCATCTTTAATTTCTTGACATGCTATAATCATAGCATTTGATTCCATATCATAGCAATAAAGACTGCTTGCGGGTAGATTGCATGATATATTGTCTTGGCTTTCAGTATGATGTTTATTCAAAACAATATTACTAGAACATATATCCATATTAGATTGATCTATACTATATTCATTATCTTCTATATATTCATACTGTTTATCTTTTATATCTGGCATATTATATTTTATATTATTTAAATTGTTTCGGAGGATATATGTATCTTTGTTGCTATCGTGTATTTTGGAATTTTCTAAACCATCACCATCATATTTACCAATATCCAAGCTATTTGTATTATATATTTTGTTATTAAACCCATCACTCCAAGCAAGCTCATTTGAATCATTGTTATTTGTCTGCACTTGTTCTATTTTAATAGGGTCTAAATATTGGTTTCTTATGTAATGTTGGCTTTGAATCGACTTAGCAACATTGCTGAAATAAGCAATTATAATAGCCTCCTTCTTACCAAAGCCTAAAAAACCTGCACTTGGATTTTGAATTATCTCATAATCAATATAATCAACGGAACAACCAAAATACTCTGAAGCTTGCAACAAACAAGAATCAATCGAATTTGAAACAAATTTTTTCATTATTTTATCCCTAGTTTTCATATATTATAATGATAATATATAAACTTAACAGGGATTATTTGTTATTTTAAATAACTCAAGATTTATTTTTATGCTTAACTTCTATTTCTTTCTGCTTTTTAATATCTAATATTTTATTGATTGCAAGTTGCTGTATTATGGAAATAATATTATTTACTGTCCAATAAAGAATTAAGCCCGCAGGAAATGTAATAAGAAAAATTGTAAAAATTACAGGTAACCACTTAAAAACTTTTGCCTGCATAGGATCGCTAAATGCAGTAGGCGTTAGAGTTTGTTGAGCATACATAGAAAGCCCCATAAGCAAAGGCAAAATAAAATAAGGATCCATAACGCTTAAATCATGTATCCAAGCAAAAAATGCTGCGTTCTTTAGCTCAACAGCATTATACAAAACTCGGTAGATAGCAAAAAATACAGGAATTTGCAATAGCAATGGTAGACAGCCTCCAAGCGGATTTGCTCCATGCTTTTTATAAAGCTCCATCATAGAAGCTTGTAACTTCTGTGGATTACCCTTATGCTTTTCTTGCAGCTCTTTCATCTTAGGGGCTAAATCTTTTAGCTTTTGCATACTTACCATTCCCTTAAAGCTCAAAGGGAATAATATGATTCTAATGATAATAGTAAGCAAGATAATAGCAACTCCCCAATTCCCTATATGTTGATATAAATAATCAAGCAATGTAAATATGTATTTAGCAAAAAATGTAATTCTCCCATACTCAACAACGCTAGTTAAATGAAGATTAATGGATTTTAATAAATTATAATCCTTAGGTCCAATATATCCATATAAAATCTCATTTTGCTCTTGAAGATTAACAAATGGTCTAGGCATTCCCTTGCCAAATGAGCCAACCACGACAGAAAGAGGTTTTTCTATGTTAAATAGTAGACTTGTGTAATATCTATCCACGCTAGCTATATAAAGGGCATCTGAGTAGTTTTGCCCCTCTATCTTGGCATCACCATCTTCTATTTTTTCTATACCTGTATCGGTCTTTTGTAATAAAACTCCATGAAAAGCATAACTCTCGCCATCTGCATTTGGCCGCATGCCATTACTAATAATATATTGTGCAGGTTTGCTAAGATTGATTTCAACTTTATAGGTCATATTGGGATAAATGGTAAGCTTTTTTTCTACAGTTATATCACCTAAGTTTTGCATGAGAACTAAAGTCTGCGCGCGATCTTCGATTGCAATATGCTCTACACTAGCCGTGTATGGAGTGCTATTAGAAAGCTCTCGTAAATGATTATCAACAAAAAACATTTGGAGTGGATATAAACTAGCATTATTAGCTAAAAGCGGCAATCTATCAAGCTTATTATTTTCTCCTCCAACAACGCCAAATATCCTACCAATATGAGTAAAAATTCCCTCTTGATGTGGCTGGATATATTTATCTGCCTTAAGATAAACTTGAACAATAGTCCCCCTAGAATCTATATCCATATCAAAATCTTTACTATTTACTCTAGTGATTATATTTTTTACAGCTATGGAATCAGTTAGTGGATCATTAGTATCTTTTGCTTGAGATGATGATTGATTAGTAATTGCTTTTGGAATCTCGCTACTATTATCAACCTTAACCTCATTGCTTTGTTTAATAGATGTTCCTGTAGATGACTCTGGAGCAAAAAACTTTGACCAAACAACAATTACTAAAAATGAAATGGCTACGGCTAAGATTAATCTAAGATTGCTTTGCTTATCCACGTTAGAATACCTCTATTTTAAACATAAACGGAAATTATATAGAATTTTTGGAATCTACGCAATAAACGCATATTTGATTCTATGAAAAAATAGTTTGCATTCTGCGGGATTTGAGGGCATATCGGAGATAGAAAATGAGCTTGTTTGAAGCTTGCTATAAAAATCAATTTTTGTATATTTTTTTGCTTATTGATTGGCAGAAAAACAAATGCAGGGTTAAATCCTCCTTTGCTTAGAGGATTGCAATATAAGATTCTGCATACTATCTTGCAAACTGCAAACACTGGATTATCAAACCTTAAAAGTATTAAGGCATATATAGAGCAAGTGGGATAATAGCGACACGCCGGTGGCAAAAACGGAGAAACAAAACGCTTGTAAAATAACACAAAAAGATACATGAGTCTTCTCATCATTCACCTTTAAATATTGACAAATATTTAAACAAAATATAATATTATACTTAACCAAAGGCGGTATTTATGTTTAGTAATGAAATAACAGGGCTTAACGAAGTTATCATAAAGTTTTGTAAAATTGACAAGAGAGCTATTATTCCAAAATTTGCTAGCAATGGTGCAGCCGGCTTTGATTTTCATGCTTTGGATTCTTATGTTATAAAGCCAAATGAACAATCTCTTATTCACACAGGGCTTAGCGTAGAGTTGCCATTTGGATATGAGCTACAAGTGCGCCCTAGGAGTGGTCTAGCATTAAATCATAAAATTACCATTCTTAACTCTCCGGGGACTGTTGATAGTGATTATCGCGGAGAATTGATGATTATTTTGATGAACTTTGGAGAGGAATTTAAAATTAATAGCGGAGATAGGATAGCACAAGGCATAATACAAAGGCTACCCATTGTAAAAATCGAAGAAGTTTCTATGCTTAGTAAAACTAAGCGCGATAAAGGCGGATTTGGTAGCACAGGTATATAGGCACATGATTATTTGGAAATAGATGACTATAAGTTGCTTATGGTATTTAAAACTAGACGCAGAGCAAACAAGCTTGCTTCTTGCTGAATAAAAATTCTTGATGAAATTAGTGTTGAACTTGAATTTTGCTGGATTGGATTTTGAAGGTTGGGCTTTAGATGATTTGATTCTCGTATATTAGAATCTTTTTCTCTAAAGTCTGAAAAATCTTGGGGATTTTGGTAATTCTTAAATCCATATAATCTTTCCAAATTAAAGCTTGGTGTGTAAGAATCTAAAGCATCTTTTGAGAGATAATTTTGCGAAATGACTACAGGAAGCATAGACTTACATAATACACAAGTAAAAACATATCCTATAGGAAGATTAAGAAAATTATGTCCACTTGTATCCTCTGAAGCCAAGCCACTTGTTGCAATGGCTATATCAGCCCCAAATATATCCATAGCTCCCTTTGCCATAGCCTTCACGCATTCTTCAGAATAAACACCAAAGTCTTTGAACACAAAATCCTGAACTCCTAGAATCTGCTTTTTTGATTCTATACTATATGCAACTATTCCACCTTTATATGCATTACTAGCACCTTGAACAGATGTAAGCAAAGAGCTCAACACTCCACCTGTGCAAGATTCTGAAACGCAAATTGTAAGGGATTTTTGCGTTAGTTTATGTATAAGGAAATGAGCTAAATCACCATGCAAGAGTCGTTCGCCAAATAATGATTGCAACTCTTGGAAAAATAATTCTAAATCTACTCCACTACCAATAGCTACAATCTCATAATCATTATCTCTTGAACAAGAAAGTGAAACATTGAATTTGCTAGCTTGACTAGTCAATATTTGAATTGTGCTTTGCTGCTCAAAGCCTAGTATCTCAAATGACACAATTTGTCTAGTCATATCGTCTTGCATAATTTCTCTTTAAATATTCTATTTGAATTACAAGCATTATAATACCTACAGCAAAAATATATTAAATTTAATATACAAAATATTCATAATTTCAAATGTAAGTATTATGCTACTTTTTATTTTTTGTCATCTTTGTCATCCTTTTTGCTATCTTTAGATTTGTCGTCCTTAGCATCTTTTTTATCATCTTTAAAGATTTTAAAATTTTTATTCTTCTTTATGAAGCTTGATTGCTGTGAATATAGATGAACGATATTTGGATCAGCTAAAAGACAAACAGAATTTTGATCCTTATCCTCATAATCTACCTTACTTAGTAAATCCCTGGCAAGATTTAGCCTTGCTCTCTTTTTATCATTAGAATCCACAATCACCCAAGGACAAAATGGCGTATGCGTACGCGAAAACATCTTCTCAAATGCCTCTGTGTAATCGTCCCACAGGTTTAAAGATTTCGCATCAATAGGGCTTAATTTCCACATTCTTAAAGGATCATCTTTTCTCCTCTCAATGCGCCTTTTTTGTTCTTCTCTAGAGACATTTAAGAAATATTTAAATATCATGGTCCCGCTTGCTACTAGCATTTGTTCTAGATTGCTTACTTGATAGATAAATTCCCTATATTCATCTTGGGTACAAAATCCCATTACTTTCTCAACACCAGCCCTATTATACCAGCTTCTGTCAAAAAAAACTATCTCACCACCAGTAGGAAGTGTGCTTATATAACGTTTAAAATACCACTCTGTTTTTTCTTCTTCTGAAGGTTTGGGTAGGGCAACAACGCGACAACCCCTAGGATTTAAATGTGTTGTAAGAGCTCTAATAGTGCCACCCTTACCAGCACCATCTCGTCCCTCCATAATGATTACAATCTTCTGCTTTGTTTTCTTTACCCAATTCTGAAATTTGACAAGTTCTATTTCTAGCTTACAAAGCTCTTTTTCATAAAAATCATTCTTAAGTAGATGACGATTATTAATGATTTTTTTGCTATATACTTCTTTTGGATCCAAAGACTCTTCAGGTCTTACAACAATTTGCTTTTTACCCATTGCTATGAATTCCCCTTTGTTACAATATTAATATAATCATTCAATTCTAACTAAAGTATCCTTAAGCTAATGTTAAGTTAAATATCTGCTGCTGAATACTTAACTTAAAGAATATTTTTAGATACTATACCAAGTTAAGATATAAGTATTTCAAATACTTCTAAAAAGGAATAAATAATGAATTTTTTTAAAAAGTTAAGTGTCGGGTCAAAAATTATCATAAGCATAAGTATAGTATTGATAATTTGCATGATAATTATGATGGTTGTCATCGTAATTCAGTCAAGCAAAATACAATATAGAGAAGCAGATAAGCTAGCAAAAAATATTTCAGGTAGAATCTCAGCTTCATTGCAATCTGATCTAAATAAAACTATAATACCAGTTGAAGTTACTGCTAATATAATTAATACTATGTTAAATACTGGCTTCGGCAGTGATACAAATCATTTAACACTAATACAAAAATACATAGAAAACATGTTAGATACCACTTTAGGTAAATATGGATACTTATATATTAAAAATTATAATAGTAAAATGGGCAAAATAACAAACCCTAAGTATCTTCTACCAAATGGCGATTTAATGATTCTGCTTAATGACAATATTCCAGATAATCAAGGTGGCATAGAGCTATTACAAGCAGATCCAAGTATACTATCAATTCCTAGCATATCTGAAGTATTAAGCACAGGCAAACAAGTCATAGGCACTCCAAGAAAAATTCAATTTGCCAATAATGCTGAATTTTTTGGTATGGGAGTAAACTCCCCATTACTTGATAATGATCAACAAATAATAGGAGTAATTGGAGCTTTTGTTGATTTACATAAAATAAACGAAGATATAGCAGGAAATAAATATAAAGCCTTTAGCAATGACTATAGAGTACTAGCAACAAGTGATGGAATAATTGCAGCTCACTCAAATACATCATATCTTGGAAGACAAATAAAAGAAATTAATTCGAATCCTAGCATAAACGCAATTCTTGATGCAATTTCTAATAGAAAAGATGGGGTATACAATCTTGTTAACTTACAAGGGATAAATAGTTATGGGGCTATATCAACATTTGATATTGGTAATACATATTGGGCATCTATAGAAATAGTGTCAGAACAAGATATATCTATACCTATAGTTGAACTTAGAAATATTATAATAATTAGCATATTAATTACTCTTGTAATAGTTATTAGTGTAGCATACTTTTATATTAAAACGCAGATTGTATCACGTATCCAAAATATTTATAGGCTATTACAAAACTTCTTTAGATTCCTAAACCATGAGATAAAAGTTCCGCCAGCTTTAATAAAACCCAAATATCAAGATGAAATTGGAGATATGACAATATCAATAAACCACAATATTGAAAAAATGCAAAAAGGACTAGAAAAAGATAGACAAACAATAGAGGAATCCGTAGAAACTGCAAAATCAGTAGAGCATGGCAATCTAACATCTAGAATTCAATCTACCCCATATAATCCTCAACTTATGGAATTAAGAGATGTCCTTAATCACATGCTTGAAGAATTACAAAATAAAATTGGTAGCAATCTTGATGAAATTGAACGTGTGTTTAACTCCTATATAAAGCTTAACTTTACAACAGAGGTTAAAAATGCTAACGGACGAGTAGAAATAGTAACAAACGCATTGGGAGAAGAGATAAGAGAAATGCTTATTGCTTCTAACAACTTCGCTAGTGAACTAGAAGAAAAAAGCAAAATATTAAAAGAAACTTCACAAGAGCTAGTAAAGGGTTCAAACACTCAAGCAAGCTCGCTTGAAGAAACGGCATCAGCTATAGAAGAAATAACATCATCTATGCAAAATGTATCAGGTAGAACAGATGAAGTAATAAAACAAAGTGAAGACATTAAGAATGTTATTGGAATAATAAGAGATATAGCAGACCAAACAAATCTATTAGCATTAAATGCAGCAATAGAAGCAGCAAGAGCAGGAGAACATGGTAGAGGATTTGCAGTTGTTGCAGATGAAGTTAGAAAACTAGCAGAGAGAACTCAAAAGAGCCTAGGAGAAATAGAAGCAAATACTAATATATTAGTGCAAAGCATTAATGATATGGCAGAGTCTATTAAAGAGCAAGCACAAGGTATAAGTCAAATTAATGAAACAGTTGACCAACTAGAGCAAGTTACACAGCAAACCCTAGAAATTGCTGGTCATTCTCAAGAAATAAGCAACTTTGTTAATGACATATCTGAAAGGATTATGCAAGATGTAGCTAAAAAACGATTCTAGATATATGATGTAGCTAAATCAACATTAGGCAGATTCTTGATTTGTGAATCTTGTTAGTCCCATAAAATAAATTATGCGTAATTCAACACATTTAGATTCCCAACTTGATGACATAAATCAAAGCAAAATATATTTTTTAGATTTCTTAAGCTATTCCCTCCAAATGTATCTAGAATTATTAATTATGAAGTTTTAGATTCTTTATATCATATAGTCATCATAAAAATACTATTATGTTGCTTTAGCATAAAGTCATAATTATGATAATTTTGTTATCTAGCTTAGGATATAAAAATGATTCTGTAATGCAAATAAATAGAGGTTATTAATCTTATGCATATGTAAGCAATTTATATTTTTGGGCTATTGTTAATAATGAGTTATTAGAATATGTTTATTTAAAGATAGTTTATATAAGCACAATATCAAGGGATAATGATGCAAAAGATTATATTGCAAATAAGCTATTTTTTTTATCTATGTGTATATGTGGAATTTGGCACATATACAATGGCACAAGCCAAGCATAGTCCAGGATCTCGCTATTATCTAGAAAGACTATTAAGAGATCCTAGTATTTCATTAGACGATATTGACACTAGTAAGATTACTGATATGAGTAGGTTATTTCAAGATTCAAAGCGAAAAGATTTCACAGGTATAGAATCATGGGATACAAGTAATGTTACAGACATGAGCTATATGTTTGCTGGAGCTAAATTCTTTAACCACAATATAGAATCTTGGAATGTAGAAAATGTAGAATATATGAGCGGAATGTTTCATGATGCCAGCGAGTTTAATAGTCCTCTTAATTCATGGAATGTAAGCAATGTAAAGTTTATGTTTAATATGTTCCTAGGAGCAACTAAATTTAATCAGCCGCTTAACTCTTGGAATGTAGAAAATGTAATAGCAGCTGGAAGCATGTTTTATAACGCTTTATCATTCAATCAAGATATAAGCAATTGGAATCTAGAAAAACTAAAGAATGCTAGAGATATGTTTCACAACGCAAAAAGCTTTAATCAGGATTTAGAGTCATGGAATATGCCATCATTAAAAACTATGGATAGAATGTTTCTTAAATCTGGTATGCAAAAGATTCCCTCTTGGTATAAGGAGGAATGGCAGAAAGAACAAGAGATAAAATATATAAATAAGCATTTTTATCCCAAATGATAAAGGTATATAATGGAAAAACAAAGCAAAATTGCAAAATATATTGCAAACATATCAAGAATATATAGACAATCTGAAAAGTTCTTTAGTCTATTAGTAGGCTTACCAAGCTATGAAAAATATAAGGAACATCATGAAAAATATCACCCAAATTGTCCTATAAAAAGCCGCAAAGAATTCTTTCTAGATTCTCAAGATAAAAGATATGGAAGAGGTGGCGGAAAAAGATGCTGTTAAATTAAACAATCTTAAAGGAATATTATATGTATAAATTTGCCATTAGCAGACCCGTATCAACATTTATGTTTGCAATGGCTCTTATTTTGTTTGGAATATATGGAATAAAAAGCATGCCAAAAGCTTTGTTTCCTGATGTAGATTTTCCCGTAGTGGTTGTCAAAACTATATACAAAGGTGCTAGTGCAGAAACTATTGAAACCAAAGTAACAGACAAAATTGAGCAAGCTGTGCTAGCAATTGATGGAATCAAATATGTAACATCAAATTCCGCGAAAAACATTAGTATTGTGGCTGTGATGTTTGAGTTAGAAAAGCCTTTGGAAGTAGCTGTAAATGATGTTCGCGATAAAGTAAATGCCGTGGTGCTAGATTCTGAAATAGATAAGCCAACAGTGCAGAAGCTAGATACAGGCAGCACTCCTATTATTTCTCTCTTTTTATCATCTGATAAACCAATGCCAGAAATAATGAAACATACAAATAATATCATCTCTCCTATATTGCAAAGAATTGGAGGAGTAGGAAATGTACAACTAAGCGGATACCGTGAAAGGCAAATTAAAATCTATCCAGATCCTACATTGATGAGCAAATACAACATCACATATACAGACCTATCAAGTATCATAGGAAGAGAAAATAGAGAGATAGATGGCGGGCGATTAATAGACTTAACTAGCGAGCATTACATTATCACAGATGCAAATAGCATAAACGTAGAAGAAGTAGGAAACATCATCATAAAAGATGGATTAATGCTTAGAGACATTGCAGATATTGAAGATGGACTAGCAGAGGAAAAATCTTATGCAACATACAAAGGCAAAAGAGGAGTAATATTAGAGGTTCAAAAGATCACAGGAGCAAATGAAATAGCCATAGCCGACGGTGTAAAAAAAGCAATGAAGCAAATAGAAGCAGTAAGCCCGGGATATGATATAAATATCTTTTGGGACACTACAGAATATATTCGCTCATCAATTAATGACATACAATTTGATTTAGCATTAGGCGGATTTTTAGCTGTGTGCATTGTGTTATTTTTCTTACGAAACTTCACTATTACAATAGTATCAGCGATATCATTGCCTGTTTCAGTGTTAGGTGCATTTGTATGTATACATATTATGGGCTTTACGCTTAACATGCTAACAATGCTAGCCTTAACTCTTGCTATTGGAATTATCATAGATGACGCCATTGTCGTCATAGAAAACATTCATAACAAACTAGAACATGGTATAAGCCCAAGAGAAGCAGCCTATGAAGGGGTTCGCGAAATTGGATTTGCCATTATAGCAATCTCTGCTATGTTGCTCTCTGTATTTATCCCAGTGGGGACAATGAGCGGAATCTCGGGCAAATTCTTTGCTAGCTTTGGGCTAACAGTAGCACTAGCTGTAGTAATTAGCTATATTGTTGTAATAACTGTCATTCCTATGTTTAGCGCGCTTTTAGTTAAAGCAGAACAATCAAGATTCTATTATAAGACATTGCCATTCTTTGAGCGAATTGATAATATATATTTGTCTATCTTGCAATTTCTAATGAAAAGTTGGAAGAATATGTTAATTGTGGCTAGCTTGGTTTTTGGCATTTTTATTCTTTCGCTATTTGTTGCATCAACTATGGGTAATGAATTTTTACTAAAAGAAGACAGAAGCCAATTTCAGATTATGTTCAAAGCAAAGCCAGGAATTAGTATTGATGAGATGAAAAGAAAAACTGAATTCTTTGCAAGTCATATAGAATCAAACCAATATGTAGATTTTGTAACTCTGCAAGTAGGACCCGGCGACTTACAGCAAGCTTTCTTTTCTAAACTGTATGTAGCACTAAAACCACTAAAAGAGCGTAAGAAGCATGGCAAAGAGGCAGACCAATTTGTTATATTGCAAAGTCTAACTGACACCTTACTATCTATGCCCGAAGCAGAAGGTATTGATATATATGGATCTGAAGTTCCATTAGTTGGGGGTGGAAACGATAATACACCTGTGCAACTTGCTATATTTTCGCCAATAGAGCAAATAATGCAATCAAGCGTTGAAAATCTAAGTAAATATATTACAGAGCAAGAACCAAGATTTAAGGATAAAATCACAAATTTTCATCTTTCTACTTCAGATTCTATGCCAGCATTTAAATTAAAACCAATTAGGCAGAATCTAGCACAATATGGAATCACAAGCACAGACATAGGACAAGCAGTAGCTACGGCATTTTCTGGTGAAACCCAAGTAGCATACTATAAAGAAGATGGCAAGGAATATTACATAACTGTTCGTGCTCCAGATTATAAACGTATGACTTCTGATGATTTAAAGCGAATTCAAGTTAGAAGCAAAAACGGAGACTTAATATTTATAGACGGACTAGTTGATATAGAAGATGATCTTACATCTACCAATATTACAAGATTCAATAGGCAAAGAAGCATAATAGTAGCAGTAGCACCAAAAGAACATAGTGGGCTTAGCGTTGGAGAAATGGTAGATCTAATTGAAAAAAATGCCAATTCTGGAGCAAAATGGCTAGATAGTGGCGCAAACTATCGCCTAATGGGACAAGCAGATAGTTTAAGTGAGACACTTGTAGCATTTGGTGTAGCCATTATGATGGCATTTGTGCTTATTTATCTTATTCTTGCAGCATTGTATGAAAGCTTTTTACAGCCAATTATCATCATGGTGACTATGCCGTTAAGCTTTAGTGGGGCATTCTTTGCAATCAAGATAGCAGGCGGAAGTGAAGCGGCTATTAGCATGTTCTCCATTATGGGGCTCATTTTGCTTATTGGAATGGTAGGTAAAAATGCCACATTACTAGTAGATGTAGCCAATGAAAACCGAAAGAATGGAGCAACACTTGCACAATCAATACAACTTGCAGGTAAGCAAAGGTTAAGACCAATCCTTATGACAACTATAGCCATGGTAGCAGGCATGTTACCCCTAGCAATAGCAACAGGCGATGGCAGTGCTATGAAGCAGCCAATAGGGCTAGCAATGATAGGCGGATTAATGGTATCTATGATACTATCTTTAATTGTAGTCCCTATATTTTATAGAATCATTACGCCTCTTGATGAAAAAATACAGAGATTCTATAGGACAAAAGACGATAAGTAATCATTAAAAACAAATGATATGAATTAATATAAGATTATTAAGTTATTAAGACTTACTTACAACAACTATTATCTTTTGTCTTATAACCAAACTTAGTAGATGAAGAATCTAAAAGCTATGAAATTAAAAAGTATTTTGATTAAAACTTAAAATAGAAAAATTATCCTCAATATATATTTTCAAAAAATACACAAAAGAGCTTGACACAAAAGAGCTTATATATTAGTATAAAACATCATAAATAGAAAGGATATATCATGTCCAAAAAGGTATCTATTATAGGTGTTGCAACAACCTATGCAGGCACTGTAATTGGGGCAGGATATGCTTCTGGACAGGAAATCTTGCAATATTTCTTATACTTCAAAGAACATACTTGGCTTATTGTATGTTTGACTACACTATTGTTTTTTGTATTTGGATATTTACCTGCTTGGCTTGCTATTACTCTTAGAACAAACAGCTATATACAAGCAATTAATCCGCTTAATATCAAATTCCTTTCTTTGTTCTGTGATTTGTTTATAACGCTTTCATTATTTGGCACGCTAGTTATAATGCTATCTGGAGCTGGGGCTACATTTGAAGATAAGTTCGGATTACCTATGTTTGTAGGTGCTTTGGTCGTGTGTATTCTACTTGTGATTAACACATATATAGGGCTTAACACGATTGTAAAGGTTATGGAGATAGTTATACCCATTATGTTTCTTGGGGTCGCCGTTGTTGGAATCTACTCTATAGTAAATCCAAGTAATGCATCTGAGCAAGAAATAGCAAATGCTGCGGTGAATAATAGCAGCTTGATTTGGCACTGGGGGATTTCTGCTGTGTTATATGTAGCCTTTAACTTCCAATTAGCACTGGCTGTTCTTGTGCCACTTAGCGATGAATCAAAAAACAATAGCACAATATTTTTTGGTATATTGCTAGGGGCAATCATGCTTGGCGGTTGTGCATTATTCTTAAGCCTAGTGTTAAAGGCGCATATAGTTGAAGTTGGCACACAGAGATTACCTATGATAGTGCTTGCCAATAATATGTCACCTTTTATTGGCTCTCTTTATGCAATTATATTATTTTGCGGATTGTATTCAACCGCTATTACTTGCTTTTATGGATCAGTAGAAAGATTTAAAAAAATCTATAAACTACAAAGAACATCGTCATTGATAGTTATAACAGCCACTGCGCTAGTTGGATTCTTTGCTAGTCTTTTGGGATTCAAGGATTTGATTAGTATTGTTTATCCATTGCTTGGATATGGTGGGATAGTCATTATGCTTATTATACTTTATGCTTACTTTCAAGTAAAAACCAAAAAGCAATAGAATGGCTTATCATAGTCTAAAAAGGCAGGTATGGGCAGAGATTAATATGTCCAATTTTCTGCATAATATTAATCTAGCTAAAGAAAGAATAGAGGAAAATACAAAATTAATGCTAGTGCTAAAGGCAGATGCTTATGGTCATGGAGCAGTGAAGCTAGCAGAATTTGCGTTAAAGCATAATATATCTTTTTTTGGAGTTGCAACACTTGAAGAAGCACTGCAACTTAGAGAAAGATTCAAAGAACCTAGAATCCTAATCCTAGGATACACACTACCATATCATGCTTTGGAGGCTATCAAAAACAATATTGAGCTATGTATATATGATATGCAAACAGCAAAAGAATTTTCAAATATTGCTAGCAAAGAAAACAAAGAGGCTTTAGCGCATATCAAGCTAGATACAGGCATGAATCGTATAGGATATAAATATACAGCCAGAAGCATAAAGGAAATACAAGATATTCTTAATCTACCATATATTAATGTTAAGGGTATTTTCACACATTTCGCTACGGCTGATTCTAATGATTTGGAATATTTCAATAAGCAAAACAAGGGCTTTCAAGATTTCCTAGATTCCATAACGCTACCAAAAAATATCTTATTGCATTGTGCTAATAGTGCTAGCTTACTTAGGTTTAAACAATCACATAGAGATATGGTTAGGCTAGGGATCAGCGCATACGGCTTAAAACCAAGTATAGATATGGATATGCAAGGGGTAAAACTAAAGCCAGCTATGAGCCTTAAAGCCAATATCATACATATAAAAGAAATAGGCAAGGATGAAGGTGTAAGTTATAACAAAACATTCATAGCCAATAAGAAAAGCAAGATAGCCACATTGCCTATAGGCTATGCCGATGGCTATATGAGACTTTTATCCAACAAGGCAGATGTGCTAATACATGGCAAAAGAGCACCAGTGATAGGCAATATTTGCATGGATCATTGCATGGTTGATATTAGCCACCTAGAAAATGTAAAAATAGGAGATTGCGCATTGTTGTTTGGCTACGATAATATGGGCAATGAGTTAAGTGTAGATGAGTTGGCTAACCATATTGGAACTATTAACTATGAGCTTGTTTGTGCAGTATCTAAGCGAGTGCCAAGAGTTTATGTTAAGAATACTTAAAGGCTATAACAAATGATGTTACTATAGCCTGTCAATTTCTAATCCATCTACTTAAACACACTCATAACCCCACTAAAATCTAAATACAGCTTTATATTAAGTAAACGAATCTTTATAATTCCTTTTCTCTTTGCTAGCTCAAATATAAAGCC